>NZ_VCHT01000002.1:0-915909 GCF_005862215.1 Rhizobium sp. MHM7A
CGCTCTGACGAGCATTACCGACGCTCCGAATGTGCCGGTAGAAAAGGCACTGGAGCCGATCGTCGAACGCGGCCCGAAACTGCACCAGGCCGGCGAAGCCGGTTACCGCTGAGGAGCATTCATGCGACTACTCGTTCTTGGCACGGGCGTGATGGCGAAAAACCAGCTCACCCACTTCAGCAAAATCGACGGGGTCACGGTGGTCGGCGCCGTCGACACCGATCCCGACCGGCTTTCCGCCTTTGCCGAAAAGTTCGACATCGAAAAGCGATTTCTCTCGCTTGATGAGGCGATTGCCTGGGGTGAATTCGACGCGGCGACCAATATCACGCCCGACCGCATTCATCACCCGACAACGCTGGCGCTGATTGCCGCCGGCAAACATGTGCTCTGCGAGAAGCCGCTGGCGGAAAACTATCCGAAGGCGCTTGAGATGACGGAAGCTGCCGAAAAGGCCGGTGTCATCAACATGGTGAACCTCACCTACCGCAACGTCGCGCCGCTGCAGCGCGCCCGCGAGATGGTGCTCGCCGGCGAGCTCGGCACGATCAAGCATGTGGAGGCCTCCTATCTCCAGAGCTGGCTCGTCTCGCGCGCGTGGGGCGACTGGCGCACCGAATCGACCTGGCTGTGGCGGCTTTCCACCGGCCACGGCTCAAACGGCGTGCTCGGCGATGTCGGCATCCATATCCTCGATTTCGCCGCCTATGGCGCCGCGACTGACATCGACCATGTCTTTGCGCGGCTGAAGACCTTCAACAAGGCGCCGGGCGGCCAGATCGGTGAATATATGCTAGACGCCAATGACAGCTTCACGATGTCGGTCGATTTCGCCAACGGCGCGCTCGGCGTCATCCATGCCAGCCGTTGGGCGACCGGCCATCTGAACGAGCTGAAGCTGCGCATCTACGGCGAAAAGGGCAGCCTCGAAGTGATCCATCGGCCCGGAGGGTCCGAACTGCGCGGCTGCCTCGGCGACGATGCCGAGACCGCCACCTGGAAGGAGATCGAAGTGCCTCCAGTGCCGACCAACTATCAGCGCTTCGCCGAAGCGGTGGCAAGCGGCATCCAGCCAGACCCAAATTTCCGCCACGCGGCCAACCTGCAGAAGGTGCTCGATCTCGCCATGGTCACGGAACGCGAGCGGCGCGAGCTGAAGGTCTGATTTCCGGTTGGGGTATGGAAGCCGCCGTTCAGGCGGCTGCTTGCCGTGCTATCACGCGCCGATCGGTCGTGCTGCAAACAAAAAAAGCCCCGCCGAAGCGGGGCCGGAGGTAGCCGAGACGCAGCAGGCGGTCTCGACCGTTTGATTATTCGATGACCTGCACAACTCGATGGGTCCGGGGTTCCACGATCACGCGACGGTCGTTCACGACGGTATAGGCGTATTTGGGGTTATCCGGAACCGGGGTGACGACGACATCGGCCGGAAGCGGTTTGCCGACGACGATCGGTTGCTCGACGACCACGCGAGAGGTCGGGGCCGGCTGTTGTTCGACGTAGGTGACGACCTCGCGCGGCGGCGGGTCAATAGCGGCACCGGCAACGCCGCCGGCGATGCCGCCCACGGCAGCACCCACGGGGCCACCGACTATTGCGCCGGTAATGGCGCCTCCGGCGGCACCGGTCACGGCGCCGTCAGCGAGCGCGTTGGTGGCAAGCGACGACAGCGCAAGGGCGCCGGAGACAAGTATGATCTTGTACATTTTGCTTCTCCTTTGCTGGGGTTGCACTCGACTAACGACGGTGCCAAACCGAGGTTCCAGCAGCAAAGAGTCACGCTTTGGAAGGCCGGTTCACATTCTGTGAGGCGGCTGAAGCATGCATGGGGTGAGATTATTCCAGGCGCCGACGGAAGAGCCAGGCGGCGGCGCTGAGAGTAACAGTGGCGATCAGCGCCAGCGGGATGGTTTGATTGACCACCTCGCTTAAGGGGATATCCTTGAGGAAGACGCCTTTGACGATCACCAGGAAGTAGCGCAGGGGATTGACCAATGTTATCGGTTGCAGCCAGGCTGGCATGTTTTCGATCGGAGTCGCAAAACCGGAGAGCAACATGGCTGGGACCATGAACAGGAAGGCGCCGAGGATCGCCTGCTGCTGCGTCATCGACAGTGCGGAGATGAAGAGGCCAAGGCCGGCGACAGAACCGAGATAAAAGATCGCGCTGCTATAAAGCAGCAAGAGCGAACCGCGTAGCGGCACCTCGAAGAGAAAGACGGCGGCCACAATATATACGGTGATGTGGAAGAGGCCGATCATCATCGGCGGGATCAGCTTGCCGATCAGGATCTCGTGCAGACGCAACGGCGAGACCATCAGTTGATCGAAGGTGCCGAGCTCGCGCTCGCGGGCGATCGACAAAGCCGTGACGATCAGGCCGATCAAAAGCGCGATGCTGGCGATCAGGTTCGGCACCATGAACCATTGGAAGGTGAGGTTCGGGTTAAACCAGTTGCGCGGCACGGATGAGAGGATGCTGGCGCCGGCGCGTTTGCCGGCCGGTGTCTCGGCGGCAAGAGCGGCGCCGATCTGCGAGATATAACCAGCGACGATCTGCGAGGCGTTGGAGCGGCGGCCGTCGAGCACCACCTGCAGGTCGGCCGGCGTCCCCGCTTCGATATTGCGGGAGAAATCCGGGCCGATCTCGATGGCAGCGAGTACCATCTGATTGTCGATCGCCACCTGGATCTCCGCCTGTTCGGCGGCAATCTCAATATTGCGGAAGGTCGGCGAGCCATCGATGCGCTCGATCAGCTCCTGGCCCCAATGGCCGCTGTCGCGGTTGAGGATCATGACGTCGACATTGCGGACTTCAAGTGTCGCCGCGTAGGAAAAGACGAGCAGCTGGACGATGGGCGGGCCGATCAGGATAGCGCGTCCCTTGGGGTCGCGGAGCACCGCGAGCAATTCCTTGACGATGAGCGCGTAGAGCCTTGTCCATCCCATCTCAGCCGATCCTCTTTCTGGTGCTGCGTGCGGCCAGCACGAACATGACGCCGCCGATCGTCAGCATGACCGAGATTGCCTGACTAAACATCGGCCAGATGTCGCCGGCGAGAAACACCGTCTGCAGGCTGGGGATCAGGTAGCGCGCCGGCACGATGAAGGTGATCCACTGGATGATCTTCGGCATGGAGTTGATCTCGAACAGGAAGCCCGAGAGCAGGAAGGCCGGCAGGAAGGCGGAGATCAGCGCGAGTTGCGACGCCAGGAACTGGTTCTTGGTTGCTGTCGAGATCAACAGGCCTTGCCCCAGCGCCGGGATCAGGAAGGCGGCCGACAGGGCGTAAAGGCCGGCGACGGAGCCGCGGAACGGCACGCCGAACAGAAAGACCGCAAGCAGCACGCAGAGCGTCATCGAGGTGAGGCCGAGCAGAAAATAGGGCAGGATCTTGCCGGCGAGCAGCTCGACGGCCGTCACCGGCGTCGCCATGATCGCCTCCATCGTACCTCGCTCCCATTCGCGGGCGACGACGAGCGAGGTCAGCAGCGTACCCACGAGCGTCATGACGATGGCGATGGAGCCCGGCACGAGGAAATTGCGGCTTGTCAGCTCCGGATTGAACCAGAAACGCTGTTCGATGGCGATGGCGGGATTACGCGAGGCGACGTCGGCCTGCCTCTGCTGTTCCCAGTTGGCGACGGCGCCCTGCGCATAATTCTGGACGAAATTCGCCGTGTTCGGATCGGAGCCGTCGACGATAACCTGGATCTCCGGGCGATTGCCGGCGGTGTAGCGCGTGGTGAAATCGGCCGGGATGACGACGATACCGCGCACCTTGCCGATCACGAGATCTTCCTCGAACAGGCGCCGGTCACGGCCGATCAGCACGTCGAAATAGCGCGACGCCCGGAAGCTGGCCGCGAGGTCCTGCGTCAGCGGCGTCATCTCCTCGGCCACGAGGCCGATGCGGGTGCGCGTGGTATCGAGCGAGACGCCGTAGCCGAAGAGGAAGAGCAGGATCAGCGGCAATACGAAGGCGATGAGGATGCTGCTCGGATCTCGGATTGCCTGGAAACTTTCCTTGCGCACCAGGGCTGCAAGGCGCCGGAGCCGGCTGGAGGAAATACTCATGCGGTATCCTCCGCTTCCGATCGCTGCACCAAAGCGATGAAGGCGTCCTCCATCGTCGGATCCGGTTCATCCTTTGTCGCGACACGTGCCTTCAACTCATCGGGCGAGCCGAGCGCGATCGAGCGGCCGCGATAGATCAGCGAGATCCGGTCGCAATATTCCGCCTCGTCCATAAAATGAGTCGTGACGAGCACGGTGACGCCCTTTTCCACCAAGCCGTTGATATGGGTCCAGAACTCGCGCCGGGTGATCGGATCGACGCCGGAGGTCGGTTCATCGAGGAACAGGGCGCGCGGTTCGTGCATGACAGCACAGGCGAGCGCCAGGCGCTGTTTGAGGCCGAGCGGCAGATCCTTGGCAGGTTCGCGGGCGTGGCGGCCGAAATCGAAAATATCCGCCATCAGCTCGATGCGTTCGCGCCTGCGCTGCCCGCGAAGTCCATAGACGCCGGCGAAGAATTCCAGGTTCTGCATGACCGTGAGATCGCCGTAGAGCGAGAATTTTTGCGCCATGTAGCCGAGCTGATTGCGCGCTTCGGCGGCGTCGTGACGAAGATCGAAACCGGCAACACGGCCTTCGCCGCCGGTCGGTTTCAACAAGCCGCAGAGCATCTTGAAGGTGGTGGACTTGCCGGCCCCGTTCGGACCGAGCAGACCGAAGATCTCGCCGCGGCGGATATCGAAGCTGATATCGTCGGCGGCGGTGAAATCGCCGAAGCGTTTGGTCAGGCCCCTGGCCTCGATCACCGGGCGGTCGCCCTCGGCCTTCAGCGGCTCTTGCGCTTCCGCAAGCCGGGAGCGGCCGCCGGGCCCGCCGCCGAGCATATCGACGAAGGCGTCCTCGAAACGCGGTGGGGCAGGAGAAAGCGATGCGCCGTCGCCGGCCTTGCCGATATCGGGCTTCTTACCGCTGGCTGCGACGAGGCGGATCGCCTCGCCCTGGATCACGCCGTCGATGACGCCATCGGCCTGCAGAAGTTCGGCGAGAACCTGCCGGCGGCGGCCGCTAACATCGGATACGCGGAAGACACGGCCGCTGACACGCTCGGTCATTTCGTCCGGTTTTCCGGAGAAGAGCAGTTTTCCCTGGTTCAAGAGCAGGACGTGGTCGCAGGCTTCGGCCTCGTCGAGATAGGCGGTCGACCAGACCACGCCTATGCCTTCCCTAGTCAGGTTCTCGACCATCTTCCAGAGGTCGCGGCGCGAGATCGGATCGACCCCGACGCCCGGCTCGTCGAGCAGCAGCAGGCGCGGCTTCTTCAGAAGCGCGCATGCGAGGCCGAGCTTCTGTTTCATGCCGCCGGAGAGCTTTCCTGCGAGTCTGCCGGTGAAGCGCTTGAGGTCGGTGAAGGTCAGCAGCTCATCGAAGGCGCCGGCGCGTTCGCTCTTCGGCAGGCCACGCAAATCGGCATAGAGGTCGAGGTTTTCCTGCACTGAGAGATCCTCATAGAGGCCGAAGCGCTGCGGCATGTAGCCGATCGCAGCCTGAATGCCGGCGGCATTTTTTCTGGTGTCGAAGCCAAGAACCTCCATGGTTCCGTTGTCCGGCAGCATCAGGCCGGTCATCAGCCGGATCAGCGTTGTCTTTCCGGCGCCGTCCGGGCCGACGAGACCGGTGATCGCACCGCCGCCGATGACGCCGGAGATGGCATCGAGAGCCGCAGGCGCGTCGCCGAAGCGTTTGGTGACGGCGTCGATCCAAACGAGCGGCTTGTCGTCCCGGCCAGGCCCGGGGGCGATCATTGTCGGCCTGCCGTCGGCGCAGACGGCCGCACGGTGACCGGCATGCCCTGGCGCAGATCCGGGCCGGGCCTGTCGATGACGATCCTCAGGCGATAGACGAGGTCAGTCCTCAGCTCCGGCGTTTCCACCGACTTCGGAGTGAATTCGGCGACCGGCGAAATGAATCCGATGGTGCCTTCATAAGGTTTATCCGGCTGAGTATCAGAGGCGACGGATACTTTCATGCCGGGGTGGATGCGCCCGAGATCGGGCTCGGCGACGTAGCTGCGCACCCATACTGGCTCGGTCAGGGAGAGCACGAAGACGGTATCTGCCGGCGAGACGATCGCGCCGTTCTCCCGCACCCGCGAGAGGATGACGCCGTCGTTCGGCGCGCGCAGTTCCGTGTCAGCCAGCGAGGTTCGAGCGGAGGCGAGCGTTGCCTCGGCTGCCTTCAGCTGGGCGTCGGCGGCGGCGATATCCTCAACCCGCGAGCCTTCCTGCAGCAGCTTCAGCGCCTCGTTGGCGGACTCTGATCGGGCGGCGGCCATCGCCTTTGCGGCGGTCGCCTGGTCGAGGCTCGCTTCGGAAATCGTGCCCTGCGGGCGAAGCTGACGGGCGCGCTCATAGGCGAGGTTGGCATTTTGCAGATCCGCGAGACTTTCGTCATAGGCGGCGCGCGCCTGGGCGATCTCGGTCGGCCGCGGACCGGCCTTCAGCTTGTCAAGCGTTGCCCGAAGAGCGGCTGCATTGGCCTCGCCGGAGCGGACGGCGAACTCGTAGGGCGCGGCGTCGAGTTTCGCCAGGATCGTTCCGCTCTTGACGAGATCGCCCTCATCGACGCGGAGTTCGGAGAGGCGGCCGCTGACGCGAAAGCCGAGCGAGACCTGGCGAATATCGACATTGCCGTAAAGAACGAATTCGCGGCGGGCATCGGGCAGCCAGCCGAGCCTTGCGGGGAGGCCATACCACCAGGCGGCCGCACCTGCCGCAAGGAGGAGAAGGACAGCGAGCGGGAGGATGCGTTTCATGCTGCGCCTCCTTTCGGCGGACCGATGACATCGGCCAGCTCAGCGGCCAGGCGCCGCAGTATTTCCACCTGCTCGGGACCGAAGCCGTCCCATTCCATCTGGGCGAGTACGGCGGCGTGGGCAAAGCGGAAGATGAGGATGCTGCCAACGAGATTGAAGGTACGCAGGCGCACATGTTCGGAGGCCGGATCCTCGCCAAGAATTGCGCCGACCAGGCGCCGGCCCATTTCGATCATCGGCCGCATGATGCCTTGGTAGACGCGCTTGAAGGCCTCGGTCGGCTCCATCTGCTCGCGGATGAGGAACCGCGCCCACGGTTCGGACTCCTTGGCGACGAAGAGCGTCACCATGGTCTGGAGAATTTCGGTCAGGAAGACACGCGCCTGCGTCTCTCCGAGCGTTTCGCCGGCTGCGTCGAGAGCCATGAGATGCGCCCCGATGCGGGCCCGCATGCCGCTGACATGCGCGTCGATCTGCATCATCAGATATTCGGCGGTGGCGATGTAGAGGCCTTCCTTGCTGCCGAAATAATAGGGGATCGCCTGCAGGTTGACGCCCGCAGCTTCGGTCAGCTGCCGGGTCGAGGCGCCGTCGAAGCCATAGCGCCCGAAGACGTCGAGAGCAGCGGTCAACATCTTCTGGCGGGCGATCTCGGCACGGGCGGAAGCTGGCGGATTTGAGTTGTCGCGTTCCTGAGTCATGACATTCCTTATAGGCCCCTTCGCAAAATAAGTCAATCGATTGATTTTTTCGCTGGTGCGCGGCCTCCTCGGCGCGTTTCCTCGATCAGGGTTTCCGGAATGAGGGGATGAGCCGGTCTTGGTACGTCGTGCAGACGAGCTTTCCAGCGCCCGCAGGAAAAGCAAAGAGGCCCGCAGCGAACGGGCCTCTCATGCTCTTGGGGTGGCTGCTAACAGTAGCAATGCACCATCTCTAAATTTGACGACACTAATATGTCCGGCGCGATCTGAACGGCGGGAAAAGTGTGCCGCTTTTTTCTCGTTTTACGCTCATTTTTTGACACAAAACTGCCTTGCTCTTTGCGTATCGCCAATTCGATGCGTATCCAGATCTATATTATCGCGTTCCTGTTGAGCGCCATTATGTGGTCGATCTCGTTCGATGCGGCGCGAGAATCCTATCATGCTGCGCAAAGCGCGGGATTGATGCCGAACTTGCATATCAACAAGAAGCTGGATCGCATTCTCTGAGACTGCGACGGTTGTGCGGGACAAAAGTCAAATTTCCTAAAAATTGAGCGAACTGCTTAAAAGCCCTGCAAATTCCGACCTGTAGAGTGTTCCATGAAAGCGGCCGAAGCGTGGACAGACGCGTCGATCGCTTGGAGACGGGCAAAAGAAAGCCCGCCAATCCAAGAACGGGGACTTCGACATGCAGAAAACTGTTGCCGCCATCGCCTTGACCTTGAGCATAACCACGGCCGCGGGTTCGGCCTTCGCCGCCGGGCCTGCGAGCCTCGCCCGCGACCTGATGTACACTTCCGCCATCGACCATTCGACCGAAAATCCCTTGACGACACGCGCCGGCTTCGTGCGGCCGAGCGCTCCCCTCGTTCTGCGAGGCCCGGCTGCTATCGAGGGTAGGGGTTATCAGCTCAAGGCCTATTCGCAGAGCTTGACCGTCGCCATCGACTATCTCTTCTCGAAGGCAGTCGGTGCTGTGGAAGCTGTCACGCTTTTCCGTTAAGGCCACGCGCTTCAGGCATTCAGTTCGCGACGCACGTCGATATACCAGTCGACGAAGGCCTTGACGCCGGCATCCAATGTCGTATCGGGCTTGTAACCCGTCAGTGCCACGAGCAGATCGGGAGCCGCGAAGGTGCGCGGCACGTCCCCCTTCTGCATCGCCAGCATCTTGCGAATGGCAGGACGGCCAAGCGCGTTTTCCACCGTCTCGACGAAATCCATCAGGCTGACCGGTTGGCCGCCGCCGATATTGACGACGCGGAAGGGCGCCTGACGCGAAAGCGTTTCGACCGACACGTCGCCGAGCCGATTTTCCTCGCTTGGGGCAATTGCCGACAACCTGACGATCGCTTCGATGAGATCGTCGATATAGGTGAAGTCGCGGCTCATATTGCCTTCGCCGTAGATCTCGATCGGCTGGCCTTCGAGGATGTTCTTGGCGAATTTGAAGAGCGCCATATCGGGCCGGCCCCACGGGCCGTAGACGGTGAAGAAGCGGAAGGCGGTCGTCGGAATCTTGTGCAGATGGGCATAGCTGTGCGCCATCAGCTCCATCGATTTCTTCGTCGCGGCATAGATTGTCAGTGGCTCGTCGGCGCGGTCGGTCTCACGGAAGGGGACCGTCGCGTTTGCGCCATAGATCGATGATGTCGAGGCCAGCATCAGGTGGCGAACTTCAACCCGTCGGGCGATTTCCATGATATTCCAGGAGCCTTCGACATTCGAATGTATGTAGGCTTCGGGATTTTCCAGGCTGTAGCGGACTCCGGCTTGCGCCGCGAGATGGATCAGGATGTCAGGCTCGCTCGCGGAGACTGCCGCCTCCAGTGCCCGCCGGTCTTCAAGCATTGATATGACAGGCCGGAAGGCGGGAAACTGAGAGAGCGCCGCATGACGCATCTCCTTGAGCTTGATGTTGTAATAGGGAGTGAGGCCGTCCAAGCCAGTCACCTCATGCCCTTCCTGCAGCAGGCGCCGGGCCAGATGAAAACCGATAAAGCCGGCAGTGCCTGTAATGAAGTAGCGCATTCCCACCTTTTTCTCGGCTCCCTGCCGACGGCAAAAGCCGATTCCGTATAAAATGGCACCCACTTACAGGATAAAAAGAGGGCGAGTCGATAGGCCTTTGAAAGATAGCGGCTGAGCCGGTGCCGCTGTCGTCGTTTCCGGATGTTATGCTGCATTGCACCATCACGGCCTGCATGTTATGGGCGGCTCGTCGTCTTGAGCATGATGCCGGCGGAACCAGGGATTGATGAGAAACATAATTTATTGGATTCTTTCGGCTTTTATGACCCTGGCCATCGTGGTCGTGTCGTTGCGCTATATCACGGACTTCTGGCTGCTCTCCTTCGTCTACAGTTTTCAAATCCACCTCGCCGTCGCATTCGTCGCCGGCAGCCTCGTCATCCTCGCAGTCAGGAGACATGTTTACGGCTTTGCCCTTCTGCTCGCCTCGCTGTTTCTCGCCGCGCACGGCCTTATCATGCTGCGCGAATTTGCCGGGGAAGACAGGGGGACAGGAACAGCGCCGCTTTTCAGGCTGATGTCGTTCAACATCGCGATCGACAATTGGAAAAATTCGACCGCCATCGCCGACATGGTGATCGCTTCGAATGCCGATGTCGCCAATCTGCTCGAAGCCAAGCCGCTGACGTTCCATCTGCAGCGACTGTTCAAGGTTTATCCGTATCATATCGGCTGCGACCACGGCAAAGACAGCTGCGATACGCTGGTGCTGTCCAAACGCCCGTTCGTGACGCGGCAGGTCGCGAGCATCGGCAGCTTGCGGAAAGACAGGCTGGTCGCAGCAAGTGTCGATTTCGGCGGGCACACCGTCAATCTCGTATCGGCGCACCTGACCAAACCCTATTTCGACGACTACCAGGTGGAAGAGTTGGAAGATCTCGGCAAAGCGCTCGGTTCGATCTCAGGTCCGCTGGTGCTGTCCGGCGATTTCAATTCGTCTTCGATCGCTCCTGGCGTTCGGGCTTTGCTGCGCACGCAGAAGCTGAAGACATTGGCGCCCGAACCGGCGACATGGCCGATCGCCGCCGGGCGGTTCGGGATCGCCATAGATCACATCTTCGCGCGCGCGCCGCTTCATCTGAAGTCGCTGAAACGTCTCGATGACAATCTCGGCTCCAACCATTCGGGCCTGATCGCCGAATTCGTTCTCGGTAAGGACGGCGAAACGGGGCCGGCACAATAAACGGGGCAAAGCAGTCCGGGCCGAAATCAGAATCTGGTTCGGCCGCCCTTACGGTCGATCATCTGAAAATTCTTGCCGTCAGTCTTCACGCTAACGCAGTCGGTCGACTTGTCGGGAAACCGGACACACACCTGGCCATTGCCGATCTTATAGCCGTTCTCGTTGCCCTCGCGATATTCATAGCCGTTGCTGCTTTCTTTCAGCTCCGACGTGCCGGGCAGATGCTGGCGGATTTCCGCCTCGCTTGCAGCGCGCATGTTTTGGGCAAAGGCTATTGCCGGAAGCACGATTGCAAGAAATCCGGCCAAGGCGGGCAGGGTACGCATTAGAAGACATCTCCTGTCAGGTCTGTCGGCTCATGCATTGTACGAGAAACCCGGAAAGGAATTCAACTGGAATGGTGCTCATGCCGGCAGCGCTGGCGGACTGACCTAGTCCGCCAGCCGTTCCGGCATTTGCTCTATGTTCTTCCGAATTCGTCGACAATGCGGATAATGTCGTCCTCTCCGAGATAGGAGCCCGTCTGAACCTCGATGAGTTCGAGGACGATCTTGCCCGGGTTGGCGAGACGGTGGACCTCTCCGAGCGGGATATAGACGCTTTCGTTCTCGCGCAGCATCTGCACGTTGTCGCCGATCGTCACCTCGGCCGTTCCCTTCACGACGACCCAGTGCTCGGAGCGATGGTGGTGTTTTTGCAGCGAAAGCTTCTTGCCCGGCGTGACGAATATGCGCTTCACCTGAAAGCGGTCGCCGTTGAAGATAGAGGTGTAGCCGCCCCAGGGTCGGTAGGATGTCGGATGCGTTTCGGCGAATTTTGCCGTCGCGGAGGAGGCGGCCAGCATCTTGACCAGTTGCCCGACATTCTGGCTGTCCTTGAGCGGCCCGACATAGACGGCGTCCTCGCTAGCGATGACGGCGACATCCTCCATGCCCTGCACGGCAAGGTGCACGCCATGGGTCATGACAAGCGAGTTGCGGGTATTGACGACGGTCGTGTTGGCGGCGGCGACATTGCCGCTATCGTCGCGTTTGCCCGACTTCCAAACCGCATCCCAGCTTCCCATGTCGGACCACCGGAATGGAGAGGGAACGACCGCTGCCTTCGATGTCCTTTCCATCACCGCATAATCGATCGATATGTCGGGGCTCTTGGCGAAATGGTCGGCGTCGAGGCGGGTGAAATCGAGGTCGCGGCTTGCCTTGGAAACAGCCTTGCTTGCAGCCTTCAACACCTCGGGAGCATATTCCTGCAGTTCGGCAAGAAGTTCTGCTACCGGGAACATGAAGATGCCCGAGTTCCAGTAGAAGCCGCCGTTCGCGAGCATCCGCTGGGCTTCGTCCAGTGCCGGTTTCTCGACGAAGCGGCTCACCTTGTGAGCGCCATTATCAAGCGCATCGCCGATCTCGATATAGCCATAACCCGTCGCCGGCTCGGTCGGGCTAATGCCGAAGGTAACGAGCTTGCCGCCGGCCGCCGCGTCGCGGGCGATACGGATACAGTCGAAATAGCTCTTGTCGGCGAGGATCTCATGATCCGAGGCGAGCATCTGGATGATGGTGTCCTTGCCAAAGAGGTCGGCGGCAAGCGTTGCTGCAGCGGCGACCGCCGCGGCGGTATTGCGGGCGACCGGTTCGAGCAAGACGGCGGCGAGCGGGATGGCAAGCGCGCGCGCCTGCTCGGCGACCAGAAAGCGGAACTCCTCATTGGTGACGACGATCGGAGCTTCATAGAGCTCGGGATCGGAAACGCGTTCGAGCGTTTCCTGAAACAGCGTCTTGTCGCCCACGAACTGGATGAATTGTTTCGGCGCAGTGGCACGGGAAAGCGGCCAGAGCCGCGTGCCTTTGCCGCCGGCCATGATCACGGGAACGATTTTCTGCTTCATAGGCGGGTTCCTCGAAATAGAACGCTTATTCGTTGCATTTTAGCGGGCAGTTGCCCAGGCTCTTATTCTGTCGAGCCCGGCATGCAGCAGGTCGAAGGCTGCGGATTCGCTGCCGGCTTCCACGTAGCAGCGCATTTCCGGCGCATTGCCGGATGGGCGGAAATGGATGATCCGGCCATCGCTCAATGTCACCCGAAGCCCATCGATATTGGATTGCGCCGCTACCACGCCGATGGGCTGCAGGAAAGAGGCCAGATTTTCGTCCGAGGCGCGGAGATATTCCATCAGCGCGGCGCTCGTCTCAACCGGGAAATTCTCCAGACGACCGGCGGCGGCGAAGGGCAGTTTATAGGAACTGGCAACGGCAGAGACGGGCTGCCTGCGAGCGCCCGCGAGCGACAGGATTGCGAGCATGGGAATAAAGCAATCACGCGTCGGCAGGGCGCGCAAGTTTTGCCTGTTGATATCGAAAGGGGTAGCGGTCAGCAAACCGCCATTGGCTTCAAAGCCCATGACGCGATCATCGCCGGCGGCCACAGCCTCTTCCATGCCTGTTATGACAAAGGGGGAGCCGACACGGGTGCGCTTGACGGCAAAGGAGCCTGCGGCCTCGATGCCGGAATTGGAGGTGACGGGCGTCACAACTGTGCGAGCTCCCAAGAAATTGGCTGCCACAAGACCGAGAAGGTCGCCGCGCAGCGGTAGGCCGGCTTCATCCGCGACAAGCGGGCGGTCGCCGTCGCCATCGGTCGAAACGATCGCATCGAGTTTGTGCTCGGATACCCAGCGTCTCATCAGCATAATCGTCTCGTCGGACACGGCTTCGGTGTCGACAGGAATGAAGCTCTCCGAGCGTCCGAGAGCAATGATCTCGGCACCGTAATGGGTGAGAACGTCGACCATCAGGTCGCGGGCGACGGTGCTGTGCTGATAGACGCCGATCTTCAAGCCCGACAGCGCGCCCTGTGGAAGCAGCATGGCGTTACGTTCGAAAAAGAGCTGCCGGCAGATTGCTTCATGCTCTTCTATTTTGGCCAGCGCCACGACCGGCGCTTGACCACTTCGCTCGATCGCGGCTGCCTCTGCAGTAATGGCTGCCTCGTCCGATTTGTCGATCTCACCGTCCGGGCGATAGAATTTGATGCCGTTGCGGTCTGCCGGTATGTGCGAGCCCGTAACCATCAGGCACGCGGCCTTGCGTTGGAGGCCATAAAGGGCAAGGGCTGGTGTCGGCACATTGCCGCAATCGAAGATCCGGAAGCCGAGAGCCGTTAGCGCACCGGCGCAATTTGCCGAGATTTCGGGGCTAGAATCGCGAAAGTCGCGGCCGATCAGAATAACGTCGCCGACCTGCGCCCTGCCGGTCCGCAGCAGATATTTGCCGAACGCGGCGGCGTAGAGTGCCGAGGCGCGTCCCTTGAGATCGACTGAAAGTCCGCGAAGGCCGCTCGTGCCGAATTTCATGTGAAGACATGCCCCCGATTGTCACAATAAGGTTCTACTCACCCCGTCAGTCGGCGTAAATACCGAAGCGGGCATATAGTAAACACGGACGATGACGTCTCGAACAAGCTCTGCGGCTCGCCGCCAGGTTTCGATGGGCTGAAGCCGACGCGAAACCCCGCAGGCATTGCGACGTCAGCTTGTTTGCTGGAACCGCCTGTCGATTATTTCGTCCTATGCTGAAGGGTTTCTGATGAGCGATACATCCGTCAGTCTCGAGGAGAGCTGGAAGGCCGCGCTGGCGGGGGAGTTTTCAAGTCCCTATATGCAGCAACTCAGATCCTTCCTCGTCGCCCAGAAGCAGGTCGGCAAACGGATCTTTCCGAAGGGCAGCGAATATTTTCGCGCTCTTGATCTGACGCCGATCGCCAACGTCAAGGCCGTCATCCTCGGCCAAGATCCTTATCACGGGCTTGGGCAGGCTCACGGTCTATGCTTCAGTGTCAGGCCCGGCGTGCGCATACCGCCCTCGCTCGTCAATATCTATAAGGAGATGGAGACGGATCTCGGCATAACACCGGCACGCCACGGTTTTCTCGAACATTGGGCAAGGCAGGGCGTGCTCCTGCTGAACAGCGTGCTGACTGTCGAAGAAGGGCAGGCGGCCGCCCATCAGGGCAAGGGGTGGGAGCGCTTTACCGATGCCGTTATCCGCAAAGTCAATGATGAATGCGAATCCGTCGTCTTCATGCTTTGGGGTTCCTATGCTCAGCGCAAGGCTGCCTTTGTCGATACGGCCCGACATCTGGTGCTCAGGGCGCCGCATCCCTCGCCGCTTTCGGCCCATAACGGCTTCTTTGGCTGCAAACACTTTTCCAAGGCGAATGCTTTCCTCCAGTCCCGCGGGCGGGCGCCGATCAACTGGCAATTGCCCGCAGATCCTCATGGGGCCTGAAGTGAACATGAATTGATTTTCGTTCGCTAAAAGGAGACAATGCGTTTTGGTCTTAGGGTCTATTCCGGAGGCCAGGCCGGGCGCATTTATGATCCATCAAAAGCTCGCGAATGGCGGGCGAGAAAGGGGTCTCACATGCTCGATCAGATCAAGGGGCTGCATCACGTTACGTCGATGGCGGAGGATGCCCGCACCAACAACCAGTTTTTCACCCATGCGCTTGGCCTGCGCCGCGTCAAGAAGACCGTCAATTTCGATGCGCCCGATGTTTATCACCTCTACTATGGTGATGAGACCGGTGCACCCGGCACGATCATGACCTATTTCCCCTTCCCAAAGATGGCACAGGGCCGTCCCGGCACCGGTGAGGTCGGCACGACCGCATTTTCCGTCCCGCAAGGCTCGCTCGGCTTCTGGAGCGAGCGCTTCGCCACGCTTGGCGTCGGCGGTCTGAAGGCCGAGGAGAGCTTCGGCGAAAAGCGCCTGAACTTCTCCGGCCCGGATGGCGATGGCTTCGCACTCGTCGAGGTCGAGAATGACAGCCGCCAGCCGTGGACGCATGGCGGCATCAGCGAGGATCGTGCTATTCGCGGCTTCCACTCCGTTGCCATGCGGCTAAGGGATGAAGGCGCAACCGCCGAACTGCTGAAGTTCATGGGCTACGAAGTCGCCGAGGAAAGGGACGGAGTCAAACGCCTGATCAGGCCGGATGGCAACGGCGCCCAACTGATCGACCTGGAGACCATGCCGAACATTGCCCGCGCGCTTCCCGGCGCCGGCTCCGTCCACCATGTCGCCTTTGCGGTCGAAAACCGCGAAAAGCAGCTCGAAGTGCGCAAGGCGCTGATGGACACGGGCTATCAGGTCACACCGGTGATCGACCGAGATTATTTCTGGGCGATCTATTTCCGCACGCCAGGTGGTGTTTTGTTCGAGGTCGCAACCAATGAGCCTGGCTTCGACCGCGACGAAGACACTGCCCATCTCGGCGAAGCGCTGAAGCTGCCGCAGCAGCACGCTCATCTTCGCTCCTTGCTCGAGCAGCATCTGCAGCCGCTGGAAGCGTAGGGAGGGTGATATGATCGAAACCGGGTATGTGCATCGGCTGGGTGCCGGCGCACCTGACAAACCGATTCTGCTGGTGCTGCACGGCACCGGCGGCGATGAGAACCAGTTCTTCGATTTCGGCCGACGGCTGCTGCCCGAAGCAACGATTCTTTCACCGCGTGGCGATGTTTCCGAATATGGCGCGGCCCGGTTCTTCCGCCGCACTGGGGAAGGGGTTTACGACATGTCCGACCTTTCACGCGCGACGGAGAAGATGGCGGCTTATGTCACGGCATTGGCCGCCGAATACCAGGCTTCTCATGTTCTGGGCCTGGGCTTCTCGAACGGCGCAAATATTCTTGCCAATGTGCTGATTGAAAAGGGCATCTTCGATGCGGCGGTTTTGATGCATCCGCTCATTCCCTTTCAGCCCGAAGCTCGGTCGACGCTGGCGGGAAGAAAGGTACTGGTGACAGCCGGACAACGGGATCCCATCGCTCCGATCGCAGCCACCGAGGCCCTTTTAGCGCACCTGGAGAGTCGGGGTGCGGAGGTCAGAACGGTCTGGCATGCCGGCGGGCACGAGATCGCGCCGCTTGAGATCGATGCGGTTCGCGAGTTCCTCAGCGGTTATTGACCGTGCAAGGACAGTGGCCAAAACGTGAGCGGGACCGGTGAATACCGGTCCCGCATCGTTCTGAGACGACGATGATGTCGTCGTAGATTGACACTCAAGGGGGCTCGGAACCGCCCGCCGTTTAAGTCAGATGTCGCCGTCTTAAGACCGCCGGCAGTCGGTGCGGCAGCTAAGGGCGAGGCGGATATTTGCCCCTTATTGCTTTCATGTAAAAATTCCCCGGTGATTCCGCCATCGTCAAACCGACGACGACCCCTTTGGGAACACCTTCATATTCTCGCCTCTGACCGTTGGTCAGATAGACCCGCAGATGCCGGCTGTCTTCGTCGTAGCTGATCGCTTGGATAAGTTTCGAATCAACCGCAGTTTCCACTTTGCACCCCGCAATTTTGGATCTGAGATTCCTGATCAAGAATTGTCATTCACTCTCGCAGCGCACCATCTTTAAGCGACGTCGCAAGGTCGTCAAGCGCGATCTGCTTTAACGTTCATTTTTTCATGGCGACTCTCGCTGTAGTTGATATATACAGCTTTTTCGGAGACCTCGTCTGTGGAAAGCCGCGAGTTTCCAGTTCTTCCAAACGCGAAAATACTTGGAAATACAGCTGGTGATAGAAGGTCCGGAGCAGTAAACGCACGATTAACCGGCAATTAACCATCATGTATTAAAATACAGGCGAATATTAATCGCGATATCTTCTCTGCTATGGATGGATACCAAGCGCCGCTGCTTGCGGAAGTCGTTTGTTATCCCGAGCGGACTGCGTGATCGGGCTAGATCATGTGCCGCCGAGAGCCGACCTGCCGAGGTGAGGCCCACGCAGGAAGCTCTTGCGCTTTCAATCGGGAGCTACAAGGATGGACAATCCTGACTGCTTGATGAGTTGGACGCGCAACGTTCGGCCGCGACCGCCCAGGCGAGCCTGACGCAGGCGGTTCAGTAAATGGCGAAGGACTATGCCGTTGTGAATGTGGCAACAGGTCTCCGCTACAATCTCGACGCCGCGATCAGGCCAACTTCTTATGAACACTGAGCTTGGTGCCGTGGCAGCAATGGATGAGAATTCGATCAACCCGCCATTCGGTCGGGTCTCATAAATGGGTTATATGTTTAATTATCTAGGACCGTGGCGACAACAGATACCGATACTGGCCGGCAGCCGTAGGAAGCGCGCTCGGCTGACATTTGCCGAAAGCGAATTCGCTGCGGTCTATGCCATGAGCGATGTTCACGGATGTTACAACGAGCTCGTCGAGGTGCATCGACGCATCGTAGAGGATGCAGCGCGTATTCCGGGTCCCAAACTCATCGTCATGCTCGGCGACTACGTCGATCGTGGACCCGATTCGAGTGCGGTTCTGGAGTTCCTGAGCAAGAGTCCGCCGCCGGGATTTCAGCGTGTGGTCCTTTGCGGCAATCACGATGCGGAGTTGGTGAAGCTTTATCGCAAACCGGCGGGAATTTTCGAGTGGCTGGGTTTTGCCGGGACGGAGACGCTGCAATCATATGGCATCGATATCGAGCATCTCCTGCAGTCGGCGGCGGGAAACGAAACGATTGCCCGCGTCATTCGCAACATGATACCCGAGCGGCATATCGAGTTCCTGGAATCGCTGCCGGTCATGTTGCGGATAGGCAGGGTGGTGTTTGTGCATGCAGGTGTCAGACCCGGCATCGATCTCAAGAAACAAACAGACAGCGACCTCATGTGGATCAGGCAACCCTTCCTGGACGAGGGGCCGCAGCTTCCTGTGCTCGTGATCCACGGACATACCCCGGGGCGAATCCCGACATTCGGTCCGCAACGCATCGGCATCGACACCGCGGTTTCGGCGACGGGCCGGCTGACCGTGCTAACGATCAAGGGGACGCGGGTAGGGCTTCTTTAGAGCGCCGTGCTCCTTCCCGCACACAGTAAGGACACTTCAACACTCTGAATCTAACGCATCGGTGCCTTCCGAAAATCCATTCCGATCTTCGGGCCGATGAGCTGGGCAAGGAGAACGTGACGCCAACCAAAAACTGCTTCGGTTTCGGCGGCACGATTCAAAAAAACGCCGCGGGATTGTGCCGCGGCGTCAGAAGCTTCACGTATTTGTCAGGCTCTCTCAGGCTTCCTGGTAAAGGTTGGTGCCGATACCGGTATAGGTAAAACCGTGTTTGCGGATTTCGTCGCTGCGATAGATGTTGCGCAGATCGACGAGTACCGGAGCGCGCATCGACTGCTTCAGGCGATTGAAATCGAGTGCTCGGAACTGGTTCCATTCGGTGACGATGACGAGGGCATCGGCGTCGGCAGCGGCTTCGTAGGGGCCGTTCGCATATTCGATGTTCTCGATGACCTTGCGGGCATTATCCATACCCTCGGGATCATAGCCGACGACCTGGGCGCCGGCGTCCTGCAGCGTCTGGATGATGGCGATGGCCGGGCTGTCGCGCATGTCGTCGGTGTTCGGCTTGAAGGTCAGTCCGAGGATGGCGATCTTCTTGCCGCGAATGTCTCCGCCGACGGCCGAAATGACCTTGCGTCCCATCGCTCGCTTACGGTTGTCGTTGATCGAGATCGTCGTCTCGATGAGACGGATCGGGGCGTCGTGATCCTGCGCGGTCTTGGCAAGGGCAAGGGTGTCCTTGGGGAAGCACGAGCCGCCGTAACCGGGGCCTGCATGCAGGAACTTTGAACCGATACGGCCATCGAGGCCGATGCCGCGCGAGACATCCTGGACGTTTGCGTCGACCCGCTCGCAGAGATCGGCGATCTCATTGATGAAGGTGATCTTCATCGCAAGAAATGCGTTAGCGGCATATTTGATCAGTTCGGAGGTGCGGCGGGTCGTGAAAACCAAGGGTGCCTGATTGAGGTAAAGCGGGCGATAGACTTCGGTCATGGTTTCGCGCGCCCGATCGTCGTTCAGCCCGACGACGATACGGTCAGGGCGCTTGAAGTCTTCGATCGCCGCACCTTCACGGAGGAATTCCGGGTTGGAAACGACGGCGATATCCGCTGCAGGATTGGTTTCCCGCATGATGCGCTCAACCTCATCGCCGGTGCCGACCGGCACCGTCGATTTGGTGACGATGACCGTGAAGCCTTCCACATAAGTGGCAATCTCGCGCGCAGCCGCATAGACGTAGGAGAGGTCGGCATGGCCGTCGCCGCGCCGGGACGGCGTGCCGACAGCAATGAACACGACGTCGGCGCCACGCACGCTTTCGCCGACATCCGTCGAAAACGACAGGCGGCCGGTGCTGGTGTTTTCGGCAACCAGCTGATCGAGACCCGGCTCGTAGATCGGAATGCGGCCTTCGCGAAGGGCCTCGATCTTGCTCAGATCCTTGTCGACGCAGATGACGTCGTGGCCGAAATCCGCAAAGCAAACGCCTGAAACGAGGCCTACATAGCCTGATCCAATCATCGTGATGCGCATATTTCCCTCAAATCATTAGAGTAGAACGTCATGCTGCGTCGCAGCATGAGGTTCGTCATACTGAATCTGGGCCAAAAGACAATATCGAAGATCGCTTGATACCCACATCGGAAGTCGTACTCGAGGTGCCTCTGCTCGTTGCCGGCTACCCCGCGACAGCAAAAACATAGGTTTGTGTGGGCGATATGACAAGTCGAGCCGTTCGTTATAGCCGGCTCGACTTCAATTCCGTAACGGGAGGAATTGTCCTGTGGACTGCCTTGGCTGCTACAGCCGATACCAGACGTAGGGGTCTGTTCCCGATTGAATCTTGTCCCATCGCAGGTCGGTATCGTGCCAGTTCTTGATGCTGCTTTGCCTGTTGTCGAGCACAAGGTCGCCCATGTCGGTTCTGACCACTAGCACTGCATGTCCTTCCCCGGAAGGCGTAAACGCTGTCGCAATCCGCAGGGCGCGCGACGACCAGCCCATCGCTATCAGTCGACTGCGTTTGGTCAACGCAAAATCTTCGCAGTCGCCGCTGCGCACATTCACCCTCCAGACGTCGCCGTTCAATTCGTTGCGGGGATCGTTCCGGCCGACCATCGTCCGGTTGACGGAGCTGTTTACATTTTTCAGCTGCAGCATCTCCTTGTCCGTCAGCGTGATGACAGCCAATCCATTGTTGTCGCGGCATTCGGCTGGGTTCTGGGCGCAGAACAGCACCTGGGCGAAGGGCGGAATGATCTTGCCTTTTTCAGAGATATAGCTGACCGCCGAATTGTCGTTCAGGCCGCGGGCAAGACCTGTGGGGCCGGCGGCAAATGCCGAGCAGGCATTGCCAGCCGTAAAAGCAAGCGCCAGAAGTGTAACAAACGTTTTCTTCATCTCTTAAATCCCCGTCAGGGCAACCGATTGAGATCAGGCTTGCCTTTTCGCGCAGTCAATGGCATGGCGATTTAGTGATCTGCCAAGTATAAGGCACAGAACGTCTATCCCGTTTCTGCTGCATGAGGAGCATAATCGGGTCTTGTCTCGATTGGCTTAAGCCGTTCGAGACAATTTTAAACGATGTGGAATTCTGTTGCACTTTAACACGCTAGCGCTTGATATGCAACTTATGTTAGTACGAGTATATTAACCGTAACGGTTGTAATCCCCTCGGTGCCGCTGCTGGTAAGCGAAGTCAAATGCTATCCAACCTCATCAACAGGCAGGTCTTGCGGGAGGCGATTCTCGTTGCCTTTATCGGCCTGGTTATATTGACACTCGTTCCTTTTGGGAGCGTCACGCCCTTTCCCTTCGCTTTCGCCGCAATCGGAATGTTTGCTCTCGCCATCCTTGCGGGATTGCTGTTCGCGCTGCCAAAACACGGGAGGTGGGTGTTCAACATCGCCTTGTCTTTACTCGTCGTGCTGACGAGCTGGACGTTTATCCAGACAATCGAATTGCCGGCCAACTGGCTGGCGAACCCCGCTTGGCGCGCTGCGCGCGATCTGGCGGGCGTCCAACATGCAGTGATCTCCGTCGAGCCGGCCGATACGCTTGCCTCGATCCTCTGGGTGGCTCTTCCTTTCGTGACGTTTCTGACCGGCCTGATCTTGTGCGATACCGATCAACGCGCACGGAAATTGCTTACCGGTCTGGGACTTGCTGCAGGGGGCGTCGCCGTTTTCGGCCTGCTGCAATTCTCCATGTTTCCCGACGTCCTGATCGTCGTCGAAAAACACGCCTATCTCGACAGCCTGACCGCCGTCTTCGTCAACCGCAATACCGCTGCGACCTTCCTCGGACTAGGAACGTTGCTCATGCTGACGCTGGTGAGGGACATCGCCCGTTCCTATTCAGCCCACCCGCCTGGCGAGCCCGGCCGAAACCTTCTGCTCTTGAGAACATGGATCTGCATTCTGCTCCTGTGCGCATGTTTCACCGCCTTGATGCTGAGCCGATCACGCGCCGGCATATTCGCGACTTTTGTTGCTGCTCTCATCTATTTTCCATGGCTTGTCATCAATTGGAACAGCTCAAGGCGATACATAACACCGGTGCCGAGATGGCGCTCGGTGTTGAAGCTTCTTTCCGCGGTCATCTTCATCGTTCTTTTGCTAAGCATGTTTGCAGGACGAGCGATTTTGCGTGCACAGGAGCGGCGGCTCGAGGATGACGATCGTTTCTGTATTCTGCCGGGCATATGGCGTGCCATTTCGGATCACTGGTTAACGGGAACTGGCCTGGGAACCTTTCGCACGGTGTTTTCGGCCTACCGCGATCCAGCCTGCGGCATCTTCGGGATTTTTGACCGCGCACATAATTTCTATCTCGAAGGATTTCTGGGGCTGGGGGTAACGTTTCCGGTTGCGACGCTCGTTACTTTCGCGGTGCTTGCGAGGGTTTTCTGGCGTGGGCTCTCCGAGAGGCGGCGCCTCAGGTACTATGTTCTACTCGGCATAGCGGGAACGGTCCTGGTCGCCCTTCATGCGGCGGTCGACTTTTCGCTTCAAATCCCTGGCTTCGCGGTATTTTTCTCCGCCTTTCTGAGCGCCGTCGTGGCGATCAGCCTCGGCCGCAGTCATGGCAAAAATGAACGCCAATATGGGTGACCGACCAGCGCATAATAGTTTAAATAAATGGAATTATGAAGGTTTTCCGAAAATGCCGACAGATTGAGGGCTGCGGGTTGACTCTTAAATGCAAGAGATTTTATAGCGGACGCAGCCTTTAGATTATTGCCGGCGTCAGAGAGCCGGGCCGAGGCCGTTCGTTTGTTGAAGGGCTTGGCGTTGCCAAGCTGCCACAGTTAGAGAATGATAAACGGCTTTTGGTAATTAATGATCAGGGATTGTCTTGTAATTTGTCCGATTGCGGAGCAGTAGCTTCAAGGGCGTCAACACGGGTTATTCTATGGGTTGTTTTCCTGTTGGTAGTACACGCGTCGCCATTGTTGTAGCGCTAACGAGTATATTGGCAAGCTGCACGTCCTTGCCAAGGTCCGGCCCAGATCACAAAGATGTTGATCGAGGGGCGGCGGTGAAGGTAACAACGAAGGAGCGTCGCGTCGGTATCGACTACGCCCTGATTGATCTCAGCAAGAACGTCCTGCCCTATTTCTCATCTCCGCAGCCCACCTCCTTCAAGGGTTTTGGTGGTGGTCGCGGCGGTGCGCCTGAAATTCCGCTTGGTTATGGCGATGTCGTCGAGGTTGCGATCTTTGAAGCGCAGTCCGGCGGCCTCTTCATTCCCTCCGACGCCGGTAGCCGACCTGGCAATTATATCTCTCTGCCGGCGCAGACCATCGACAGAAACGGAACGATCACGATCCCCTACGCGGGTCGCGTTCCGGCTGCCGGTCGCCTGAAGGAGACCGTTGAGCAGGATGTGGAGGACCGTCTGGCCAGCCGCGCAATCGAGCCTCAGGTGGTGATCACAACGACCACCAACCGCTCGAGTCAGGTAGCCGTGCTTGGGGACGTCAACAATCCTCAGCGCGTTCAGGTCAGCCCGGCCGGTGAGCGCATTCTCGACGTCATTTCCGCCGCGGGTGGTTTGACGACCAATAACATCGAAACGAATGTGACGCTGCAGCGCCGCGGCAGGACGGCAACCGTCGCTTATAATACGCTGCTGAAGAACCCCGCTGAGAATATCTATGTCGCGCCGGATGATACGATCTCCGTCGATCATGAGCGCCGCACCTTTCTCGCGCTCGGCGCAGCTGGCGTCAGCGGCCGGTTTGATTTCGAAGAGTCGGACCTGAGCCTCGGGGAGGCGATCGCCAAGGCCGGCGGCCTGCGTGACGATCGGGCGGATCCGTCTCAGGTCCTGCTCTACCGTCTTGTCCCGAAGAAGACGGTTGCGGCAATGCATGTGGATACGACGAGGTTCGCTGGCGATACGGTTCCTGTGATTGTCCGCGCCAATCTTCGTGACCCGGCAACCCTGTTTGCTGCTCAGCAATTCAAGATGGAAGACAAGGATATTATCTATATTTCCAATTCGGACTCTATTGAATTGGTCAAGTTCCTTGACATCGTAAACTCGGTATCGTCCACTGTGGCCGGCGTGACGGACGACGCACGCGATACACGCAGTGCGGTGCGAGAGCTCGGGCGTTAATGGGGAATAGCCGGTGCCGCTCATAAGCGATCGGTGCCGGGGCCTGTTTTTCGATAGTGGATTTGATGAAGGAAGCCACTTATGGCAAGGTTTAATGTTCATCGTAAACTTGCATATGGCGGAATTGCCGCGGCAATGTTTGTCGGCATGGCTTCGAGCGCTTTCGCGGCTGCTTGCCTGGGGGCTGCAAATCTCACAACCATTGACGTCAGCGGATTTACCGCCAATCCCGCCGCCTTGCTCGACATGTCCGATCCGCTGGTTTTGTCATCGCGCGTTCGAGCGCTGGTGGCGAGCAGCAACGATGCCCTGTTGCCGGTGATCGACCAGGCTAAGAGCGCCAGTGCCGCGCAGATGGCCGCGATCGGATCGGGTCTTGGGCGAGCCGCAAACAGTTGCCAGGTGTCGGATCCGCAGTTCAAACTGGCGATCGAAAAAGCGGTTGCCGAAGCGGCCAGCGCCGATCCCAACCTTGCGCCGCTGCTGACAGCCTTCGCAAAAGTTCTCGCAGAAGGCGGGACCGCCGCGCTTGGCCCCAGCACAGGTGCGCCTGCCGCGGCATCTGGTATCGGCAATACTGGCTCAATCGGGCCGACAGGCCCGGGGTCGGATGACGGTACGCCGTTTGATGGCAGCGCCACGACTGCGGGCACGCTGAGAGTTTCGGATGCGAGCGAGGAGGAGGACAGCTCGTCCAGGAGTTCGACGACGATAGTCATCAGCACGGGAGGAGCGGGACAGTCGTCATCTGATACGACGGAGTCGACGAGTCAGAGCGTCCCCGTCACACAATAGCTGGAATTGCCTGTAGATCTTAGCGCTTGACGCCTTTGTTGGAGATCGAAATTGCTGTCGCCAGATAAACTTACGCCGCGTATCGACCCTTCCCGCGATACGGGAAACGAAGCTGATTTCATCGATTTCGACAAGCTTATCGCAATTGTCCGTCGGCAGTGGCGGATCGTTGCGGTATGCGCTTTCGTCTTTGCCATTCTTGGTGTCGTTTATGTCCTGACTGCGGTACCGGTCTATACAGCGGAGACCAAAGTGCTGATCGACCGCAGCGACAATCAGATGATTAACCAGCTCGCGGCGTTCGGCCAGCTAGACGATGACGAAGGCACGGTCCTCAGTCAGGTCGAGCTGCTGAAGTCCGATACGATCGCCTATGCGGTCGTCGACAAGTTGAAACTTGTGGACGATCCGGTGTTCACGGCACAGAAAAACTCACTCTTTTCTGTGGCAACGCTGAAATCTCTGCTGAATTTTCGCTCCTGGTTCGCCGATGACGTGGCAGTTGCTCCAGATCCGGAAATGAAGCGGCGATGGGCCGCGGAAACCGTCGCCGGCAACATCGATGTCGAGCGTGTCGGCAAATCCTACGTTCTCGACGTCACTTATACCTCGCAGTCGCCCGACCTGGCGCGTGTAATCGCCGCCGCTATTGCCGATGTTTATCTGGTTGATAAACTGAATTCGAAGTATGAGGCGACACGCCGCGCCGGCGAGTGGCTGCAGGAGCGTATCGAAGAGCTGCGGCAACAGGCCTTGGATACCGATCTCGCAGTGCAGAAATTCCGCAGCGAGCATGGCCTTGTCGAGGCAGGGTCGGGCACCTTGCTTAGTGAGCAGCAGCTTTCCGAGCTGAACACCCAGTTAATCAAGGCTCAGGCCGAAACGGCGCAGGCCGAGGCGAAATATACCCGCATCAAATCGATTATCGACGCCAGACAGACCGATGCGATCGTGACCGATGTACTCGACAGCTCGATTTCAAACGATCTTCGCAAGAAATATCTGGAAGCTTCGAAGCTCGAGGCCGAAATCGAAGCGCGGCTTGGCCCGGACCACGTTCAGGCAGTTCGGCTTCGTGCGGAAATGGCCGAATACGAAAGGCTCATGTTCGATGAACTTAATCGCATCGCCGAAAGCTATCAGAGCGAGCTAACAGTTGCGCAATCCCGCGAAAAATCGCTGCGCGACAGCGTTGATAAGGCAACGGGTGTGGCCGCAACGGCGGGCGAGACGCAGGGACAGCTCCGCGAACTTGAGCGGACACGGGATACCTACAAGAATCTCTATCAGAGCTTCCTGGCGCGCTATCAAGAAGCGATCCAGCAGCAGAGCTTCCCGATAACTGCCGCACGTATCATCACGACCGCGGAGACGCCGACGAAGCCGAGCGCTCCAAAAAGAAGCCTCGTTATCGCTTTCGCCATGTTCCTGGGGTGCGCGTTCGGTAGCGGCATTGGAGCTTTCCGTGAATTCCGCGATCGCTTCTTCCGCACTGGTGACGATGTCAGGGATATGCTCGATGTCGAATCTCTTGGCGTCATGCCGCTGATTGAGAACAATGTCGAGGATCCGACGCTTGTCGATCCAGGGAACCCGCGAAGCATCGCCAGGGGCGGAAAGACAACGACTTATGTCGAGGAGCATCCGCTGTCGGCATTCGCCGAGACGCTGCGTAGCGCGAAAATTGCGATCGATATCAGTGCGTCCGATCAGCGCTGCAAGGTCATCGGTATGGTGTCGAGCTTGCCTGGTGAAGGTAAGTCGACGACAGCCATCAACTTTGCCAAGCTTCTGGCCATGCAAGGTGCACGGTGCCTGCTCATCGACGGCGATATGCGGAATCCAGGAGCGACGCGCGCCATCGGCCGTCACGCGGAAGCCGGCTTGCTTGAAGCGATTGTCGACAATCGTCCGCTGAAGGATCTCATTCTCCTCGACCCCAGGACCAAGCTGGCATTCTTGCCAACCGTGGCACGATATCGCGTTCCGCATTCGTCGGAGCTGCTCGCATCGCGCGGTATGGATCAGCTTCTGGAAATCGCGCGTCAAAGTTTCGATTACATTATCGTTGACTTGCCTCCTCTGGCTCCGGTGGTGGATGCGCGCGCCATTAATCCGAAGCTCGACGCCGTCGTGTTCGTGATCGAGTGGGGCAAGACTTCGCGGAAGGTGGTGCAGTCAACACTGTTGTCTGAGCCGGATCTGTATTCCAAGTGCGTTGGTGCCATATTGACCAAGGTCGATCCGGCGCAGATGAAGCTTTACCGGACGTTCGGTTCCAGCGAATATTATTACAAGCGGTATTCGCGATATTATACTGAAAGCTGATGCTTGGCGCTCGGTATGTTTCGCCCACGAGGATCACTTTCCTTATCGTCGCTGTAATCTTTACGATGCTGGCCGGCCGAGAGCTCTATGCTTCGATAAGGACGGCCAGCATTTCTATTGTCGCCGAAAGGATGGAGCGCGGCCAAACTGTCCCGAACGACGTCGCAGCGAGATATGCGGCTCGCACGATTGAGGTGGTTGACGGACGCTATTGCCGATCCGACATTGTCGCCGCCGGTGTTACGCTTGTTCTGGCGCAGCTCGATCGACAGAACGTCAATATCAACTACGATGCCTGGGTTGCCGCGGCGTCGGATGCCCGCCGGTATCTCCAGCACGCGCTCTCGTGCATGCCTACAAACAGCAATTTCTGGCTTCGTCTCGCCGCCGTTCAGTCGGCAATTGCGGAGGAGCCGCTTCAGGTCGCAGGCATGATGAAACGTTCGGTCGCTCTCGCGCCCTACGACGAGTCGATCATCCTGACCCGATTTTATTTCTGGAACGATTTCACCCATGCAACGCTTTCGGCGGCGAGCAGCGCAGTCGACAGCGATCTTACGACAATGCTGAAACGCGGCGACCGCTGCAGGGTCAATGCCACCATAAAAGCGGTGAGTCCGCAGCTGCGCCCAGTCCTCGATCGGGTCTGGGCAAGTGTCGGGGAAGGCGCCACGGCGCGGCTTCGGCAGCGCTGCAGCGGGTGATTACAGCCGTTCGCAGTATTTCGATTTCCGGCGAGCTAAGAATGTTCGACCTTGTTGTCCGCGAAATTCAAGAGCGCAGGGAACTCCCGCGCGTCAGCGGGGCTTCAAAGAGAGCTGCGTACCGGATTAAGGGCGGACAAGCTGACCACGCGGCACCGGATCATTCAATCATCAATGCGGCCAAAGTGCCCGCAGAGTCCTTGCCAGAAACGGCAACGCCCGCAGCATGTGTCGCGGGCGTTGCTTCTTGATCGGACTTTGATGATCAGACGTCTACGCCGCCGGAAACGACGTCGGTACCGGTAATGTTGAGCGTCAGAATGCCTACATCCGTGTGGCCTTCACCATCGGAGATCTTGTAGTACTCGATGGTTTCCGTCACCTGAGCGCCCGGAGCGATATCCTGCGTCAGCTCGTAGGTGAATTCGCCGTTCGCCTGGACATGGAACGTGCCATAGGTACCGAGAACCTCGGTTACAGCGCCGCTGCTTGCATTGACGTTCGAGCCGTCGAACTGGCGGAGGAAAAGGTGACCATTGTCGCCGGGAATGTCGTTATCCAGAACGTTGCCCCCGATAGCGTCACCTTCGCTGAAGCTGTAATGATCATCGACAGCGACCGGATTGACCTGGCTGACGCCCTGAATATTCAGGGTGAACAGGCCGAAGTCAGTGTTGCCGGCACCATCGGAGATTTTGTAGGAAACCTTCTCCTGGAGCAGCTCGCCGTTGGTGAAGCCGATCTTGGCGGCATCGCTCAGCACATAGGTGTAGCTGCCATCGGCCTTGACGTAGAAGGTGCCGTAGTCGCCCTGGATTTCGGTAACTTGGCCGGGCTGCTTGGCGCCGACGCTCTGTTGGTCGAAGAAGCGCAGGAAAAGGTTACCGTCGGATGTGTCGTTGGTAAGCAGGTTTCCGGAAATAACGTCGGTTTCCAGAAATGTTGCAGTATCGTCGGTTGCGTGAATAGCCATTATTGTCTCTCCTTGAAATTAATCTTCGCTGGTCATTTTTGACCTTCAGCGAGCTGCCCGATTAAGGATATCTTAATACATCGAGTCAAGCGCATAGTTAACAAGAATCGAATATTCACGGCTGCATTTTTTAGTATTGATACACGCTTACTGTGCATAAGATCATGAAAGATTTCGATATTATTGCTTTAACAATAAGTGAATGGAGAATTGTTTCAAAATCCGCCAGCTTGTCTCCTCGCTGAAAGATTCTTTATCATGAAGCAATTATCGGAATGCGAACACCGGGACGAGTCGGAATAGAGTTCAGCTATAATCATTTATAATGATTGACGTGAACTTGCGAGTTCTGACGATTGTCTGAAGGCTCAGGCGCGAAACTGCAGAAATATTGTCTTCCATTATACTTCTATCAGGTATAACTGGGAATGTTGCACGGTCGTGCAGCTCGCGACGAACTCTGTCCTGCCCGAATAGTGGCAAATGACTGTTTGCCGGCGACGTCCGGCACCCTTGCGGTGCCGCAATATGCGGCGGAATCAAGTTATTATCGCTGCGAATACAAGAATTATCGCCTGATATCGCGCATTTTAGTGTTTCATTTCAGCAGGCAGAGAGAGATCGGCGGCTAAAGATTTTCCATTACATTTGGGAGATCGCGGCATGACCGTCTATTACGTGAATTCGGTGACAGGATCCAACAACAATAACGGAACCAGTGAGAGTTCGGCCTTCGCGACCTTGTCTGCCGTTGAAACCTTGAGACTAAACCCGGGTGATAGCGTGCTGCTTGCTGCCGGAAGCGTATTCAATGAGCAGTTCGATCTGAAATATTCCGGCAGTGTCAGCGCCCCCATCACCATCGGCAGCTATGGCATCGGTGATGCGCCGGTCATTCGCAGCAGCAATGACGGGATCCACGGTTCCAAGGCTTCGAATATCGTCATCGAGAATATCAAGATCGCCGACACAGGCGCTAACGCGATCTACGCTGGCAACGTCTCGAACTGGACCGTGCGCAACGTCGAAGTATCGAATACAGGTCTGTCCGGCAAACCCGGCTCGGTCAGCTTCCAGAGCAGTCAGAACATCACCATCGAGAACAGCACGCTGACCGGTGTGCGTTCCGACGGAATATGGATGGATAAAGTGAATGGCGTCACTCTCATCAACAATACCGTCACCAATAGCCTGGGTAGCGCAGCAGATGCGATCCAACTCAACGACAGCAGCAATATATTGATCGCGGACAATCACCTCGAGCAGACAGCGACGAATAGCGCCAAGGGTGTCCTGGTGCTGATCCGGGCGACCAATGCCGTGGTCGAGGGCAATACTCTAGTCGGGGGCGGTTTTGGGCTGAGCGCTCAGGGAGGTACGAATATCGCCATCCACGACAATGACATCTCGGGATATGGCGGCTATAGCTGGTCTTACGGTATCGGTCTCGGCGACCAGGGCGATGCGAAGAACTACGACATCAGCGGAAACTACCTGCATGACGGGGTCTATGGCGTTTTGGTCAGCGCCGTCGGCAACCCTAGCTACATTCGCGAGAATATCGCTGTCCACGACAACGTCTTCGACGAACTGTCCTCGTCCGCCTTGAAAGTCGACAAGCCGGCGTCGGGGTCGTTCTACAATAATGTTATCGACAGCGATATATCGATTCTGACCATGCCCGCGACGATTGCCGCTCAGAACACATTCTCCATCGGTGTAAACAAGACGCTCGAACAAGCACAAGCAGAGCTTGATGGCGCAGCTGGGGGCGCAAGCGGCGATACGTCGTCGAGCAACGGCCAGACGCCTGCCACACCAGTCCCCGAGAATATAGACGTGCCGACGCCGCCTCTGGTTGGCGCTCCGGGGCCCAGTGTTGAAACGCCGGTTGTGACCGTACCTGCCGTCGCCGTTCCGAAAATTGTTGCTGTCCACGACAGCTTGAAAATTTCAGCCGATACCGGCAGTGCCTATCACGGAAATCTTCTTGAAAACGACCATGCGAGCAACGGAACGGTGCTGCTTCGCCGCTTCGGCGACAGCGCGGTGGACAAGCATGGCCTGACGCTAACCGGGAAATACGGCGTCATCCACGTCGAAAGCGATGGCGATTACAGCTATACCGTCGATGCAACCAAGCTCGCCGGATTGAGTGGAAAGGTGAGCGAATTCTTCCAATACAAAATTTCTGATGGCGCTTCCCATATCGATGCCGACAGCTTGAGCGTCTCCATTAACGTCGACGCATTCCTCAGCAGCCACGCCTCGCAAATGCTGCTGGCTTAAACTGAACCTGAAGCATTTCCGCTGGCCGCGGAAGTGCTTCAATTTTCAAGGTAGGCCAAGGTTCTCGCTACCGGTGACGTTGCAAATCACGCCATTCCCGGTGAAAAAATGTTCCGCTGGCCCGAAATATGTGAACTATAAATTGTATTTAAAGTTAACATTCCAGTAAACGCCGGAGCTAAGCGTGCCACACGTTTGCCGCTTTGCGCCGTTATTGGGCGTTTTGCGATTTTCACTTGCTTCGGCCGGTATAATTATCGTAGCGTTAAAGTTAGATCCTCTGAAATTGTTCGTGGTAAATTTGTATTTTCGGTCACTTTTCAGTGGGATTTATGGGCTAAGTTATGGGCCTGCAAGCGGAGCGTCGGCACCGGTGCCGGGGATCCGTAGGCAGCCATGTCAATGTTCGGGCTTTATAGGCTCGCAACTGCAGTGTGTGTCCGCGTGTTCGTGGGTGCGCGATGCGGTAGAAGAGGGATTGTTACGTGTTTCAAAGTTCAGCAGCTGACGTCAATGAACCGTCCAAGGCCTTGCGGAAATGCAAAGGGGGGCTGATCTTCATTGGCATAGCAAGCGCGCTTGTCAATATCCTCTATCTTACAAGTTCATTTTTTATGCTTGAAGTATATGACCGCGTCATTCCAAGCAAAAGCATACCGACGCTCGCCGCCCTGGCAATACTTGCATTAATTCTTTACGCTTTTCAGGGCGCGTTCGAAGTTCTCAGGAGCAGAATGCTCGTTCGTGTTGCCGGTGCGCTCGACGAAATGATGAACGGTCGGGTGTTTCGGGCGCTTGTCAAAGCGCCGTTGAAGGTCAAGATCGGCGGCGACGGGCTTCAGCCCCTGCGTGACTTCGACCAGATAAGGACCTTCTTGTCCGGCATGGGCCCGACGGCGATGTTCGATCTGCCCTGGCTTCCTTTCTATATCGTAATCTGTTTCCTGTTCCATCCGGCGATCGGATATATCGCGATCGGCGGAGCGCTGGTTCTCGCTATCCTGACGTTCCTGACCAACCATGGCACGCGTACGCTCTCCAAGCGGCAGTCGGAAGCGGCCAACATGCGCAACGCCTTTGCGCAGAGCTCGATTCGCAACTCCGAGGTCATTCATGCCATGGGCATGGCAGGTACCATGGCTGAAACCTGGGACCGCAAGAATGCGGAATACCGGAACATCACCCGGCAGGCATCGGATGTCGGCAACGGATACGCGACCATTTCCAAAATTTTCCGTATCGCTCTGCAATCGGGAACGCTGGCGACCGGCGCGATCCTCGTCATTCAAGGACAGGCCTCTTCGGGTATCATCATTGCCGGTTCCATCCTGACGTCCCGCGCTCTGGCACCTGTGGAGGCGGCGATCGGGAATTGGCGCGGTTTCGTTTCCGCCCAGCAGAGCTGGGCCCGGCTTTCGAACCTCCTGAAAACAATTCCCGAGATCCCGGCCCCGCTTGCGCTTGCCGCACCTTCCAAGCAAGTCACGGTCGAAGGCGTCGCGAGTGGGCCTCCGGCTGGCCAGCGGCTGGTTATCTCCGATATCAGCTTCGGCCTGAGGGCAGGGAGCGCGCTCGGGGTCATCGGCTACAGCGCCTCGGGTAAGTCGTCGTTGGCGCGGGCGATGATGGGCATTTGGCCAACGGTCAGAGGATCCATCCGCCTGGATGGCGCTGCGCTCGATCAGTGGGACGGCGACGCACTGGGCCGGCATATCGGTTATCTCCCGCAGGATGTGGAGCTTTTCTCGGGAACTGTCGCGCAGAATATCTGCCGCTTCGCGAAAGAGATGTCGCCGGAGGCCGTGGTTGCCGCGGCGAGGGCGGCGCGTGTTCACGACCTCATTCTGCGTTTGCCGAACGGGTACGAGACGGAAATCGGCGAAGGTGGAGCTGCGCTTTCGGCGGGCCAGAGACAGCGTATCGCGCTTGCGCGAGCGCTTTATGGCGAACCATTCCTTGTCGTGCTTGATGAACCGAATTCCAATCTCGATGAGGAAGGCGAGCGGGCGCTGAGCGCTGCGATCATGAGTGTGCGTGCACGTGGCGGCATTGTCGTCGTCATCGCGCATCGATCCGGCGTTCTGGCAGTGTGCGACTTCGTGCTGATGATGCAGGAGGGCAGAATGATCGCCTTCGGTCCCAAGGAAGAGGTGCTGGCACGGGTCAGCCGGCCGGAGGCGGCGCGCACCCCGATTGCCGAGCGCGTGGCTCAGCTCAAAGTCGTGGTCGACGGCAATGCAGCCGAATAGTCCGGAAGGTAGATCGTGAGTAAAGTCATTAGTGAATCGAAGCGTTCCCTCAATCGCCATGTGGCGGTTGTCGGGGCGTTGGCCATTGCGCTGGTTTGCGGCATCGGCGGTTGGGCGGCGACAACGGAGCTTTCCAGCGCCGTTATCGGCGAAGGCGTTGTCATCGTCGATGGCGATGTCAAGAAGGTCCAGCATCTAACGGGCGGCATTGTCTCAGAACTTCTGGTCTCCGAAAACGACCATGTGTCGGCCGGGCAGGTTTTGATACGGCTTGATGGAACGGCGACAAGAGCACAGCTCTCGATTGTCGAGAGCACGCTTGCTCAGCTCTATGCGCGCCGTGCCCGGCTGAAGGCGGAGCGGATCGGCGCGGAATCGTTCGAAGTCGAAGAAAACCTCAGCGATCTGACGTCCAGCACCGCGGCACAGCAGCTGCTCGACGGCGAGCGGAAGTTGTTCGACAGCCGCAGGTCAGCGCTGATCGGGATGAAGAGCCAGCTGGCATCGCGCAAGGATCAACTCGCCGAGCAGATCAAAGGCTTGGTCGTTCAGATCAATGCCACCGCCGATTCCCTCGGCTTGATCGAACAGGAACTCGAAGCTGTCGATGTTCTCTACAAGAAGGGTCTGGTCACGCTTCAGCGTTTGAATACGCTCAAGCGCGCCCGCGCCGATCTTCAGGGTAACAGCGGTCAGGAAATCGCTGCAAAGGCGGAGGCCGAGGGCAAGGCGATCGAAATCGACCGACAATCGATTCAGCTGGATGAGGATCGTCGTTCGGAGATCGCAAAGGACCTGACCGATGTCGAAGCTCAGATCGCCGAAAACGAAGAGCGCCGCGGCACTGCGCTTGATCAACTCCGCCGTCTCGACATTACCGCACCGCTGAGCGGCCGCGTTCACGAATTGGCGGTTCACACCGTCAATGGCGTTATCGAAGCCGGTCAGACGTTGATGCTCGTTGTTCCCGAAAACGACGATCTTACAGTCCAGGCGAAGGTCGCCACCCGCGATATCGACCAGGTCCATGTCGGCCAATCCGTCGATGTACGTTTCAGCGCCTTTGATCAGCGCACGACGCCCGATGTGCAGGCCGTGATCACCTCGATTGCGCCTGATATCGTCAAGGATGAGCGGACAGGGCTCAGTTATTATCCGCTGCGCGTCAAGCCGGAGGCGCAAAGTATCGCGAAGCTGAAATCGATAAAACTCTATCCCGGCATGCCGGCCGAAGTCTTTATCAAGATCGCCGACCGGACCGTCATCTCTTATCTCACAAAGCCGCTGACCGATCAGATGCAGCACGTATTTCGTGAGGAATGATTGGCGTCTTCCCGACGCCGTTGCTGCATGGCGCGGCACGTCAGCGCAGTGCCGCCCCTGATTGGAGGCAAGGCTCGCGTCGCGTACTGAAACAGGCGTGAGAACCTATCTTCATGATAGTCTCAAGCCTGCCGCGGCGCGGCTCCGCGAAGGACTTTGACGGCCATTCCAAACGGATGTGCGGCGGGGTGACGTATAGCTCTCGCCGAGATATGGTTTCGTCATGATATGTTTGCAGCTTTGGCGAGCGGTGCCGACCGAGAGGCGACTGGCATGGTGTCTGGTTCTGTATCTGGCCAGCCTCATATTGGTTTCAATGACTGGGAAGAGTGATGCCGAGAACCTTCCGCCTGTGAAAATCGTGGCTTTCGGAACGTCCCTCACAGCTCGCGGGGGATGGCAGCCCAGCCTTCAGACAAGGCTTGCCGCCTGCCTGCAGAGACCTGTAAGCGTCGAGAGCGTTGCAAGGAGCGGCGAGACCTCGACATGGGCTTTGACCCAGCTGGATCGCGTCGTTGCCGAGCAGCCGGATATCATTCTCATCGAACTCTACGCCAATGACGCGACATTGCATCGGTTCGTGTCGCTGGCGCAAAGCCGAAAAAATATTGGCGAGATTCTCGATCGGCTTCATCAACGGCTGCCGCGGGCGCGGATCATCCTCATGGCGATGAATCCGTTTTCAGGATTGCGGGGGCTGATCCGTCCTTTCGTCGACAGCTATATTTTGGTTCATCAGGCGGAGGCACAGAAACGGGGCCTGGAGTTTGTCGACCATAGGCCCGGTTGGGAGCGTCTCACCCCGGACGAGCTGGCTGCCGCAATTCCCGACGGCGCGCATCCGCGGCCTGAAGTCGCCTCGAAAATCATCGTGCCCGAACTCGTCGGACACATAGCCGGCCCCGGTTGCGGAGAATGATTTCCTCTTTCTCGAGGGCCTGCGCGTACCTGCGGGGTCAACCTGCCGCCAGATAACCCTTCAAATAGTTGACCAGTGACGTCCGGCTGGTATCCGACGCGTCTTCATGAGTGGGGCCGTCCAGGTCCTGGAGGAGATAATCTTTGAGTTCCTCATCGCTCTGGGCGACATAGATGCCGGGCCGGCCGACGAGCTGGCTGACGGTGGCAAGCTGGTGGTCATTTCGGTGCTCGCCAAGGGCTGCCTTGCGCGGGACCAGAATGATCGGTTTGCCGAAGCGTTTGGCCGTGAGGACGGTGCCGATTCCTGCGTGGGAGACGATGACACTCGCATCGCGAAAGATCCCGTCGAAATCCGCAGGCTCGATATTCTTGATCCATTTCATGTTCTGTGGTGTGTAGGTGCCCTTGCCGATCTGCGCCAGAACCGGTCTGGTCAGGTCCTTGGCGAAGGTGTCGACGGCCTTGACGAGGCGATCAAACGGCAGCTGCGTTCCGACGGTGACGAGGATCAAAGGACAGCTCCTGCGTAATGGGGGCCATCCGGCCGCGAAAGATGTTTCCATTGCGTGAGCCAGAGCGTCGCGATATGGCCTGCCAATTTTCCCGACAAGGATAGTTTCTCGACATTGGCAACGCTGTCGATCCAGATCGTGCGTTTGCCTGTCATCTTGCCGGCTAGAAGACAAAAGAGCCCGGGCGCGGCACCCGTGGAAATGATGACGTCGGGCCTGTGCCTGATGACAATGGCGAAGGCGCTGAAAAAGCACCGGATCGACATGGTTATCGAGTCACGGCTGCAATCGGGAAGGACCAGCCCGTCTCGAATTTCGTATTTGGAGAGAAGCCCCGGGATGGTCGTTGCAAAAATGATATCGCAGCCTTCGAACGCGCTACGCATGGACATCAACTGTTCCCAGTGACCGCCTCCTGACGAAGCAGCGAGAACTTTCAGTTTTTTCTCAGCCATAGACAGGCATCTCCAATGTTTGACCGATGACGGGAGGGTTGGACCGTTCCACTGAAACCGTGGCTGTATCGCGGCAGTTCAATGGAATTCTAACATTAGTAACCAACACGTCGAAGCGCGGATTGTGTAAAACTCCTGGTTCGGGACAATCTTTCACCTGACATACTTATAAATCGGTCCCGCCATCGGTACTGCCTGAAGCGCCAACTTGGCAAGAATCGGCAATAACGTCCCGGCCAGCATCAATATAACGACCATAAAAGTAAACCACGGACCGTGATATGGCAGGATCTTCACATAGATACCCTTGGCTATTCCAATGAAGATCGTATTGAAAAGGTATATCACCATCGAATTTTGACCGAACCAAAGGAGGATCTTGTCGTTTTCGAAAATCGGCAATTTGACGAGAGCATGCAGAAACGGAATTGACGCCGCTCCGCACAAAAGAAGCCAATAGGGGAAGCTCCGGCCGATATAAAGTGCGGCTGCGAAAACAACTAGCCAGAGGATGATATATTTGGAGAATATGTTGAGAGCGTATTCGGAATATTTGCAGCTCAGCATTCCAGCGGCGAAGAATACGAAATAGCTCAGAATTCGCGCGACATAAAACCTCTCCGAGGCGGGGATGAAAAAGATCGCCAGCGAGAAAAGGAAAAGAATGCCGATCTGCCGGCTGCTCAGCCGCCACAGGATCGGTGTCAGCACCGAATAGACGAAAAGCACGAGGAGATACCAGATCGAAATGGTCGGGTTGTTCGGGCTGTTCGAAATCACCGCCCATGGCCCCTGCCAAAAGCCGCTGACGCCGTCATCGACGTGAACGAACGTCTCGGCGATCTGCTTGCCGAAGACATTGATCAGGCACATAACGATAAAGGGGATCAGCAGCCGATCAAATCTCTTGGCGAAGAACTGGCTGAAGTTGCGATCAAGAGCATTATGCGCGCCTGTGAAAAAGAACACGAAGCCACTGAGATACATGAAGAACGGCATGTGGAAGGTGTAGATCGCGGATTTCGTCGCCTGGTACCATGCCTGCTCACCAAGCGTACCTTGCATGACAAGGTGGCCGTAGACGACCAGAAGGATGCCGAGGCCTTTGCCGCGTTCGATATCCAGCAGTTTTTCGCGTTCAACGCTGACCGCGGCTCTTTTCGATTCGGGCACGGCCATTGGGGCGCTGGTCATTGCCTATTCTCCTAAAGCGGGTTGTGGACGACGGGGGCTGCGCCGCCCGCCCGGTCCCTTTGAAAGAAGCCGCCGCCGACTTGGCGGGGGGACAACAGGTTCCGTTCTCATCGGTAAGACAGAGACGAGGACCGGCCACAGACCGATCGGTGCAAGCATCATTCCCGCTTCGGTCATCGCGCCGATCATGACGAGCAGGATCAGCGCAACCTCTTTGGCTTGAACGGTCTGAAGCTGATGGCTCCTGTAGACTGCGGCTATCTTCTTGAAAATTCGCGTCAGCAGGAAGGCGATCCAGCAAAGGAAGCCCGGAATACCGATGTTGAGGCAAATCTCGAGATATGTGTTGTGCAGGGAGCGCACGGTGTGTCCCAGACGGACATATTCCTCGACAATGTCCGCCTGTCGGAATGTGGCGAAGCCATAGCCGAAGATCGGCCGATCATAGATCAGTGGGATTACCTGCTCCCAGATATCGGATCGGCCCGATAGGGTCAGGTCCTTTCCGAACGCCTCGGCGACGGCCTGTGCGACGCCGAGATAGGCGATCGAGCCGGCGAAGCCGATCAGGAGGCAGAGGAATAAGACGATGAAAGCGCGGGCCATGCTGTGCCTGATATTCTCCATCATCTTCAGGCCGACGATCGTTGCAAGACCGATCGCCACCATGACGACCGCGGTCGACGACAAGGAGACCACGATAAGGACGAGGGTCAGCACGATTGCGATGGTTCTCAGCAAGCCGCTGTAGCGAAGCCGGGGGGAGGGCAGCCGATGGGAAATCAGCACGATAAAACAGATCGCACTGAACTGCCCCATTGTATTTTTGTGATAAAACAGTCCCTTCACCGCCCCCGCCAGCGAACCGCCCATGATGCCGAAACGTGGGAAAGCAGCGGTGTAAAGGATGTTTGCGAAGGCCGAGAAAATGGCAAAGTTGGCGAGGAGACGCAAGGTTTCCTCGTTGCCGTAGCGCAGTCGAAAGAGCAGGGGGCCAAGCGCGAGCAGACCGACGGCCGCGGCACCGCGCACAGATGCGCCGAAATCGAGCGAGCCGAAGAACGACACCACGATCGAAAAGATGACGATACCGACGAGCAGCGGAATGCCGCGGAAAAAGGCGAGGAAGCGGTTTGGCTCAAGGATGCCATAGAAGCCGATCAACGGGATCAGCGAATAGAGCATCAGCTTCTGCGGCAGCGGATCAACGCTTGCCCCGTCATCGAAGTTCGATGGATAACCATACCACATGCCGGTTGCCCGCAGCAGGGCGACGTAGAAAATGCCCGTCAGGAGCAGGCGGACGAGCGTCTCCTTTTTGATGCCATGGCGTGGCCGCGCACGGACGGACGGCCGCAGGCCGATATCTCCGTCTCGAACATAGGTTGGGCCAAAACTCATGCGAGGGCGCTCCTGCAAATGATATCAGAGGGCGGCATTGGGTTTGTATTCCTGGTATGCATGTCCGAGGATCCCGTTGACCATGCCTGCGCCACGCAGGACATGGGTGAGTGCTCGCATGCCCCAATAGGGTGAAATCAGGATCGCTGGCAGCATGGCCAGCCCAAGCATCACTCTCGTGGCGCCATAGGCTGCGCGATAGAGCCGGCGCTTGAGGTTGCCGTGCAGGACCTCGCTGACGGCGAAAGTGTTGCCGAGCCGGTATTGCCGCTGCAACACCCACTTCCAAGTCATACGGCTGGCGGGAACGATATCATAGACGAGCGCCTTGTCAGCCCAGAAAACCTGCATGCCACGGCGAATCGCCTGGTTGAAGAAGAGATAGTCAGTGCCCCCGGTGAAGCGCATCTTCTCTTCGAAGCGCAGATTCCACGAGCGGATGAGGGGATAATCGAACATGACGTTGTTCGAAGCCGCATAGGAAATGCGCTGACCATCCTTGTTTTTCTTGCGCTCGAAAACCCTTGCCTTGATGAAATATTCCGGCGGGTTTTCGGGATAGACCGGCTGGACCGGCCCGTAGACGCAATCGGCGCGGTTTTTCTCCCGCGTCTCCAGCATCGCATCGAGCCAGCCATCGACGGGCCATTCGTCATCATCGAGAAAGCAGAAGAGGTCGGTGCCGGCAGGGGCTGAATCGAGCGCGCGATTGCGTGCAAAGGGTATGCCCTGGTTCGGCTCGACGACATAGATCAGATCATAGGCGCCCGTCTGGCCAAAGCCCTCGACGGTGGCTCTTGCGCTGCCGGCGGCATCATTATCGACGATCACCATCGTCAGATGGTAGGGACGGGCCGGATCCCTGGTCTGGCGTGTCATCACGTCGAGCAGCTTGGCGATCCCGTCCAGCCGCCGATAGGTCAGAACGCCGACGGCGATGTTCAACGGCGAGGCGTCTTGCCGATCAGATCTGACCGATGAAGGTGGAAAGGTGTCTTGCTGGTTCATGACTGTCCTCTCCGCAGCATATTTCCCAAACGCTTGCGCGCGGCCATCAAGGCCACTTCGTTAATGGCATCATCACCAAACGGACCGCCCGTCACCGTGTTGCGAGCCTCGCTCCTCAGCTTCAAGAGCGATGTCGTTTCGGCAATGCCGCCGGCCACAAGGCTCTTGCCGAGCGCATGCAGCCCATCATAGCGGCGTGCCAGTTCCAATCCTGTCGCGATCATGATCCTCGGGCGAAGGGTTTTTGCCCTGCTCGTGCCCGTATAGCGGTTGGAGGCATGAATGCGCTGAAAAGTCAGCGGCGTCTCGACGATGGCGCCGCGACCGAGATAGGCGGCCGCGAACTTGATGTAATTGTCGCTGAGGACGACGTCTTTCGCGACGGACATCGGCAGGATCTGGGACAGCAGTTCGCGGCGGAAGCTCAAGCCGGAGGTTGGCACCGGAAGCGAGGGGAAGCCGCCCTTGCGCAACGTGTCCCGCTTGTCGAACAGCGTCACCTGCAACTGAGCTGGAGGCTGGTCGCCTTCATGGGTCGTCACGCGGTCAAAGCACCAGTCGATCTCGTTGCGGTCGTAGATCTCGGCGACGCGCGCGAGTTTGCCCGGCAGAAACGCATCATCGGCATCGAGGAGAAATAGAATATCGCCGCTTGCGGCCGCAAAACCTGCATTGAAGCTTGATGCTTGGCCGCCATTTTCCTTCAATACGGGCAGGATCCGCTCGCCATAGGCGGCAAGGATCTCTCGGGAATCGTCGGTGGAGCCGTCGTCGACGACGATCACTTCGAAATCGGCATAGGCCTGCGACAGGACGCTGTCGATGCATGGGCGCAAATATTGGCCGTAATTGAAATTGTTGATGAGCACCGATAATTTCACCGCACGACCTCCTGCACCAGTCGACCAGAATGATTTCCTGCCGGTGCGTATCGGCGAAGTCCGGCGCGGTAGCCACGCATGTAGTAATACTTCCAGATGGCCCAGAAACGCTGCTTTGATCGCGGCAAAGGATAAAGAAGAGCTGCCCGAGCCGCCCAGTTGGCGCTTTCTATCCAGGTTCTCACGGGCACGCCCCCGATCCTTACGCCTTTGGGAATATCCTCGGCAAAGAGCGCCGGCATTCCATAGCCCAGACGTTCCCCGCGTTTCTGTACCCAGGCCTCCGTCACGCTGGAGGCTGGAATCCAATGATGAACAATGGCCTCGGCGCATCGATATGTTTTCACGCCGCTTCGGGATAGGCGGCTGACGATTTCGGTATCCTCTCCCATTGCGAAAAGACCTCCTGGAAGCGGACCGATGTCTTCACGGAATCGTACATTGCCGCCAAGCAGTTCACGACGCACGCTCGTGTTCGGACCCCAAATTTTTGTCGGGTCGCATGGGCCACTGGATTCCTCGTCGGCTATAGCGAAGGTTGATCCCATGGGAATCCAGTCCAGCAGCGGATCTCCATGGGGGTAATGCTCCCAATTCGGGAGAATGCGACCGCCGATAACGCCATAATCCGGGTTCGCCTCTGCACATGCGGCAATCGAACTCAACCAGTTCACATCCGCCTCGATATCGTCGTCCGTAAAAACGATCAGCGCTCCTCGAGCGATTGCCAGGGCGGCGTTCATAGCTCCTGATTTGCCTGGACGGGCATGATTGACAACAATCATCGGAAGCTTCTTGGCATACTGATCGAGAAGCTGCTCTGTTTCGTCTTCACTGTTGTTGTTGACGGCAATCAGTTCCCATTGTTCAGCCGGAAGGTTTTGGTCCAGCATCGAATCCAGCATCTGTTGAAGCCGTCTACTAGCGCCGTTGAAGGACGAAAAGATGACACTAATTCTTGGATCCGTCATCAAATCCGCTCACCTCCTGAAGTGCGAAAATCCTGTGCCCCGCCGCCGTAGCTCGAGCACTTCCAGCCGATGCCGCGGTTTAATACAATCATCATTTGGTACTAACCTGAGAATAGATCGTTTTATTCGTCGCTGATCGCTGCTTGAGAAATTGGCGCAGGATGCCCTGTCTCACCGACTGCGCCCACAGCAATCTGAAGCGAACGCCGCTTAAGGGGAAACGCTTGACGGCGACGCTGGCCGGCGCCATCAGAAGCCATCTGAGGGCGCTGCCGACTGGCAGACCGGCGATTTTCGTTTTGCTCTCGAAGAGGTCCGGTCGAACGATCACCAGACCCATGCCATAGCGCTCGCCGCGCCGCAAAACCCAGCCTTCATCCAGGTAGCCCTGCCTTACAATGTGCCGAACCCGGGGATGCCGCGAATGAAAAGCCCTGGCGCCATTCTTTTCCAACCTCAGAGCGAAAGCGGTATCCTCACCCATCGGGAACTGGGCGACAGTGGCATCCGGACCGAGACCGTCGTGTACGATATAGCCGGGCCCTAAAATCGAGCGGCGGAAGGCCGAATTTGGCCCTGATATCAACGCCGCCGAAATCGGGCCCTCGGGAAGATCGTCGTTCAGCGCATAAAGAATTCCCAGATGCCCATACTGCATCAACCACGGTGCAGGCTTTTCCTCCCATTCGGGCGTGATCAGGCCGCCGAATATGGCGAATTGTGGCTGCTCATCTGCCAAGGCAAGAAACTGCTCGATCCAATCCGGCGCGGGAATGACGTCGTCATCGGTTAATATGACGAGTTCGCCCTCCAGATGGCGGAAGCCCAAAGTCAATGCATGCTGCTTGCCTTGTTTTGGCTCAAAGTAAACTTCCAGCGGAAGCCGCTCCTTATAGGAATTCAGGACTGCTGCAGTGTTGTCGCTGCTGTTGTTGTCGACCGCAACGATTTTCCATACTTCTTTCGGCAGGGTGGAGGCGCAGAGTGCGTCAAGCATCGTTGGCAGAGTCTTCTCTCCGTTATAAGTCGAGAAAAGTATTGTAACCTTGACTTTGCTCATTTACTGCTCCGGCTCCCGTTTCGGTCTGATCGCCTCCCAGTACGGACTCAGCTCACGCGTTACCGATGACTTGGGCCTGCGACAGAACGCTGTCGATGCATGGATGCAAATACTGCCACAAAATTACTGATGAGCACCGAGAGTTTCAGACTACTGCCTCCTGAGCAATCGATCACTGTGCCATCGTCTCAGGCACGTATCGACGAATTCCGGCGCGATAGCCGCGCATGTAATAATATTTCCAGATTGCCCAGAAGCGCTTCTTCGATTGCGGCAGGAGATAAAGCACTGCTGCTCGGAAAGCCCATTGCGCGCTTTCGATCCAGGTCGGAAGCGGAACCCCGCTTAACCTCACCCCCCCGGGCACCTCGTCGGGAAAGAGCGCCGGCATGCCGTAGCCAAGCCGCTCGCCTCTTTTCTGTACCCAATCTTCCGTTACGCTCGACGCCGGAATCCAGTGATGGACCACGGCCTCGGCGCATCGATAAGATTTGGCGCCATTGGCCGCCAGGCGAATGATGATTTCCGCATCTTCACCCATGGCAAAAATCTTCCCGGGAAGAGGCCCGATATCTTCGCGGTAACGCACGCTTGTTCCGAGCAGTTCGCGTCTGACGATGGTGTTCGGCCCCCAGACCTTTGTCGGATCACACGGTCCGCTTTGGGTTTCATCGACGATCGCAAAGGTGGATCCCATCGGAATCCACTGGATGAACTGATCTTTTGGCTCTTTCTCCCATTCAGGGACGATTCTGCCGCCGAAGACGCCATAACTTGGATGGGCTGCGGCGCAGTCGACGATCGCTTTCAGCCAGTTCGGTTCGGCACGAACATCGTCATCCGTAAAGACGATGAGATCCCCCTTCACGAGATCCAGGGCCATATTCAGCGCGCCGGACTTCCCCGGCTTGTGCTGCTGCAGGATGGTGATGGGAAGCTTGTCGCTGTAGGATTTCAATAGATCAAACGTGTCGTCATTGCTGTTGTTGTCGACAGCAATCAGTTCCCACTGATCATGGGGAAGCTCCTGGCGTACCAGGGAGTCCAAAGTATGGCGCAGCCGACGGCTGGCGCCGTTGTAAGATGAAAAGAGCACGCTGACGAGAAGATTCGCCATCTTCAACCAACCCTTTTGGTGAAATCGAACGAGAAAAGCCTCATAATTTAGTTGCCTTCGCTAATACGCATTGGAGTGTCTTATGCAGGATTCGACCGCGCCCCGCCGAAGAATTCGCGCCGATAACCCTGGCCGAGAACCCTCAGCTTGCGAAAATTGCGCAACAAGCGTCGCGGCTTCAGAAGCACGCCGCGATTGAGAAAATACTGCCGCATCAGACTCGGCGCCCGGCTATGCGATCCGCCATGGGCGACCCGGTAGACCGCGCCCCTAAAGGGGAGCTTGGCCAGCGGTGCTCCGCGCTGGGCAAGAATGTCCGCAATGCGGACATGGCTGCCGAGCATCGACTTGATCCAGTCGAGCGAAGCGTCCTCGAACCGCTGCGGCAATTCATAAAGATCGGCGCGAATGATCAGCGATGTCCCGCAGAGATGGCTGAAGTCATCATGACCAAGCAGGAAATTACCGCCATCGTCCCAGATGTAACCATGGTCGATCGTCCAGCCGTTCGCGTTCTGATTTTCGGAAGCATGCTGGACGATACGGGAACTGACGAAATCATCATCGTCGACAATCATGAAGAAGCGGCTGTCGGCCGCGGCCAGCATGCCGCTCAGGACGCGCCGACCCTTGTCGGCGCGGAACGCGTCGAGGAAGTCTTCCTTGCTGCCTTTGCCAAGCTCGTGCATGTCGTTCGGCGGAAAGGTCACGCGCACGGCGGAGAATTTCTCCGGCAGATCGGGCAGATCGGCGCCTTCGTTGGCCACGATGATGCCGCGCCAATCTCCATTGGTCTGGTTGGCGATGGAGGCCACGGTCTGGCTGAGATTTGCCTTCAGCTTGCTCCAATCGCGCGCGTTGTCCTGATGTCGGACCGGGATGATGAAGGTGACAAGTGGCATCGAATTCCCCCTCAAGCCCGCAGGCCCACAGCGTCTTTCTCAGCGACGCGCCCAGTGGCAGCCTGCTGACGCGCCCACTCGATCCCGTCGTCGAGCGAAGTCGCCTTGTAGGAAAGGTCGGTGCCGCCGGAGAAGGCATTCATGAAGCGGCGGATCTTTCCATAGCTGTTGTCCAGCACCGCATGCGGACGGCCAAGCAGCAGCGAGCAGATATGGACGTGCAGGCGATCGGTTACGATCGCGCGGGCGCGCGAAATCTGGCTGATGCCACGCTCGAAGCGGTTATGGGCCGCAGCGTCCAGCCTGCGCAAGGCAACCTCGCTCGGCTTCAATGCGAGATAAGCAGAGGCGACGCCCAATTTTTTGGCGATGTCCACTTTCCGTTTAGATTCAGTGATCCAGTCTTGCACAGGAATATCCGAAGGGATCTTGCGATCGGTGCCACCGACCCGTTCCGCATCCTCCCGCAACATGGCGAGGACCGGAATCTGCGTCGCCCTGTCCGGTAGCGCGCCGATGGCGAAGGCCATATCAGGGCACAGCCGCACGGTGCAGTCGAAGTGCTTCTCGGAAAACTCCTTCGATTCTTCATCGCGCACGAGCAGTACGAAATTCTTGTGGCGCCCGATGGCCTTCTTGGACTGCTCGATGCGCTCGGGCGAACTGTAGTGGATCGACTGCGGGAACTGGATGATCTGCCGATCCGGGAAACGTTCCATGACCATCTCGCGGAAGTCCTGGTGGGCCACCCAGATATCACCGAAATTGCCGCCGCCGTGAATGAAGATCGGGCCGGTGGGCACCCGCCGTTTCAGTTCGTCGGCGGAAAAATCGTGGAGCCTGGAAACATAGTCCGGGCGCTTGCCGAAGCGATCCCTGAGATAGGCCATCTCACCCAGCCAGATCGCCGAGTCGCCGCAATTGCGTATGTCGGGGAAATCGAGAATCGCAAGCGGTTCATCGCGCGAGACATAGTCCTTCAGGCAATCATGGATCATGCCATTGAGTTTTGCGATCAGCTCCGATCTGGATTGGCTGGTCATTCTGCCTCTCTTGTTGATGTTCGTTTAGCTTCAGGCCGACTTGGGTACGGCAATACGTTTTGCTTTTGACAGGAACTTGACAATGATGCGGTAAACTTCGGTTTCCGGGCCGTCAGGCTTCTTCATCGCAACCCAAAGAACGAAGCTCGATCCGGCATAGATGATACCGCCGGCGATGACCAGAACGGCCAAATGAAGGGCCAAGTGCAGCTTGTCGGTAGGCATGCTGAGAATATGCGACAATCCCCAGACGCCGGCGGCCATCAAGGCGACGCTGGTAAGCGCGCGGAAGTTGGCCGCAAGCTGCTGGAGGAACGGCAGGTTGATCAAGCGCTTGACGAGAAGCATGTTGACCACGGTGGAAATCAGGCCGGTTAACACACGCGCATAGACGACGCCCGGAAGCCCCCCCATCACGAGGCCGGCGATGATGATGGGAATGCGGACCACCAGCATCTGCGTGTCGCGGATGAACAACATCTTCGTATGACCCTTCGCCATGCCGAGCGGCTGGACGAGCGAGCCGAGGGTCTGAAGGGCAAAGACCGATGCGAGCGCCTGGACGATGAAGATGGCGGGAACCCACTTCTCGCCCAAGGCAAGCCGCATCATTGGCTCGGCCACCACGGCCATGCCGATGCCCGCCGGAAGCGCCACGGCTGCCAAAAGCGCCTGCGCACGCTGATAAGCGGCGATCAGCCGGACCGGATCGTTGCGGACCTTGGAGAAGCCAGGGTAGATCGTCTGGTTCAACGGCGCCGTCGCTTCGCGCGTCGGCAGCGTCGAGAGGGTGTTGCCCACCGTATAATGGCCGAGCTGTGTGGCGCCGAGCATCTTGCCGATCAGCAGATATTCGATACGCCAGTTCAGCGTGTTGACGATCTGTCCGGCCGTCAGCCACACCGAGAACGAAAACAGTTCCCGTGCATGCCGAAAGGTGATGCGCGGCCAGAACGGCAGAACGGTGTAGGAAACGATGATATTGGTCACCTGATAGGCGAGGGTGCCGATCACGAGCGCCCAATAGCTATGGTAGATGGCCGCAATTCCGACGGTGACGACAAATCCTACCAGCTTTTGCGAGACGTTGAGGACGAACTCCTGCCAGAAGATCAGATCACGCTGGAGCATGACACGGCGCGGATTGGCGAGCCCGCTCAGGAGCAGACTGAAACTCAAGGCGAGCATAACGCTCGTCAGCCGAGGCTCGTTATAGAATTCGGCGATCGGAAAGGACGCGGCGGCAAACAGCAGCGCCAATATCGCGCTTCTCGTCACGCTTAAGGTCCAGACCGCGCTGAAGTGCGTTTCGCTGGGCGACTCGTGACGGATAAGGGCCTGATTGAGCGAGAGTTCGGTGACCGAACTCAGGATCACCTGGATCGTGGTTGCAATGGCGACGAGACCGAAATCGGCCGGCACCAGATACCAGGCGAGCACGAAGGTGCTGAGTGCAGAGAGCCCGTTGACGATGGCGCGGGAGAGACTCAGCCACATGCTGCCCCGAATCAGGCGGTCGGTAACACTGCTCATGGGCGAATGGCTCCCGAGGTCTGAGATCTTGACCATCGGACAGGGCTGCAGGCCCATCCGGAGTGCTTCCTGCCCTTGCGGGAGCGGAGAGCGTTGGCGGAACTAGAAAGCATCATGCCTTATTGCCTCGTCACGGGGTCTGCGACATCAAAGCGCGCTGGCCGTCTTCTTGGAGAAATCCTGCTTCAGCCGATCCAGCTCGACCAGCATTTTCTCGTGCGCTCTTACGATAGCCTCGTCGGAGCTGAGCTGTCCCGGCTTCTCAGCCACGCGCTGCAGTGTTTTGATCGTCGAGCCGAAGACATAGTTGCCGGTCAGCTGCCGGATGCGACGGTGGCGGAACGTGATGTTCTTCAACAGATATGTGTTCTTACGCACCAAAGATGCGCCGGCCTCGACGAGGTTGGACGGTCCGATCGGATCGAAATCGATCTCCAGGTCGAGCGCACTCGCCCAATCATACCACTTGGCGCGATTGCCCGGCGCAATCGGCCGGATCGCTCGCCACGGAACGCGCAGCGCATCGGAGATGATGCAGCCATGCATTGCCTCGGAGACGATCTTATGCGACGCGCTGATCTCGGTCAGAACTTTTTCCACCGACCAGCGCGGGTCGATATAGTGGATGCCGGCGAGATCGCAGACCTTGTCCCAGCTGCCATACATGGCGCTTTCATAATGCGGCATGAAGGAGACGGGATAACGCTTCTCAACGGTCTTTGCGTCCCAGCAGCTGCGCGTGAGGATGCCCGAATCGCCGATGGCGTAACTCGAGTCAATGCCGAGGATTTCGGCGGTCTTCTTTCCGCGCACGAAATAGAACGTCCAATTGCCGTCGACTTTCGGCGGATTTGTGTAGCCGCCATAGCCCGAACCGAAAACGATCTTCTGCATGTTCGGATCGAAATTATCGTAGAGGATCGAGCCGATACCGAGAAACAGCTGGCTCTCATCGTCGTCGAAGAAACCGGGCAGAAGACGTTCCCACAGCCAATGGTTCAGCTCGTCGCCAAAATTCTCGTGTTTCCCACGATAGGCAAACATCTTCATCGTGCTTCTCCAGTCGGCAAGTGCGTCACGAGCTGCGTGACCGTTTCGTCCTCGCGGGCCATGCGTCCGTAACGCGAAATGATCTTGATGTCGCTGCGGATTATCTTTGCCGGGTTGCCGGCCACGAGCGAGCGCGGCGGCACGCTCTTCGTCACTACCGAGCCGGAGCCGATGACACATTCGTCACCGATCTCTACGCCGGGCAGGATGATGCTGCGGGCACCGATGAAGCAGCGTTTGCCGATCCTCGTGTGAAGGTAGAGCCCGCGTGTGAGGTCGTGGGTCAGGATGGCGGCTTCAAAGGCGACGTAGGTTTCGGCGCCGATATGCAATCCCTTCGGGTTGGTCTTGTCGAAGCGCACGCTCAGCGAAAAGCTTGCCGTGGGATCGATGTCCATGCCCCAGAATTTCGTATAATAGAGCCACTTGGCCTTAACGATCCCGTTCCGCAGCGGCCGAAATACGTTCAGTCCCCACTTCGGCTTCTTTCCTGTCTGCACCATCAAGTCCGACCCCGGCTGGAAAATTGGTCTAGTACGGAACTGTAATAGTCCTCTAGCATCCCCGTTTGACGACGTATGTCGAAGCGTTCGGCCACCAGAAGCGGTGCCCGCGCGCTGAAGGCTGTCCACAGGCCCCGGTCGTTGAGCAGTCTTCCGACCGCTTCCGCCATACCCGCGACATCCCGCTCCTCCACGAGATAACCAGTTTTCCCCTCTTCGATCGCTTCGCCCACGCCTCCCGAGCGGAATGCGACGACCGGAGTGCCGACGGCTTCGGCCTCCAGATTGGCGAGGCCGAAGGCTTCCGCGTGACCATTGTCGAGGGTCACGCTGCCATGAAGATAGAGCTCCGCACTGGCGAGCAGATCCCTTATCTCTGTCTGCGACAGATTTTCATGGATCGTGACGCTTGGCAAGGAACGACGCGCCAAGGCTTCGATTTCATCCTTCAACGGTCCCTGTCCGACCATGACGAATTCAACCGGGGTGCCGGCGGCCGCCACGCGTGAAAGCGCGTCGATCATGAAGCGGTGGCCCTTATAGTCGACGAAACGGGCAATGGAAACCACCAGCCCCTTTTTTCGTGGACGCGGCTCCATTTTGAAGAGATCGAGATCGATGCCGATGTGATGGCGAAAGACGCGGTCGGCTCGGAAGCCGAGCGCCAGCAGCCGGTCTCGGATGAAATCCGAAACCGCGATGTTCCAGCTGTTCCAGCCTGCCATCTCGCTCCGGCCCTTGGCGAAAAAGCGCACCTGATTGAAGCCGCCCGGTTTTTTCGGATCTCCCCGATAGGTAGCGTCGAAGCCGTGAAACGTCGTGACGAGCGGCTTGCCGGCGGCCTGCGCCAAGGGACCGATGACGTAGCCGTTCTTGCCGAAATGCGCATGGACGAGATCGGCTTTGCCGATCGCGGGAAAGAGGAAAGGCAGGCCGATCTGCGGAATTTTCAGAAGCAGTTCACCGGCGCGCGCAACAGGAGACCGACGTATGTCATGAACCGGGACAGTCGATTTTTTGGTGTGGGCGGAAGAGATTCGCGAACCAGCAAGGATTTCAGCTTCGAAGGAACGAAATGCCACCGCCTGGTTGAGAACAAATGCCTGGCTGGCAGGCAAAAATTTTTCTACATAAATAACGGCTTTTCTCATGAATCTATTCGCGTCTCCGCTGTCTTGGCGATCACATTGCCTCTATTGCCCGCTTGATGCCGTCAATCGAACTTCTCGGATCGTTGTTTTCGTCGTAAAGATTAACGCGCTTCGTGCATGCCGCGCCGGGATGGGTGTCCTTCTCGTCAAGCTCGCCATATTTCTCCGACATGCCCCAAACCGTGGCGCCTTTCAAGTCACCACGTTCGGCAGCGACTGTGATCACGTCACCGAATATCTCGGCATAAGGGACCGGCGTGAAGCTCTGGTCGCGGTTGAGGAAGTGGCAGGACGCATCGAGTTCTGTGATGAAAACGCCGACACCCATATCCTTCAGCGTTGCACAGAAACGGCCCATCCCCTCCGGATCGATTCGATCGAGACCGGGGCGGAAATGCGATTGCAGCCCGACGGCGCCGATCGGCGTCTTTCTGGCGACGAGATCCTCGACAATCTTCAGGATGCGCGCACGCTTCTGTTCGAACACGTCGGATTTTTTCTCCAGATGCGTCTCATTGAGAACCAGCATTGCGTCGGGATCGGCTTCGTGTGCCATGTCGAAGCTCATTCGGATGTAGTCGTCGCCAAGATGGCGTCGGAAAACGCAATTCCGCAGATCCGGCGCATCATATTCCAACGGCTCATTCACCACATCCCAAGCATCGATCGACCTCTTATAGCGAGTGACAACCTGTTTTATATGACGGTTCATCGCCACGCGAATGGTCTCAGCGTCGGTGATAGCGGACACCCAATCGGGCGTGCGGTACCAGACGAGCGTGTGTCCATAAACCCTCATGTTGTTTTTGCGTGCAAACGCAACGAGGCGATCGGCTGGGCCGAAGGAAAAGACGCCGGGTCTTTTCTCCGTTGCATTCCACTTGAGCTCGTTTCGCGGCGTTATCGAATTGACGTTGTCGATGTATAGCTGCGACGCAATCGGATTGTTGACATCCTCCGCATCGATCGCCGAACCGAATCGAAACGACTTTCCGTCGGCAAGGGCGCGCAGTCCGGCAGATGGCGGCACTTGCGCCAAAGTCTGAACCGCACGCGCATATAACAGGGCGAGCGGGACGGAGGCGAGGAAACGTCTTCTATTCATTCTTTCTCTCGCCGTAGCTGGCGTTTCACGTCTGCGACGGAATTGAAGGGCCAACCGCGCGGACGACGAGCCAGCGCGGAATCGAAATCAAAACAGCGATACAACTTCAGATATATTTACCGCGAAGTGGATAACGACAGTGATTTCTGGACTTTTCTGCATGTTCCAAGATACAAACCGCTGCGGAGGAAGCTCTTTATGGAAGATTGGTTTAACTATTTGATGAGCTGTTTTTATATGGCATTTCAAAATGCCGTTTTTTTTATGGCGACTGTCCAAAACGGCGTCTCCCGGCTTGATGATCGGCAGTTCGCAGCACTTGCTCTCAGCATTGTCGGCATCATTCTCATCCTGTTCGTCGCGCTCGTCAGAACCTCGTCGCGGTTGCGTCGATCGACAGGCGTCGTTCGCTCGCTCAGCGATGAACTTGCGCAGGCCACTCAGGACCTTAACGTAGAGCGTCTCTGGCGCCTGGCCGGCGGCGACGGGGCTGAACGGCCAGCTGCAGACAGCTTGACGGAGCTTTACAGGATCCTGTCCAGGCATAACGCTGATGAAAGTCGCATAGCCTGAAGCGCGGCCAATGCGGGCGGGGAGCTTAGACTAGTTGCGATTTTCTGCCGGCGGCTCTTGACGGAGAAGTTTCGGTTGCGTGTGGTTGGCCGCAACCGAGTGCTCCGGCGCGGGGAGCCATGTTCTGCCGGAAAAATAGTTCCTCGTCCTTTTCTCAGGGCCTGACGTTGCATCCAGCGAGAGGGTAAAATTGTAACGCTCGGGATTGAGCACTTCGTGGGTGAAGCTGATGCTGGCTCCGAAGCCGTCCTCCTTCATATCCTTTAGGTCTTTTATCGCATTCAGAGTCTCATGAAAATCGAGCCATTGCGGCTGACGCAGCATGGTTTCGAAAATGCGCAGGATGGCTGGGTCGAGCTGGCCATTCTGATCCCTTTCGGGATTGACGATCTTTACGCGCATGTTGCTGATCGCGCCGGCGGCATCGCCGCGAACGATGACGAAGATGGAATTTGCGAGCTGATCCTTCTCGCGCTTGCCGCTATGCTCGTAGAAACACTCGAAGGTGTCGGCGTCGAAGCTGGCCGCTGCCCATTTGCTGGTCTGAATGCCTGCCTGGCGCAGTGCCGCGCACATTGCAGGTCCGGATATGCGCCATGTGCGCAGAAAGGCCGAAGCGGTCTGTGCCACGGGCGCTTCAATGGTGTGCGGCGGCAGCTTGTAAGTCGCCGGCGCCGGGCGGGGAAGGGCTTTGGGCGGTTGCGGCTTAACCTCAGGCGGAAAAAGATCGAAGCCGAAATAATGGCCGACCGCCCTCAAGTGTCTCATATCGTTGGAAAGGAGCACCGTTCCGATAACCAAGGAGACGGAAATCGTCAGCAGCAACCAGAAGATCACAGGAATCCGCGGTTTTCCTGCCGGCTGTTTCGCATATGCGGGCGACGAATTATCGGGCAAGCTTGTCTTCTCCGGCACGCGAGAAGGTTTCGATGTCTGTCCAGATCCAGCAGTATACATGATCCGTTAAATATCTTTGGCCTCGTGTCTGCAACCGAGCGCCCTGTCATCCGCTTCCTCATAAAAGCAAGCTGTCGGTTCCGCCGTCGAAATGCTTCACAGCATTGGCGCCGAGAACTCCGATACAGCGTTCGGCAATTGCGGCGAGGGGTTAGCCGCTGATCTTGCTGCTTCTGTGACCGCATCAATCGGTATCGTCCGAATTGTATTTAAAACTGGTCAGTTTGAAATCATTGTTGAATTGACATTAATATTTCAGCTAATGGTCGAGCTGAAAATATAATCCGCACCAAAAATCGTAAAAACGTCGGATATTTGCTTTTATTTCGCGCGATTGGTTAGAATATTGGCGCTGAAACCATACATTATTTTGCCGATATATTTGTCCATCAGGTGGATTTCGAGGGTTGTATCAAATTTTCGACGTAATGATCGATAGGTTGCGCTGAAACTGCAGAAAGGAGAGGACATGTCCATCGAGCTAGACGCAACCACCTACGTTCACGCCAAGGCGACAACTGCACACTCTTATATTTTGCCCAAGGTTTTTGATGTGCTGGGGGATCATTTCGATGGTTCTGTAGAAAACGACGTCTTCGATCTGGGGTGCGGCACCGGGGGAGCCGCCGCTGCTCTGGCGAAAGCAGGATATGATGTCGTCGGCGTCGATCCCTCCAGCGATGGGATCGGCAAGGCCAATATCCGGTATCCTGGACTGGCGCTGAGCGTCGGCTCGGCCTATGACGACCTGTCGCGCGAATATGGCAGCTTCAACGCGGTTATCAGCCTGGAGGTTGTCGAGCATGTCTACGATCCCAAGACCTTCACCTCCACGATGTTTGATCTCGTCAAACCAGGCGGGATCGCGGTCATGTCGACGCCCTATCACGGCTATCTGAAGAACCTTGCGCTTGCTGTGACGGGAAAAATGGATGATCACTTCATGCCATTGAAGGATCACGGCCATATCAAGTTCTGGTCGAAAAACACGCTGCGCACACTGTTGGTTGAAACCGGCTTCGATAATGTCCGCTTCGAATATGTCGGAAGAATTCCTGCCTTTGCCAAATCAATGATCGCCGTCGCCGACAAGCCGCTTTAGCCAAGTGTAGGCGGCTGGTCGATTGCGCGACAGTCTTCCGGCAGCGAGGATGCAGACGGCACGACATCGCGTCATGCGCCGCAGTAATCCACAGGTTGTTTCTACTGCAGGCGGCGCTGAAAAAAACCGTTACGAAATATTTACTTTTAGTTGCATTATTGCTTAAACTCTCCATTATACAGCGGGGCATATTGATGAAGCGGGAGACTTAATCAGATGAAGGCCAAATCGCCGAATTCCATCGATGTCTATGTTGGCAACCGTGTGAGAGTTCGACGAAAGACGCTCGGGATGACCCAGCATGGTTTGGCCGAACTTCTCGGCATTACCTTCCAGCAGATTCAAAAATACGAAAAAGGAACGAACCGGATCGGCGCCAGCCGGCTCCAGCGCATATCCGAGATCCTTCGCGTGCCGGTCGGCTTCTTCTTCGAGAACGGCGGTTCCGGTCCGGTCGAGGGTGAGACGAGCGAATTGAACAAGTTTTTGTCCTCCAAGGAGGGCTTGGCCCTCAACAAGGCGTTCATCGCGATCGAAGATCCGAACATCCGCCAGAAGCTGGTGGCATTGGCCAAAAGTCTCGCGGTGGCGGGATTGCCTGACGTCGATAGCGACCTGCAGGATCCGGTCGTACACAACTGAGGAACGGATCGTGCTTCATCTGCAGACATTTGGCGATCTGCGGTTGACCGAGGCGGATGGCGAGCTCGTTCGCTATCCGATCAAAGGGCTGTTGATGATGGCCCATATCTACGCGGGTGCGAGCAATGAACTCAGCCGCTATGAACTAGCTCAATTTCTGTGGAGCGACGTCGAGCCGGAGTTGGCGCGGCTCAATTTGCGCAAAATGCTGTCCCGCATCCGTGAGATGGACGGCGGGCGCGTTGAAACAGCTTTTGATTTCACCGCCACCACGGTTTGCCTCAACAAGCAAGTGGTTTCCAGCGATCTGGATGTCTTTCGGGCCGGCGGTACGCCGCTGGACCGGCTGCAGGCGATCGCCGAGTTGACCCAGCGTGGTTTCATCGGAAATATCAAGCCGGCGACAAAGCCGGTAGATGCTTGGATCAGGGCGCAGCGGGACGTCCATGCGCTGCAACTGCGTCAAACATTGCTGGAGGCGTTGCCGGATGAGCAAAAGCCAGGCGCGGCGCGTATCATTTCCAGCGCTGCCCTGCAAATCCTCGAACGGGATCCGAATGATGAGCAGATCAGGGCATTGCTGCATCGGCTATCCGGTGGCTCGTCGTTGGGCGAGAGATTGCCAGATGACGGCGGCCGTCCAAGGGCGGAGGTGAAGCGTCCCGAGCCCGGCAGCCAATCAACCGACATCGAACGCATATCGCCGACACTGAGGATCCTCCCTCGTCTGGTGTTGCTTCCTCCTACAGCGAAGCACGCCGATGCCGGACTTGCGCTTGCCAACGCCCTGATCGAAGACGTCACAATCGAACTCTGTGCGCTCCGGCATATCTCCATCGTCGCCCCGCATACGGCTGGACAGATCCGCCGCGACTCCGAAAAAGCGGCCGTGGTCGCGCGGCACTCGATCGCCTATCTTCTGGATACCCGATTTTCCGAAGAGGGATTGTTCGCTCAGCTGATCTATTTCCCCACGGACGAGATCATCTGGGCCAATCGTTTCAGGATGACCCCCGATATATTGCCGCGTCAAAGACGGATTATCGCCCAGCAGCTGACCGCGTCGGTGGCGCGTGAGCTGGCTGAAAACGAGGAGGAACGGTTACGTTTCGAAGCCAACCCCGAGGCCTATCACGCCTATCTCGTCGGCTCGAGCCTGATGAGCAAGCTGACACTGCCGCATATCCGGCGGGCAAGGAAGGCGTTCAAGCAGTCGCTGTCGCATAAGACGGATTTCTCGCCGTCATTTACCGGCCTGGCAAGAACTTTCACCAGCGAATGGCTCGTAACGGCGCAGGGAAACGATGAACTGCTGCATCTGGCGGAGCAGCATGCGCTTCGCGCCATCGAGCGAGATCCGGGATCGGCGGCGGGTCATCGTGAGCTCGGCGTCACCAAACTTTATCTCGGTGATGTGGATGCCAGCGTCGCAGCCCTTCATCTGGCGGAAGAACTCAGCCCGCATTTTGCCGATGTCATCTACAGCCATGCCGATACACTCGTTCATGCATCCCGCCCAGGCGACGCGCTCGCCAAGATCAGGAAGGCAATTTCGCTCAATCCGATCGCACCTGACGCCTATCTTTGGTGTGCGGCGGGAGCAAGTTTCTTCCTGGAACAGTATGAAGAGGCCATCGCTTATGTCGACGCGATGAAAGACAAGGCGCCGGCCCATCGTATCGCCGCGGCCAGTTGCGCAATGGCCGGCGATCGAAAACGGGCACTCTTCCATCGGCAGCGCGTCGAGAGCATCAACCCGGTGTTCGACGTCGAGAAGTGGCTCGCCATCGTTCCCTTCAAGGAGCAATGGCAAAAAGACCTATATAGGGAGGGCCTGTTGAAGGCCGGATTTTAACAATAGCTGAGGGGCATCACATGGCGAAGGCTGTCATTATAGGAATACCTGGCGAGGCAGGTCTTTGGCTCGCCGATCTCGACGCCGGCACGGTCAGACCGCTCAATCCCACTGGAGAATTGGCGACCGCGAGCGGCCTGCGCAAAGCCGGCGGCATATTCGTGAAGGGCGCCGATATGGCCGTCGCCGTTTCGTCGGCGCAGGTCGCTCTTTCCGGTCACGTCGACGGCTGAGCGGGCATTCTGACGGACCGATCCATATATTCCGACAGGATTATATCGCCGCGGGAAACTCTTTCCCGCGTCGAGCCTTTCTTGGCACGGTTCGGCATAACAAGAGTTGCGAGACACACCGGGCTTGATGACGTCGGAATTCCGGTCTGGTGCGCCTATACTCCGAATTCGCGATCAATCGTGATTGCTCAGGGAAAGGGTCTGACCGATGTCGACGCCAAAGTGTCCACCGTCATGGAGGCCCTGGAACGGGCAGTTGCCGGCGAACCTTTCGTCGATCTCGTCCTGAGTACCTCGTTGGGTCTGCAGACGATGGGGCACAGGATTGATACGCTGGACTGCCTGATTGCGATGCATAAACCCGATCTCGGCCCGGACGAGGAGACGGAATGGGTGGCCGGCATCAATATCCTAACCGGAGAGACGATTTATATCCCTTTTGAAGCGGTGTTGCTCGACCGCACTTACGATGCGCGATACTGGATGTCATCGGACGGCCTGGCATCAGGAAACAGTGTCGAGGAGGCGGTTTTCCATGGCGTGCTCGAGCGGATCGAGCGGGACGCGCATGTGCTGTGGCAGGTTGGCGGGGAACCGGATCGTTATGCCGGCTGCGTCGACCCTCGCGGTTTCCAGGACGATGCACTGACCGGGTTGATCGACAAGATCGAAAGGTCAGGATTGGCGCTCAGGCTCTTCGATATTACCAGCGACATCGCCATTCCCTGTTTCACTGCCATTCTGGGGCCACGGGATGCCGTTCCAGGCCAGCGGGATCGCCAGTGCGCCAGGGATATCCGCCTTGTCGAGGTGACCGGCGGTACGGGAGCCCATCCGTCTCCCGTGCGCGCGGCCATCCGGGCGGTAACGGAAGCCGTGCAATCGCGGCTCACTTATATCAGCGGAGCCAGGGACGATATTTCTCCCGTCACGTTCTCAAGGTCCTTGCCGCCGCTGATGCGGCGGGCCTTCGACGCAGTTCCCGTCTCGCCGGTCGCCGGTCCTGTCACTGGTGGAACGCCGGAAAATCAGGATCTAGCGCATTTGCTGCAGCATGTGCTGGACGCCTTGCGAAACAGAGCGATCGGTTCGGTGATCGTCGTTCGCCTCAGCGACGAAACGCTTCCCTTTGGCGTCGTCAAGGTCGTCATCCCGGAGCTCGAAAATCCGGAAGGGCAGCGTGCTCGCCCGTTTGGAACAAGGGCGCTCGCCAGGGCGATAGGCTTTTGAAGATCATTTTCGCAGGTCCCAGTCTTCCCGAAGCGGCCTCACTTGCCGGCGGGTCGATACGCGTCCTGCCGCCAGCCACGCAGGGCGATGTTCTGGCAACAGTGGATCAAGGTGCCAATGTCATCGGCCTGATCGATGGCGGCTTCGAATACGCCGCCCCGGTTTGGCATAAGGAAATCCTCCGTGCTCTTTCGCTTGGTGTGACGGTTCTCGGAGCCGCAAGTATGGGCGCGTTACGTGCTGCGGAATGTCATTCGTTCGGGATGATCGGGATCGGCCGCATTTTTGAAGACTACCGTACGGGCCGGTTGGTCGACGATGCCGCCGTGGCGCTGGTGCACGCGCCGAGCGCTCTGGGCGGCAAGCCGCTGACGATACCGCTCGTCAATGTCAGCGCCACGCTCGATGCCATGGAAAGGAATGAGTTGCTCCCCGGTGGGTTGCGCCAGGTCATCGAAGATGCCGCAAGCGCGATATTCTTCAAAAGACGGACGTGGCGGGCAATCGTCGAGCAATGCGCTGGCATAGCCGAGCCGGATCGCCCTCACCTCCTCGCCACCCTTGTCTCGCATTCCGTCGATCAAAAACGCATCGATGCCCTTGAATTGCTGAAAGCAGTGCAGTCAGCAGCTGACATTCGCGTGGATGCCGATTTGTCCTGGAAACTCCACGAAACCTCATTCTCCACACGGCCTGCATTGTGAAGGGAGAACGACGACAGTCACCGGGAGTTGTGTCACGCTTTTTTCACGGGCTCGACCACGTCAGCCCGCGTATCATTCCTTCAATTCGTTGGAGAAATGGGCATGGGCGTGACATCGGCTGCTAAAGTAAATGGGGATCTCGGGGCGGAGGACGGTCTGGACGAACTGGTCGCACTGGCGAGGATGATCGCCTACGCGCGACAGGTTGCTCAGGATGTCAAACTGCAATTCGCCACGAATTGCCTTGATCTTGCTCTTGAGGCCGTGAAGCAGGAAGTCGGGGAGGGGCTGACCAGAGACTTGGCTGAATTGAGCTCTCCGGTTCCGCTGGTGAGCATAAGAAGTCACTGATGTGAGCTTTCGGGGGTGAGATGTTTGTAGCCGCTCATTCAAGCGCTCCGTTCACCTGCTCGGCGAGACGCTCTCATCGTTGACGGTCGCTGGAGCTGGCTATTGCAGTGGCAGTTCAAGCTCGATCTCGGATCGTGACTAGTGCTTACGCGTCATTGAGCGCAATTGGCTGATGCGGACGTGACCAAGCGGTTCATGAGACCGAAATTTGCAGGAACACTGCGGGGAGTTCTCGTGACTAGCCATCGGTCTGTCGAAAAATAGGCCTTGGTCCTCATCTGCGATGCTGAGGTCGCCTTAATGCCAAGAGCAAAATTAAAGCTATTTTCGCTGCCGGCGTCGCGGGTGAAGGTAAGATAAGCGCCGAATCGTTCGTATTCAACATCGCTAAGGTTTTGGATCGACGTAAGCGCGTCCCCAAAATCCGGCCAGCACGCCCGCTTCACAATGATCTCGAAAATGCGCAGGACGGCCGGGGCGAGATGTCCCTGTGCATCTGTCTTCGGTCCAATGATCTTGGCGCGGATCTCAAGAATTTCACCAATTTCATTTCCACGAACCTTAACGAAGGTCGAACTGATCGGTCGTACCTCGTCCCGTTCGTAGATGCGCTGAAAATAACATTCGTAATTGCGATTGCGCATCGATGCGGCTTTCCATTCGCTCATCTCGATGCCGGCCTCTCGAAGACCGCCGCAAATATTTGGCCCCGAGACCAGCCACCTCCGCAGAAACTGACTTGCAAGCTCCAGCTTGGGGACCTCGGTCAGATGCCGCGATACAGTTATCGGCGGGAGAGGAGAAGGAGCCGCCGTATCGAGGGCTGTGCGTGGTGATTGGGCAGTCTTGTTAAGGCTCTGGTGTTCAAGGAGTCCGGCAGGATCGACGGGGCGGATTTCACGGTAATAAGCAACGATACTTGCAAGAAGCAAAATGGGTATCAAAAGCGCTGGCCAAAGCAGCCAGCCGTGGTTGCTCGCGAACTTCCGATGCCGAGGTCGGCTATCGCGAGGAGGACCGACTGTTGGTGGCACTTTGCCCACGGCGTTACCTCGCAAGCTCGCGACCACGGGTGTCGGTCGGCGCGTGGCCAATCAGCCCGTGCGGCGAGTCATTCGGGAGCGAGCAGCGATGTGAAAGCGTACAGTCGACTCACCTTCGAGTGATTTTGATGTCGAGCGTAACAAGCGTCAAGAATGGTAAGGAGTTTCGTTGACGTTGTCTCCGGGCAAGGAGACGGCGGCTGTTTGGTTTCAGCGGTTGTCTAATGATCGGCCGGGTGGCCGATCCTGATCTCAATGGGTCAAATCGCGCTTCTGGGCCAGCAGTAATATGTAGTCGTCGGCAATGTCCGCGATGGCCATTGCGACTTCCGCTGGATCGCACCCCTCGACCTTCGTGTTTGCAATGAACTGATAAACCGCCTTCTCAATCTGTTTCCGGCAGATCATCACGCGTTCATCATAACCAAATTCCGGAATCTGCGATGCCATATCACTCATCAGGTCGGCTCCTCACTACTTGCAGTGACCATGACACAAATTATAAGTTGAGCAAGCAAATGCTTTATGAAAGGTTAATTCGATGGCGGGGTGCGACCATTTCGACACAGGTTGGAACGTGGGGGCATTCAGGCTTGGTGAATGAGGCCAGCTCTTTTGTGCAGGAGGACTGATTGTTCTATGTCGGGAATGGTGAGCGTCTCTTACGCTGAGGGTGGTCTTCGCCTAGAGGATCTTCGCCTGGAGGGTCTCCGCCATCTGACGAGCTTGTATTGACCGATCCAAGGCTGACCTTACATCGGTCTGGTCGGCGGCCTGGCGAACAGTTCAACCCTTTGATTTGTCGGCATATCAAAGTCCAAACTCGCCTCCACACCCGATATTCTTTGATGCTGAATTGCCTTGCCAGTCTTCGGTACCGACGCGGTTCCCGGAGACCGGTGGATCATCGTCGTGGCGGCCTCTTCTATAGACCGGTTGATCAACGCGTTTGCGAGAAAGCAAAGCAGGAATGAACGGCAGAAGTTTTGTTCTCGAAATGAGTTTATTCCCGATATTTTCAGGGAAAAATCCAATAACTCCACGACAGGTGAGGTATAAGTATGGTTTCATCAAAAGGTAAAAATGAAGGTTTCACATGCAGGTTGTGTTTCAATATCAACTAAAAGGCGAATAAGCCTTGCCTAATAATGATCGGCGGATGTGGTGGTGTTTAGATTAAAAAGACGACATGCTGATCTATAACTGAAAATAATATCGTCTGCGTGACGCCTCTTTGAAATCAGCCAGTTTTCTCCTGAAGCAAAAGCGGCGTTAGTTCCGGTGTCGAGCGAGATGTTAGCGCAGTAAGAGAAGGAGCGACTGTCCTTTCCTGTCGACATCACAGATTTTCTCAGCCCATCTACACAGACCAGTATTACCATCCGATGCAGGATCTATCTGCACCAGCCTGTCGCCTCGCAAGGTCGAGGACCCGTCGGGGTGGTGACGGGCCCTCGGATTAGATTGCTTGCACAGTGCGAGGCTATAATTGCTTTTAAAGTTGATTATGTCACAGATTATTATTGGGGCAATTACGATTTCCCACACTTTATTGTCAAACTCCTATCGGCATCGGCGAGTCTACTGAATTTTACTTCAAAATTATGGGGTGATTGCCAGTTGAGTGGAAATGCCGAGCTTTGAAGGCCTCTTCGTTTTCCTCAATTGCGGAGATGCTCTATCTCCTCGCGATCGCAGCGGACTTTCCGCCGCACCGGTCGATCTCCGACAAACGCCTGAACAGGGACCTCGTTCGGAAACGGGACCACCCGCCGACCAGAGGGATAAGGGGATCCAAATCCTCGAATTTCTTGAAATATTGTTGCTTGGATTGCTTGATCGGCCAGACTTTGAACAACGCCTTGTTTGCGGCTCTGATAGCTTTCGAAACGATCAGTTTGATGACGACCCCTGCTGCAAGCAGCGGGCTATGATGGTAGATGTGTTTAAGTGAGGCTGCGGCGCTGCGCCAATCTCTCAAAGCTGCAAATTTCGAGAACGCATAGAGGTGAGCCGAGGCGCGGGCGCAGCTGACAACGAAAGCGGGAAGTCCCGGATTGCGGGCGGCACATTGCTCAGTCACCGCCAGAAGCGATCGTGCCATTCGGGATCTGTCGGCAGACATGGCTGCAGAATGAACGCGATAACCCACCAGGCCGAGTGGCACCGCCTCGATCTTGAAATGCTCGGCGGTGCGGAGCTCGAAATCAAAGTCTTCGCATCCTCCGATGCCCCGCTTGGCATAGCTCGAATCGTAGCCGCCGATCTTGTCTATGACCGCGCGGCGCACCATGAAGCCGCTGCCATTGCCGACGAAGCGGAAGACGAGGTGACGAATGAGAATGGATTCCCGGGCGCTGAGCGACGAGCCCGACTTCGTGCAATATCCCTCGGAATCGATGAGACGGTGAAGAGCATAGACCGCACCCCAGGTGTCGGGCAGGGGATGAAGTGCTGACAGCATTCTCTCGATATAAGTGGGATGCCACAGGTCGTCCGCATCCAGGAAGGCGATATAGCCTGCTTTCGATGCTTCGATCCCGGCATTGCGGGCTGCGGCGACGCCACGGTTTTCCGTCGACAGAAGTTGGATCCTTGAATCCTCTGCTGCAAAGCGCCGACAGATGGACGCCGTCTCGTCCGTCGAGCCGTCATCGACGACAATGATCTCCAGCGCCGTGTGTGTTTGATCGATGACGGATTGAAGCGTCTGGGCGACGTAGTCTTCGGCATTATAAGCGGGGATTACGACTGCCACGAGAATCCCCGATATGGGTGACATCTCCATCGCCGTCACCCAAGCTTGGATGTGGATGCGAGCATTGGCGGGCGAAGATCTATCTGGTTCTTCATCAGCTTCGCGACAGCGGGGCGATGGCTGACGACGATCAGTGTTCTGTCAGCATCTTCCTGGATCGCCGAAAACACCCGCATCTCGGTATTTTCGTCAAGCGCGCTCGTCGCTTCGTCCAACAGCAGGATTTGGGGTCTGCCGGCGAGTGCGCGCGCCAGGCCGATCCGCTGCCGTTGTCCACCCGAAAGCCGCACCGCCTCGTCGCCCAGCCATTCGTCGAAGCCTTCCGGCAGATTCTCGATGAATTCCGTGGCGCAGGCGACATCGGCGGCCCAACGGACGTCCTGCTCGGAGATATCGCGACGGAAGCGGATGTTGTCGTAAACCGTGCCCTCCATCAGCTCAACATCCTGGCCCGATACCGATAGCAGTTGCAGCCAGCTGGATCGATCAAGGGTTGCCAGATTTCGACCGTCGATCGTGATCAGGCCTCGCGTCGGCTGAATGAGATCGAGGATCATGTTCAGAATGGTCGTTTTGCCGGAGCCGCTCGGTCCTGTCAGGGCCGTCGTTTCACCTGCTTTGATCGAAAAGTTGAGGTTGTGAACAGCCGGTGCGGTCGCATGCTCATAGGTGAACGAAACATCGTGGAAGACGATGGCTTCCGAGAGCCTTTTGACCGGCTCCCCCTGCAAGGCCTGTTTGGCGTCATCCTTCTCGGAAAGCAGCGCCAGCACGTTGTGCAGGGACGCTTCCATCTCGTAAAGACGCAGGATCTGGGAGTCGAATCCCTTGATATGGGGTTGAAGCCTGTAAAGGAGGATCGTTGCAGAGAGCGCTGCCTTGAAATCGACTGGAAGGAATTGCGAAGAAAGGATGATTGTCAGGATGACCGCAAAAGTGAGGACTTCGCTCACCAGTGAGGTCGTCGCACCCATCCAGTCGGACCTGCGCCAGGTGTGGCCCACGTCCCTCGAGAGCTCTTCGAACAACTTTTGGTGGCGCTTTTCGAGGCCGAAGCTTTTGACGGCTTTTAAGGTCTGCAGCGTTGTCCAGCTCAACTGCGTCAATGATTCCACCGCGGCGAGCGCTGAAGCGCCTAGACGGCGATAGGCACCGGCGAAGAACCCCAAAGCGAAATTGTGAATGCAACCGAAGGCGAGCGCCAGTACGGCAATTGGCCACGCCATGACAAGCATGCCCACGCCGAAGATCACGATGGTGCCGAAATTCACTCCCAGACGCACAAGGCTGGCGTGGGCTGACGATACTGCATAGGATTCAGTGGCGATGACGTTAATCAGGTCGCTGCGCTCATAACTCTGAAAGCGCTGGAAGGGGATGGTCAAGACTTTGGCATAGAGACGATCCCGCATGGAGTCGCTGATCTGATGGTTAACGGCGCTGTCAATCAGGGAATTTACAAATCCCAAGGAGATTCTGAGGAGAATGGAGCCGATTAAGATGCCGATCAGTACCGGTTTCGACAGACTGAGATCGACTCCGCCGAAAAACGCCGGCAGGGATGCGCCGACGCCGGAAGCTTGTTGGCCGAGGAGAAAAACCAGGCTGACGAGCAAGGTAATTCCGACCATCTCTGAGAATCCCGTCAGAATTCCCAGGATGATCATGACAGTCATCTTGAGCCGCAGCGCCGGCACGAGTTGCCGAAGCTCACGAAAGCGAGCCGCAATGACCATGTTGTACGCGTTGGTTGGCCGGGAGGAAGCGGATTGTCGCATTCTATGCATTGTCGGTCATCCGCGAACGCGTCGGGCTGAGCAACTCCCCGATCGGCACGAAACGATCGCTGAATGGCGTGCCAGGTTGCGGAATGGCTGCCCCTGCAAAGACATTTTTCGGAGCCGAGGGCTTTCCGAGAAGGCGCTTTGCAACGCGGATGCCATGACGTTTCACCTGGCGAAATCGCTGTTGCAACCCATGGGCGATCAGCTGCGGGGAGTATTCCCTCGCCATCATCGGCGCCAGCTTCCTGACCTGGTTATAATCGCGCGCGGCAAAGGCTCTGTTGAAATACCAGCGCGCCGTGTTGAATTTTGCCGCCCGGATATCGTGCGCCAGATGCGGATAACGCTTGATGATCGGTTCCATCACCAGAGAGTGAGATTTTAGCATCCGAAGGGCATTGCTCGACATGTTTCCCCTGGTGAAGCGATAACCCGTGAGAAAATCGGGAGCCAGGGCGAAGGGTAATGTCTCTGCCAGCGCCAGATAAAGTTTCAGGTCCTCGCAGCCTTCGGCGCCACTGTCGCGAAGGCCTGCGTCATAGCCGCCGCAGCGGATGATTTCCTCTCGCGGCATCAAGGGTGTGCTGCCATTGCCGATGAAGTTTTCGCGCAAGAGAGGTTCGAAGATGTTGCCTTGATGGAGGACCGGGCGCGAGTGGCCGAAAATGATTCCGTTTTCGTCGATGGCTGCATACCAATTATAGGCGACACCCTTACCCTCGGGAAGTTTCCGCACCGCCTGGAGCTGGAGCTCGAGCTTGTGGGGATGCCACACGTCATCGGCATCGACGGGGGCGATATAAACTCCGCGCGCTTCTCTGATGCCGTGGTTGCGAGCACGCGCCACCCCGCCGTTGACCTGGGTGAGAACGCGGACACGATTGTCCCTTAGACGATAGTCATGCGCGAGCTCGAGAGTGCCGTCGCGGGACCCATCGTCTACCACGAGAATTTCGAGCCGGTCATAGGACTGGTTCGAGACGCTCGTCAGCGTCTCCAAAAGCGTCTTCTCGGCATTATAAGCCGGTATGACGACGGTGATGAGCGGGATGGCTGTGGTGGTCATGGCTTGGTCATCCGATAAAGGCGCCCGGCAGGCCGATGAGATCAGGAAAGTCTTCAAGGGGGCGATCCCCGCGCACTTCGAGGCGCGGGAGAGCGTAAAGGTTATCGGAGAAGGCGGCCGTTGCCGGACGGGTCGTGAAGGCAATCGCGTAGCCGGCCTGCGCCAGAATGCCGGGGACGCGGAAATCAGTCGCCCCATAGGGCAGCGCGATGGCGTCAGCGCTGGCTCCAAGTCGGCACTGCAGGGCATTTCGCGACACCATGGCTTCGGCGAGCAGGTCTTTGTTATCCATGGCGGTCGCAGGCGCATGCGATGCCAGGTGGGAGCTGAAGCTGACACCTTGTTCATGCAGGGCCTCAATGTCCGACCAGGACATCAGCGGGGCCGGCTCGCCATAGGCGCAATCCCAGTCTGACCGACCACCAACTTTGTCGGTGACAACAAACACCTCGGCTCGGAAGTCATTCTCGGCAAGGATGGGGAAGGCGTGCGTCCGGAAGTCCAGGTAGGCGTCATCGAATGTCAGCATCACCGGGCGGCCTTGAATCGGTTTTCCGCTTCGCAGAAGAGTGGCCAGGGTCTCAGAGGTCACCGTGTAATAGCCTTGCCGCCGGAGGAACTGCATCTGTTTGCGGAAGACTGCTGGCGGCGTGCGAAAACGTTGGAGTGCTGCCGGGCCTTTGTCCGCAATCCTGTGATACATCAGAACGGGAACGGAGCTCGTGACCTCGGTCTCCCACGCAACCTCGCGTTCTACACCGGCAGGTCCCCAGATGACGTGTTTTGCGACATCCGCGTCCAGTGGACTTCCGTGCGTCTCGGTCCGCAGGACGGGAGCGGCCGTCGCGGGTCCTCTCCGAAACCGATGGATGGCGTAAAGATCTGTCTCGATCGATTCTTCCAACGCAAGCCCGATTTCTTCGGCAAACACCTTCTTGATCGTCCCGACGCCAAAAGGGTTGCCCCAGTCGAATCCGGTCCGATCGGCTTCGTCCCTGCGGATATGCGCATGAGCGGTAATCAGGTAGCCGTTCGGCTTCAAGGCCGCCGCCATCTTGCGGCAGACGTTTGCCAGCGTCTCCTCGTCCTTCATGTAATAAAGGACTTCGGAACAGACGATCAGATCTTGTTCGCCCGGGAGATCGTTCTTGACGAAGTCGAGAACGTAGAGCTCGACGTTGCGATGGTCGTGACATCGATCGATCGCTCGATCGATTGCCCGCTGGGAAATATCAGTCGCCGTGAGATGGGCAACCCTCTGCGCTAGCTTGTCGGTGAATATCCCTTCGGCGCAGGCGAGTTCGAGAGCTTTGCCGATCCCTTTCGGGATCAGGCTTAATGTCTGCTCGTACTTGACCTGCTCGTAGACCGACACGTAATTCCAGGGGTCCGGGCGTTCGAATATATGCTCCCAATAATCTTCTTCGGACTGAGGGGCTGCCGTTTGTGTTCCTTCCTTTGGGCCTGTATTCGAAGCTTTTGCAAGCCGCGGGCTCAGGCCGCGTCGGAGATCCCGCAGAACCTCGGACAGCCGGGCGTCATTGTCCTGTTCGTCGCCTGGCGCCGTGGCAAGGAGGGCATTGCCGGCGATGCGCGCCAACAGCCTTTTCAGGCGTCCTCGACGGCGGCCGTCCCTTATGATGAGACCGCCGATGGCCCTGAAGCCCCGCACTGCTTCCGTCGTCCAGGAACGGGCATAGGCAAGCGTCGTCGGCGTCTGTAGATGTTCGACCGCTTGCATCTCCTTCATGATCAGCCTGATCTGCGCCCGGATCGAAAGATCACCCCAGAGCGGCCCCACGAAGGAGCCGACATGCTGTTCGCCTGAGAAGGCGTGCATGACAAGTGTGTCGGCCCGCTCGGCATTGGGAATTCTGGAAAGCGCGCCGAGCTCGACGCTGACAACCCTGACATTGCCGAGCGTAAACGATCGCAGAAGATTTCCGGAGGATATTTGCCAGGCCGCGGCCTCGATGATCTTGCGACCGGTGCCGGGCAAGGAATGACGCTGAATCAGCTGGATGAGCAGGAGGAAAATCGGCTGCCATTTGGCAAGCGCATCGATCAAATCGTCGGCCCGCTCGGGCAAAAGCCCCGTCTCCAAGCCGTGCAGAATGACGCCGGCAAAAAAGCTCTCATAACCCGCGGCGTCCGGCATTTCGGGGAGGAACGCGGCAAGGGCTGCAATATCCATCGCCGGATCGAGTTTTGCCGCAACGACCCAGCAGAGCATCCGCAGTTGGCTGACGGCGGGCGTAATCCAGCCGGCCTCCGGCCCCTCGGCCAACAAGCCTTCCTGCATGCGGAGCGCTTCTCCTTTCGTCGTCACGCGAATGGCGTCACGCACCATTTTGAAAGGATCGCCGGAGAGAGAGCCAGTCTTCATTCGATAGAAAGCCAAGCAAGCGTCGACACGGCGGAATTCGGCGCCCGCAAAAGCCATACGCAGCCAGAGATCCCAGTCCTCGCAGGTCTGCAGGGTCTCGTCCATGCCTCCTATTCCCTCGAAGAGGCTCTTGGGAAAGACGACGGTATGAATGGCGAGCGCGCAGAAGGACGAGAACTCGCGCTTGGCGGCGTCGCCCGCAAGGACGGGCGGCTGCTCCACCCGCATCATGCGCCCGTCCGGGGCCACCCTGCGATAGGCGCAGAAAGCGATAACGGGCCGAGATCCATCCTCGGCCACTGGTTGCATGTTTTCGATGAAGGTCGAATCTAACCAGTCGTCGGCGTCGAGCATACAGAGCAGGGGCGCGGCCGCCAGACGCGCGGCATGGTTTCGCGCTGCCGCCGCACCGGCGTTCGGCTGGCGGACGGGGAGAATGCGGACGTCCGTTGCGGCGATGCCTTGAAGAACCTCCCAGGTGCGGTCGCTCGAACCGTCGTCAACCACCACCGCCTGCCAATTCGTCCGCGTCTGCCGCTGCAGGCTGATGAGACATTCTGCGAGCGTATCCTCTGCATTATAGGCAGGGATGAGGAAGGAAATATCCGGCGTCGCGGCGCTCACCATGCGGGCATCTTCCATCGGCGCAGAACGTAGAGCGCGCCATTGATGCTTCCGAGCATTTCCTGCCTCAGAAAGAAATCGTTCGACGTGGCACCCTTGCGCAGGCGTTTGCGCAGCCGTCCGGCATAATATTTCGGAAAGGAAATGAGGATGCGCCGCAGATTGGCGCGGTTGCCGGTGTTCTGATACTGCACCAGCAGGGCCGCGACATGGCCGCTCATATATTGGTAGATCTGCCTGGCGAGTCCCTTCATATCCTTGCGATGAAAATGCCACGACACGGCGGTCGGTTCATAACGGCAGACATGGCCATGATGAAGGAGCCGGTTCCAATATTCGGAGTCGCCGGAACAGCCGGCGGCGCCCATGTCCAGGCGAACGTCGAACAGGCCGATCTCATCGAAGACCTTGCGGCGGAAGGCCTGGCTTGCGCCGGCGCCGATCGTCCAGACCGGCGCGCCAAAGCGCGCATGGCTGTTATAGAAATCCTTGGTGAAATCCTGCCTGATATAGCCTCTGCCGAAACTCCAGTGTTTTTCGAAGATGAATTGCGCCGGGGTTGCGAGTTCTCCGGGAAGGATCAGGCCGGTTACGCAGCCGATGTCCGGACGGTCAAACGCCTTCATCAGGTTCTGCAGCCATTCCCGGTGGAGGACCACATCGTCGTCGGTGAAGGCGACGAATTCGGTTTTTGCCGCACGGATGGCGGCATTGCGGGCATGATCCAGCCCGACCCGGTCTTCACGGACGTAGGTTGCGCCCGCTTCCTCGACGACGCGACGGGTCGCGTCCCCGGCGGAGGCATTGTCCACCACGATAATTTCGACAGGACGAAGCGATTGTTCCGGGATCGAAGCCAGGCAACGGCGCAGTTCCTCCGGCCGGTCCTTGGTGCAGATAAGAATGCTGACGTCGCGATTGTTGAGGGGAGTTTGCGCTACCTGGCGCGCATGGTCGAGCGTAACGCGCTGGACGACACGCTCAGCCAACGCAGATGCTTTCTCAGGCGCTTCAACATAGGCCTGTCCGACAGGAAGGCCATCCGACAGAAAGACAGCAAGCCCTTCTGAAAGGGCGGGCGAAACGGCATCGACGTCAACCGAGGCGAGATCGAGATAGTGAATTGGTACGGGAAAATTTATGTCCTTGAGATCAGATGGAATTAGTACTCGCATCAACACACTCTCGATCGCACCTTTGAGCTCTGCGCATCGCGCCTCATCAGGATCGATCTCCGGAAAGCACGATGCGTTAGTTGAGGAAATCGGAGCAACCTTCGCGAGTCCGGAAGGACGCGGCGAGGCTCCGACGGGCCGGCATCAACGATGCGCGCTGCGCAGCCTTGATGATTGCTTGTCGGCCTTCATTCTCTCCTTGAACCATTCGAGCGTCAGGGCCACGCCTTGTTCGTAACTGACCTTGCACGACCATTCGGGCATCACGTAGTTTGCCCTGCTGAGGTCCGGCCGACGGTTGGTGGGATCCTGCGGGGGTGACGGCTCGAAAACGATCGGCGCGCCGCCGACGAGGCGGGAGACATATTGCGCGACCTCGAGAACCGAGATCTCGCGATCGTTGCCGATGTTCAAGGGCCCCTTATAGTCAGTTTCGTTTATCCAGAAATAGCGGGCGAAGCCGTCGACGATATCGTCGACATAGCCCCAACTGCGGGACTGGAGACCATCACCGAAGACGGTGATCGGCCGGCCCGAAAGCGCCTGGGTTATGAAGTTGGAGACCGCACGCCCATCGTCGGCGCGGGTGCGGGGGCCGTAAATGTTGAAGGGACGGATGACCTTGACGTCAAGCCCCTGGGTGCGCTGCATCTCGAACAGCAGCGATTCCGTGCAGCGCTTGCTCTCGTCATAGGAAGAGCGCGGCCCGGTACAGTCGACCTGACCCTTGTAGGATTCCGGCTGCGGCGAGACCAGCGGGTCGCCATAGACTTCGGAAGAGGAGGTGAAGCCGAAGCGGCCGCCTTTCTTCAGGAGGTCGAGAAGTCGCATCGCCCCAAGAAGATTAGCCGAAATCGTTCGCTTCGGCTCCTTCATATACCAGGGCGGCGATGCGGGAGAGGCAAGATGGTAGATTTCGTCGAATTGATCGGAGGTCTGCAGGGTTTCGACATCCGATTTCACGAAGTGGAAACGCGGGTCCCGGATGTGCTCGATGTTTTCAAGAAGTCCGGTCCAAAGATTGTCGACAACTACCAGTTTCTCAACGTCCGTCCGGAGTAGAAGTCGGTCGCACAGATGCGATCCAATGAACCCCGCTCCGCCCGAAATCAATACAGTTTTCATTTGCATTGCCCCTGATGACTTAAAGAAAGGTAATTGTTTATTAGCATTCCCTATAAGGGCTGGCAATTGCTTCGAGAAATTCTAAGAAATACTCGCGCGTTAATCTTAATTATTCATCTGCAATACCCACGGTAGTATCACCAAGTTTACTGCGGGCCGAGGTTGCGGACTCCGGGACATATGCTGTGTCCGGCTCGGCCACAGCATATCCGTCAGCCACCAAGCGTTCTCTATCACAAGGGCACAGTCGCGCATCGGGCTAAGGTCCGACTCGAGACGAGCACTTTGCGTTCGTACGTTGCCCTCCGTGTGCTTCAAATACGCGCGGACAGCTGGCTCCGGCGTCCGTCACGCCGACTGCGCCTATTTGCGATCAGTCGGCCGCAAGTGCGGTCAATATCTGATAGGCCGCGGCGATCCGATCTTCGTTGGGATAATTTTTGTTGGCCAGGATGGCGATTCCAAGGCGTTCCTTCGGAATGAAGGCGACATAGGCCCCGAAACCGTTGGTCGAGCCTGTCTTGTTGATCCAGACATCGTCACGCGGTTTCATCGGCGGCCGTAGTTCAGACACAGGAATGGTCTTCAGCATCGCGGCCGAATTGCCCTCGAGCAGGCTCGCCAAAACCGCTGGATAGGCATATTGCTCCCAGATCAGATCCTGGGTCATCGCCCCGACGCTGAAATATCCGGTATGGGTCCTTGCAATCGCCTGCTGCAGCGTGCCGTCGAGCTTGACCAAGCCCATATTGGCGCCGACGAAGCGGACCATGTCGCCGGCCGTGGATCTTACGCCGTAGGCTTCAGAGGAGAGCAGGGCCGGCGTCAGCCGCGCCGGTTCGCCGGTGCGCTTATATCCTTGAGCATAATCGGCGAGCCGCGACTTCGGCACATTAATATAGGTGTTCTTCAATCCGAGAGCGGCAAACAGTTTGCCTTCCATCAGGGCGGCGAAATCGTCGCCCATGGCTTTGGCGGTGATATAGCCCAGCATGCCGATGCTCGGATTGGCGTAACTTCTTTGCGTAGCAGCCGCGTAGGAGGGCTGCCAGGCTGCGAAATAGGAAAGCAGCTGCTTTTCGGTCTTCACGTCGTCGGGCAGTTGCAGCGGAAATCCGCCGGCGGCATGGGTTGCGAGATCGATCAGTTCGACCTCGCCGAACGGCTTTTCCTTCATCGCCGGCAGATATGTGCCCACCGTGTCTTCAAGCGAAAGTTCGCCCTTCGCTTCAGCGTAAGATGCCAGCGTCGCGGTGAAGGTTTTGCTGATCGAGCCGAGTTCGAAAAGCGTGGTCGGCGCCACCGGCCTGCCCGTCTCCTTCGATTCGACGCCATAGGTGAAGACATGCTGCTCTCCGTCGACGATGATGCCGAGGGCAACACCTGGAATGGCGTTTTTATCCATGACCGGCTTGATCGCGGCGTCGGCGATCGCCTTCACTTTCGCGGCATCGGCGGCAAAGCCGCTTGTGCAGGTGCATGCCGAGATCAAGGCGGCCGATAAGATTCCTATCCCAACCTTCTTCATATCAATTATCTCCAAATCGTCAGGGCGGTCGATACAAGCGAAAAAAATGCGCCCGGGAAGGGGATTTAGCTGCCCTGTTTTATGACGACAAACGATGATATCTCGCAGCAGCCATAAGAATTTCTAGGGCGCACATGGTTCGGCAATTCCTTCCCCTGAACGGCCTCAGAGCCTTCGAAGCCTCCGCGCGGCATCTGAGCTTCACCCGCGCCGCGATCGAGCTTTGCGTCACCCAGGCGGCCGTGAGCCAGCAGGTGAAAGGCTTGGAGAAGCGGTTGGGGGTGGCGCTTTTCCAGCGCCTCCCGCGTGGTCTGAAGATCACCGCGGAAGGCGAGGCGCTGCTGCCGACGGTGACCGCCTCCTTCGACCAGATGGCGACGACGCTCGACAGGATCGAGGCCGGGCAGGTGCGCGAACTCATGTTCCTCGGCGTCGTCGGAACCTTCGCCGTCGGCTGGCTCCTGCCGCGGCTTGCGGATTTCCAGCGCCGGCACCCCTTCATCGACCTGCGGATTTCCACCAACAACAACCGCGTCGATCCGGCGGCGGAAGGGCTCGACTTCGCCATCCGTTTCGGCAGCGGCTCATGGCACGGCACGGAGGCGCGGCGCCTGTTCGAGGCGCCGCTTTCGCCGCTCTGCATCCCGAAACTCGCCGACGATCTCCGATCGCCGGCAGACCTTGCCGGGGCGACACTGCTTCGCAGCTACCGGACGGACGAGTGGAGCACCTGGTTCCAGGCCGCAGGCGTGCCGCCGGCCGACCAGGTCAATGCCGGCATCGTCTTCGATTCCTCGGTCGGCATGATGGAGGCGGCTCTCCAGGGGCTCGGCGTGGCGCTCGCCCCACCCGCGATGTTTTCACGGCACCTTTGCTCGGGCGCGATCGTCCAGCCCTTCGCCACAGCCATCTCGCTCGGAAGCTACTGGCTGACACGCCTGCAGTCGCGGCCGGTCACGCCGGCCATGCGCGCCTTTTCGGACTGGATCTTTTCGCAAGTCGAAGGGTAATCCGGGGAGCGCCCACCGGAATGGGCGCTCCGATTGAGGCGTCATTTCTGGATGCAGGTGTCGACCGTGTCCTTGGTGCACTCGTCGAGCCCGGTGAAGACTGGATCCTCGACCGGCTTGCCGGCGATGAGATCCATCATCACGCTTGGCGCCTTGTAGCCCATTTCAAAGGGCCGCTGGCCGACGAGCGCCGTCACCAGACCTTCCTTGGCGATCGCCACCTCTTCGCCGATCGTATCGGCGGCGCCGATGACGAACTCGTTCTTGGCGATCTTGTCAGCCATCGGCTTGAACAGGTCGCGATAGGGCTGCGGTGCGCCGAACAACGGCCAGCCGCCCATGATGCCGAAGGCGTCGAGATCGGGATTGGCGGCGAGGATGTCGGTCATCGCCTGCACGCCCTTGGCGCCGTCGTCATTGGTGAAGACTGGGCAGCCGGCCACCTCGGTCCAGCCGCCTTCGCCCTTCAATGCGGGGAGATCCTTCTGGCCACTCAGCGTATCGCGCATGCCCTGGGCGCGGCGCAGGATGTTGTCGGCGCCGGGATTGCCTTCGATGGTGCAGATCTTGCCGCCGTTCGGCTTGGCCTTCTTGATGTATTCGCCGATCCTCGCCCCCATCAGATAGTTGTCGGTGCCGAGATAGGTCTTGCGCAACGCAGAATCTTCCGCCGCAAGATCCGCATCGAGGGTCATGACGGGAACGCTCGGATTTGCCGTCTTCAGCGTCTGGGCGATCAGCTTGGCGTTGGACGGCGAGATGGCGATTGCTGCCGTATCGGCCTTGCCGAGCATATCCTGGACGATCTGCGCCTCGCCGGCCTCGTCCGAAGTCGATGCCGGGCCGGTATAGAAGCATTCATATTCGGCCGAAGCGTTTTCCTTGTTCCACTTCTGGCAGCCCTGGTTGATCGCCTCGAAGAACGGGTTGTCGAGGCCCTTGACGACGATGACGAGCTGCTTCTTGGCGGCCATGGCCTCGCCGGCCGTGAACGCCACGACTGCAGCGGCAGCCAGCAATAATGCCTTCCTCATAGCTTCCTCCCTTTGTGGAAAGACGGGCGCCTTCGCCCGCCCTGTTATCAACCGGGATACCAGACGATACGAGGCTCCTCCCCCGAACGCCGGTATTCCCAGGCTGAATCGATGAGCTTTTCCAGATCGTAGACGGGGCGCCAGTCCAACAGGAACTTCGCCTTGCTGTTGTCCATCCAGTTCGAGTGATATTCGCTCGAGATGTCGACGGAGCCGAGCCCGCGCGTGCGGGCGAGATAGGCGGCGACCTCGCCGTAATCGACCGGCCGGTCCATCGCGATGTTAAAGAGCTGGCCCACGGCGCGCGGATTGTCGATCGCCGCCATTATCGCGGAGACCAAATCGTCGACATGGACGAAATTGCGCTTCAGCGGCTGCCCGTCGGCGTCGCGCAGCAGCGGCACCGTGCCGTCACGCGCGTAACGCGCCGCATCGGCCGGCGGCACCAGGCTCTTCCAATCAGGCCCGCCGAAGACATCGTCGCCGAAGGAGAGGGTGAACTTGAAATCGTCTTTCTCCATGATCCAGGGCGCGCGCAGGCAGCAGCTGTTGATGCCGTACTGGATGGCGAATTGCTCTAGCATCACCTCTTCCAGCACCTTGGAGAGCGCGTAGCAGCCGGGATAGGCGCGATGCGGCGTCTTTTCGGTCACTGGCCCGTCATGGCGATAGAAGAAATGGCCGATGCCGGCATCGCCGCCGATGAGAATGAATTGCCGCGCTGTGGGGCTTAAGCGAAAGGTTTCGAGCAGCCAGAACAGCCCCTTGACCGTCACGTCGATCACGTCGTCGGGCGTTTCCTTGCAGGTGGCGAGATGCAGCACATGGGTGACACCTTGCATCGCCGCTGCAACGACGGCGCTGTCGGCGATCGAGCCCTTGACAACATCGATACGGTCCGTCTCTTCAAGCACACGATTGTGGCATAGCGCGCGAATGCGTGCTTTGGAAAATCGCGGCTCGTCAAGCAGCCCAGTTATGAAGCGCCGCCCGACCTTGCCCGTAGCCCCGGTGACAAGGATCAGCATGCTCTCTCTCCCAGCAACAGCTAATATCTACGCGTTTGCGGCGTCAATCGGTATTTGCGCGGCGAAGTAGATTTTTGCTTTGGCGGCCCCTTTACGCGGACAATTGATTGACGATTCTTCAGGCATTTGCGTAAATGAACATAATCGCTTTTCCGGGAGGAGCTTGGCAAAGCGAGATCGTAGGCGTCTGACGGCCAGCGGGCCGCGGCGGCAAGTCTGCGGTATCAGGGGAGGGTGGTCGGCTGGCAGCGGTTCTCGAACTCACCAATATTTCCAAGCATTTCGGCGCCATCCAGGCGGTCAACGACGTGTCGTTCACGCTCGAAGCCGGCCAGGTCGTCGGCCTGATGGGCGACAACGGCGCCGGCAAGAGCACGCTGGTCAAGATGATCGCCGGCAACTTCCGGCCGAGCGAAGGCACGATGCGGCTGGACGGAAAGGAAATCGTCATGCATCGGCCGGTCGAGGCGCGCCAGCATGGTATCGAAATCGTCCATCAGGATCTGGCGCTCTGCAACAATCTGACGGCAGCCGCCAACGTCTTCCTCGGTCGGGAGCTGCGCCGCGGCGTCGGCCCGTTCCGCATCCTCGATTACAAGACGATGTATCGGCGGGCCGGCGAGATCTTCAAGGAGCTGAAATCGGAAACCCGCCCGCGCGACCTCGTCAAGCAGATGTCGGGCGGCCAGCGGCAGGCGGTGGCGATCGCCCGCACCATGCTGTCGGAGGCGAAGATCGTTCTGATGGACGAGCCGACGGCCGCGATATCGGTCCGCCAGGTGGCTGAGGTCCTGAATCTCATCCGCGAGCTGCGCGACCGCGGCATCGCGGTCGTGCTGATCAGCCATCGCATGCCCGACGTCTTCACCGTCGCCGACCGGGTGATCGTCATGCGCCGCGGCCGCAAGGTCGCCGACAAATCGATTGCGGCGAGTTCGCCGGAGGAAGTGACGGGTCTCATAACAGGCGCCATCGAACAGGTTTGAGCGGCGCGCCACGGGCAGAAAAGAAGGTCAGCAATGGCAGTTACCCTCGATCAGACGATTGCGCAGAGAGAGCGAAGCCGGCTTTCGGAGTTCGTCGGCAGCCAGACCTTCTGGGTGCTGATCGCCGTCATTCTCGCCTGCATCTTCCTGTCCTTCGCCACGGATTCCTTCGCGACGGCGAAGAACCTCTATAACATCACCCGAAACGTCACCTTCGTCGCCATCATCGCGCTCGGAATGACGCTCGTCATCATCACCGGCGGCATCGATCTCTCGGTCGGGTCGGTGCTCTGCCTCTGCAGCATGGTGCTCGCGGTCACCATGAATGCCGGCTACAGCATCGAAATCGGCATAGCGGCGGCGATCGGGACGGCGCTTATCGTCGGCGCTTTCAATGGCGTGATGATCGCCTATCTCGATTTCCCGCCCTTCGTGGTGACGCTCGGCATGCTGTCCATCGCGCGCAGCCTCGCCATGGTCGCCTCCAACAACACCGTCGTCTTCCAGTTCGGGCCCGATCATGACCAGCTCCTGGCGCTCGGCGGCGGCGCCTGGTTCCTCGGCATTGCCAATCCGGTCCTGTATATGATCGTTCTGGCGCTTCTGACCGGCTTCGTGCTGCGCTGGACGCGCTTCGGCCGCTATGTTTTCGCAATCGGCGGCAATGAGCATGCCGCCACGCTGACCGGCGTTCCCGTGCGCCGCATCAAGGTCGCCGTCTACATGATCTCGGCGCTGTCGGCCGGCATTGCCGGCATCGTCCAGACCGGCTGGCTCGGCGCCGTCACCACCAATATCGGCGCCGGCATGGAGCTCCAGGTCATCGCGGCCGCCGTCATCGGCGGCGCCAATCTCGCCGGCGGCGTCGGCACCGCCTTCGGCGCCCTCGTCGGCGCGGCGCTGATCGAAGTGATCCGCAATAGCCTCGGCCTGCTCGGCATCAACGCCTTCTGGCAGGGGACCTTTATCGGCGGCGCGATCGTGCTGGCGGTGCTGTTCGACCGGATCCGGAATTTCAGGCAGAGCGAGTAGGCTGCGGTCCTGCGACAGCAGCATGCGTAAACAATGAGCTGAAGCGCGAGCGGATCCGAAAGGTCGCGGCGCGCTTGATTCTGCCGCTGCCTACGCTGCCGGCGGGCGGTACCGGATCGACTTTGCCTTTTCCAGGGCCCGGATCGTATCCTCGACATCGAGGAGCACAGTGGTCTCGATCGAGCTCAGCGCGCCGCCGGCCCCAATGGCGAGCGTCACGGCCGCCATCGACACGTTGTCGGGCGCCTCCCATAAATTCCACCCGTCATGCTCGCCGAAGGCGTACCAGAACCCATGGAGTTTGCCGCCCACGGATTCGATGTAGCTGCGTGCCGCCTCGCGGCGATCCTCGGGCTTTTCGATCATGCGCGCCCAGGTCTCGGGCGTGTAGCTGAAGCGTGTGAGATACATGGCCATGGTCTGCTTCCTCCGCCAGACCCGTCAAGTAAACGCTCAAGCCGGGAGGAACGCGAGTCACTCAATGTGCGTACACAGGGGTGCGGGCCGGCGGCGAAAACGGCGCCGCCGGGACCTCCTGCTGGTTACGCCGTGATGATATAGACGATCGTCAGAGCATCGGGATCGACGATGACGATCCGGCCATCCGCAAGGATGAAGAAGCGGTAGCCTTCATATTGCGGAAGGATCTTCACGACGCGCGGCGGCAGCGGTTCAAGCCGCACTTTCTGCGGGATTTTCACCCCGACGGAGACTGTGAAGTCCACTTCCTTCACTGGCTCGACACGCACCTCCTTTACGACAGTGCGAATTTCCGTCTGCTGCTCGACCGAGATGTTGACGTTAGTCGTGGTGTTCGTCTGGTTGTTCGTCGTCGTGCTGCTGTCGACATTCGTTTCGGACGAGCTCTTGTTTGTCGTCGTCGCGTTCTGATCGGCCGGCTGCTTCGCATCGCCGCTCTGCGTGGCAGCGCTTCCGCTCGTGCCTGTGGTGGCTGCGCCGCTGCTATCCGTGCTGCCGGATTTGGCGGCGGGCTTCTGTTCAGTGGTCGTACCGCCGCTGGCATCTTGCGATCCGGATGTAGTTCCCGCCGAAGATTTGCTATCCGTCGAAGGCTGCTCGGCGCTCTTCTCAGTCTCGGAACCCTGGCCGGGCTGCTGCTGCGTCGACTGACCCTGCGGGCAGGCTCCGGAAGCGTCGGGGGTGCACTCGGCACCCGTCTGGCCGGAGCCGGCCTGCGAACCGGAATCCGTGCTTTGAGAACCGGACTGAGTCTGGCCGCTCTTTTGGGTGTCCTGCTGGGCCGCGGCCGGCAGTGTCGCAAGCGGCGATACGCTGAGTGACAGCGCTGCGACAAGCATGGTGAGGTGGGTGCTTTTCATCATCAATCTCCGAAGTTTGGACGCGCGATCCCGCCCGCATTCCCATGCGTCGCATGCGCGCCCCTGATTGTCTGGAATGGCGGTCCGGTGCCGCCGGTCGGTCACTCGATGACCTGGATGACCGTCCGCGAGGAAGGTTCGACGATCACACGCTGATCGTTGACGATCGCATAGGCATATTTCGGATCATCCGGAATCGGCGTCACGACGACGGTCTCCGGCAGAGGCTGCCCGACGACGACCCTTTCCTTCACCACGATGCGTTCAGCAGGCGCCGGAGCCTGCTCGACATAGGTCACCACCTTTGGCGGCGGCGGATCGATGATGCTGCCTGCGACGCCGCCGACAATGCCGCCGACAGCAGCGCCGACCGGGCCGCCGACGATCGCGCCCGTTGCCGCGCCACCGACTGCACCTGTGACCGTCGACTGTTGCGCAAAGGCAGAAGCCGACGCCAGCAGGACGCCGGCGGCAGTTGTTACTGCTTTGATATTCATTTGTTTTCCTCCTTTGGCGCGGTTTGTTCCGCTGGAGGTTGCAACTGGCAAATGGAGGATGTGTTCCAGGGCTAGGACTTGAGGCCGGGGCGTAGCCGACCTTAGTCCTAGCCCAATCGGTTTCCGCTAGCTATTGCGTCGGGAAACGGCTCAACATCCGGTCGTGCACGTTCTCTTCACCGACGATCATTGCCGCAAGCGAAATGGCTTTTTCCCGGTCGGCAGGCTTCGTTATATAGCCTTCGAGCAGCACGACAGGACCGAGCATCCTCACCTCGATGGCGCTGCTGTCGATGTCGCGATCAGCGGAAATGGCCGCTTCGATCGTTGCGATGGTCGCTGCCGAACTGTGGCCTTGCGGGCAGCGTTCTTCATGGCTGTTATTATCGGGGCCGAATTTCATCTCCTCCTCCTGTTCCGCCCCTCCACGGATCTACAAGTTACATGAAGCTAATATAAATAGCGGGTGCCGGCCTGCCAGTCCGACTTAGGTCCGGCTTCCCCCCGCCATCATTTGCCTTAGATGCTTCCCGTCCTGTTGAAGGGACATCGGGAAGGTCTTGGTCGCTCTCGCCAACGCCAGCGGCACATCCCGGCGAAGCGTCAATCTGGCGATCCCGTTCTCCAGCGGATGGAGGCTTCTTGTGAGGTTAAGGAACGAATGGCAATGCAGGCAGTCGGTATGGTGGATTGGCGCAGAAGCGAAGATTTCGCTCCTCTGATGCTTGTGATGAGCGGTCAGGAAGAGCACAGGCTGGTTCGGTCATTGAGTGATGTTGCCGATGCCCTGATCAACGGCTGGCCGACGGGCGATGGCCGAGAATATATAGCGGCTGTAAAAACATGCCTCGATGCCATCCAGGGCAATATCCCGCCAGATGTGGCGCGCGCCGCACTCATTCTCGCTGCGGAAGAAGCCGGTATTCCCGTGATTGCGGTTGCCCACTGAGCTGGCAAGCTTCTCCGCGCCATCGGCATCCGCGCATTTCGTTCCGGCAACCAGCGCGCATATGAGAAGGCAGCTGTGACAAGACTGCGAGGTATGCCGATGTTGAAATATCTTCTTCTTGCCGGTGCCGTCACTTTGGTTGCCTCACCCGCGCCTGCCGATCCCTACAAGGACGAGAGCGGCAAAGGCTCTTACCACGCCTTGGATCCCCGTGACGATTCCTGGCGCTATTCCTTATTCCCCGCGGACATTTGCCGCCGCCGGGGCGCTGCCGGGTCTGGTTCGATGATCGTCCTGCCGGCCATCAGCCTGCGCCGACAAGCTGTCGTGAGGCGCAGCGATCAGTTTATCGCTATGGCGGTCGGATCATCTGGGGCGGCGAGCGATAGTCGGCTTACCCGGGCACACCCGGATCGTGGGACGATGTCCTGAGGGATTGTTGGATCGCACAGAGTAACAGGGGTGCGCGCGGAGACAGGAGAGCTCCCTCTGCGCGATCCGGAGCGATTAACGGCCGCGGGTGGCAAAGAGTTGCGGTACGGTGCCGTACAGAACAAAGTAACCCTGAAAAAAGGCCCCGTTGGATTGGCGGGGCCGGTAAGGTTTGGAAAGGACAGATGCGACCTCGGCTAAGCGACGATCACATCCACTCTGCTAACGAACCTGCTTTGAAGAAGTTCCTTGGATTCTGCTCATTATTGCTTCAATTCGGCAGCCAAGATAATGGATAATTATCTTTGACGTCGCTCCTATTGAGTTGAACAGTTCACCATTTTTCCGACGCTGCGATAAGTGATAAATTTTCAACCAGACATCGCATATCTAAGCTTGTCGGCGTTCTTCATCACGTCCGCGGTTTTGCAATCTGAGAGTATTCTTTCACGCATGCCACTGAGTGGACGCAGAACTACATGGTGGCTCTACCGCTTCCAGCGCAATCAGAGCCGGCAATACTGCCCGGCGTCTCGCCGCTCAATCTTATGGAGATGCCGAAGACGTCGGACCGTCGTTCGGCTGGGAACTTGCAGTTCGTTCGGATTGTCTGGCGTGCGGCGGCACCAGGAAATCGAGCAGACCGTCGACCCGTAGGTCGGCGGTTCTCTTTTCCAGAATGTCACCGATCAGGGTTGTCAGAAATTCCGCTGTCAGATGGTTCCAGTCTGTGATGAACGGAACACCCCTGCTGCTGGTGAGGCATTTCTCCTTGTTGTAATCGCAGTGAAGCTTGACGATGTCGACGTAGGTGAATGCAAGGTCAGATGGGAAAAATGGCAGTTGCTCCAAGGGCTGGTTGGCCGGCGGATAGCTCGCTTCCCGCAGGCATATGGAGGCATCGGATTTTCTCTGAAACATGAGCCCCAGGCACGACTGCGATTCCTCGAGCTGGAAATAATTTCCGAAAACGAAAACTCGCGCGTTATCCGAGTGGCTTTTCATCCAGGAAATAAGCTCGAACCTGAAGGGGTTGACGGTGTACTCAAAAGGCCGAAGGCTCGTAAGGAAAATCGCTTTCGTTCGGCTGAGCAATGCTTTGTCGTTGACGTATTTTTCGAAGGGAATGCAGTACTGATCGTAAATGCTGGCGCGAGAGGGGGCCTTGACGATATCGTTCTTGATCTCGACCAGGCAGTTTAAGTAGCTGATTGACACGATTTCATACCGGTCGGCATCGATGTAATTTTTCAGCGCGATTGACCAGTTTCTGGCGTGCGAGTCCCCAATTATGAAAATAATGGGCTTCCCAGGTTGGATGTCGTTGTTCAGGCTGTGAAAAGTGCTTTCGAGCCGTGCTTCGTTCGTCTGCGCGAGAGGTGGATAGACTTCATCCAACCTGTGGGGAAAGCCCGCCATAGAGACTGCTGACACGACAGCAGCCGTGATGGTTGCCACTGATGAGCTCAGGGTGATCCAGAGAGCGCGGCTTTTCCTGGTGTGGCGAAGGGGCTTTTCGACGACGACAAAGCTCACGACCGCGACCAGGACCGTGACTGCGACGGCAAGAAACTTATCGCCATTGCTGAAGTGCAGGTCTGTCTGCCGCCAGAAGGCGAAGATCGGGTAATGCCATAGATATAAAGAGTAGGATACCAGTCCGGTGAGCGCCGCAGGCCGAGAAGCCAACAGGCGCCCGACTGCGTTCTGATGGCCGGCGAATGCGAGCACCAGACAGGTCCCGATGACTGGGATCGCAGTCAACAGGCCGGGGTGAACCGTGCCCTTTCTGAACAGGATGAGCGAACCAAGAACGAGTACAAACCCGGCTGCCGCGAGCAAAGGCCGAGGCCGAGTTCGCCCACGCCTCACCTCGTGATAGGCGAGAAGTGTTCCGGCCAGCAGTTCCCAGGCCCGGGTGAGTGGCGAGTAAAAGGCCTGTTGCTGATCATACCGTACCGTTACGACACACAATACAAAGCTGAGGGATGCCACCAGCAACACGCACGGCAAAAACCTTGATCTCAGGTATCGGCGCACGATCAGCAATAAGACCGGAAATCCGATATAAAATTGCTCCTCGACGCTCAACGACCAAGTGTGCAGAAAGGGCTTGAGAAGGGTGCTGGGCTCTCCGTACAAAGCCGCCGTAGAATAGAAATAGATATTCGATCCAAACAGGAGCGACGAGCCTATGGAGTTGGCGTAGTCCAGGAGCTCCGACGGCAACAACAAACAGTAGGCGAAGGGCATTGTCGTGAGAACGACCGCGAACAGCGCGGGCAGGATTCGTCGCGCTCGCCGGGCATAGAACTTGAGGAAATCAATGCGCCCTGTAGCTTCGAGTTCTGTTAGCAAGATTTTGGAGATCAGGAAGCCGCTGATCACAAAAAATACATCGACGCCAATGTACCCGCCTCGAAGCAGCGTGCGGCCGGCGACGGTGAACTCGGCGTGATAAAGGATAACGGCTATAACCGATATGGCCCTCAAGCCATCGATCTCTGGTCTGTAAACCTTCAATGTTAGCGGCCTTCGATATCGAGAGCGTCACTTGTCGCGCGCAAGATTGGCGCTTTTGGGCTGCCTAACATAGAGATCTTGGCGGAGAACAGTCCGGCCTGACAAAAGATTTGTGGTCGGGGCCGATTTCAATCCTTATTTTCTGCGTTGTTGTAAATCGGCATTCCCACCAGATTGCATTATGCGCCGCCGTTCAAGAAGCGAGAAGGCGTTAGCCGGCCGCCAATGGCACCCTGTCATTGCGGCCCTCCATGGCGCGTGTTGCGGCATTGAGCGCCCGTTGCTCCAAATGATCAGGGCAGCGAAAAGGAAGCAGGGGACCGGTTTGCAGATCTCGGCCGCGATTGCAACCGCGTCAGGCCCTCATGATCGAGCTCAGCCCTCCGGCGGCGAGGCAAACCGGCTGGCGTCGAACGGGCCTCTGGCGGCGACCGGGGTGACAGCCACGCCTGACGCCGCGACATCCGCCTCACGGTGAACCGTGCGGGGGGAAGGGCGAGGCGCGCTCAAGCCGATCGCTTCGCCCGGAGAATGCAGCGCCCATTGCAGCAACGCCGCTTCCGAAGTCGATCCAAGGAAATCGGCTTCCTCCCAGGAAGCGGTCATGGGCAGGGAGGCGATCATATCAGCGCCCTGCCTGGAGGTCTGCTGTGCAGCAATGACGGGATTGAAGCGGGCGTGGACCGGCAGTGCAGGCGGCCGTCTCTCCGGAAGCGCGGCAATCGGGCCGATCGAGGCAGTCTCCAGCCTGTCGTCTGCGGCCGCATCCTGCGCGGGGGCTACCGGGCGCATCGCCGGTATCGGAATCTGGAGAGATGCAAGGTCCGGAGCGGAGTCCTTGTCATCCGGCTCGCCGGCGCCGGTCTGTAGTGCCAGCGCATTCAATGCCCGGCTTTTCGGCGTCGGCAGAAGCGCGGTCACCAGCTTGCTATCTGCGGCATCGCGCCTCGGCGGCGTCGAGGCTACCACCTCTTCGTCCTCTCCGGCGGTGCTGGCGATCTCTATCGAGGTGGAAGTGACGCGCTTCCTGTAGTTCGCAACCGCCTGATTATATCCCGGCAGCGGCCGGCCATCGGCCGGAAGATGCATCGTCTTACCGTCCGGGAAGATGCGCGCGAGTTCCTGTCGCGACATGCGGGGCCAGGCCCTGACGTTGCCGACGTCGAGATGCACGAAGGGCGATCCCGAGGTTGGATAGTAGCCGACACCGCCAACCTGCATCTGCATGGCAACAGCACGCAGCGTCGAAAGCTTCACGCCGGGAACGTAGAAATCCATCGCCTTGCCCAGCATGTGCTGGCTCTTCTTGGCGACGCCGGTGCTGCGCGAGCGGTTGCGCAGCATGTTGTTGGTGGCGGGGGAACGATAGGCGGAGACGACGTGGATATAGTCCTTGCCGCCGCTCTTCCTATACACCTCCCAGACAAGGTCGAGCAGCCGCGGATCCATGCGGGTCGGCTCGTTCCTGCGCCAGTCGCGCAGAAACCGGTTGATCTGGGCAAGGCCCCGTGAATCGAACTTTCCATCCCGCTTGTAGGTGATCGTGGCTCTCTCGCCCGTATGGGTAAAGAACAGCTTGAGCGCCCGATCTTCCGCCGAGGCCAAGGATGCAGAAGCGACAAGCGCCGGCAGCGCAATCAGCGCCGGCAGAATGGTCTGCGCTGCGAAGCGTTCCGCATGTGAGAGGAGCGCGGTAATTCCGCCCAAGGCTCCGGCCGACAAACCCTGCAGTGAATACTTGAACACGAACAAACCCGTCCTACACCAAACACTCGTCGACGGGCGGGAAAGCTCCGCATCCATCAGGCTCAATAAAGCCAGCTTATGGTCAATAAATTGCTAACGAGGGGATGTGGGAGCTTGGTGAATGGAGATTGGCCGCCCGCGGCGTAAAGCTTATTGCTGTTCGCACCACTCTGAGCTTTGGTGCGCATGCAGAGGGAGCCATCAACCTTTCGGTCGTAAAGGTTTGGCATGAGACATCCTGTCGAAAGCCGTCAGTAGCGGGGAAGAACTGACCCTCTCACGTGGGAGGCACCCTTAGAACCCGACTTTCCGTCGCACCCTTCTCGCCGGATGCGCGAAGAACAGCTTCTGGGCGCGATCGTCTTAAACGCGTGTCGGATCTCTGCGAGCGGCGAAGAGGCTATCGAACGTCACCCAAGGGCGAGACGGCCGGGCCATTCAAAGCGGTGCCGTCGACGGCGAAATGTGAGCCATGGCAAGGACAGTCCCAGCAGCGCTCCAGGGAATTCCAGTGCACGTGGCAGCCAATGTGTGTGCAAGATGCCGATTGCTTGTAGAGCGTCCCATCTTCTGTTCGGAAAGCGGCAATCTTGGTGAGGCCCTCCCGGACAATGGCGCCTTCTCCGGGCTGTAACTTCTCGACGGAATCGAGTTCACCGGGCGCGACATACTCTGCGAAATTCTTGATCGCCGTCGCATTCTCAATCAGGTAATCGCCGATCGCCCGCGGCGTCTTGCGCGAGGGCTGGTAAAGTTCCAGCCACGGACTGTCGCCATTGAGAACGAGATCGCGGATCAACAGCGAAGCGACCACGCCATGGGTCATGCCTTCGCCGGAATCGCCGGTGATGACGAACACGCGTTCATTGCCGGGATTGCGGCCGATGAAGGCGGCGTAATCGATCGTTTCCATGACCTGGCCCGACCAACGATGGGTCTCGGCGCCAATATCGGGGATCAGACGCCTGGTCCAGGCCGTCAAAGCCGCGAAGCGCTCTAAAGCATCGTCGACTGCTCCTGTTTTGTGGTCTTCACCGCCGACGATGAGAAAGTCCCTCGCGCCGTCACCGGGTTGCAGACGAACGTAATGGTAGGGATCTTCCATGTCCCAATATAGCCCATCTGCGATGGCCCCGCGTTCGATCTCGAAGGACATCGCATAGGTCCGATACGGCGCTTGCTTCGTGTGAATGGCGACGCGGTCATTGATCGGCGAATTGGTGGCGACCACTGCCCATTTGCCGGTGACGGTGAAGCCTGAGTTCGTCGACACACGGACACGCTCCTCGGTCTCCTCCACCTGCTCGACCACTGTGTCGCAGAAGAGCTTCCCGCCGCGGGCGCGAATGCCCGCCGTCAGTCCACGGAGATATTTGAGCGGATGGAATGTCGCCTGACGGGCATAACGAAGTGCTGATGTCGCAGCGCATCCCGCAAATGGCAGACCCGTGACTTTTTCGACCGCGACGTCGATTTGCAGTGCGGCGCCGAGTTCGCGTTCGAGATCGGCTTTCTCTCCTTCGGACGATGGAAACAGGAACCCGTCGACACGTCGGAAATCACAGGCGATGCCTTCGCTCCCTTGGATCGTTTCGATACGGTCGATCGCAGCCGATTGGCTCTCATAAAACTGCCGGGCCAGTTCCCGCCCCCGAAGATCGATCAACTTGGAGAAATAGTCGTCGCATATGGATGACAGATGCGCCGTCGTGCGGGCCGTCATGCCGCTGCCTATCTGGCCGCGATCAATGACAACCACCTTCTGCCCCGCAAGGGCGAACTCATAGGCTACCGACAAGCCGGCAATTCCGGAACCGATGACTACGGCATCGGCCTCATCGTTCCGCGTGAGTGGGGTGGCGTCGGGCATAACCCTGAGCGGGGCCCACAAGGAGACAGTTCTTTCGTCGCTCACATTCATGGCGCACATCTCCGAACAAGTACTGGCTAAATTGGAGAAGGCACGCAAAAGTTCCGCCGGGGCTCTGCCAAACCTGCCCATGGGCAGACCGCGGCACGAATGGAATCCGCCACGAAGGCTGAATACCCTCGACAGCCTATTGCGGCGGAAGGCCGGCGCGCGCGAGGTCTGCCGCGGCTTGATCCATAATAGAAGGATCTCGGAAGTTCCAGGTCTGCCGCCACGACTGGATCGTCGCGGTCGGAGCTGACTTGAGCATCTTCTCGACGGCAGTGCGGGCGTCTGCCTCGCGTCCCAGCCGCATATAGGCGACGGCTAGTTGCAATGGCGCGTCGGCGAATTCCGTGGCCTTCAGCGCCTCGACCGCATCTTCGTTCTTACCAAGCACGATAAGAATGAAGCCTCGCGTGTAGTTGAAGAACCAGGCCAATGCCGGGTCCCGCGCGGCTGCAGCATCGGTCAGCTCCAGCGCCTTCTCGGGTTGGCCCGCCTGCAGGAAAATACTTCCGCCATCCGTCAGGGTGAACGCATTATAGGGTGCCGCCGCGATGGCCTTGTTCATTTCCGCAACAGCCCCGTCATGGTCTCGCTTGAGCGTGAGGAGCCAAGCGTTGAGCCAGTGTGCCAATCGCGCTACTTGCGGGCTTAGGTTCTTGTCTGCGAGGACCTGCTTGACCAGTCGGTCCGCCTCCTGCAGATCACCCTGCGGGTCAGGGCTGTGAAGCAGCGCCACTTTCAACCAATGAGACCACCCCAACTCCACGGTCAGAAGGGGGGAGCCGGGGAACATCTGCAGTCCCTGTCGCGAGATATCACCGGACCGCTCGAGACCTTCCTTGGTGTAAAGATTCAACTGGCTTTCCGCGCGCAAGTAGTAGTCGTATTCAGCCAGGTTGGTGCTATCCTTACCCCAGGCCTGACTGTAGTCCGCTTTGCGAATGGCTCCGAATTCGCCTGTCATCGCCCCCACGATCTTGCCGGTCAACTCGTCCTGAAGCGCCCATGGGTCGGTTCCGGCCTTGTCGAAGCGATCCGCCCAGACATGGTCCCCCGTTCTGGTGTTGATGAGCTGTGCAACGATGCGCATTCTATCGCCTTCCTTGCGTACGCTGCCCTCGACGACATAGCCGACGCCCAGCTCCTTGCCGATCTGGCGGATGTCGCCTTGCTTGTCCTGGTATGCAAACGACGACGTTCGCGACACGACCGCAATGTCCGAAAAGCGCGAGAGGATGGCGATGACGTCGTTCGCCAGCCCTTCTCCCATGTACCCCAAGCTCTTGTCGGCACTTAGATCCTGGAAGGGTAGTACGGCGACAGATGGCATCGCGCCGGAGCCTGCAGGAGAGGTCAGTGTCAGCGGATACTGTAACGCCATCCATGCGGCCACTACGGCCGCGATTGCTGCCGGGACTCCAAGGGCCCACCATCGTCTGCCGATTCGCCGCTTTTGCCGAATGCGTCGCCGTGGCGCGGCGTCGATGCGCACTTGGTAAACATCGACAAGCTCTTCGATGTTCTTGACCTTCTGCCGGCCAGCGGAGTCGAAGGTAAACGCGAGCTTGTTCTCGACCTCCTTCGCCACCTTGCCAGAAACGCAGATCCCGCCCGGTGGCGCGAGTTGCTCCAGCCGCGCCGCGACGTTCACGCCTTCGCCATAGCGGTCGTCACCGTCGACGATCACTTCGCCGATGTTGATCCCGATGCGGACGTTGAACCTGTCCTCCTCGGGAACAGCGGCGTTCCGCTCAGTCATTCCGCGCTGCAGAGACACGGCACATTCGACGGCGTCGACCACGCTGCCGAACTCCGCGAGGAGGCCGTCGCCCATGAGCTTGAAGATGCGCCCATGATGCCGGGCAATCTCGGGTTCAAAAAGCTCGGTGCGTCGCGCTCGAAGACGATCAAATGTGCCCGCTTCGTCTTGTTCCATAAGTGCGGAGTAGCCGACGACGTCGGCGGCCAGAATTGCAGATAATCTCCGCTCCATGTCTTAGTCCCCCGACATGAATTCTCCCCAGCCATTATACATGACTTTGCCGCATGTTTCACGGATGTCTAATAAACATCCGTCGGAGCATTCGGCCGGTAGTGCCAGACGCCAACTCGGCTTTAAAGCCGTGAATGGAACAGCCCGGCGTGGAGTCGCGCGGCAAACGCGTAAGTTCGAAATGAACTGGGCTCGGATGACGTTCTTCGAGCAGATGCATTACCTGAACGTGCTGCTCAAGGCGCGCCAGCTGGGGCTGACCACGTTCCAGATCTTCATGCTTGTGTTTTCAACAAGGATACGGGATTTCAGGGTTGATCGCCTTCGCCGGGCTCACCGTGGGCGGCACTATCGCCTATATGAGCGATGGCGCCGTTGCTTGGGTGCGGCACTGGCTGAAGATTAATTAAGCCAGGATTTCGGAGGGCACGGTGTTCCGCCTGCATCACATTTCGAAAGTGTCGAGTCGCGCGGAGCGTCGCTTTGGGAGCAGACCGGGAAACTTGCCTCCGCACGACCCAACTCTGGGATGGGGTGGATCGCTAAGAGGAAGGCATTATGCGATCTGAAAGTACTGGCTTTCTCCCGCGATCCGGTGAGTTAACCTTTATTGCCGGAATGCGGTTCCGGTACGATGCTGGACAAAAAGAGCCCCGCGGCTTGCGGGGTAGCAAAGCGGGGTCCGTTGTAGGCATCGCGCATCTAGGCGCTGCAAACTATTTTGCACAAGCTCAGAATTTTTTCAATAATATTACTTTTAACAGTTCTGCGTCGGCGAGTTTTTCAACTAATGGATCTATTTTTGGATTTCGCACGAAAACACAAATTGACTTCTACTTGCAGTAATATTTCGTAACATTGAGGTGGGCTGCTCAGCGATCACTTTGCTATACCCCAAGCATTGTATCTCCTGTACGTTGGGCGGCCATCCTATTCGACTTCACCAATCGTTGCGTCGCCTCGGGCTCCAGCTGCGAGCGAAGCCTTCCGCAAGGATCTTCTTACCGGTCTCTTCGCCAATCGTTCGAAAGATGTTGATGAGCGGCCGATGCGACGGCGTCCTGTCCACCGCGCCGCTGAATCACGTGATGGCTGGCCACGAATTGGAAGGGGTGGGACCGCAAAGGGGGTGAAGAGTGAGCGGACCGGCCCTGGCTAGGGCTCCTTTGCGATCCCGTGTCACTAACGGTTGGTGATTGGCCGGGTTCCTGTACGCTGGCAGACCATTAAAGCAAATCTCAGCACGGCCTAAAGTCCTACGACGGCGGTGCCTATTATTATTCCCGTCCTAAGTTCTTTTTATGAGCCTTTCGGCCGGAAATGGAATTCCAGCCAGTTTTGCGTAGTGCTCGTCGACCCTCCTGCATGCCTCCCGGGACTGCACTTCCACCGCCGGTAATACATCAAAAGGACGCCCCGATCGTGCTTTGAGCAATCTGGCAAAAGTGCATCGTTAGGACCAAGCTGTACGGGTTCGTGTTTGGAGTCGCATTGCCATGGTGCTGGTCGAATACTGCCTGCACAAGCTTGGAAGCTTTTTTTACAACACTTACTATCTGAATGGTGCGGCAATGGCGCTCAGTTTCGCCATTTCCATTGGCCTGGTTCTGACGGTTTTCGCAGTGGAACTCACCTATGTGGGGTTCGGCAATTCCGGGTTCCGTCGGGTTTTCTTCGAACGCAGCAAATCCACAATCACCGACATCGTCTATTTCGTCCTTCAGGCGACGGGAATGATTACGCTATTCGCGGCGCTATCATCATTTGGTCTGTCCTATGCCATCACCAGCGCGGCTCAGGATGCCCCCCACCTGGACCTTGCCCGGAGGCTGCCAGGCTGGGCACATGTTCTCTTGTTCCTAGTGCTATCAGACTTCTTGAGCTACTGGCAGCATCGGTTGATGCACCGGCTGCCCGTACTATGGCGGCTGCACGAATTTCACCACGCAGCCGAAGAGTTCAACGCGCTGACTTCGTCGCGGGAGCATCCGTTGGAGAAGGCCGTAAACATGGCCATTATGGTCGTTCCGGCGCTGCTTATCGGCCTGCCAACGGCCGAATTCGCCTTCGTGACCATCACCTTTGGCGCCATTGGTCTGGTCAAGCACAGTGCCATTCCCTGGCATGGCTGGTTTGGCAAATACGTGATCCAGTCACCACGCGACCACTTCATCCATCACTCCCGAATGCGGGAACATCACGACAAGAATTTCGCCAATTATTTCCCGATCTGGGATCATTTGTTCGGCACCTATTACGACGGCGATGCAGACGGTGCAAAGCTCGGTCTGGACCGCGACTACTTCAACCAAACCGATCCGTTCCGCGAAACCATTGCCACAGAAATCCGTTTCTTCCAACGCGCGTGGCAAGCTGCCAAGGCCAAGTGCGGCATAAGCCCCATAAGCGGAAAACCTGCCTCGCCGCAGGGGCTGTCGGGCTCGGAACAGCGCCGGTAGCGAAGCTGGCATCGCTCTGTTGTGATAAGCGGCAGTTTCTGGAATCCACGAACTTACTGCACAGCTCCCGCACGTCCCACGATTCTCACAATCCTCGCAGCGTGTTGTTCCCGACCGGACCAAAAAAAGCCCCGTTGTTTACGGGGCTAGGCAGCGTGCAAAAACTAGGCGGTTGAGGGCGCGAAGCGCACGCAGTGAATTAACGTGGCGTCGTGATGAAGGTTCCGAAGCCAAAGCAGTGGTCCATGCTTCGGCAGCTCTAATCCGCGAGTCAGCAGGCACTAGAAAAGGTGCTCCAATTCGGCGAACGGAGAATAAAATAGCCATCCGGAATTGCAGCGGTAGTCGTCATGCATATAACCACCAAGGGCAAACCCGTATCTTTGGTCATAGTACAGGGATTCTGTCGTCACGCCGGCACGTTCAGTGAGTTGATTCTTCGCCTTAAACCTGATGCAGATGATCCGCTCGCCACCACTTAGCGTCAGTACGTTCGATATGCTCGCGTCGCTGATTTCACGCTCATTGTAATAGGTCTTGCGTGCATAATCGATGACAGCTGATCTTTCGGCTGCCGTTGGCGGGATTTGAGTAGAATATACCGGATCGTACCGTTCGGCAGTCCTGCAGCTTGCTAATAGTATCGGGAGTGCGAGAAGTGCCAGGCGAGGCGTTCGCTTTGTAGGTCGCGGCATCTCACTTTCCTTGCACCCAGGCTCCTCGCAGTAGTGCTCGAAGTGTACATTGGCACCGGGTGCGGCCGAATGGTTGGTAATGCTCATGGCGTCTATAGCAAACTTGTTTGCGCCGGCTCCCCGGCCGTGTCGACTATGGTCGAGCCATAGGCCTCGCGCGATATCACCCTGATTGCGTCGTTTGGCAGCGGGCGAGCGAGCGTCTTTGCCTCTTCCCAGGGGGCGCGCATCCAAACGTCGACTTCCTCTTGCGTCAACAGGAGGACGGGCATTGCCTTCTGATGGATCGGCTTGACGACATCGTTGGGATCGGTGGTCAAAAAGGCATAGAGATCGTCGGTCGAAAGGCCATCCTTGACTTTCCGGACGCTTTGCCATTGCGGAACATGGATACCCGCGAAGAACATCAACGGCTTGCTTTCATCACGGGCAAACCAGGCATTCGGCGTGCTCCCACCGTCCTGTTTGCTGGCTGGGTCGGGCTCGGCAAAGCTTGTCACCGGCACGATGCAGCGGCTCTGTACACCGAACCATTTCTTCCAGTGGAGAACATTGAGGTTCCTGATGTTGGTGACTCCCTTGTCGGGCTCCATCCGGATGAGCATGTCCATGTCGACGGGCTTGCCCTTCTGTCGCAATTTTTCAGCCCGAGCCTCGGCAGCCTGCTTGACCACGAAAAACGGGGAGGGCAATCCCCACCGCGCATGCACGAGCTGCTTGCGGCCATCGGCTGTATTGCGGACGATCGGGCCCATTTGGTCCGGGTTCATCTGATAGGCCGGCATCAGGTTGACCAGACTCTCGACCTCTTGGGCCCACTTATTGACCCAATCCTTCGCGTCCATCCGGTATAGATTGCACATATCTCCCTCCCTCGGCGTCCATACGCCATTGTTGTCCCCTTCGTCCGGATTAACTGGCCGTTCCATCGATCACGGAATTGCTGTGCAGCTTGGCGATTGCTGAAACAGAAAACATCGTATTCGTCCCATTCCACGGAAGCACAATATGACCTGCTCGCCCGATCGAAGGCCAGAGCGGAGTTGATGATTTCACCCCTTTGCCGATAGTCATTGGTTTGTGCGCCGGAGTGATAGTTGCCCCCCAGACTATGACGTGATGAGGAAGGACTTTTTTCACGCCAGCGGCAACAGGGTTATCTCGGCGGCACGCGACTTCATAAAACTCCGTCTTCCCAAACTGGCTTCTTCACCATGTCGACCCTGATCAGACGCCGCACGGTAAGCTTGCCTGTTTCCGACCCCCATATCTGAACCACCTTCAAGCTCATGTAGTCTCCCCGGTTGCAGCGTACGCAGCGGAAACGCGAAGCCAATCGGTCGAGACTGATATCCTTGGTCAGCTTCAGCAGATCACGTGGGATAAAGCGGTAGGTCGTCCTGCAGAACTGACAGGTGACCTCCAGCAATTGACCCGCCTCGGCCGCGTCGCGCAGGCTCCACCCGCGCAACTTCTTGTTATAATTCATCTCAGGCATTGTAAGTCAGTCTCGGTCATAGCTTGGTCGCCACCCGCGAGTGATACCTCGGCTCATAGCGCCTTCCGCAAATGCGAGCTGCTGACGAAGATGACGGATATGCTCGAGCAGGGTACCTATCGCGGCCTCCATATCGCCCTGGTGATAGGCGACCACCTCGGCGAGCTCGCGATCTGCCGGCTTCGAACTTCGCTCCGGTTTCATGGCTGCATCCAAGGGTGTATCCCGGCCTTCTTCAGATGTTCGCTGTAGGCCCATACGGCCTCCTCCACATCATCGAAATAGCGAAACTTAAAAGGCTCTGTCGCTTCATCGACGAAAATTGGATCGCCTGTTGCGGGATCGGCGGCCACCATGCGATCGGTGAGAAAGATACCGCAAGCCTCGCCTGCGGTGTGGTCAATCGCGAGCTGAACACGACCTAATTGAGAGGCCATGGCGGCGTCCAATACATAGGTCGTGAAGAACTCCACGCCTCGGCTGCCTGCAACGGCCTTAACCAGGCTCTGATGCACTTCGGAAACGTCGATCTCCTTCGCCGGCAGCCACATCAAACCTTCTGGAACAAAATCATCATCATCCACGGCTTCGCCGATCGGCTGCTCGCGCATGTCCGTTCTCCCATGTCGTCAATATTCAGATTGGCGGCCGCACGCCGATGTTCTTATTATGTTCGCATCGAAGGGGGAGTCAATAATCAAACGAGGCGAATTGCTTTTTTAGGCATTGCTGATGAGCTGCCGGCATGAAAAAGACGCCCCGCAGGCCTGCAAAGCTGCTGCGCGGCGATGCCGACGCACCGCTCCGCAGTCAGCCGTGCCGGCGCCGAGATCCTGCGCAGCCGAACCTTTCCCTCGACCCAATGCCGGCGCGCATCGATCCGTGCCTGGCGCTATTGAAGCCGCAGCCGCCGAAAGGCCGGCAGTGGGCTTTCGAAGTGAAGTGGGACGGCTACCGCCTGGCCGTGCACATTGAACAGAAGGGCGTCAGGATCCTGACACGCGGCGGCCATGACTGGACAGACCGATCCCTGCCATCGTGGCTGAGGCGAAACGACTTCCGGTCTCGACGGCGATACTGGACGGCGAGGCAGTCGTGTTCGACGAGCACGGCCGGTCGGATTTCGGCAGGCTTCAGTAGTCGCTCCGCGGCCGCGGTGGAAAACGGATTTCTTGGGAGTCGGTCTTGATGGTCTTCGACCTCCTCTTTCTCGACGGTCGCGACCTGACGGTCTTCAAAGGCAGCGAGACCTGGAGCTTCGCGAGCAGATGAATAAACCGACGATTGGCAAGCGGCCGGAAGCGAAACGCGGTCCAAGTCCGTCCAGCGTTTGTTGCGGAGATCAAATACCGGGCCTGGACACACGATGGGAAGCTGCGCCATGCTTCTTACAAAGGGCTGCGGGAGGAGCAGGACACCGCGGCAGTCTACGAGATCGACTGATGGCGGAGCCTATCGGCCCTCGAAGGAGATTAATTTCGGAGCGGCAGTGTACATCAGCGGCTCCCTGACAAATCCGGCAGTCACTGACGCAATCAGCCAATCTGCGGCGGCAAGAGTGGTGGAGAATATCAGAAAGTTTGTTCTGAAAGCGCGACCGTTCTTGTTTAAAAATGTGCGTCCGAAGATGGCGAGGTTCCCATTGTTGGTGATCGCCACCCTGAGAACAACGTCCCATCCTTTGGTGATTAGAACGCTCTCGTGCAGACAAGAGAGTGTAAAAAGGACAAATGCTTCATAAGCCGTCGCCAGTGCCTCGTCTTCCTCTGCGAGCAATAGGCCGGCATCCAATAAGGCCTGGCGGAACTCGAAGTACATTTCCTCAACCTTCACGGCGCGCTCGGCCAGCTCGGCTCCGACTTTTTTAGGATCTAGGACTTCGAGGTTATCCAAAAAATCCATCAGCAGGTCGCTTACGGCAGCTGACGTTGGGCCGCGGTCACGGTAGGGATGGGCCAGAAAATCGCCAAGCTCATGCAATGTGCTATTTTTCGCCACACGCTCTCGTAACCACATAATGGTGGTGGCGAAATGGGAGTAATCAAAATCGCCTGCAATGATCCGCTTAACGCGACTTCTGATGGCTTCGGGTCGATCTAAATCAATATCCATGCGCACAACTTATCAGACATCAACGACCAAAGTACATTGAACTTCAAGCAGGGCCATCCACTTGGCCGACTTCGTCCAGCTCGTGCACCGGCAGATAGGTGTTCTTCTCCATCCACTCCTGGACAGCGCCTGATCGTGTCCTCGCGCGGCAGCGCTAACTTGCTGCATCTCCTCCATCACTTCGAAAAGCGGTCGCGCCAGATTTTTGAAAATTCGTAATAAAGAAAAGACAGTATTCCAATAAGCATCAATGTTCCGAACAAAGTCTCCGGATATATCTTTGCAAACATATGGTCTATTCTACCCAGTGCCCATTCGTAAACAAAGCATTTCGCAATAGTGCATTTATTGGCGCCGGGAAACCACCATAGAATTACATTAAAAAAAATGTAAGAAGACGTTAAAATCATGAACGATCTGGCCTGTGACGTTTCTTTAGGTGTTCGATTTGCAACCGGTACTCTGCGGAAGCCGCTGGCGTGCAGGATAATAAGAAAGCATGCGCTTGAGACTATTTGATTGCTAATTAGCAGAGCAGTAAAGTTCAGACGTGAAAGAAATAACTGACATGCGATTGCAATAAGACCGCTCGGAAGAAATAGTGCGCCGAAAAAAGCCTCCCCACTGGTTGGCCTTTGCTTTACAACAGCGATACTGCAAGCGTATGCAGCCCAGACTGTCAGTATAATTGGAACCGGGCCAATGACCCAAGGCAAACCCAGAAAAGGCATCTATCCCCCAAAGCTATGTAGGCCCATTTTTCAAACAGGACTTGCAGCTTTCGCCTTCATCTACCAGTGCTGGGATCGCGCATCGATGTCAACGTGGTTCACGATTGCCTTTTGGGAGGGGGGATTACCGCCTGGAAGCATGACGACAAGCTCCGCCATGCCTAATATAAGGGGTTAAGGGAGGAACAGGATGAGGCGGCAGTTCATGAGTTTGGATGGACCGGTCGGGCGCTACGGCCGGCAACCGGCGCAATGTTTGATAATTCCCGACAGGCCAAAGCAAAAGCCACCGTCATGAAAGAGCTTACCGCCACTGCGAAGGGCCTAATGATATAAAGCTTCGCTTTCGGCGTCGCCAAGAAGCGGTCACCTGCAAAACTTGCCCCACGATAGATTTTTGGCCCAAAATCTTTGCTGAAATCGAAGCCGTTTCTGCGATAAAAATGATCGATCTGATGAACCAATACCAGCTGTAAGCGCAAAAGCCGCCCAAGGCGCACAAGCCAATCAATAGCTGAATTCGATCGTCACTCAATCAAGCTTCTCCATCCGTATCGCGTCCAGCTTGTGCACCGGCAGATAGGTGTTCTGCTCCAGCCACTCCCAGACGATATACTTGATAGCGTCTTCGCGTCAGCACCAGCTCGCTCGATACATTCCGTTCAGTATCATCGTCGAGGTGATCGAGCCGGCGTTGCGAACGAGCAGGCGGCGCGGCGCAGCATGATCTGCAAATCCCGCCTGGAAATTTCGTCTATCCGGTTGGCGGCGTCCTCGAGAAAGTTGGCTGTGTCGGGCATGGTCATGGGGTGTCGGCCGGCCGTTGCCGTTATTCCGACGGGTTGGAGAAGCCGCGGTAGAAGCGTGTCGGCTTCAGCAACGAACTGGTGATGTTGGCAACGATCGCCCCATCCGCCTCGCTCTTCGCCTTCGCTTCCTGCCACTCACGATCAGCGATGAATTCGGCCCATTTCTGCTCGCGCTCCGCCAGTGACCGCCATTCGAGCAGATAGGTCAGATCGTTGCTGGAAGAACCGATCATCGTCGTCCAGAAGCCGAGTGAGCGGATGCCGAGGCGTTCCCAGATCGCCAGTGTCGCGGTCTCGAAACGCTGTTGCAGTGCCGGCAGCCTCTCCGGCAGACATGTATAGATGCGCAATTCGTGGATCATTGGATGCTCCTCAGAAAGGCTTCGCTTCTCTTCGAGATGCCCGCCGCCGCTTAACAAATTCGCGACACACATACCAAGCTACATAGGTCATGAGAATGGCTAGCTGCTGCAACAAGATGGCAACGACGACTAGAAACTGATCTAATCCTTCGTACGAGCCGTCCACAGTGCGATATGTGGCGTGAACGTCATTCTGTCGCATACATATACTGACAGAACGACCCAGATCACCGCCAAAGAATGCAATGTCTTCCACCAACGCGGCCACGTGCACCCAGCGATAAAAGCCCCGATCGGAGCTGCGAAGTTGCTCATCATTATGATGGCGAATGCGAGTTCAGGCTTGATCATCGAAAGCCGATCCTTCCGGCGGGCAGATGCATTTCAGTTCTCAAGTTCAAATTGCAGCTGCCAACCCCGGCATCGAGGTTTACCAGAGCGACGGCTGCGCAGTTCAGGCACTCCCATCAACATGCCCATCCTCGTCAAGCTGTTGTACCGGCAGATAGGTGTTCTTCTCCGGACGATGAACCTGATCGCATCGTCACGATCAAGCCCCAGCTCGCTCGACACGTCTATGACGGCTTCCTCCAGATCGGGATCGAGCGTGATCGACCCGGCGTTACGCACTATCAGGGCGGCGCGGCGCAGCATGATCTGCAGATTTGCCCCGGGGAATGTCGTCGATGGATCGGCGGCGTCTTCGAGGAGGGCGGCGCCGTCGCCATTTGCCAATGCAGGCCCTGGAAGCATGACGGAGGCTGCGGCACCTGTCATATAAGTGGCTGAGGGAATATCAGAATGACGCTTTGGTTTATGCGTTATAGGAGAGCACATGTCTCGGCAAAAGCGTATGCCCAGTTGTTACGCGAACGGCTCTTCGCGCACTGAATCGTCACTTGATTACCCTGCGGACGATTTCTATCAGACGATCCAAATCTGTTGGTTTTTCCAGGATGACTGCGCCCGCGAGGACCGGATCAGATGCAATTTCATGGGGCGGGCTTGCTGTCGCCAGAACGAACGGGACATTCAACTGCCGAAGCTTTGCGGCCACAGGATTCACCCTTGTCCCGCCGATATGGATATCGAGAACGGCGATAGCAGGTCGCTGCTGCTCCAGCAGATCGAGCGCGCCCTCGTTCGATGATACCGGCCCAAGCACCAGCAACCCGGCAGCGGTCAGTTTGCGTCGGAGTTCATCGGCGATAAAGAACTCGTCCTCGACGACGAGGACCTTGGTCTCACCTCCGGCCCTCGCTTCGAAAGTACCGCTCACATGACCTCACATCGGGATTTTGATTATCGCAATGAAACCACTGGGAGGATAGATAAGTTCCACGCTTCCACCCATATGGGCTGCTAGGCCTTCGATCAGTTCAGTCCCATAGCCCTTGCGCTCAGGCTGAGAGATGCGCGGCCCTGCTTCCTCGCGCCATTGACATACGAGAAGCGTCCGCTCCCGCGGCCCGGTGTCCGACTCCCAGGTCACACTAATCCTTCCACCCGGAACGGAACCAGCACCGTACTTCGCTGCGTTCGTACCGAGCTCGTGGAAAATCATGCTGACCGGAACAACGTGTGAACTTGAAAGTTCTGCGGACGGTCCGGAGCATTCGAGCCGTTCTGAAACAGTCATGCCTACCGCGTCCCTCACCAAGGTTTCGAAGTCAGCCGCCTTGCCTCGCGCGGCGAGCTCCTGAGCGTGAAAGGTCACGTCCAGCCTGCCAAGCAGTGACTCCTTGAAGCTTGCAACAACAGGATCGTCCGCTCTGGTATTGTTCACGACCGACCGAATGACGGCCGAAAGGTTCTTCAGCCGGTGCCTCATCTCGGCGACGATGAAGTCCATCTCGGCGTCGTGGCGCTGGCGCTCCGTGACGTCGTCGAAGATGACCAGGAGGTTGGGGCTGTTGTCGTCGGGATGAACAAGGCGTCGGGCGTCGACAAGAAATGTACGCTGGCCGATCGTCGGAAAATCGTGCCTCACTTCGAAGCCGATGACGGCGGACGCCCGTGGGATGACCGACGCTATGAGCTGCCGAAGCTCCGGAATATCCCACTGGCCGTTTCCAAGCCGAAAGAAGTTCTCCGCCAAAATGTCTTCACGGTCGACCTCGAAAGTCTTGATGAACGCATTGTTCGCAGTCGTAACACAGAAATGCTGATCGAGAACGACAACGGGCTGGGTCATGGTGTCGACAACCCCCTGAGCCTGCACGTGCCCGATTTTCATCAGACGGTACAAATCTTCCAACAACATAGATGCCATGCCCTCCTCACAGACGTGGCGACAATATGAAGCCCCCACAGCTGGAACTCCCAAAAGGTGAGCCTTTGCGTCTAAAGTAATCTTTTCTTTGTGACTGGCAATGTCCGCAGGTGGCGCAGCGGCACGTCCGAGCCCGACGACATTGCGTAGGGATGACCTGGTCAGATCACGCGCAGTCACCTTCTGGGTCGGCGATGTCGTCGGCCAATACCGCGGCGTGCTCGGATAGAATGGCCGCCACATTGTCGAGAAGCATCGCAAGGTCAGGATCGCTGCCAAAAAGCTCGCAAATCAAGCCGTCCCATCCGCTTCGCTGTCTTTCATCAAACTCGTGCACCGACAGATAGGTGTTCTTCTCCATCCACCTCTCTGACGATCAACCTGACGGTATCGCCGCGTGTCTTACGACCTGGGATACTTCGATGACGAGACATGCAGGCTCGAACCATTGCCGAACCCTTTCGGCGCAAAGGTGTTACCTATGTCTCAGGAATAAACCGTAACCTATGTGTCCAGAATGGACAGAAATCGCGGTGGCGCACCCGACAGGATTCGAACCTGTGACCTTTGGAATCGGAATCCAACACTCTATCCAGCTGAGCTACGGGTGCATGCCGAAGGCGGTTTGAATCGCCTGTCCGATGGGTGGTTCTTAGCCTAGCTTGCGGCCGGCTTCAATCGTGAATTCTCAGAAATACCGATGCTTGCGATTTGGCACGTGTTTTTATCCGCAAGCCTTGGTGCACAAATGAAAACTCCGCCGGCCTCGCGGGCGGCGGAGCTCGGTTGTCTGGGGCAGGGGCTTGCAGCGGTCAGATCTGCATGGCGCCGGGGCCGGGGATGGCCTTGGGCGGCACCTTGCCGAGAATGATCATGCCCAGCACTTCGTCCTTGGTCACGTCCTCGGTGCGGGCATGGCCCACCACCTGGCCGTTCTTCATCACTGAGACGCGGTCGGCGAGGTCGAAGACGTCGTGGATGTCGTGGCTGATGAGGAAGATGCCGATGCCTTCCTTCTTCAGCTGCTTGATCAGCTCGCCCACCTGCGCCGTCTCCTGCGGGCCGAGGGCCGCCGTCGGCTCGTCCATGATCAGGATGCGGGCGTTGAAGAGGATCGCGCGGGCGATTGCCACCGATTGCCGCTGGCCGCCCGAAAGCGCCTTCACCGGCTCCTTGAAGCGCTTGAAGTTGGGGTTGAGCCGTCCCATCACCTGCCGCGCCGAGGCCTCCATCGCCACGTCGTCGAGTGTGCCCCAGCGGGTCTTCAGCTCGCGGCCAAGATAGAGGTTGGCTGCGGCGTCGACATTGTCGGCTACGGCAAGCGTCTGGTAGATCGTCTCGATCCCGTATTTCTTGGCGTCGCGCGGATTGCGGATGTCGGCCGGCTCGCCATTGATCAGGATCTCGCCGCCATCGCGCTTGTAGGCGCCGGAGAGGATCTTGATCAGCGTCGATTTGCCGGCGCCGTTGTGGCCGAGCAGGGCCACCACTTCGCCGGGGTAGAGATCCACCGAGGCATTGTCCACCGCGTGGATGCCGCCGAAGGAGATCGAGATGTTTTTCAGTTCCACGAGGGGAGTGCGTTGATCAGTCATGTCTTGGGCTCCTCTCACTTGGCACGGGCGCGGTAGACGGTGTCGAGCCAGACCGCAACGACGAGGACGGTGCCGACGACGACGCTCTGCAGCGGAGTGTCGACATGCGCCAGCACCATGCCAGATTGCAGGGACTGCATGACGAGCGCGCCGAGCATGGCGCCGGCGATCGTGCCGGTGCCGCCCGCCAGCGACGTCCCGCCGATAACGGCGGCGGCGATGGTGTAGAGTTCGTCGAGCGTGCCCTGCGCGTTGGTGGCGGCGTTGAGGCGGGCGGTGGAGATCGCCGCCGCGACGGCTGCGAGAATGCCCATCAGCGCGAAGATGCGCACCGTCACCCAGCGGGTCTTGATGCCGGCGAGTTCCGCCGCCTCGGGGTTGCCGCCGATCGCGAAGACATAGCGGCCGAAGCGCAGCCTCGTGGCGATGAAGGTCATGATGATGCCGACGACGATGGCGATCAGCACCGGAACGGCGATGCCGTAGGGAATATCCAGGCCGGTTTCCGGCCAGGGGATATTGTTGGCCTCGGCGTAACGCTTGGCGATATTGATCGGCCAGTAGTAGCTGTTGGCAATCCAGACCGCGCCGAGGATCAGCACGCAGCTGAGGCTCGCCAGGAAATATTCCGCCCAGACAGGCCTGAGCGGAAAGCCGAAGCGGCGGCGCTGCCGGCGCGAGCCGATGATGCTGGCGATGACGAAGAGGCATGCGGCGATGCCGACGATCCAGCTCCAGGTGGCGCCGATCGAGCCCTCCGCGCCGCCGCCCATGATGCGGAAGGTCTGGTCCATGGGGGCAACAGTCTGGCCGCTGGTGACGAGCCAGGTCGCGCCGCGCCAGACAAGCAGGCCGCCGAGGGTGACGATGAAGGAGGGAACGTTCAGGAAGGCGATGATGATTCCCTGAAAGGCGCCGATCAGGCAGCCGGCGATCAGGCCGACGAAAAGGGTGATCGCCCAGGTGAAGGGGCTGTCGAAGCCCAGATATTGCGGCAGGATCTGCGCCTGGGTGACACCCATGATCATGCCGCAGAGGCCGAGCACGGAGCCGACGGAAAGGTCGATATTGCGGGTGACGATGATCAGCACCATGCCCGTCGTCATGATCGCGATGTCGGTGGTCTGGACCGAGAGGTTCCAGAGATTGCGCGGGGTCAGGAACAGGCCGCCGGTGATGATGTGGAAACCGATCCAGATGATGACGAGCGCGCCGATCATGCCGAGCAGGCGCGTGTCGATCTCGGTGGCGCGGAAGAAGCGGGCCACCGGATTGGCTTCCGCCGCTCGCGGTCCGCTTGAGGTCGTTGATTTTAATACATCGGCCATGGGTTTGCCGTTCCCCCATTTTGTTTTGACGGCTGCGCCGGCGCGCGAGAGGCTGCCAACGGCGTCATTCGTCTGTTCTTCAACTGACCACCGCGATGCTTCCGGAAACCGGTCGCGTGGCGTCGCGACGCTCTTCCGGCAGGGAATGCAAATCTGCGATGGTGCGGCGAGGCGGAGAAAACTTCGTCTTTGGAATTCCCGTCCGCATCCGGCGCCGCAGCGTTATCCGCTGCGGCGCCGGTCATTCTAGTTCAGCGCTGGCTTACTTGCAGGCAGCGACCGCGTCGGCCTTGACGCCCTGGCAGGCCTCAGCCTTGGAAATCCAGCCGGCGTCGATGACGACGTTCAGATTGTCCTTGGTGATGGCAAGCGGCTTCAGGAAGACGGACTGCATTTCCACGCCCTTCGGGCCGCCCTTGAAGGCCTGAACGCCGTCGATCTTGCTCATGTCCTTGCCGCCGGCGAGGTCGAGAGCGATTTCGGCGGCGCGCTTGCCGAGCTCGCGGCTGTCCTTCCAGACGGAAACCGTCTGCGTGCCGAGCGCGATGCGGTTCAGCGCCGCCTTGTCGCCGTCCTGGCCGGAGACCGGAACGGAGCCGGCGAGGCCCTGGGCGTCGAGCGCTGCGATCGCGCCGCCGGCCGTGCCGTCGTTGGAGGCGACGACGGCGTCAACCTTGTTGTTGTTGGCCGTCAGGAACTGCTCCATGTTGCGCTGGGCGTTCTCCGGCAGCCAGCCGTCGGTATAGGCTTCGCCGACATTCTTGATCTTGCCGGCGTCGATCGCAGCCTTCAGAACCTCCTGCTGGCCCGAGAACAGGAAGTCGGCATTCGGGTCGGAAGACGAGCCCTTGATGAAGACATAGTTGCCTTCCGGCTTCACCTTGAAGACGCCCTCGGCCTGCAGGCGACCGACTTCCTTGTTGTCGAAGGTGATGTAGAAGGCGGCCGGGTTTTCGATCAGGCGGTCGTAGCCGACAACCGGGATGCCTTCGGCGGCTGCCTTTTCGATCGCCGGGGCAATCGCGTCGGAGTCCTGGGCGAGGATGATCAGTGCGTTGGCGCCCTGCGAGATCAGCGATTCAACGTCGGTCAGCTGCTTTGCGGCAGAAGACTGCGCGTCAGCGGAAATATATTTGGCGCCCTTGGCTTCGAGAGCCTTCTTGATGGCGGCTTCGTCGGTCTTCCAGCGCTCTTCCTGGAAATTCGACCAGGAAACGCCGACGACAAGATCGGCAGCCATGGCGGCAGTATGCACCGAAACGAGGATGGCAGCCCCTGCCATCAGTTTCATAATAGACTTCATAATGTCCTCCCGAGTGAGTTGCGACCGGCCCAGCCCATTGCTTCCTCCGGCCACCGCGAAAGCTGTCGAGAAAGATTTCGATTTTTTTCTCGACAGTCGAGAAATTAACTGTCAGAGATTTTTTCAACTGTCAACACTGCACTACCGGCTTAATTTGCTTGCGCGGCAGCGGCCGGAGATGCAGTGGGAACGAGGGGCGGAACCAGAGCATGATGCCGAAAACCATGAGCGGTTTTCAGACAGGCCGTCATGCTCTAGCTGTTGAAATGCGAGCACAGGGAGAGGGCGGCATTCATGCTGACCAAGTCGAGCACGGAGCTGGTCCGGCAGAGAAACAGCGTGCTCGTGCTGTCCGTGCTGCGCCGCCACGGCGCGCTCGCCCATACTGAGATATCCGATTTCACGGGCCTTTCCTCGGCCACCATTTCGGCGATCACGGCCGATCTGGAACGCGCCCAGATCATCGAAAAATCCGAGCAGCAGGCGGCCAGCGGCCGCGGCCGGCCGCGCGTGCTTTTGCGCCAGCGGCGCGATTGCGGCTACCTGATCGTTGTCGTCATCTCCTCGGATGCGGTGCAATATTCGCTTGTGGATTATGCCGGCAAGCTGATCGACCGCTTCAGCGAGGAGCGCTCGCATGATCCCTCGGGTGCCGCCCGTTTCCTCGCAGCGGTGCAGGCCGGGCTTTCGCGTATTCTCGATCGTTCCCGGATTTCCCAGGAAAAGGTGCTGCTGATCTCGATCAGCAGCAAGGGCCTCGTCCATTCCGCCGAACCCGTCCTCGTCTGGTCGCCGATCTTCGGCAGCGATCAAATCGATTTCGAATCGGCGCTTCGGTCGGAATGGCAGGCCAAGGTCATTCTCGATAACGAGACGCTGCTCGTCGCCGCCGCGCTCGGCGCGCGCGAGGAGATCGCCAAGGGCGCCGATTTCCGCTCGCTCGCGGCGCTGTCGCTCGGCCACAGCATCGGCCTTGGCATCGTCCGGCGCGGAGGCCAGACCGGCCAGGAAATTTCGGCGCCGAATTTCGGGCACATGCTGCACATGGCGAATGGCGGCCTCTGCCGCTGCGGCACGCGCGGCTGCATCGAGGCCTATGCCGGCTTCTACGCCATCCTGCGCAGCGCCTTCGAAGTGCCCCTCGATACGATCCCCGCCATATTCGTCCCGGTTGCCGAACTCGACAAGATCGCCGCCCGCGCCCGCCAGGGTAACCGCACCTCCGCCTTCGCCTTCCGCCAGGCCGGGCTGGCGCTGGGCAATGGCCTGTCGCGCATGCTCAGTCTTACCGAACGCATGCCCATCGCCATCACCGGCCCCGGCACCCGCTATTACGACCTGCTGCGCCAGGGCATCGAAGAGGGTCTCGGCCAATCCCACATCGTGCGCATGGAAGGCATGCCCGAAATCCGCGTCGTCCCCGACGAACCCATCCTCGTCTTCGAGGGTCACCTCAACCGGGCGCTGTCGGTGATCGACCAGGATATCGTGATCTCGGGGGGGCAGGGGACGGATTGAGACGGCGAAACGCCGGGCGGCTCTTGTGGAAGGGCAACTCCGGTCTAAAGTGGCTTTCGGAAGAACACGACGCGCTGTGTCTCCTCAAATCCTAAAGCGGTATGAAGCGCATGGCTGGCTGAATTCTCAAGCAGCGCGTCAGAGCCAAACTCAATGCACCCAAGCGACTTCCCCCAATCGGCAACGGCATTGCAAAGCAATCGTGCGATGCCCTTTCGCCTGTCAACAGGCCGGACATAAATCCCTTCGAGAAATAAAACGGGCGAGCTGCTGCATCCATTCACATAATCATGTCGCAAAGTCGCCTCAGCAAACCCGACGGTTTCATTCGCAGGATTTCGAGCGATGAACGCGACGGCCTGTCCACTTTCTGAAAGATACGCCCGGCCCAACTCAGCTCGATGATGTTCAAGCGAGTGATGCGGCCACAGCGCAACGCGAAGCTGCGCCCACGGCTCGACATCTTTTGTCGTCGCAATCTCAATAATCGCATCCATATTGCGGTTCCTTCTTGTCGCCAGACCCTGACTAAAGCGACAGTTTTTGCGACGCGAGTGCGCAGATTGCTTCACGAAGATATGTCCAGCAAGTTAAACCGCCTCAAACACCCATGCCTCAAGGGGAGGGGCACCAGTATCTGCTTGGATTCCACATTTCGGTTAGGGGCTGGGGGCGGCATATTCCTTCTTTCCGGTAAAACTGGGAGAAGGTGGCGGCAGCCGATAAGCGCTGCACCGCCGCGTCCGGAGCCGGATGCGTAAGGCATCATCCGCCGCGCCGACGCCGAGTTGGCAGTGACGCTCCCACTCTCCGTCATCCCAAGCCTTGAGCCTGGGATCCACGCCGGCCCCTGGTGGAGGCCAATGCCCCGAATAAGCAACCGTGCACTCGGCGGGAGGCGGCTTGTCTTCAATACGCGTGCCGATGCTCAAAACGCAAAACGGCCGGGCGGAGCCCGGCCATCTCATGCACGGCTTACGGTCGGGAGAGGGCCGTCAGCCGATCCTAATGAGCTTGCCTTCTTTGACCGACTGCACGGCGGCGTCGGCAAGCGCGAGCGCTGCCAGGCCGTCGGCGCCGGAGGGCGAGATCTTCGTGCCCTTTTCGATCGCGGCGATGAAAGCTGCAATCTCGTTGGCATAGGCTTCGGTGTAGCGGGTCATGAAGAAATCGTGCAGCGGCGGGCGGGTGTAGCCGTCACCGTTCGCCACCTCGATCGAGACCGGGCGCTGGTTTTCGGCCGCTGCCATGCCCTTCGCGCCGTGCACTTCGATGCGCTGGTCGTAGCCATAGGTGGCGCGGCGGGAGTTGGAGATGACGGCCTGCTTGCCCGAAGCAGTCTGGAGGATCACCGAGACGCTGTCATAATCGCCGGCTTCGCCGATCGCCTTGTCGACGAGCACGGCGGCGGTCGCAAGCACCGAAACCGGCTCTTCGCCGAGCAGGAAGCGGGCCATATCGAAATCGTGGATCGTCATGTCGCGGAAGATACCGCCCGAGCGCTTGATATAGTCGACCGGTGGGGCGCCGGGATCGCGCGAGGTGATCGTCACCATCTCGACCTCGCCGATCTTGCCCTCGTCGATTACTTTGCGCACTGCCATGAAATGCGGATCGAAGCGGCGGTTGAAGCCCACCATCAGCTTGGCGCCGGTCTCTTCCACCACCTTGATGCAGTCCTTGACGCGGTCGACGTCGAGATCGATCGGCTTCTCGCAGAAGATCGCCTTGCCGGCGCGGGCAAATCGCTCGATCAGGTCGGCATGGGTGTCCGTCGGCGTGCAGATGACGACGGCGTCGATGTCTTTGGCGGCCTCGATGGCTTCGATGGTGCGGACCTCGCAGCCATAGGCCGAAGCGATGGCTTCTGCCGCCTGCGGAAAGGCGTCCGCCACCGCAACCAGCGTCGCATTGGCATCGCCGCTGACGGCCTTCGCATGAACCTTGCCAATACGGCCGGCGCCGAGAAGACCAAATCTCACAGTCATTTCAACCTCCCTCAAATTCGGAACAAATAAACCGAATTGCCAAAAATCCGGAATTTTCATTCCACCTTCTCGGCGTCGCGTCAAGTCCGCGGATCTTTCACATTTGCAAGATTCGAACCAGAGCCTTTCCTTCGGACGGAAGCGTCCCGCAGGAGCGGTTCGATCGAACTTTCGATGCCGGTCGATTCAACAGAATGCTTTAAACTGTCCGGGAAAGGCTTTAGAGACAAGCGCGGCACAGGCCGAGGGCAGTGCGACACAAGTGACCGTGGAGCAGGAATGCAACTGATCGATCCGAACCATCCGGCATATCGCCGCCTCTGGGTGCGAATAGCCATCGTTGCCGTCTGCTTCGCCTGGGCCACGGTCGAATTCGTCACCGGCGATCCCTTCTGGGGCGTGATATCGGGCGGCGCCGGCGCCTACGCCCTCTATGTATTGTTCTGGACGTTCGATCCGAAACCGCCGGAGACCGCTGCAATCGTCACACCCGATGACGCGGACGGGGATGAGCCGGCAGCAGACGACGAGAAGAAAGCCGAAGAGAAGAAGGCGGAGTGATCGAAGCGCGCCGCGATCGTTTCGATGCGCGCCGCGCTTGACGTCCTAGTTTGATACTATTGCACAACCGGCGCACGGCTTCGCATGCCGCAGTCCGACCCCCGACGTATTACCGTCCTGTCAGAGTGACGGTTCCCTAGCCTGCGCCTCGATCTTTTCGCAGGCATCGCCGAATGGATCGCGCACCGGTACCAGCGGCGAAACGCTGAGCAGGAGAAGCGCTCTCAAATGTGACCAGCCACCTCCCAGCAGCGGCGCAAACGGTGTCATCACGATGCGTTCCTCGCCGTAGAGACGCTGGTATTCAGCAAAATTGCAGAAGTTCTCGTGATTGCTGTCCTTCAGATGGAAGGTTTCGACCGCAGCACCTTCGGCAAGGATAACTTCGTGCGTATCGAGCATGACGGCGAAGTAATCGATCGATCCCTCGGCGGCGGGCATGACCGGTGCGATCGTCGTGCCGTTCACGAGCTCCTTCACCTGGATCAGAACTCCGTTGAGGTACAGCGCGTGGCCAGGCGAGAGAAAGAGATCCGAATGGGGTGTGTGCCCATCGAGTGCGTGGCGGGATACCCTGATCGGCACGACGTCCTTTTGCCAGCGCGCGCCGCTCATCTTGAAGGTTTGGCGGCCGACCCACTTTACCGGACGGGTGCTGCCGTCAGCAAGGGCAACGCGGTCGCCGATGCTGAGATCCTCGACGGGCTTCTTACCGCAATCCGTGAGTATCCCCGTTCCCCGCAGGAAGCAATTTGCGCCGCTGCCGCCACGGCCACCTCTTCCGCCTGGGCCACCGCTCCCACCGGAACCTCCGTGTCCACCGGAGCCGCCGCGTCCCCAACGTCGACCCATCGCTTTGGCCGGAGAGGTGGAAATTGCCGTGGCCATGGCCGCCATGGCGGCGAGACGAGCGCCGGTAGCTGCAGCCACACCTAGAAAATGTCTGCGCGCGGTGTTGCGTGGCAGCTTTGGGTCTTCCGTAGATGACATGTCGGCGGTCTCCCTTAAAACATCTAAACCGCCCTATGTTACAACGGGTTCTCTCGTGCTCAATTTCGCCAGTTAGCGCTATGCCCTACCGAAAAGGGCGTAGGCATGGTCTATCCGGATCCTGAAATACGCTATCGCTGGTAACAAAAAGCTGGTGATTTATTCGCTACCATAACGAGAAATGATCAAACCGGTTATGGTGGGGGTCGGTTGAATCCCAGAAAAACAGCCTATATAGCGTTCACAAATCGGGCCGGGAACCGGCGGCTCTCCCAAAGTCTCGAGCAATTCAGAAAGTGTGGAGCGGTTTTGCGCCGGGAATTGCGTGAAAACGAAGAGATTGAGCAATCATTGATCCGACGAAAAACGGAATTGCTCTGGGAAGGCTTGCCTGCGCTCGAGAACGTCACCTGTGCGGCAGGCGGCGCATCGCCTCGTCAATCAAGAGATTGGCGATCATCATGCGCCTGTTGGCATTGTCGCGGAAAGGCTCTGCGACGCCGTCAGGATGGTTGGCCTTGGCAAAGGCGCGCCGCTTCTCGTTCAGCGTCTGTTGGGTATCGGCGGCAGCGATCGCCAATTCCGCGGCAATCTCTTCCGGGGCGATGCGGGCGAGATGGTCCGGCATGACCGGTTCCGGCTCCTGCGGGGGAGCCTCCTCGGCCGCCGGTTCGGCGTTGAGATTGTCGAAGTAGGCCTGGCCGACGCGCTGCGAGGCAACCGAGATGCCTTCCATGACATCGAATGCGAGGCCGGTGGCGAGCCCGGATACGCGGTGGGCAGGCGGCGCTTGTGTCTCTTCGGCCGGTTCTTCCTCCGCCTTCAGCCGCTCGAGCACTGATTGAAATACCGATTGTCCGAACAGCATGCGCCTTCCTCTCGAGGATATTAGAGCCCGTCAAGATGGCGCAGGGCTTGCCGGTTCGATCGATGGAGCATGATGTCGCCCGAAAACCGCCGACCCTTCTCGGCATCATGCTTTAGCCCCCTGCTTCAGGCTCTCCTCGAGAATGATGTCGTAGAGCAGCCTGGCGCTCGGCGGCAGTGCCCGCTCTCTCGCGGTGATCAGGCTGTAGGGCTTGACGTTGATGTCGAAATCGATCGGCAGCATGCGCACGTCGGACGCCTTGGCGCCTTGGCTTGCCAGGAAATGGGCGACGTCGACGGCGACGGGCGCGATCGCATCGGTTTCGCAGACGATGGCGCAGGTGAGCAGCAACGAGGAGGTGTTGACGATATTTTCGGGCAGCGCCACGCCCTGGGACAGAAAGATGTCTTCGATCGTGCGACGCAACAGCGTGCCCGGCGGCTGGAACACCCAGTCGTAATCCCTGACGTCGGTAAGGCTGCTCGTCTTCTTTCTTTTCAGGAGCGGATGGTGGTTACGCACGATCAGGCAGGCCCGCTCGATGCCGATCTCCCTGACCTCGAACAGCCGCGGATTGAGATCGTCGGGAATGCGGCCGATGATGAAATCGTGGCGGGCGGCGAGCAGTTCGCGGGCGAGCACATTACTCGTCTCCACCTGAATGTTGATCTCGATGCCGGGATAGGCTTTACGCACCTTGTTGATTGCCGGCACAACGAGGCTCATGGCCGGCGCCGTGACCGCACCGATGAAGACCGAGCCGCCCTTGCCGCTCTTCAATTCGGCGATCTCGCGGCTCGCCTCGCGCAACTCCAGAAGGATCTTGCGGGCGCGTCTGGCAAGGGCCGCGCCGAAGGTCGTCAGCACCACGCCGCGGGCGACGCGCTCGTAGAGCGGCGTCTTGGTGATCGCCTCCATTTCCGACAGCATGCGCGATGCGGCGGGCTGCGAGATGTTGAGGACATCCGCAGCTGCGGAAATCTGTCCACTATCTTCGATTGCGACGATCATGCGCAGGTGATTCAGCTTAAGTCCCGAACGGAGAAAGCTGTCGTCGCCGAAACTGTCGCTGTGGATATCGACGTGATCCATCGAAATGGGCTCTGAAACGATCGTCATGGTTGCAGCCTCCCACTGCGCTCCATCAAAAGTAATACTTTTTAACGATATACCAAAATTGTTATGCACATTACCACTTATTCTATTTGACAGTTATAGGAATCCATACCAGTTTGCCGCCGTGTGCTGGTTGGCACTCAACACGTGTGAGATCGTGGAGGAGACCTACTTCGTTTCTCACCATCTGAAGTAACTATCCAATACGGAACCTGCCACAGTTTCGGGGCGGGCGATTTTTCGTCCGCTGCTCTATTAACAAGGGAGAGAGAAATGAAATCCATTATCTCATTGATGGCTGCGGCTGCCTTCGGCGTCGCTTCCTTCGTCATGCCTGCCATGGCGCAGGACAAGGGCCTCGTGGGCATCGCGATGCCGACGAAGTCCTCCGCTCGCTGGATCGACGACGGCAACAACATCGTCAAGCAGCTTGAGGCCGCCGGCTACAAGACCGACCTGCAGTATGCTGACGATGATATTCCGAACCAGCTGTCGCAGATCGAAAACATGGTCACCAAGGGTGCCAAGGTTCTCGTCATCGCTTCGATCGACGGTACGACGCTTTCCGACGTTCTCCAGAAGGCTCACGACGCCGGCATCAAGGTCATCGCTTATGACCGCCTGATCCGCGACTCGGCCAACGTCGACTACTACGCCACCTTCGACAACTTCCAGGTCGGCGTTCTCCAGGCGACCTCCATCGTTGACGCCCTCGGCCTCAAGGATGGCAAGGGCCCGTTCAACATCGAACTCTTCGGCGGTTCGCCGGACGACAACAACGCCTTCTTCTTCTATGATGGCGCGATGTCCGTTCTGCAGCCCTACATCGACTCGGGCAAGCTCGTCGTGAAGTCCGGCCAGACCGGCATGGACAAGGTCGGCACGCTGCGTTGGGATGCGGCTACTGCCCAGGCCCGCATGGACAACCTGCTCTCGGCCAACTACACCGACGCCAAGGTCGACGCCGTCCTGTCTCCCTATGACGGCCTCTCGATCGGCATCATCTCCTCGCTGAAGGGCGTCGGCTATGGTTCCGCTGACCAGCCGCTCCCGGTCGTTTCCGGCCAGGACGCTGAAGTCCCGTCGGTCAAGTCGATCATCGCTGGCGAACAGCACTCGACGGTCTTCAAGGACACCCGCGAACTCGCCAAGGTCACTGTTGCCATGGTCGATGCCGTCATGTCCGGCAAGGAGCCTGAGGTCAACGACACCAAGACCTACGACAACGGCGTCAAGGTCGTTCCGTCCTACCTGCTGAAGCCGGTTGCCGTCGACAAGACCAACTACAAGCAGATCCTCGTCGACGGCGGTTACTACACCGAAGACCAGCTGAAGTAAGTTAAACAGGAGGCCGGAGCCCGTGCTTGCGGGTTCCGGCCTTCGATTTTATGATCGCCCCAGCTGTTTCAAGCTGCCGGCGCTGGAACTTTGACTATGGACAACACAATCCTCGAAATGCGGAGCATCACCAAGACGTTCCCAGGCGTTAAGGCGCTGGAGAACGTGAACCTCAAGGTTCGCAAGGGTGAAATTCACGCGTTGGTGGGCGAAAACGGGGCCGGAAAATCGACCCTGATGAAAGTGCTATCAGGCGTCTATCCCACCGGAAGCTATGAAGGCGACATCGTCTACGAAGGCGAGACGCGCCATTTTAAGGTCCTCAAGGACTCCGAAGAAATCGGCATCGTCATCATCCACCAGGAACTGGCGCTTGTGCCATTGCTGTCGATCGGCGAAAACATCTTTCTCGGCAACGAGAATGCCAAGAACGGAGTCATCAGTTGGGAAGAGACGTATAACCGGACGAAGCAGCTTTTGCAGAAGGTCGGTCTGCGCGAATCCCCGAACACTTTGGTGACCGACATCGGCGTCGGCAAGCAGCAGCTCGTAGAGATCGCCAAGGCGCTGTCGAAGAGTGTGAAGCTACTCATCCTCGACGAGCCCACGGCCTCGCTCAACGAGAAGGACTCGGACGCGCTGCTCAATCTGCTGATCGAGTTCCGCAATCAGGGCATCACCTCGATCATCATTTCCCACAAGCTGAACGAGATCCGCAAGGTCGCCGATCAGATCACGGTCCTGCGCGACGGCATGACCGTCAAGACGCTCGACTGTCACGCCGACGAGATCAGCGAAGACATCATCATCAAGAACATGGTTGGCCGCGACCTCGCCGACCGTTACCCGCCGCGCTCCGTGCCGATCGGCGAAACGATCTTCGAAGTCAAGAATTGGAACGCCTATCACCAGCATCACCGCGACCGCCAGGTGCTGCACAACATCAACGTCACCGTCCGCAAAGGTGAGGTCGTCGGCATCGCCGGCCTGATGGGTGCCGGCCGCACCGAATTCGCCATGAGCGTCTTCGGCAAGTCCTACGGGCACAAGGTCAGCGGCGAGGTCTTCGTCGAGGGCAAGCCGGTCGACGTCAGCACCGTGCGCAAGGCGATCGATGCGGGTCTTGCCTATGTCACCGAGGACCGCAAACAGCTCGGCCTCGTGCTCAACGACACGATCCTGCACAATACGACGCTCGCCAATCTCGACGGAATTTCGAACAACAGCGTCATCGACGACATCAAGGAGATGAAGGTCGCGACGGATTACCGGTCGAAGCTGCGCATTCGCTCGCACGGCATCTTCCAGGAAACGGTCAATCTTTCCGGCGGCAACCAGCAAAAGGTCGTGCTGTCGAAGTGGCTGTTCTCCGATCCCGAGATTTTGATCCTCGACGAGCCTACCCGAGGCATCGACGTTGGCGCAAAGTACGAGATTTATACTATCATCAACCAGCTTGCCGCCGATGGAAAGGGCGTTCTGATGATCTCATCGGAAATGCCCGAACTGCTTGGCACTTGTGACCGCATCTACGTGATGAACGAAGGACGCATCGTCGCCGAACTGCCGAAGGGAGAAGCAAGCCAGGAAACCATCATGCGCGCTATCATGCGCTCAGGGGAGAAGAGACAATGACTCCGGTCAACCCGACAACCGAGGAAAGCAACGTCGTTTCTGTTGCCGACTACATCCGCGGCAACATTCGTGAATACGGCATGCTCATCGCGCTCGTCGCGATCATGGTATTCTTCCAGCTCTACACCGGCGGCATTCTCTTCAAGCCGGTCAACCTGACGAACCTCGTCCTGCAGAATTCCTTCATCGTCATCATGGCGCTCGGCATGCTGCTCGTCATCGTGGCTGGGCATATCGACCTGTCCGTCGGTTCGATCGTCGCCTTCGTCGGCGCGCTCGCGGCAATCTTCACCGTGACATGGGGAATGAATTTCTGGGTCGCCGGCCTGATTTGTCTGATCGTCGGCGGCATTATCGGTGCCGCGCAGGGCTATTTCATCGCCTATCACCGCATCCCGTCCTTCATCGTGACGCTCGCCGGCATGCTGATCTTCCGCGGCCTGACGCTGACGGTGCTGGCCGGCAAGAACATCGGCCCGTTCCCGAAGGAATTCCAGGTCATCAGCACCGGCTTCCTGCCGGGCGACATGATCAACATCTTCGGCGCGCCCGTGCAGTCGACCTCGCTGATCCTGACGGTCATCCTGCCGGTCATCCTCTTCTACCTCGCCTGGCGTCGCCGCAAGGTGAACGAAAGCCATGGCATCGATGTCGAGCCGCTGGGCTTCTTCATTGGCCAGAACCTGGTCGTTTCACTCGCCATTCTGTGGCTCGGCTACCAATTGTCCAGCTACAGGGGCCTGCCGAACGTTCTCGTCGTCATGCTGGTGCTGATCGCGATCTACGCCTTCGTTACCAAACGCACGACGGTCGGCCGGCGCATCTACGCCATGGGCGGCAATGAAAAGGCGACCAAGCTTTCGGGCATCAACACGCAGCGCCTCAGCTTCTACACCTTCGTCAACATGGGCGTGCTTGCAGGCCTTGCCGGCATGATCGTCGCACTCCGCCTGAACTCGGCAACGCCGAAAGCCGGCGTCGGCTTCGAGCTCGACGTGATCGCGGCCTGCTTCATCGGCGGCGCCTCGGCATCGGGCGGTGTCGGCAAGATCACCGGCGCGGTTATCGGCGCATTCATCATGGGCGTCATGAACAACGGCATGTCGATCGTCGGCCTCGGCATCGACTTCCAGCAGATGGTCAAAGGCGCGGTGCTTCTCGCCGCCGTGTTCTTCGACGTTTACAACAAGAACAAGGGCTGAGCATCTAAGCCCAGCCCGGCATTCGCAGTCATATGAAAGACCAATTCCGGCTCCCGATGGAGCCGGACAGGCGGAGCTTTTGTCTTCGCCGGAACGAGAAGGATCGAAGTCGTGCTTATTTCCCAGATCAAGGGTGCCAACGGAGAGATCGTCGTCGCCGTGCGCGAGCAGGGCGGTGCGGCCAGGTCGGTCAAGAATGCAGGCAGCGTCTATGCGCTGGCGATGGAAGCCGCCGATGGCGGCAAGTCGCTCGCCGCGGTCATCGAGGCCCATGGTTACGGCGAGGCCGTCGACCTTGAGAAGGCCTATGCGGAAGGCCGTTTCCTGCCGCCGATCACCCATCCCGATGCCGCCCACCTGCATCTGACCGGCACCGGGCTCACCCACCTGGGTTCGGCCGCCACCCGCGATTCCATGCACAAGAAGACCACCGAGGCGGCCGAGGAAACGCTGACCGACTCGATGAAGATGTTCAAGATGGGTCTCGAGAACGGCAAGCCGAAGTCAGGCGAAAAGGGCGTGCAGCCCGAGTGGTTCTACAAGGGCAACGGCTATGGCGCGGCAGCGCCGGGCGCTCCCCTGGTGTCGCCGTCCTTTGCCCTCGACGGCGGCGAAGAGCCTGAATTGGCTGGCATTTACGTCATCGCCAAGGACGGCTCACCGTTCCGCATCGGCTTTGCCCTGTCGAACGAATTTTCGGACCACGTCACCGAACGGATCAATTATCTTTATCTGGCCCACTCGAAACTACGCCCGGCCGCCTATGGTCCGGAAATCCGCATCGGCGCCGCGCCCGAGGATATCCGCGGCACCTCGCGCATCAAGCGCGGCGACAAGGTGATCTTCGAAAAGCCCTTCCTGTCGGGCGAGGCGAACATGTCGCACACCTTCGCCAATCTCGAATACCACCATTTCAAATACGGCCTCTTCCGCGTCCCCGGCGATGTCCATGTCCACATGTTCGGCACCGCGACCCTGTCCTTCGCCGACGGCATCAAGACGGAAGAGGGAGACGTCTTCGAAATCGAAGTCGCCGAATTCGGCCTGCCGCTCCGCAACCCGCTGAAGATCGCGGCCGAAGAAGAGATCGCCGTCAAGCAGCTCTGAATTAGAGATCCGGACGCCTGGGCGGCCGGTTCGCGATGTAAACGGTAAAGGAGGCTTGTTCAGCCCATGACCATTTATCAAAACTTGATCGCCGGCGAGTGGGTCGGCACGGACGCGACGAAGAACATCAACCCGTCCGATACGAACGAGGTCGTCGGCCTCTATGCCAACGGCAGCGCCGAAGACACCCGCAACGCGATTGCCGCCGCCAAGGCCGCCTTTCCGGCCTGGTCGCGCTCGGGCATCTGGGAACGCCATGTCATCCTGAAGAAGACCGGCGACGAGATCATGGCGCGCAAGGACGAGCTCGGCGCGCTGCTCGCGCGCGAAGAGGGCAAGACGCTGCCGGAGGCGACCGGCGAGGTCATCCGCGCCTCGCAGATCTTTGAATTCTTCGCTGGTGAAGCCCTGCGGCTCGCCGGCGAGGTCATTCCGTCGGTTCGTCCGAACATCGGCATCGAGATCACCCGCGAAGCGCTCGGCGTCATCGGCATCATCACGCCGTGGAACTTCCCGATAGCCATCCCGGCCTGGAAGATCGCGCCTGCGCTCGCTTATGGCAACACCATCGTCTTCAAGCCGGCCGAATTGGTGCCGGCCTGCTCCTGGGCGATCGTCGATATCCTCAACCGGGCCGGCTTGCCGAAGGGCGTCTTGAACCTCGTCATGGGCAAGGGCTCGGTCGTCGGCCAGGCCATGCTGGAGAGCCCCGACGTTCACGGCATCACCTTTACCGGCTCGACCGGCACCGGCCGGCGCGTCGCCGCCGCCTCGATCGAGCATAACCGCAAGTTCCAGCTCGAGATGGGCGGCAAGAACCCGATGGTCGTGCTCGACGACGCCGACCTCAACGTTGCCGTCGAAGCCGCCGCCAATTCCGGCTTCTTCTCCACAGGCCAGCGCTGCACGGCGTCGTCGCGCCTGATCGTCACCGAAGGCATTCACGACAAGTTCGTCGCGGCTTTGACTGAGAAGCTGAAAACGCTGGTCGTCGACAATGCGCTGAAGGCCGGCACCCATATCGGTCCCGTCGTTGACGAACGGCAGCTGAAGACCGATATCGACTATATCGAGATCGGCAAAAAGGAAGGCGCCAAGCTCGCCTTCGGCGGCGAGGTCATCTCCCGCGAAACGCCCGGCTTCTACCTGCAGCCGACGCTGTTTACCGAAGCGACCAACCAGATGCGCATTTCGCGCGAGGAGATCTTCGGGCCCGTGGTCTCGGTGATCCGGGCGAAGGACTACGACGAGGCGCTTGCCATCGCCAACGACACGCCGTTCGGCCTTTCGGCCGGCATCGCCACGACCAGCCTGAAGCATGCGACGCACTTCAAGCGCAATTCGGAAGCCGGCATGGTCATGGTCAACCTGCCGACCGCAGGCGTCGATTTCCACGTTCCGTTCGGCGGCCGCAAGGGCTCGTCCTATGGCCCGCGCGAGCAGGGCAAATACGCCGCCGAATTCTACACAACCGTCAAGACCGCCTACACGCTGGCTTGAACAAGCGAGATGACCCGGGCCGTACGAGGCGGTCCGGGGGTAATCCTGAAGGACAGAGATTATGAAAAAGAAAGCGGAATGGCCGCGCAGGCTGAGATCGCAGGAATGGTATGGCGGTACGAGCCGCGACGTGATCTATCACCGCGGCTGGCTTAAGAACCAGGGCTATCCGCACGACCTGTTCGACGGCCGGCCTGTCATCGGCATCCTCAACACCTGGTCGGATATGACCCCGTGCAACGGTCATCTGAGAGAGCTCGCCGAAAAAGTGAAGGCGGGCGTCTGGGAGGCCGGCGGCTTCCCGCTCGAAGTGCCGGTGTTCTCGGCCTCGGAAAACACCTTCCGCCCGACCGCAATGATGTACCGCAATCTCGCGGCGCTCGCGGTCGAGGAAGCGATCCGCGGCCAGCCGATGGATGGCTGCGTCCTGCTCGTCGGCTGCGACAAGACCACGCCGTCGCTGCTGATGGGAGCTGCCTCCTGCGATCTGCCGTCGATCGTCGTCACCGGCGGACCGATGCTGAACGGCTATTTCCGCGGCGAACGCGTCGGCTCCGGCACGCATCTGTGGAAGTTCTCCGAAATGGTGAAGGCGGGCGAGATGACGCAGGCGGAGTTCCTCGAGGCGGAAGCATCGATGAGCCGCTCGTCGGGCACCTGCAACACGATGGGCACCGCCTCGACAATGGCTTCCATGGCGGAAGCGCTCGGCATGGCGCTGTCAGGCAATGCCGCAATCCCCGGCGTCGATTCCCGCCGCAAGGTTATGGCGCAGCTGACCGGCCGCCGTATCGTGCAGATGGTCAAGGACGACCTGAAGCCATCCGACATCATGACGAAGCAGGCCTTTGAGAACGCCATCCGCACCAATGCGGCGATCGGCGGATCGACCAACGCCGTCATCCATCTGCTGGCGATCGCCGGCCGCGTCGGCATCGACCTGACGCTTGACGACTGGGACCGTTGCGGCCGCGACGTTCCGACGATCGTCAATCTGATGCCCTCGGGCAAGTACCTGATGGAAGAGTTCTTCTATGCCGGCGGCCTGCCTGTCGTGCTGAAGCGTCTCGGGGAGGCCGGGCTCCTTCATAAGGATGCTCTGACTGTCTCCGGCGAAACAGTCTGGGACGAGGTCAAGGACGTCGTCAACTGGAACGAGGACGTTATCCTGCCTGCCGAAAAGGCGCTGACCTCTTCGGGCGGCATCGTCGTTCTGCGCGGCAATCTAGCACCGAAGGGTGCGGTGCTGAAGCCTTCGGCGGCCTCGCCACATCTCCTGGTGCACCGGGGCAGGGCGGTCGTGTTCGAGGACATCGACGACTACAAGGCCAAGATCAATGACGACAGCCTCGACATCGACGAGAATTGCGTCATGGTCATGAAGAACTGCGGGCCGAAGGGCTATCCCGGCATGGCCGAGGTCGGCAATATGGGGCTCCCGCCGAAGGTGCTGAAGAAGGGCATCCTCGACATGGTGCGCATTTCCGACGCCCGCATGTCCGGAACGGCTTATGGCACCGTGGTGCTGCACACCTCGCCGGAAGCGGCGGTCGGCGGGCCGCTCGCGGTCGTCAAGACCGGGGACATGATCGAGCTCGACGTGCCGAACCGTCGCCTGCATCTCGACATTTCGGACGAAGAACTGGCGCGTCGGCTCTCCGAATGGCAGCCGCACCACGATCTGCCGACGTCGGGCTACGCCTACCTGCATCAGCAGCATGTCGAGGGAGCCGATACCGGCGCCGACCTTGATTTCCTCAAGGGATGTCGCGGAAACGCTGTCGGCAAGGACAGCCACTGAGTAGGGCATGTCCGACGAGACATTGATGAAGAGGCGGGGCTTTTGTCCCCGCCTTTTTGTTGGCGAAATGAGGCCACTTTCGAGCCGCCAGCGCCCATGCTGTCCTTCCCGCTAGTTGCGATGAGAAAAGCGCTCGAAATGGCGCGGAATTGCGCGATCGTGCAATGGCGAGCGTCGGTGGTTCAGCTCTGGCTCTGGCTTTGCATCTGTCCGCCGTCTTCGACCTTCACGGTCACCGACAGGGTTTCGCCCGGTGTGCCGATGCGCATGCCTGAGATCGGTGCGGCGTCGCGGTAGCAGAGGCCGGAGGCGATCCGGACATATCGGTCATCGGGGCAGATCTCGTTGGCGGGATCGAAGCCAACCCAGCCAAGGCCGGGAATATGGGCCTCGGCCCAGGCATGGGTCGCCGCCTGTTCGGCCTTTTCCGTCATCATCAGATAGCCGGAGACATAACGCGCCGGAACCTGCAGGGCGCGGGCGGCGGCAACGAAGATGTGCGCATGGTCCTGGCAGACGCCGCTCTTCTTCTCCAGCGCCTGTTCGGCCGTCGTCGCAGTGTCGCTGGTTCCGGGCCTGTAATCGACAGTCTCGTGAATGGCTGCCATCAGCGCATGCATGCGGGCGAGTTCATTATCGCCGTTGACGCCTTTGATTAGTTCCTTCACCAGCTTGCCGCTCTTGGTGAGCGGCGTTTCGCGCAGGAAGAGCCAGAGCGGGCAGAAGCCCGTATGCGGGCCGGTGACGCCATTGATATCCGTCGTTTCGACCTCGCCTTCCGCGAAAATCCGCGTCACCTGCTGCTCGCCTTCCAGCGAGACCAGGTTGACGTGGTTGCCGTACTGGTCGTCATATTCCACTTCGGGCGTGGCACCCTCGACCTTCAGCGACCAGCCGAGCACTGTCTGGCCGTTGGTTGCCGGCGGCGTCAGCCTCAGACGTTGCAGCGAGAATTGCGCCGGTTCGTCGTAGCGGTATTCGGTGAGGTGGCTGATCTTCAGTCTCATGTTCTGATCCGCTTAAACGTAGAACCGGTAGCCGTCGGAAATTTCCATGCCGAGCTGGTTGTTGCGGGCGACGAAATCTTCCAGGAACTCATGCAGGCCCTGATCCATAATGTCGCGGATTGCCCGCGTCTGCAGCGTGGTGCGGATCGCGTCGGCGGTATCGTGGGCGGGAAGCCGCTCCTCGTAATCCTGGGCGAGATAGCCGAGATTGCTGACGATCTTCTCGTAGCAATAGGCAAGCGAGCGCGGCATCTGCACATTGAGGGTCAGGAAGTCGGCGATATTCATCGCCCGGTATTCGCCGTCATAGGCCCAGCTATAGGCCCGGTGCGCGGAGACCGAGCGCAGGATCGATTCCCACTGCACGTTGTCAAGCGAGGAGCCAACGGCCGAGACGGAAGGCAGCAGCACGTAATATTTCACGTCGAGAATGCGGCTCGTATTGTCGGCCCGCTCGATGAAGGTGCCGATGCGGGCAAAATTATAGAGCTCGTTTCTGAGCGTCGAGCCATGGAAGGCGCCGCGGATGAGGCCGGCGCGGCGCTTGATGACGTCGATCACCTCAGGCAGGTCGGCGGCCTTCACGCGCTTTTCAAGCAAGGCTTTGAGATCTATCCAGCATTCGTTGGTAGCCTCCCAAGTCTCCCGCGTCAGCGCGGTGCGGACCATGCGGGCATTGTTGCGGCCGTAATCAATGCAGGACATGACGCTCGACGGGTTGGAGCGATCGCGCAGTAGATAATCGATCGCATCGGCATTGGTCAGCTTGGCGTGGCCCTCGTCATAGGCTTCGCGAACGCCGGCACTTTGCAGCACGCCATCCCAGTTGTCGTCGCCGGCGCTGCTGCGGGTTAGCGACATGCGCAGTCCCGCATCCACCAGGCGAGCGATATTCTCGGCGCGCTCGATGTAACGGAACATCCAGTAGAGGCCGTTTGCGGTTCTTCCGAGCATCAGTCCTCCAGTACCCAGGTGTCTTTGGTGCCGCCGCCCTGGCTGGAGTTGACCACCAGCGAGCCCTGCTTCAGCGCCACGCGGGTGAGACCGCCCGGAATGATCTGGACCTTGTCGGAAACGAGCACGTAGGGGCGGAGGTCGACATGGCGCGGCGCAATGCCCTTGTTGACGAGGATCGGCACGGTGGAGAGCGACAGCGTCGGCTGAGCGATGTAGTTATTCGGCTTGGCCTTCAGCTTTTCGGCGAAATCGGCGCGCTCTTTCTTCGATGCCGTCGGCCCCACAAGCATGCCGTAGCCGCCGGAACCGTGCACTTCCTTGACGACCAATTCCTCCAGGTGCTCCAGCACATATTTCAGACTTGATGCTTCCGAGCAGCGCCAGGTCGGCACGTTTTCGAGCAGCGCCTTGCGGCCGGTATAGAACTCGACGATCTCCGGCATGTAGGAATAAATCGCCTTGTCGTCCGATATGCCGGTGCCCGGCGCATTGGCGATGGTGATATTACCGGAGCGGTAGACGTCCATGATGCCGGGAATGCCGAGCGCGGAATCGGCCCTGAATGTAAGGGGATCGAGAAAGTCGTCGTCGACGCGGCGGTAGAGCACGTCGATCGCTTCGTAGCCGCGGGTCGTGCGCATTTTCACCTTGCCGTCGATGACGCGCAGATCCGAGCCCTCGACCAGCTCGACGCCCATCATGTCGGCGAGGAAGGAATGCTCGTAATAGGCCGAATTGTAGATGCCGGGCGTCAGCACTGCGACGCGCGGCTTGCCGGTGCAGCCGGGAGGGGCGAGCGAGGCGAGGCTCTGGCGCAAGAGATAGGGATAATCCTCGACGCGCTGAACCTTGTTTTCATGGAAGAGCTCGGGAAACATCTGCATCATGGTTTCCCGGTTTTCCAGCATGTAGCTGACGCCGGACGGCGTGCGGGCATTGTCCTCCAGCACGTAGAACTGGTCTTCGCCGGTGCGCACGATATCGGTGCCGACGATATGGGTATAGACGCCGCCCGGTGGGCGGAAGCCGATCATCTCGGAGAGAAAGGCGACATTGTTCTCGATCAGCTCGCGTGGAACGCGGCCGGCGCGGATGATCTCCTGCTTATGGTAGATGTCGTCCAGAAAGGCGTTGAGTGCGATCACCCGCTGCTCGATCCCCTGAGCCAGCTTGCGCCACTCGCGGGCGGAAATGATGCGGGGAATGATGTCGAAGGGGATGAGCTTTTCGGAACTGTCGGCGTGGCCGTAAACTGCGAAGGTTATGCCGGTCTTCCGGAAGATGTTTTCCGCATCGCGGGACTTGGCAATCAGATGCGCCCGGTCTTGGCTGTTGTACCACTCGTAATATTTTTCATAAGGCGGGCGGGGGCTTTCGTCCCCGGTAATCATTTCATCAAATGCCAAAGGTGCGGCTCCCCTTTTTTTGTTCATTTGAATACAACGCAAATTGCAATGCAAGAACCATGCGCAATTCGGGGAAAAGATTTTTGCAGTGCGGAAAAGAAACGGAATTCCAGGCGTTTGAAGCGAGGTGGGGCGGGGCGACGGACGGGTGTTCCGTAAGAACTGCGTAAAATCTGAGCAGGTGATGGTTTTTCATTCGGTGATGCAGGCGTAGGCGCGGCTGCATACGCTCTTGTTCTTGTGCTCGGGAGAAGGCATGCCATGGGAGCCGCACGAGTTACGCGTATCCTGCGCCCACAACCATCAACCAAATTTCATATAAGCATCAACGCTTCGCCTTTGACCGAGGCCTTCGGCTACGGCTATCAGCACCGCGATATCTTTTTGCCCGAGCCGCCCATGTCCCTCGACCGCCTTGCCCCCGCCGTCTTCGTTTTGCTTTGGTCTACCGGCTGGGTGGTGGCGAAATATGCGGCGCTGCATTCCGAGCCCTTCACCTTTCTGTCGATCCGCTACGCGCTGTCGGCCTTTGCTTTCCTGACGCTCTGCCTGGTGATGCGGGCGCAATGGCCGAAAAGCCGGGCGACGTGGCTCCGCGCCATCTATTCCGGCGTCTTCCTGCACGGCTTCTATCTTGCCGGCCTCTGGTGGGCGATCGCCAATGGGGTGCCTGCCGGCATATCGGGCATCATCGCGGCGCTGCAGCCGCTGCTGACGGCCATGGCGGCTCCCTTTCTCGTCGGCGAGCGGTTGCAGAAGAGCCAGCAGATCGGTCTCGGCCTCGGCTTCATCGGCATTGCCATCGCCATTTCGCCGAAGCTCCTCGATCCGGCGACCGCCGATCTCAGCCAAGCCGCTCTGCCGCTGGCGATCAACCTGATCGCCATGGGCTCCGTCACCTACGGCACGCTCTACCAGAAGAAACACCTGCAATCCGGCGACCTCAGGACCATTGCAACGCTGCAATATGCCGGTGCGCTGATCCTTACCCTGCCACTCTCGCTGACCTTCGAATACCAGCATTTCGATGGTTCGGCGCAAGCTTATGGCGCGCTCACCTGGTCGGTCTTCGGTCTGTCGATGGGCGGCGTCGGCCTGCTGCTTTATCTCATCCGCCGCGGGCAGGTCTCGCGTGCCGCCTCGCTCATCTACCTGATGCCACCGGCTGTCGCGCTTGAAGCCTTCATCGCCTTTGGCGAGCCGCTGACGCTGCCATTGATTTTGGGCACGATTGTTGTCGTGACGGGCGTCTATCTGACGAACCGCAGGGCAACCGAGCGGCAGAGGCCGGCAGAGGCGTAGACAACGAAAAAGGCCGGAGAAATCGCCGGCCTTTCCAATCTTCAATAGATCTATGATCAGGCGCGTTCGCGGCGCTGGCCGCCGCCATTGCGGGAGCCGGAGCTGCCGCGGCGGTTGCCGCCATTGCCCTCGCGGCGCGGTTCGCCGCCCTGGGCCTGATGCTGTCCGCGGTCCTCGCCGTGCTTGCGGGCCGGGCGGCCGTGGGCGTGGCGGCCGTTGCCGCGGTGATGGCCGCTCGGCTCGCCATTGGCGTGATGGCCATTAGGGCCGTTATGCGCAGGGCGCTGCGGCTTTGCCGGACGGAAATCGGAGGTCGAGGCCAAATCGTTGTCGGGGCCGAAATCCGGAACCGCTTCGCCGCGACGCTGGCCGCGGAAGTCCTCGTTGCGGCCCAGGCGCTCGGGGCGCGGACGGCGCTCGCGGCGTTCTTCGCCACCGGCGCGGATTTCGCTGCCTTCGCCTTCTCGGCGCGGGCGGCGTTCCTGGCGGCTGCCGCGATGCTCCGATCGGTTCTGATCGCCACGGCCTTCGCCGCGACCCTCACCACCACGACCTTGGCCGCCGCCGCGATTGCGGTTGTTGCCATTGCCGTTGCCGCGGCGGGGGCCGCTGTTGCTGATATTGGCCGGCGGCTCCCCGCTTGCGACCTTGATGTCGATGCCCATCAGGCGCTCGATATCGCGCAGCAGCTTGGCTTCGTCGGGTGCGCAGAAGGCGATGGCGATGCCGTCGCGGCCGGCGCGCGCCGTGCGGCCGATGCGATGGACATAGGCGTCCGGCACTTCGGGCAAGTCATAGTTGTAGACGTGGCTGACGGCCGGGATGTCGATGCCGCGGGCGGCGACGTCGGTCGCGATCAGCGTCTTGATGCTGCCGTCGCGGAAGGACTTCAGCGCCCGCTCGCGCTGACCCTGGCTCTTGTTGCCGTGGATGGAGGCGACGGAATAGCCGATATTGTCGAGGTGCTTCATCAGCTTCTCGGCGCCATGCTTGGTGCGCAGGAAGACGATGGCGCGGCCGTCGGGGTTTTCGGTCAGCGACTTGCGCAGCAGTTCGGTCTTGTCGTTCTTGCCGCCGACGAAATGGACGTATTGCTCGACCTTGTCGGCAGCCTTGCCGGGAGGCGTGACTTCGACTTTGACGGGATCGACGAGATACTCGCCGGCGAGATCGGCGATGGCCTTGGGCATGGTGGCCGAAAACAGCATGGTCTGACGCTTCTTCGGCACCAACTTGGCGATCTTGCGCAAGTCATGGACGAAACCGAGGTCGAGCATCTGGTCGGCCTCATCGAGCACAAGATAGCGCACCGTCGTCAGCGTGATTGCGCGGCGGTTGACGAGATCGAGCAGGCGGCCGGGGGTGGCGACCAGGATGTCTGTGCCCTTTTCCAGCTGCAGCTGCTGCTTGTTGATCGAAACGCCGCCGACCACCACATTGATGCGCAGCGGCGACTTGCGGATGAACTTCTTCAGGTTCTCGGCGATCTGGTTCACCAGCTCGCGGGTCGGCGCCAGGATCAGCGTCCGCGTCGTGCGGTTGTCGGGGCGGCGCTCGTCAGCGAGCAGCTTTTCAATGAGTGGCAGGCCGAAGGCGGCGGTCTTGCCGGTGCCGGTCTGGGCAAGGCCGATCAGATCGCGGCCTGAAATGAGGAGGGGAATGGACTGTTCCTGGATCGGCGTCGGCGTTTCGATGCCGAGCTGGAACAAGGTGGCGACGATCGGCTTGGAGACACCAAGCGATTCAAAATTAGTCAAGGCATAACCTTTCGGGGCGCCACAACGACTAGCGCCGGAACGCACCATGCGATCCGGTTTCATTCTGGCGTCAAGAACCCCGCGTGAAGTGGGAACTTGCAAGTTGGAAAAAAGCTTTCCAGCGCTTCTGGCCGCTCATTGGGAGTGCGACGTTCTATCGAAATGCGCTTTTGTCCCTTCTTCCTGCGTTAGGGGCACGCTCACGCGGCGGCCGGAAGGGTGAAAGCTGAGCCGCATTTGGGCTAGTTCGCTGGAAAAGTCAAGTGCAGCGCACAAAAAGGCGCTAGGCCGGGTCAGGCGAAGGCATTCTCAGCACGAAACTTTTCGATGCGCTTTCCGCTCCGTTGACGAGGATGGCGATGCGGTGTTCGCCGGGATAATAGCGCCGCGTGGTGATCGGCCGCATGGCATGGCGGCGCTCGATGGCGTGGCTCTGCCCGGGCGCGAGTGTAATTGTCCTGCATTTGAAGACCTTGGGCGAGAGAGAGCCGTCGGCCTTCACGTGGTGGATGGCGTAGTCGATCATCAGCGAGTGCGTGGTTTCGCCTGAATTGGTCAGGCGGATTTCGAAATCCAGCCCTTCGCCGAACATCACCTCGCCGTTCAGAAGGCGCAGTTCGCATGTCAGCGCGGCTGCCGTGCCGAAGCCGAAATTGGCGAGCGCCTGCGGATGGCCTTTCTTGAGCAGCGTGCGTGAGGCATGTTTCAGCAGCCAGCGGCGCTCCGCTGACGCGCCCTCGATGCGGCCGGCGATGAAAGCGGCGACGAGATCCGGATGATCCTTGGCGATGTCGTTCAGGCTGTTGGCGACGGAGCGGCGCACGTAATCTTCCGGATCGTCCATCAGCGCGATGAGGATCGGCAGGATTGGCGTCGGATCCTTGACGAGTTGCGGCAGGCGCATGGCCCAGGGCAGGCGCGGCCGCGTTCCCTCGCTGGCCAGTCGGCGCACGTGCCGATCGGGGTCGCCGACCCAGGCGGAGATGATAGCGAGCGCGCGCTGCTGGTCGCGATGGATGAAGGGGCGAATACCGAATTCGGCTGTGAAATGCGGTGTCAGCGCCTTGAGGAGATCAAGGCCGAGTTCGAAATGATCGAGGCCGCGGGCGGCGATGAACTGATTGACCGGCAGCAACATCCAGCCGGTCAGACCGGGTCTGCCTGATGCAGGCAGGCTTGCCTTCAGAACGGCGGCTGCTTCGATAAAATCTTCGGGAAGCGTGGCAGACAGCGCGTTGCGGATCAGCGCCGAGCGCTCCATCAGCTCAAGCGCCTCCAGCCCATCGCTCGCGAGCTTGAGGAAATGGGTCTTGTCGAAGGAGAGCGCATTGGCGGCGATGCGATCAGCCATGTCGACGAGCAGCGCTTCGTGCAGCAGGTTCTTGAGCGGTTCCGGCATGTTGGTCCTCTCGTGATCTTTCAGCGCAGCGGCGCTGTCGATTTCCTGGGAATGAGTGTCGGAGCCGAGATGCGGATACGGTCGTCGATGGAACCGCCATCGCCCGCAAGAAGCTCGAGGGCGTTCGAAGCAATTTGCTCGAACGGCACACGCAGCGTCGTGAGCGGCGTGGGCAGGTGACTGACGATCGGAATGTCGTTGTAACCGACGATCGAGATATTCTGCGGCACGGAAAGGCCGAGTTTCGTCAGGCCCGACAAGGCGCCAATGGCGGTATTGTCGTTGACCGCGAAAACAGCGGTCGGGCGGGGGCTGAGGTTCATCAGTGTTTCGATGGCCGCCGCACCGGACTCGATGCCGAATGTCGAGGCGATAATGCAGGAGGGATCCGCTACCAGTCCCGTTTCTTCCAATGCTTGGCAGAAACCCTCTACCCGGCCTCGCGAACTGGAGGCATAGGAAGGGCCGGCAATGACGCCGATCCTGCGATGGCCGAGATCGAGCAAATGGCGTGCAGCGAGGTAGCCGCCCAGCCTGTCATCGCCGACCGAGGAGAGGCTGTGACCGTCGGTACGCAGCGCCAGCACATAGGGGACACCGCGCCTTGCCAGTTCGTCAGGAAAGTCGTCATCTTCCCGCGCTGTGGCAAGGATCAATCCGTCGACGCCGCGTCTCAGGAGGGATTCGGCGGCAAGCCGGTCGGCCTTCGGCTTGTCGTCGGTCGTGGCGACAATGGCGAAGCGGCCGGTGCGGCTGCAGGCCTTGGCCAGCGCTTCATAAAGCATGGCCATAACCGTATCGGTCAGTCGCGGAACAATCACGCCCACAGTCATCGTGTTGCCGCGCCTAAGACTCGCTGCCGAAACGTCTCTGACATATCCAAGCTCTTCAGCGACCTTGCGAACGCGGCGGGCGGTCTCGCTGTCGGAGCGGGGGAGCCGCTCATCCAGAATGCGGGATACTGTGGATTTGGAAACGCCGGCTGCAGCCGCCACGTCAAGAATGGTGATGCGGCTTTGACCGAGAATTTGATCTGCCTTTGAATTCATTGAGCCTTTTCCATTCGAGTCGGGCAGTCGGGCGCCATTTGCGAACATGCACCAAAAAAGAAATTGACTCCAGAAAATTCAAGAACGATAGTGGGAACGTTCCCATAAACGATCCCATCGCTGATCATGAGTGAGCAGCGATCGCCAAGGAGGAGATCAAGATGCAACCGATGGACCTGCGCGGGCTGAGCCCGGCGCCCGTTACCGCTTTCACCCGCGAGGGCGAAGTCGATCACAAGGCCAACGCAAAAATCGCCAAATGGCTGGTTTCGATGGAAGGGGTCAAAAGCCTCGTCATCCTCGGCCATGCCGGCGAGGGCACTTTCCTTACCGAGGAGGAGCGGCTTGCTCTTATCCGCACCTATGTTGAGGCGGTCGACGGCGCCGTGCCGATCATTGCCGGAATCACAGGCGAGGGTACAAGGGTTGCTGCCGAAGAGGCGAAAAAGTGCAAGGCCGCCGGCGCCACCGGTGCGCTGGTCTATCCGAACCATGGCTGGTTGCGCTTCGGGTTTCAGAAGGGCGCTCCCCAGGATCGCTACAAGGCGATCTGGCAGGAATCCGGCCTGCAGTGCATCCTGTTCCAGTATCCGGACGCCACCAAGGCATCCTATGATCTCGATACGCAGCTGGCGATCGCCACGCAGGCAGGCGTCGTTGCCACCAAGAACGGCGTGCGCAATATGAAGCGCTGGTATGTCGAAATTCCGGAACTGAAGAAGGCCAATCCCAATCTGCAGGTTCTGAGCTGCCACGACGAATGGTTGTTGCCGACCATGTTCGACGTCGATGGTCTGCTCGTCGGCTACGGCAATATCGCGCCGGAACTGCTGATCGACTTGATCAAGGCAGGCAAGGCGCAGAACTATCCAGAAGCCCGGAAGCTTTTCGAACGTCTTCTGCCGGTGACGCGGGCCGTCTATCACCGCGGCTCCCACATGGAAGGCACCGTGGCGCTCAAACTCGGCCTCGTGCATCGTGGTATTCTCGATCACGCGACCATCCGCGAGCCGCTGAAGAACCTTGGCGAAAAAGCGGAAGCGGAAATTTTTGCCGCCTTCGATGCCGCCGGCATCGGCCGCGTCGACCAACTCCTGGCTGCCGAGTGATGCATTCGACGCTCCTGCGCATGCCGCAGGAGCGTCATTCCGATGGGAAGGAGAAGCCGTGGACGGCATCTCCTTTTGAAGCCCATTGTACTGACAGGACAAGCTGACACGCAGCAATAACCATCAAGCAGGAGCGCCCCTGGCCGGGAGAGTGGTAGCCACGGGCGAGAAGGAGGAACCAATGAATGTCATGCAGCCTATGCCGGTGGAGACGGGGAGTGCCGTTGATCCGCAGGCCGAAATCAGCGCTCGCCTTGAGCGTCTGCCCATTACCCGCGAGGTGTTCTGGGCACGCAATATCATCGGCGCAGCAACATTTTTCGACGGCTATACTGTCATTGCCATCGCCTACGCCATGCCTGTCCTGGTGCGAGAGTGGGGCCTGAGCCCTTCGCAGACCGGCATGATCCTGTCGATGGGCTATCTCGGACAATTGATCGGCGCCATCCTGTTTGGCTGGCTTGCTGAAAAGATCGGCCGGCTGAAAGTTCTTCTATTCACGATCCTGCTCTTTGTCAGCATGGATGTCGCCTGCCTATTTGCCGCGGGCGCCGGCATGATGATGACCTTCCGTTTTATTCAGGGGATCGGGACGGGAGGCGAGGTGCCGGTGGCGAGCGCCTATATCAACGAGTTGATCGGCTCGAAGGGGCGCGGCAAGTTCTTCCTCCTCTACGAGGTCATGTTTCTGCTCGGCTTGGTCGGCGCAGGGCTGATCGGCTACTTCATGGTGCCGGTTTACGGCTGGAAGGCGATGTTCGTCGTCGGCCTCGTTCCGGCAATCCTGATGATCCCGTTGCGGTGGTTCCTGAAGGAGTCGCCGCGCTGGCTGGCTGCGAACGGTCGCTACGAGGAAGCGAACGCCATCGTTACACGCATGGAAGAGAGTGCACGCGCAGCCGGCAAGCAATTGCCTGAGCCAAAGGCCGTCCAGGTGGCGATCCGTCGCACGTCCGACTGGCGCGAGCTCTTCCAAGGCATCTACCTGAAGCGCACGCTCTCCATCTGGGCCATGTGGTTCACAGCCTATACGGTCGCCAACGGGACGATCACCTGGCTGCCAACGCTCTATCGGCAGGTGTTTAACCTTCCGCTTCAGACTAGCATCTTCTATGGTTTCCTAACGTCGCTCGGCGGCGTGATCGCCGCCGTCATCTGCGCGCTGCTCATTGACCGGGTCGGGCGCAAACGCTGGTACACCGGCGCACTGCTTCTTGCTCCTCTGCCGCTCTTGGCTCTCGCATGGCTCGGCGCAACTTCGGCCATGCAGGTTCTGATCCTTGGTGGCCTTGCTTATGCCATCGTCCAGACAGTCACCTTCTCGCTTTATCTGTACTCCGCTGAAATTTATCCGACGCGCCTCAGGGCACTCGGTACCGGAACCGGCAGCGCATGGCTCCGCTTGGGCTCGTCGACCGGCCCGATCATTGTGGGCACGCTGATGTCTTCCCTGGGTATCCAATACGTCTTCGCGAGCTTCGCTGCCATTCTGATCCTTGGCGCTCTCATCACGATGTTATTTGCCGTCGAAACAAAGGGCCGCGTCCTAGAGGAGCTATCTCCATAACGGATGCAGCTCTGGCGCAAGCAAATGGTCTGGCGGGTGAATGCTCGCCAGACCATTTGCCCGTTATCAGCGGGCGGGCGCCGTCTTGAGGTCAAGCGGCGCCGGATGCGGATTTTATTCCGGGCACACTTTCACGCGGTAGGGGTCTCCCCAGCGGTCGTAGCGCCATTCGAGATGGCAATAGTGCGGCCGGTAATAGGTCCGGTAGACGGGATAGGGACGATAGACGGGGTAGGCCGGATAGACGGGGTAGGCGGGTCGGGCGGCTTCGGACAGAAGAGCGCCGCCGACGACCCCGGCGGCAAGGCCGCCCCAGAAGGCATCGCGCGGACGGGCATCGGCGGTGGTGGCGGTGGCGAGCGAGGCGCCGGCAAAGGTCAGCGCAATCAGGCCCGTCGCCATGGTCTTATGAAGAACGGACATGGTATCTTCCTTATCTAGACTGGCTTCTATAAAGCCATCGCCAGACTCCGCTCGGATCGCGGCGGAGCGATGGCCGCGCAAGGGCTCGCCGCATTAAATTTTGGTCATGATTTCAATGGCCGGCCAAGAGTAGAGACGGGTCGCAGCCGACCGGATTTGCTGCCGATCACGGCATGATCGGGGTCCGAATTGGTAATGGCCGTATTCGGCCTGATGAGCCGGCTTGTGAAATTCCGCCCTCGATTATTTATGGTTAAAACCTTGTTAAAAGCCTTGGCGTTATAGTCTTTGTAGTTGATATTTCATTTATTGCGGGAGCGACAATTTCTTGAAATCAGCCGGGGACATTCTGGAATTGGCTTGCCGCCGGATCGCCGATCTGGACACCCCGGCCTATGTCAAGAACAGCGAGTTGCGCTATGTCGCCGTCAACGGGGCCTATGCTGATTTCCTGGGCCGCGAGGTTTCCGACTTCATCGGTAGGCGCACCCGCGAGCTATTCGACCGCCCCGAGGAAGAGGACCGCGAGGATAAGGAACGCCGCGCGCTGGTTTTCGGCACCGAGGAAAACGCCATCTGCTTCGACGCGGAGAGCCTCCACCATGAGCGCGTCCAGATCGAAAGCTTCTCGCCGTCGCCGGATCGGATCTATGTGCTTGGCATCTTCGAAGCGCGCGAGCGCCGCGTCATCGCCGGCAGGGAGATGGTTGACAACCCAGGGTTTGTAGGCGATTCCGAAACCGCCGCCGACCTCGCCCGGGTGCGCGAGGCACTGGAAAATCTCGATCAGCCGATCGGCATCTTTACGGCGGACGGACGCCCGCTTGTCGTCAATGCAGCTTATCGCAACGGCGCTCTGCCTGTGGCCGGCGAATCGGCCTGGGGAGAGAGCGTCAACGAACTCGACGTTCTCCGCACCGTCCTGGAGGACCTGCCGGTTGCGGTCTTCGTCCGCGACGACAAGCACCGCCTGGTCTATGCCAACAAGTATTATGAAACCTTCAGCGGCCGCGCCCGCTCCGAGTATATGGGAATGACCGAACACGAAATGTTCGGGCCGGAAGGTGCTGAGGCGATCTACCAGGAAAACCTGCTGGCGCTGAGGGACGGTATTTCGGTGGAGCTCGAGAGCGAGATGCCGAGCAATAGCGGCCATGTCTATCCCGTCATCTCGCGCGTCAACCGCGTCATGACGGCGGATGGGCGAACCTATGTCGTCGGCTCCTTTTCCGACATCTCACCGCTCAAGGATCGCGAGAGGGCGCTGATTGAATCGCGCAAGCAGGAAGAAATACTGCATCGCGACATCGAGAGCATTCTGCGTTCGCTGCCGATCGGCGTGCTGATCCTCGATAACGACCACCGGATCCTCTACGTCAACGACGAATTCTACGGCATCTGGGAACTGCCGCTCGACGATCGCTTCGACGGCCGCCCCTTCCTTGACGTCATCCGCCGCAATTACGAACTCGGGCGCTACGATCGGACGCAGACGCCGGAGGAGATTTACGCTTTCCGCAAGCACCTGTTCGAGGCGGAGGAACCGGAGCCGATCGAGGTCGGCTGGGCGGGCGGCAAATCGGTGATCTTCGACAGCCGCCGCATCTCCAACGACCGCATCCTGCTGACCTATGCCGACATTTCGGCGGTGCGCGAGCGGGAAAAGGAAATTCACGAGACCCGGGCCGCGCTGGAGCGGCTCGGCGAAATGATGCGCGATGCCACACACGCCATGTCGCAGGGGCTTGCCATCATCCAAGACGGCGTCATCAGGATGTCCAACGAGGCTATGGCCGATATCCTGCAAATCCCGCCTGAATACATCGAGGCCGGCCAGGGCTGGCTCGGCATGTTCGAATTTTGCGCGGCGCGCGGCGATTTCCACGATGAGGCGGACGAGATCCTGCAGGAGTGGCGCGCCAACATCGCGGCGAGGCAGCCGATTTCCACCGTCTTCCATGTCGGCGGCGAGCGCTGGGTGAACATGGACGCGACGGTCAGTACCGGACAGCATTGGGTGGCGCTGTTCACCGACGTCACTGATCTCAAGAGCCGCGAGGAGGAACTGCGCCAGCTGCTGTCGCGCGCCGAAGCCGCCGATCGCGCCAAGTCCGAATTCCTCGCCAATATGAGCCATGAGATCCGCACGCCAATGAACGGCGTGCTCGGCATGGCGGAGCTGCTGGCCAAGACCAATCTTGATACGCGCCAGAAAACCTTCATCGACATCATTGTCAAATCGGGCAATGCGCTGCTGACTATTATCAACGACATCCTCGATTTCTCGAAGATCGATGCGAGGCAGATGACACTGCGCAAAGCGGCGTTCGATATCACCGAAGCTGTGGAGGACGTGGCGACACTTTTGTCGTCGCATGCCGCCGAGAAGAACATCGAACTGCTCGTGCGGGCCGCACCGGATTTGCCCGCCGCCGTGATCGGCGATGCCGGCCGCTTTCGCCAGATCGTCACCAATCTCGTCGGCAATGCCGTCAAGTTCACCGAGCGTGGCCATGTCTTCGTCGATGTCGGCTTCGAGACCGTCGCCGGCGGCGAGATCTTGGCAAGCATCCGCATCGAGGATACCGGGATCGGCATTCCGAAGGACAAGCTCGCATCGGTTTTCGACAAGTTTTCGCAGGTCGACGCCTCCTCGACCCGGCGGCATGAGGGAACGGGCCTCGGTCTTGCAATCACCGCCGGCCTCGTCGATCTCTTCGGAGGCTATATCAATGTCGAGAGCGAATGGGGCAAAGGCTCGGTCTTCACCGTGAACCTGCCTTTCGCGGTGGCCGCCGCCCGGCTCGAACCGAAGCCGCTGCCGATCAATGTGCAGGGCGCGCGTATCCTCGTCGTCGACGACAACGAGGTGAACCGCCGCATCCTGACCGAGCAGCTCTCGCTCTGGGGCTTCGACGGCGTGGCTGCAGAGGGTGGAGGCACCGGGCTTGCAATCCTGGAGGCGGCCGCCGATCTCGGCGTCACCGTGGACGCAGTCGTGCTCGACTATCACATGCCCGACATGAACGGCGCCGATGTCGCGCGCCGGTTGCGCGCCGACCCCCGGTTCGTCGAGCTGCCGATCATCTTCCTGACGTCGATGGATATTTCGGGCACGGAGAAGGAATTCGCGGCACTGAACGGCCATGCACACCTGATGAAGCCGGCGCGCGCCAATGTGCTACGCAACACCATGGTCGAAGTGGTGCGTGCAAGCCGCGTCAAACAGTCCTTCGCGAGCGAGAGCACCCGGCCACAGGCGCAGGCGGTCGTGCCGGAGCCCGTGCCGCAGACGCGCGGGCCGGAATTCATCGACGTGCTCGTCGCAGAAGACAATGAAGTCAACCAGATCGTCTTTACACAGATCCTGCAGGCAACCGATCTCTCCTTCCTCGTCGTCGACAATGGTGAGCAGGCGGTCGCCGCTTGGGCGAGACACAAGCCGGGCATCATCATGATGGACGTCTCGATGCCTGTTATGAACGGCCATGAAGCGGCTCGGACGATCCGCGAGAAGGAAAAGGGGCAGGGCCATCGTGTGCCCATCATCGGCGTCACCGCCCATGCGCTCGAAAGCGACCGCGAGGCCTGCCTCGACGCCGGCATGGACGACTACATGTCGAAGCCGATCAGCCCGGAACTGCTGGAGGAGAAGATCCGGCAATGGCTGGGCAAGACCGAGCAGCAGCCGGAGCGCAAGGGCTACTGAACACGATCGAACCAAAAGGGTTATTCGGTGAGCGCTTTGATGCCGCAGAGCATTTCACGTTTGCCGGCGAAGCCTTTGCGACGCTCGACGGCAAAGCCCGCAGCGATGAGATTGCGGCGCACGAAGCCGGCCGCGGCGTAAGTTGCGAAGGTGCCGCCGGCGGCCGTCTTTTCATTGACGCACCGCATCAGTTCCTCCGACCACATGTCGCAGTTGCGTGAGGGGGCGAAGCCATCGAGGTACCACGCGTCGAAGCCGGTGTCTGCCGCGGCAACGCCGTCGAGCGCGGCGCCGCAGACGACGCTGAGGCGCGTCTGGTCGTCAAGGTCGAGCGCGACGGTGCCGGCAGGCAGTAGCGGCCATGCTGCGGTCAGCGCTTCGCGCTCGGCATCGATCTCCGGCCAGTGTGACAGTGCCCGGCCGATTTCCTCGCGCCGCATCGGGTGGAGTTCAAAGGAAATGAAATGCAGTTGCTGGCCGGCTGCGCGATGCAGCTTCCATTGCCGCCAGGTCTCGGCGAAATTCAGGCCGGTGCCGAAGCCGAGTTCGCCGATGACAAAATCCCGCCGGCCCTTCCAACGCTCCGGCAGGCCATTGCCGGCGAGGAAGACATGGCCGCATTCGAGCCGGCCATCGGTCTGGCAATAAAAATGGTCGCCAAATGCGATGGAATAAGGCATATCGCCGTCGCGCCATTCGAGCGGCTGCGGCGCGCCCGCGCCAATCTGATCGGGGTTCACGTCTCTCATGGAAAAAGCCGATAGTCCTGCACCGGCGTCCGGTCAATCTTCTTGCGACTTGCTGATCGTCGGCGCCGGTATCATGGGTCTCTGGGCGGCCGTGCATGCCGAACGCTTCGGCATGAGCACCATTCTTGCCGACGCCGGCAGCCTGGGCAGAGGCGCCAGCGGCGGCCTGCTGGGCGCGCTGATGCCGCATATGCCGGACCGGTGGTCAGTGAAGAAGCAGTTCCAGTTCGATGCCCTGGTTTCGCTCGAAACTGAAATCGCCGCACTCGAAGCCGAGACGGGAGTTTCCGCCGGCTACCGCCGTTCCGGGCGGCTGATCCCGCTGCCGAAGCCGCATCTCAATCGCATCGCCCGCGGTCATTCCGAGGATGCCGACTGCCATTGGCGGGCCGGCGAGCGCCGCTTCCACTGGCATGTCATCGACAGGCCGCCGATCGATGGTTGGCCTGACATATCTGCCGGCGAGAACGGCTTCGTGCACGACACGCTTGCGGCCCGCGTCGCACCCCGCTCATTGATCTCAGCGCTCATCGCCTTGCTGCGGCGGGCAAAATGCGTGCGCATCATGGAACATGCGGCCGTTGCCGCCGTCGATCCCGATCGCGGCACGGCGGAGATTGGCGGCGAACCCATTGCTTTCAGCCGCTGCATCCTGGCCGCCGGCCATAAGTCCTTTCCGTTGCTGCAGGAGTTGACACCGGGGGCGAAAAAGCCGCTCGGCCAGCCGGTGAAGGGGCAGGCGGCGCTGTTGAGGGCCGATATCGACCCGGCGCTGCCGACAATCTTCCTCGATGGGCTCTATGTTGTGGCGCATGAAGGCGGGTTTGCGGCAATCGGCAGCACCAGCGAGAACCGCTTTGACGATCCCGGCTCGACCGACGCACAACTCGATGCGCTGATCGAGGCGGCGCGCGCCATCGCGCCGATCCTTCGCGATGCGCCCGTCGTCGAACGCTGGGCGGGGCTTCGCCCGAAGGCGATCGACCGCGATCCGATGATCGGCCGCCATCCCGTCCATCCCCGCCTGATCGCGTTGACTGGCGGTTTCAAGGTCAGCTTCGGGCTGGCCCATCGGCTGGCGGAGGCTGCGGTTTGCATCGCGGGCGATACAGATTGCGAGTTTTCGCTGCCGGAAAGCTTCGCGATTTCAAGCCATATCGCTGTCGCTTCACGTTAAACGTGAATTAGATACAGCTGCGTTTCGTTATTCTGTCATGCAAATCACCTATCTGCTTGCGCATCGGCAGCGCCGGATTTCACCGGTGCTCACTTCCTTGTATGGAGGAAATCGCATGCGCTATGCCATTTGCTTCACGCCTCCGGCGAGCGATCGGCTGTCGCTCGTGGCCGCCAATTGGCTTGGCCGAAACGTGTTTTCGGGCGATATGGTGGAGCCTCCGGCCGTGCGCGGCCTCGGCATTCATGAGATCGCCTTTTATACCGCCGTGCCGCGGCGCTATGGTTTTCACGGCGTTCTAAAGGCGCCTTTCCACCTGTCCGCTGAGACGTCGGAGGCGCAACTCCTGCGCGATCTTATGCGTTTTGCGGGGACATACGCCCCCTTCCGGATTCCACATCTGGAAATCGCCCGGCTCGGCAATTTCTACAGCCTGATGCCGAGCGCTCCCTGTGAGCAGATCCAGTATCTGGCTTCGGCGATCGTTCAGGAGTTCGATCGTTTCCGGGCGCCGCTGAGTGAAGCCGACATCGAACGCAGCGATCCCGACGGGTTGTCGGCGGCGCAATTCGCCAATCTGCATCGTTGGGGCAATCCTTACGTGATGGAGGAGTTCCGCTTCCATATGCCGGTGACTGGCCCCATCAATGCGATTGACATGCCCCGCATCGAGCTGGTGCTGCGGACGATCTTCGAGCCTGTCTTGAGAGAGCCGGTGACGGTTTCGAATGTGGCTTTGATGATCGAGGAGGGCACCGGCGGTCCCTTCCGCGTTCACTCGCTCCACCCCATGGGCAAGGTCAGCGCGCGCAGGATCGCCTGAGCAGGTATCAAGCTAAGCGACTGTGAAACATATAGAAATTCTGCTGCGCAGTTTCCGTCTCGACATTCCGGCTGCGGATGATACCGTTCCCCGTCTTTTCAGAAGGTGATTTGATGGTATCCGAGACCTACCCGCGCAATCTCGTCGGCTACGGGCGTCAGACGCCCGATCCGAAGTGGCCGGGCGACGCTCACGTCGCCGTGCAGTTCGTCATCAATTACGAGGAGGGCGGCGAGAGCTGCATCCTCGAAGGCGATCCGGCTTCCGAAAACCTGCTGTCGGAAATCGTCGGCGCGGCCGCCTGGCCGGGGCAGCGCAATCTCAACATGGAATCGATCTACGAATATGGTTCGCGCGCCGGCTTCTGGCGGCTCTGGCGCATGTTCACCGGTCTCAAGGTGCAGGCCACCGTCTATGGCGTGACGCTGGCGATGGCGCGCAATCCCGAAGCCGTCTCCGCCATGAAGGAGGCCGGTTGGGAGATCGCCAGCCATGGCTACCGCTGGCTGGAATACAAGGATTTTCCCGAGGATCTGGAGCGCAAGCACATTCTCGAGGCCGTGCGCCTGCACACCGAACTGACAGGCGAGCGGCCCTACGGCATGTATCAGGGCAAGCCATCCGACAACACGCTGCGACTGGTGCAGGAAGAGGGCGGCTTCCTCTATTCCTCCGATTCCTATGCCGACGACCTGCCTTACTGGGTCAAGGGCGTCGACGGGAAGCCCTTCCTGATCATCCCCTATACGCTCGAAACCAACGACATGCGTTTTGCCACACCGCAGGGTTTCAATGCCGGCGACCAGTTCTTCACCTATCTGAAGGACGCTTTCGAGACGCTTTATGAGGAAGGCAAGGACGGCAGCCCGAAGATGATGTCGGTCGGCCTGCACTGCCGCCTTGTCGGGCGTCCGGGCCGGGCAGCCGCTCTGAAGCGTTTCATCGAATATGTACTCAAGCATGACAAGGTCTGGATCCCGCGCCGCATCGAGATTGCCGAGCACTGGCACAAGCACCATCAGCCGGATGCGCTCTAATGCTGTCGCGCGAGGATTTCGTTTCCCGCTTCGGCGGCGTCTTCGAACATTCGCCCTTCATCGCCGAGCGGGCCTATGACGCGGGCAGCGTGACGGAGCCGCTGACGGCATCAGGCCTGCATGCAGCGCTAGCCGCCGCCTTTCGTGCGGCAAGCCGGGAGGAGCGTCTCGGCGTGTTGCGCGCCCATCCCGATCTTGCCGGCCGTCTGGCGATAGCAGGTGAACTCACGGAAGACAGCCGGAAGGAGCAGGCCGGCGCCGGTCTCGATCGGCTGAGCCCGGCCGAGCATGCCCGTTTCACCGAACTCAATGCGGCCTATGTGAGAAAATTCGGCTTTCCCTTTATCATCGCCGTCAAAGGGCTCGACAAGGACGACATCCTTTCGGCTTTCGAAACGCGGATCGGCAATGGCCTGGATGAGGAACTCGCGACCGCCACGACACAGGTCGAACGGATCGCGCTGCTGCGCCTGACATCGATGTTGCCGGAGGGCAAATGAGCGAGCATCGTGCTATCGACTATCTCAATGAAATGCAGAAGGCGGCGGCCGAAGCGTTATACTTCGTGGGCGGAATGGATGAGGCGGCCTTCGCCGAGGACAATCTCACCTTCAAGGCGGTTGCCTTCTGCCATTTCACCATCGGCGCGGCTGCGTCCCGACTGCTCGTAGCCCATCCGGAATTCGCAACCGAGCATCCCACTCTGCCATGGACGAAAATCTGCGGAACGGGCAACCGCATTCTCGAAGACGTCTTCGCCCTCGATCCCTCCGAAATCTGGGATGCAACCTATCGTACGCTGCCGGAACTTCTCGTTGAGATCGATGCCATTCGTCACTGGCATGCCGAGGGCGAGTGAAACATTGTCAGATTTTCTCGACATCCGCCCGCTTACCAGATCGGCCTTCGCCCCTTTCGGCGAGGTGATCGAAGCCGATCCAGCCTCGATGCGGCTCATCAACGGCGGCACGACCGAACGCTTCCATGCACTGGCTGCGGCTGAGGCGTCGGGCGAGGGCGCGCGCGTCATCATCAATCTCTTTCGCGGCCGGCCGCGCAGCTTCCCCTATGACGTCGACATGATGGAGCGCCATCCGCTCGGCAGTCAGAGTTTCTCGCCGATTTCCGGCCGGCCCTTCCTCGTCGTCGTCTCCGAGGACGAGGGCGGACGTCCGAGCAAGCCGCAGGTGTTTCTCGCACGCGGGGACCAGGGGGTGAACTACCGCCGCAATGTCTGGCATCATCCGCTGATGGCGCTGGGCCAGGCCTCCGATTTCCTGGTCGTCGACCGCGACGGGCCTGGCAATAATCTGGAGGAATTCTTCTTCGAAATCCCGTATGTCATCAAAGAGCCAGCCCCATGACCGGATTGACGACACATGTTCTCGACACCGCCCTTGGCAAGCCCGCCGAGGGCCTCAGGATCGATCTTTTCCAGCTCGACGGCGAGATCCGCAGACATCTGAAGACGGTCGAGACCAATGCGGACGGCCGGGTCGATGGCGGCCCCATGCTCGCTGGCGAAGATTTCCGCGCCGGCACCTATGAACTCGTCTTCCACGCCGGCGATTATCTCAGGGCCACCGGTACGCCGCTGCCGCATCCGGCCTTCCTCGATCTCGTGCCGATCCGCTTCGGCATCGCCGACGTCACGGCGCATTACCATGTACCGCTACTGATCTCGCCCTACGGCTATTCCACTTACCGGGGCAGTTAGATGCGTTTCGCGGCGATCGCCGATATTCACGGCAACCATCTTGCGTTCGAGGCGGTGCTTGCGGATATTCAGGCGCAGGGCATCGAGGAAGTCGTCAACCTCGGCGACTTCTTCAGCGGGCCGCTGGAGGCAGGCCGGACGGCTGATATGCTGATACCGCTCGGGTTTACTTCCGTTCGCGGCAATCACGATCGCTATCTGTTCGAGCAGGATCCGGACTCCATGCATGTCTCGGATGCCGCCGCCTACCGGCAACTGACACCGTCTCATCTCGAGTGGCTGCGGGGTCTGCCGTTCGATGCCGTCTATCAAGGCGAGGCCTATCTCTGCCATGCGACGCCGAAAGACGACAATCTCTACTGGCTGGAGTCCGTCTCGCCAGAGGGGCATGTCTTTCCGAAGCCGATCGAAGCCATCGAGGCGCTGGCCGAAGGCATCGATCTGCCGCTGATCCTGTGCGGCCACAGCCATGTGCCTCGCGCCGTTCGACTCTCGGACGGCCGCCTGATCGTCAATCCCGGCAGCGTCGGCTGCCCTGCCTATGACGACGTGCTGCCCTACTATCACAAGGTCGAAGCCGCCCACCCGCTGGCCAGCTACGCCATATTGGAAAAGACGGCCGCGGCATGGACATGGCAGTTCAGACATGTCGCCTATGATCATATGGCGATGTCGGCACTGGCCGCCAAAAGGGGCCGTGCCGACTGGCAGAGCGCGCTGGCGACCGGCTGGTTGCGGTAGCCGCTGGGAATCCGATTACTCCTTCGGGGGCGCCGCAGCGATAGCTGGCTGCGGAGATGTCGCGGGCGCGGCGGGTGCTGAGGCAGGCTTGGGGCTGTCGAGATTGCCAAGCAGCGACGAGATCGCGTTGTCGCCTTCGAAGCCCGCTTCCTTCAACAGCTTGTCGAGGATCGGCTTGTTGGCCTGATATGCGAGCAGCTGACCGGCCAGCCCTTCGCCCATGCCGATGCCGCCTTCGCCGTTTGCACCGCCGCGGCCGAGCATGCCGCCGGTATCGAAGATCCGGATGTCGGAGATCTTCTCGATCGGCTTGACCGCCTCAGCGAGTGCCTCAGGAATGATGCGGATACGTTCGCGGGTGATCTCGAACTCGATGATGGTCTGACTGAGCTTGTTGCGAGCCTCGTTGAGCAGCGCCTCGCTTTCAGCTTGGGCCCGGCCAGTTTCGAGGATGCCCTTGGCTTTGATGATCGCCGCGTCCGCTTCGGCGGTCGCCAAAGTCTTGATGGCCTCCGCCTGGTCACTCGCCGCTTGTTTTTCAGCCTCCGCGCCGACGGTGACGGCAGTCGCTTCGGTTTCGGCCTTCTTGCGGGCATCAATCACGGCGATCTGCTTTTCACGCTCGGCAATTTCGACTGCCTTGGCGGTGCCGACCTTTTCCTCCGCCGCTATTGCTCGGGCGCGGGCTATTTCGGCGGTCGCCTTCGCCTCGGATTCTTCACGACTTTTGTTGGCAACGGCAATCGCGCTTTCCTGTGCCACGATCTGAAGGTCGCGCTTGGCTTCGGTATCGCGCTGCTGGACGGCGCGGGCGGCGTCGATGTTTGCGCTCTCGCGGGCCTGCTTGGCGGCGGCCTCGCGCTCGGCAATAGCCTGTTCGGAGGCGATGCGGGCTTCCTCCTCGGCGCGTTTAGCCGCCTGCTCCTGCTGAGCGGTTTCGGCGCGTGTCGCCGCGGATTTGTTGGCGATGTCGCGTTCCTGGTTGAGCTCGGCTTCCCGCTTGGTCCGCTCGATGGCCAGCGATTGCTGGCGGGCCTCCAGATCCTTCTGGGCGATGGCGACTTCAGTATCGCGGACGATCTCGTTGCGCTCCTTCTTGCGGCCCTCGGTAATGCGGGTGAGCGCAGCGAGACCTTGCGCATCGAAGAAGTTGTTGGCGTTGAAATGCTTGATATCCGTCTGGTCTAGGCGTGTCAGTGACACGGATTCGAGCTCGAGGCCGTTCGACTGGAGATCGGCGCCGACGGCTTCCTGCACCGCCTTGACGAAGTCCATTCGCTGCTCCTGCAGAGCATCGAGATTCATGGTCGCTGCCACGGAACGAAGGCCGTCCACGAATTTCGCCTCGATCAGGATGCGAAGCGCTTCCGCATCATTGGTGCGGTCGCCGAGCGTCTGCGCGGCCAGCGCAATCGAGGAGCCGTCGGGTTTGACGCGTACATAGAATTCGGCGCCTATATCGACGCGCATACGGTCCTTGGTAATCAACGCATCGCCTTCGCCGCGACGAACCTCGAGGCGCAGCGTTTTCAGATTGACCCGGGCGATGGAGTGAAAGATCGGCAGAACGACGGAGCCGCCATCGAGCACGACTTTCTGGCCGCCGAGGCCGGTGCGGACATAGGCCTCGTCGCGGCTGGAGCGCGTATAGAGAGAGGCAAGGACGAAGCCGATGCCGAAAATCAGAACGATGGTAATGCCGGCCGGTAGAATAATGTCGTACATCATGGCTGCCCCCTCAAAGATTGATTGTCCGCTGCGGTCGGATCGACCAGTGCGGGAATGGCGATAAACACGTCTGCCTTACGATCGACGAGAAGAACCTCGGTGCCGATCTTCAGCGCTTCCTGGCCCTTTGCCGCCCTGGCTCTGAGCACATGCCAGTTTCCATGCTGGTCCTTGATCCGGACGCGTCCGGGCAATCCCTGATCGAGCGGACCGATCGACACTTCAGCCGTTCGGCCGATGAAAGTGTCGAGGTCGACGGCATAGGTCTCATCATGCGGCACGATCCGTGCCACCGTCCGGCTCGATGCCCTGACCATGGGGAAGGTGACCAGTACAGCGGGAACGGCGGCGAGGCCGGCGGGCAGCGGCGCCCAGAAGGCGCCGGCGACCGCCTGTATGGCAAAACCCGCAATGGCGAAGAAGCCGAGCGCCATCATCAGGAGAATAAGCAGGGGAACGCCGCCAACATTGAGCCAGGAGAGGTAGCCCGCAATGCCGTCATGCCCGTTGAAATCCGATTTTCCGAGAAGCTCCGTGATCGAAAAACCCATCACGGTCGCGAGCATCTCGATGACGGTCAGGCCGGCCAGCACGGCGGCGGCGATTGCGAAGGGAAGGCATTCGGGGGCGAGAAGAAGTCCCATCGGCGTTACCGGTTATCGGCCTTGAAGCGCGCGAGGCGCGCCTCGATAGCCTGCTCACGGTGCAATCGGTCGAGTTCGTCCAGTTCGGAACTATGGGCATGTTCGGCTGAGGGGACGCCGGTCAGCCGCGAGACCGCCGCGGCGGCGCGGGCTGCGCCTACGCCAGGTGCGGGCCTGCCGGCCAGGGCCTCTTCGGGATGCTTGGCGATGCTGCGCTTGAAATCGACAAGGCGGGCATCCGCCTCGCGGCGCGTGGCCAGCACCGCCTGCAGGGCTTTCTGGCCGTCGTCCACCTGCTCCCTGGCGTCGGCCAGCGCCTTGTCGAGCGCGGCGATCTGGGATTCGAGATCGATCTGGCGGGCGATACCGGCTTTTGCGAGGTCATCGCGCCCGGAGGAGACGGCGAGGCGGATCTTCTCATCGAGCGCGTTCATGTCTTCGGCGATTTCGTCCCGGCGGCTTTGGATGCGGTATTCCTCTGCGCGCGCCTTGCCAAGGTCGGTGCGTGCTTCCTCCGCCGCCGCATCGATCTCGCGGATCGCTTGTTCGATGACGGCGATCTTGTTGACGCCTTCCGCCTTGTCGATCGCCGCATTGGCGATCCCCGCGATCAGGCGCCCCATGCGTGAAAGAATGCCTTCATTCGTCATGTTTTCCTCCATCCGAGCGGAATTCGGCGTGACGCCGATGTGGATTTCGTAGCGATCGGGGCCAGCAACGAGATAGGCCGGAAAAATGCTGTCCCATCCCTTCGAGTAACCAGCGACGTCGAAGGGGACGGCAACGCGTCCGTGCACCGTAGCGATCGTCAGGTCGGCAGGCCCCTTGATGGCGAAGAGCTTCTCGTCGAGCGGAAGTTGCGGCGGGTCGACGATCATGCCGCGATTGCTTGCGAAATCGCGAAGGCCGAGCGTCACCAGCCTTGCCGGCAGACCCGTCTGCTCTCGTACTGTTTCATAGGCAAGCGCATGCAGCACGACGAGATTGGCGCCCGCCCTGTCGTCGATGAGTTCAGTCAGAATGTCGATCATCCTGCGATAGGCGGCAATGGTATCGTCAAGCGCCTGCCGGGCCAGGTCATCAGGCGCCAGCATGTAGCGCAGCAGCGATTGGTGCGGTGTCTTGCCTGTGTTCGTCATGAACAAGAAAATAAAGCACCGCTTTTGTGCTTTCAAGAGGGGACATGAAAAACCCAGCGGAAGATTAACGTGCAGTTAAAGCAGAGGAAGCGCTAGGCAAGCGGTTAGAGGCAGCGTTCTACACAGTTTCCGCATCGCGTTGCGGTGGCTAAAGTCGATCGGCCCCGCTCCCTATCGGGCGACCGTATGCGCCTCGCGAATGCCGGCGCTGATCCGGTTAATGATAGTCCACACGAGAAGCAGAGCCACTACTGCCCAAAGCCACGAAGTCCATGCTGCAAACCTGCCGCCAACCGCGATGAAGATGCCGAGCGCGCCGAAAAGCACCGCACGGTCGCTCTTGCCCAATGGCCCGTCGTACCGCCGACTTGCGCCAACGGTTTGACCCAAAATCCCGGCAAATTCCGTCAGCGCCGAGAGGAATATGACGGCCACTGCCAGCATCATGCCGTTCGGATCGATGAGCGCAAAAGGCAAATACAGGGCGACATCCGAGACGACGTCACCGATTTCGTTCAGATACGCGCCTAAAATACTCTTCTGCCCATGTTCGCGCGCGAGCATGCCGTCGATGGCATTGAGGCCCATGCGCAGGAGGAACCATACGGGCACCAGCAGGAACAAATGCGGGAGCGGGACGACGCTCAGAAAAAGGCCAAGTACAACCGAGACGGCGGCGGCAGCTGATGTCACCTGATTGGCGGTGACGCCCCGTGCCGCAAGGGAACGCACCAGAGGGCGAAGAATATTCTGAAATCGGGCCTTCAATTGGTAAACAGACATGATACCTCAGCGGAATTTCATGGCATGGCAACAGTCTATCGGCTCGGACGTGAAGATAGTCGTACTTGCAAGGAAAGTCCTACCTCAGGTCGTCTTCTCAAAGGACTTACATTTGCAGCTAGACTTTTGCAATAAAAGCAAATCACTGTTGCCGCCAATGATTGCAACGATCAATCGATCAGAATTGGAGAAGACCGTGCTGCAAACTGCCGATAGTGGGCAACCGTCCTCGACGGCCAGACCAATGCTTGAATCCGAATTTGCGTCGCATGATGGCACCCGACTGTTTTATCGGACGTGGCCTGCGATCGGCGCTGCAGCGAAGGGCGCAATCATTCTTCTCCATCGCGGCCACGAGCATAGCGGTCGCGTAGCCCACCTCGCCACCGAGCTCGGCTTAGATGATTTTGCCTTCTACGCCTGGGACGCACGCGGCCACGGGCGTTCACCGGGAGAGCGCGGCTATTCGCCATCCTTTGCTGCCTCGGCGCGTGATCTCGATTGCTTCGTCCGTCATGTCAGCGAGACCAGCGGTATTGCGGCCGAAGATATCGCCGTTATTGCGCAGAGCGTTGGTGCGGTCCTTGCCAGCACCTGGGTGCACGACTATGCGCCGCCGATCCGTGCCCTCGTGCTGGCCTCACCGGCCTTCAGCGTCAAGCTCTACGTGCCTTTTGCCAAAGAAGGCATTGCGCTCTGGGAAAAGCTCAAGGGGACATTCTTCGTCAATTCCTATGTCAAGGCGAGGTTTCTCACGCATGATCCCGAGCGCATCGCCTCGTTCGAATCCGACCCATTGATATCTAGGCCGATTGCCTCCAATATACTGTTACAACTCTATGAGGCGGCCGCCCGCGTCGTCGATGACGCCCGCGCCATCACCGTTCCGACCCAGCTGCTGATCTCCGGCAGCGACTGGGTGGTGCGACACGCGCCGCAGCACCGGTTTTACGAAAACCTCGGCAGCCGCATCAAGGAACGGCACGTGCTTGCCGGCTTCTACCATGACACGCTTGGCGAAAAGGACCGCGCGATTGCGCTCGCCGAGGTTCGCCGTTTTATCGCTGCACGTTTCGCCGAGCCCCGGGCGCCTGCCGACCTTCGCACCGCTCATATCCAGTCCTATACCAAGGACGAGGCCGACCGGCTCGCGAGCCCTCTGGACGCCACATCCCCACGCGGCATCTACTGGGCGCTCAGCCGTCTCAATATCAGGCTCGGCGCGCTAGTGTCCGAAGGCATAAAGACCGGAGTCAAGACCGGTTTTGATTCCGGTTCGACGCTCGATTACGTCTACGAGAACAAGCCGCGCGGGCTCGGCCCCGGCGGGCGGTTGATCGACAAGGTGTTCCTCGAAGCGATCGGCTGGCGCGGCATCCGGCAGCGCAAGCTGCACTTGCAGGAACTGATCCACCACGGGCTGCAGCGCCTGAAAGCCGCCGACCGCAGTACCCACATGCTCGACATAGCGGCCGGGCACGGTCGTTATGTCCTCGATGCGATCGAGACGGCTGCGGTGCGTCCCGATAGTGTGCGGTTGCAGGATTATTCGCCGATCAATGTCGAGGCCGGCCGCAACAGCATCGCCGCGCGTGGACTGGGTGATTTCGTGAGCTTCCGCCAGCAGGATGCGTTTGACGGCGAGGGGCTGGCCGCAATCACGCCGGCTCCAGATCTGGCGATTGTCTCCGGCCTTTATGAGCTGTTCTCCGACAATCAGATGATCGCCGCGTCGCTCGACGGGATCGCGCGTGCGATGCAACCCGGCGGTCTGCTCGTCTATACCAACCAGCCATGGCATCCACAACTGGAGATGATCGCCCGCGCACTGACCTCGCACCGGGGCGGTCAGGCGTGGGTGATGCGGCGGCGGACGCAAGGAGAAATGGACCAGTTGGTCGCCGCTGCCGGGTTCCGCAAGATCGAACAGCGCATCGACCAGTGGGGCATTTTTACCGTCTCGCTGGCGGAGAGGGTCTGAGGGCAAAGCGTTGGGGCAGGCACATTCTACTCTTTCGCAGGCAGCGCCGGTCCTGAAGCGGGCGGCACTCTGGCTCGTCTTCCTGGCGCCGTTCTTCTATCTGAGTTATGGCGGCGCCAATTGGCTGGCATCGCAACGCGCCCATGTGCCGAACATCGCCTTTGCATGGGAAAGCGCCATTCCGTTCCTTGCATGGACCATCATTCCGTATTGGTCGATCAATCTGTTCTACGCGCTCTGCCTGTTCATCAATACGACGCCGCGCGAGGTGGATATACTCGCGAGGCGCTATTTGACGATCCAGTTGATCGCGGTCGCCTGTTTTATCGCGTTTCCGCTCGAAGCAACCTTTGTACGGCCGGCAACGAGCGGTCTGCCCGGTTTCATGTTCGCCGTCCTCGGCGGCTTCGATAAGCCGTTCAACCAGGCGCCGTCGCTGCATATCGCGCTGCTGGTGGTGATCTGGGACCATCTGCGCGGCCGGCTGCCGAAGAGGGCCCGGCTCGTCTGGCACTTCTGGTGCTTCCTTATCGGCGCCTCGGTCATGACGACGTGGCAGCATCACGTCATGGACATACCGACCGGCGTGTTGCTCGGTCTGTTTGCCGCCTGGCTTTTCCCGCGCCACGCCGGTTCCCCTCTTGCGAATTTCGCGTTGAGCGGCGATCCAAAGTCGCGCCGTCTCGGGATCTACTATCTGTGCGGCGCCGCCGCGTTTCTCGGCCTTGCAGCGCTCTTCACTCCTCTATCGGCCGCAGCACTTCTGTTGCTCTGGCCGGCTGTCGCACTGGCGATCGTCGCAGCCGGATATTTCGGCGCCGGCCCGCAGATCTTCCAGAAACGCGTCGATGGGCGGATCGCGCTTGCCAGCCGCTGGCTGCTGGCGCCCTACCGGCTCGGCGCTATCATCAACGTTTGGCTCTGGACCCGGAAAATGCCGGCGTCCGTGGTGATCGCCGATGGCGTCCATCTCGGTCGTTTTCCGCGTCGCCACGAGGCTGACCGTTTTGCCACGGTGATCGACATCGCCGGCGAATTGCAGCGCCCGAGCGGGACCTCAACGCGCTGGTGCAGTTTTCCTACTCTCGATCTCCCCGGCGTTGACGAGGCCCAGACGCAAGCGGCGGCGAACCTCATCGAGGTTGCGCGCCAACAGGGGCCGGTCCTCGTCTGCTGTGCGCTCGGCTTCCAGCGGAGCGCCCGCGTCATCGTGCGTTGGCTGCTCATCAGCCGGCGTTGCGAAAATCCAGCCGAAGCGCAGCGGCTGATCGAGCGGGCGGGCTGGCGTGTTCATCTGCCCGTTGAAAGCATCCGTGTCGTGACGGAGAGCTTGCAATGACGCAGTGGAATACCGTGGCCTTGGCGGCTGCACGAAGTCTCGGCCGCAATTCAATCTCCTGCGGGCTGACAGCGCTGCTGCCACTGATCGTGGGCCCGATCACCTCGGGCCATCGAGGCTTCGCTCCGTCGCTCGGCTGGCTATTGTTGCTCGTTTTCTGCCTGATCGTCCTTGCTCTGGCGATCCATCTGCTCTTCGACGCGCTGTTGTTTCGCCTAGCGTCGAGCCACGAGACAGAGGCCGCCGGTCTTGCCGCCATCGACGACCTGTTGTCCCGGATGCGGCTTCGCGATCCGGAGAAGACGTCACCCAGCCTGGAGACGCGAATTGCCGGATCGCGCCGCATTGTCTGGCAACAGCGTTTGGCGCTCGCCATCGGTCTCGTGATGTTCGCGATCCTTCTGTTCATTACGGCGGATGGTCAGCCCCTATGCTGAATAGGACGGCAGGCGGTTGATGCAGAGATTCGCGACAGGTGTCTGGCAAGTCCTTCCGGCGGCATCACGGGTTTCCGTCAGCGCCTGATGACTGGACTCGGGGCATCTCGAAGCCAATTTCTCAGGCGAGTCATTGCCGCCCTGATATGATCGAGGAGTCGATGTCGTTGATGTCGCGCTTGCCGCAGAGGGCCATGGTGATGTCCATCTCCTTGCGGATGATGTCGAGCGCCAGCGTGACGCCTTCCTTGCCCATGGCGCCGAGGCCGTAGAGGAAGGGGCGGCCGATATAGGTGCCTTTTGCGCCGAGCGCCACGGCCTTCAGCACATCCTGGCCGGAGCGGATGCCGCCATCGAGATGGATTTCGATGCGATCGCCGACGGCATCGACGATCTTCGGCAGCATGCTGATCGAGGAGGGGGCGCCATCAAGTTGGCGGCCACCGTGATTGGAGACGATGATCGCGTCGGCGCCGGTGTCGGCTGCGGCCTTCGCATCCTCCGGATCGAGAATGCCCTTGATGATCAACGGGCCGCCCCATTGCTCCTTGATCCAGGCGACATCCGCCCAGGAGAGCCGCGGGTCGAACTGCTCGTGTGCAAACTTGGGCACGGAGGCGACATTGGCGACGTTCTTCGCATGGCCGACGATATTGCCGAAGTATCGGCGCTTCGTCTTCAGCATATCAAGGCACCAGAGCGGCCGGGTTGCCATCTGCCAGATATGTTTCGGAGTTAGTTTCGGCGGTGCCGAGAGGCCGTTGCGCAGGTCCTTGTGGCGCTGGCCGAGGATCTGCAGGTCGGCCGTCAGCACCAGCGCCGAGCATTTCACGGCCTTGGCGCGACGGATGAGGTCGAGGACGAAATCCTTGTCCCTCATCACGTAAAGCTGGAACCAGAAGGGTCGCGTGGTCACCGAGGCTACGTCCTCGATAGAGCAGATGCTCATTGTCGAAAGCGTGAAGGGGACGCCGAATTCCTCCGCAGCGCGCGCCGCCAGCATCTCGCCATCGGCGTGCTGCATACCTGTCATGCCGGTCGGCGCGAGCGCCACCGGCATCGACACTTTCTGGCCGATCATCGTCGTTTCGAGCGTGCGGTTGCTCATGTCGACCAGCACGCGCTGGCGCAGCTTGATCTCACCGAAATCGCTTTCATTCGCCGCATAGGTCGATTCCGTCCAGGCGCCTGAATCCGCATAGTCGAAAAACATCTTCGGTACACGACGCCGTGCGAGCTTCTTCAGGTCGGCAATGGTGAGCGGAGTGGCCATGAATCGAACCTTCTTCACATATGAATGCGACCACCGCCGATAACATGAATTACAGAAGGAGCGTTATCGGATGCTGGGGCCTTTCCCGCTACCTCTTTCGGGGGTAACCGATATCGTCAAAGGCGTGCTTTCAAAGCAATGCCGGCCACGTAGGTCTCGGCGATGGCTCTGTCGTCGCCCATCGTCTGAAGCAAGAAGAGTTCTTCCGGGAGCGTCTTCACGGCTTCCATCTTCAACGCCATGGCCGGGGTCGCAGCCGCATCGAGGACGACAAGATCGGCTTCGGTGCCGGGTCCCAACGTGCCGATCCGGTCGGCTAGCGAAAGCGCCTCGGCATTGCCACGCGTCATTAGGTAGTAGCTTTCCAGCGGGTTCAGCCGCTCGCCGAGCAGTTGCTGGATCTTATAGGCCTCGTCCATGGTCCGCAGCATCGAATAGCTGGAGCCGCCGCCGATATCCGTGGCGACGCCGATGCGGACCGGCTTTTGGCGCCGCGCCAGCGCCTTCAACGGGAACAGACCGGAACCGAGGAAGAGGTTTGAGGTCGGGCAGTGAACGGCGACGGCGCCCGCCTCGCTCATGACGTCGGCCTCGCGTTCGGACAGGTGGATGGCGTGGCCAAACAGGCTTTTGGGTCCCAGCAGGCCGTAGCGGGCGTAAATATCGGTATAGTCGATCGCCTCCGGATAGAGCTCGCAGGTGAATTTGATCTCGTCGTGATTTTCCGAAAGATGAGTCTGGATGTGCAGATCGGGAAATTCGCGGGCAAGCGCTGATGTCGCCTCCATCTGCGCCGGCGTCGAGGTGATGGCGAAGCGCGGCGTGATGGCGACATGATTACGGCCCTTGCCCTGCCAGTCCGCTATCACCTGGCGGGTCTCGTCATAGCCCATCTCGGGCGTGTCGAGCAGGCCCTGCGGGGCGTTGCGGTCCATCATCACCTTGCCGCCGACCATGCGCATATTGCGCTTCATCGCCTCGGCGAAAAAGGCATCGGCCGAGGTCTTGTGCACGGAGCAGTAGGCGACCGCCGTTGTGGTGCCGTGGCGGATGAGCTCATCATAGAAGTGGGTGGCGATCTTTGCGGCATGGGCGCTTTCGACGAAACGGCATTCCTCGGGAAAGGTATAGGTGTTCAGCCATTCGAGCAGGTTGGCCGCATAAGAGGCGATTACCTGCATCTGCGGAAAATGCAGATGCATGTCGATGAAGCCCGGCATGATCAGATGTGGGCGGTGATCAATCTCGGTCGCGTCTTTGGCGGCTCTTGCCTTGACGTCGGCATACGGGCCCACTGCGGCGATCACCCCGTCCTCGATCAAAAGGCCGCCGTCCTCCTCATAAAGATAACTCTGGCTGTCGGAGAGACTCAGCGGTGCGCGATGAAAGGAAAGCAGGCGGCCGCGCAGAAGTGTCGTCGTCATTGTTTCTTGCCTTCGACTGCGCTTTCGAACCAGGCGATGAGCAGCCTGCGTTCGTCCGGCGTAATATCGGTTACATTGCCGGGCGGCATGGCATGGCTGCGGCCTGCCTGTATATAGATTTCGCGGGCATGGGCGGCAATCTCCGCGTCGTTTTCGAGTGCCACGCCCTTCGGCGGCCGAACGACGCCTTCATAGACGGGCTCGGCGGCGTGGCACATGGAACAGCGTGTCGAGACCAGTTGCTTGACGGCAGGAAAATGCGGATTGTCGGCGAATTGCTGAAAGGCGGGTGTTACCGCCGCCGTATCCGTCTCGCCCATCAGCTGCTTCGGCACCGTCGAGAGCCACATGATCAGCATGAAGAGGATGACGGTGACGATCCAGGTCCAGGTTGGCCGGCCTTTCCTGGCATGGGTGGTGTTGAACCAGTGGCGGATGGTGACGCCCATCAGGAAGACCAGCGCCGCGATCACCCAGTTGAACGCCGTGCCGAAGGCCAGTGGATAATGGTTCGACAGCATGAAGAAGATAACGGGCAGCGTCAGATAGTTGTTGTGCAGCGAACGCTGCTTGGCGACCTGCCCGTATTTTGGATCGGGCGTGCGCCCGGCGATCAGATCGGCGACGACGATCTTCTGGTTCGGGATGATGATCATGAAGACGTTGGCCGACATGATCGTCGCGGTGAATGCGCCGAGATGCAGGAAGGCGGCGCGGCCGGTGAAAAGCTGCGTGTAACCCCAGGCCATGAAGACCAGCACAGCATAGAGCACCGCCATCAGCCCCCAGGTGTTGAGGCCAAGCGGCGACCTGCAGAGCAGATCGTAGACGACCCAGCCAAAGGCCAGCGACGCCAACGAGATCAGGATTGCGACCGGCGGACTGATATCGAGGACGTGGCGGTCGATGAGAAACAAGTCGGCCCCGCCATAATAGACGATGCAGAGCATGAGGAAGCCGGAGATCCAGGTGAAATAGCTCTCATATTTAAACCAGGTCAGGTGTTCCGGCATCTGGGCCGGCGCCACAAGATATTTCTGGATATGATAGAAGCCGCCGCCATGGACCTGCCATTCCTCGCCATAGGCGCCGGGCGGCAGATGCGGGCGTTTCACCAGTCCGAGATCGAGCGCAATGAAATAGAAGGACGATCCGATCCAGGCGATCGCGGTAACGACATGGAACCAGCGCGCCGCGAAGGCGAGCCATTCCCATGCTATGGCATATTCATACATCGAGTTCCCCTATCTTCCTCCGACTCGTGACATTGCGGAAATTTTGCCGGGGAGGGAAGAGGAGATTGAGTTTTGCCGGAGCTGTCGATAGTGGCGCGGATCGCCGATCTGTTGTCACCGTGCCTAAAAGCTGCCGAGAAGGCTGTGCAATATCTCCGGCTTATACTCGATCCGCTTATTCAAGGGATCTTGAAACTAATATGCCTCGGTTACAGTTATGTTGCAGGCCGCCGGAAGGAAATAGGAACCCTTAGATCGTCGGCGGCGCATTCATCGACGGAGAAGACGCTCATGATGCGCAGTATTCTGACGTGTGTGATGATTGCGTATGCGTCGCTGGCGACGGCTCACGACGCACCCATGGGGTGGAGTTATGACCCCTATTGTTGCAATGGCAACAGTCACAATGGTGACTGCCAGATGATCCCTTCGAAAAGCGTGGCGGTGACGCCGAGCGGATATCGTGTGACACTGCTGCCGGGTGATCACCGGCTGGTCACGCATGCTCACGTCTTCTTGCTGCCGATGACGAAGGCGATGCAGTCCGGCGACAACGACTATCATCTCTGTCTGTTCCCGAACGAAGACACGCCGCGCTGCTTCTATGCGCCGGAGATGGGATATTAAATCCAACCACATGTATCGGACCCACTAGACGGGTCCGATACATGTGGCTTTACAGCGCGTCGCGATCATTCCGGTTCGATCAGGCGCTTGATGCCTTTGTCTTCGCATGCCATATCCCGACCGCTGCACTTCCGGGAGTTATGCGCTAGTTTCCTGCCGCTTCATTTCCTCGAGAATCCAGTTGCGGAACGCCTTGATCTTCGGAACGTTCCGGCGGTTTTCAGGGTAGGCGAGCCAGTAGGCCTTGCCGTCGCTGCGGGTCAGTTCGAACGGCTGATAGAGCCGGCCAAGCGCGATTTCGGCTGCGTAAAAGGCCGGATGGAGGATGGCGACGCCGTGGCCCGCGATCGCAGCGTCGGCCTCCACGGCCTGTGAGCCGAGCTGGTTACGCGGCCGCCGGTCGAGATCCGTCTCTGTGACGCCCGCTGTCTCGAACCATTGTTTCCACCAGATGTCGCCAGCATCGAAGAGATCGAATTTCAGGAGATCGCGCGGCTCCCTGATGCCCCCTGCCGATTCCGCCAGCTTCGGGCTCAGCATCGGGGTGAATTCAAGTCCCATCAGCCGGTGCAGCGTCAGCCCCGGCCAGTTGCCGTCACCCCAGCGGATGCCGACATCGATCTGCTCGCGCGTGAAATCGATGATGTCGGAGCTTGCCTGAAGGCGGACTGCGATCGCCGGATGCTTCAGGTGGAAAGAGCCGAGGCGCGGCGCCAGCCATTTGGACGCGAAAGTGTGGGTCGAGCTGATGGCAAGCGTGCCCTCGACGCTGTCGCGCGCGGTCGCCATGGCGTCATGCAGCATGGCGAAGGCCTCGGTCACCTTCGGCGCCAGCCGCTCGCCGGGTTCGGTCAGGGCGATCTGGCGGGGACGGCGCAGGAAGAGCGGCTCGCCGACATTCTCCTCCAGCAGTTTGATCTGATAGCTGACGGCCGTCTGTGTCATGCCGAGCTCGTCGCCAGCCTTAGTGAAACTTCCGAGCCGGGCAGCGGCCTCGAATACGCGCAGCGCATTCAACGGAAATTGTTTCGAAAGTTTCATGGATAAGTTCTCTTTATGCAGGCAGACGATCGTTCAATTGGAATTGCAGCATTTTTCCCGGCAAACTTCAACTCATACCATCAATCTGACGAGGTGACGTTATGGATTGCCATGTTATTGAAGAAAGCCGGGCGCAACAGATCAGCAGCATTTTCCTGCGACTTGCCGGCTGGTTCTCAAGCGGCGCCAACCGCTTCTGCCGCCTGCCGCGGCTCGACCTCTCCGCTACGCCGGACCGCGTTAAGCGCGATCTCGGCTTCCTCGACGGGCGTGATCCCTATTATGAGGACGAGCGCATGCGGTAGGCCGCGAGTGCCGCCAGGATTTCGGCGGCGGTCATGGCGGCAATGACTTCAGGACGTTTGTCCCTGACCATGGAGCCGCCGATCGGCAGCGTCAGCCGCTTCATCCAGCTCTGCTCGCCGCCTTCGCGCAAAAGCCAGCTCGCGAAGGTGGCGCGCTTCGTCGCCGAACCGATCATGCCGGTATAGGCGAGATCCGTCCTTGCCAGTGCTTCGCGGGCGATAAGGAAATCCAGCGCGTGGTCGTGGGTCAGGATGACAATCACGCCGCCGGCCGGAATATCCTTTACCAGCGCTTCGGGCATCGGCACGAGCCGGACCTTCGTCCGGGCGGGCAGGTTGGCGAGTTCTTCCTGCCTTGTTTCGACGACCGTCACCGAGAGTGGCAGCGGCGCAAGGGCCGAGGCCAGCGCCCGGCCGACATGCCCGGCGCCGAAGAGAAGGACCTCGGGCCGAAGCTCGATTTCGCCGGCGAGCCTAGCCTCGATTTCATCTTTCAGCGCCAGCGTCAGGCGCCGGAACCGCAACTGTGTGCGCCCGCCGCAGCACTGACCGATCTCGGGGCCGAGCGGAATATCCATCTCCGCCACGCCGCCGATGCCCGTGAGCATGCCGCGCGCATTGGCGATCGCCATGAACTCGAACTGCCCGCCACCGATCGTGCCCCAGAGCGCGGTTGGCGAGACGAGCATGAAGGCCCCGGCCTCGCGCGGGGTGGAGCCTTGCGTCCCGGTGATTTCGACGAGGACGCTATCTGGGTTGGCGGCAAGGAAAGTGGGAAGATCAGTCATCGCGGATTGGCCTTGCGATGTTGGGAGCATGCCGCGAGATTTGGTTCAAGCGCATTACGCTCTCAAACTCTCCGTACGAACGATTGCAGGATAGAAGCGAAGCATATCATCTCGGCACTCGCTTCATCCGCTCCACCGCCATCAGCACCCGTTCCGGCGTCGCCGGCGCATCGAGTCTCGGGCAGACCTTGTAATCCGCGACGCTGGCGACCGCCATCGACAGGGCTTCCAGCACAGAGATCGCCAGCATGAAGGGTGGTTCGCCGACGGCCTTGGAACGGCCGATCGTCGCTTCGGCATTCTCCGACCATTCGGCGAGCCGCACGTTGAAGATTTTCGGGCGGTCGGAGGCGAGCGGGATCTTGTAGGTCGACGGCGCATGGGTGCGCAGCCGGCCCTTGTCGTCCCACCAGAGCTCCTCCGTCGTCAGCCAGCCCAAGCCCTGTACGAAGGCTCCTTCGACCTGGCCCAGGTCGATCGCCGGATTCAAAGAGCGGCCGACGTCGTGGAGGATGTCGGTCCGGTCGATCAGATATTCGCCGGTCAGCGTGTCGATCGAGACTTCGCTGCAGGCGGCGCCATAGGCGAAATAATAGAAGGGCGTGCCGCGTCCGGCCTTTCGGTCCCAATGGATCTTCGGCGTCTTGTAGAAGCCGGCGGCCGACAGCTGGACGCGGGCAAAATAGGCCTGCTTGATGAAGTCGGGGAAGGGGATTTCGATTTCGCCGACGCGCACCCGGTTCGGCAGGAAGACGACCTCGGAAGGCGCCACCTCCCATTTCTCGGTGGCAAAGGCCACCAGCCGTTCCTTGATCTGGCGGGCGGCATCGAAGGCTGCCATGCCGTTCAAATCCGAACCTGAAGAGGCGGCGGTGGCGGAGGTGTTCGGTACCTTTGCCGTCGTCGTCGCGGTGATTTTCACCCTGTCCATATCGACCTGGAAGCTGTCGGCCAGCACCTGCGCCACCTTGGTATAGAGGCCCTGGCCCATTTCGGTGCCGCCATGGTTCAGGTGGATCGAGCCGTCCTGATAGACATGGACGAGGGCGCCGGCCTGGTTGAAGGCGGTCATGGTGAAGGAGATGCCGAACTTGACCGGCGTCAGCGCAATGCCTTTTCTAATGTAGCGGCTGTCGCGATTGTAGGCGATGATGGCATTGCGCCGTGCCTGATAGTCGGCTGTCTCCTCCAGTTCCTCGACGATGCGGGGGATGATGTTGTCCTCGACCTCCTGATGGTAGGGGGTGAGCGTGCGCCCGGAGCCCGGCTGGCCATAGAAATTCAGCTTGCGGACATCGAGCGGATCCTTGCCGAGGGCGTAGGCGATCTCCTCGATGAAGCGCTCGGCGCCGAGCATTCCCTGCGGTCCGCCGAAACCGCGGAAGGCGGTGTTGGAGACCGTGTGCGTCTTCAAGGGCTTCGACTGCAGATGCACATGCGGGTAGAAATAGCTGGAGTCGGCATGGAAGAGAGCCCGATCGGTCACGGGGCCCGAGAGATCCGAGGAGAAGCCGCAACGGGCCGCATACGTCACATCGACGGCGTGGATACGGCCTTCGGCGTCAAAGCCAACCTCGTAATCGACAAGGAAATCATGGCGTTTGCCGGTGGCGCTCATATCCTCATCTCGATCGGGACGGAACTTGATGGCGCGGCCGAGCTTCTTGGCGGCGATCGCCGCAAGGGCTGCGAACTGATTGCCCTGCGTTTCCTTGCCGCCAAAGCCACCGCCCATGCGGCGCACATTGACCGTGACGGCGTTGGACGGGATGTCGAGCACGTGGCCGACGATGTGCTGGATCTCGCTCGGATGCTGGGTCGAGGACCAGACGATGACCTCGTCATCCTCGCCGGGGATGGCCAGGGCGATATGGCCTTCGAGGTAGAAATGCTCCTGTCCGCCGATGCGCATCCGGCCCTTCAGGCGCATGGCGGCGTTCGGCATTTCCGTTTCCGGCTCGCCGCGCTGGAGGGTCATCGGCGTCGTGACCAGAGGGCTGCCATTGGCGAGAGCGCCGTCGATATCGCTCCAGTGCGGCAGGTCGCGATAGTCGATCTTGGCGAGCCGCGCGGCGCGCCGGGCAGCCTCGCGCGTTTCGGCGATGACGGCAAAGATCGGCTGGCCGTGGAACTGAACCAAAGTTTCGGCCAGCAGCGGCTCGTCATGGCTGCCATTGCAGCTGACGTCGTTGACGCCGGGCACGTCCTTGCCGGTGAAGACCCAGATCACGCCGGGATAGGCTGCGACCCCGGAAAGATCGATACCGATGATTTCGGCATGGGCCCGGTCGGAAAGGCCAAGCGCGCCGTGCAGCAAGCCGGCGGGTTCGGGAATGTCGTCGATATAGTCGGCGGTGCCGGTGACGTGCTTATGCGCGGAATCGTGCCGCAGGGGGCCGTGCATCGGTCCCGTGATGACAACTTTGCGGTCTTCGAAGGTGGACTTGTCCATTAGCGGCGTCCTCCTGAGGGAGGGGAGGAGACCGCGGCTATTCCCATGAAGCTTTGCGTTCCGGTCGTTCCGATCAATGTGTCCATCACGCCACCTCCTCGAACCGCTTCAGCTCTGCCGGGGCGCCGACAGTCTCAAGATAGAACCGCATCAGCAGGTTCTTCGCCGTCAGCTGGCGGTATTCCGCCGTGGCGCGCCAGTCGGTGAGCGGCTGGAAGTCGGCGTCGAAGGCGGCGCGGGCGGCCTCGATCGTCGATTCCGTCCATGGCTTGCCGATCAGTTCGGCCTCGACGGTGCGGGCGCGTTTCGGCGTCGCCGCCATGCCGCCGAAGGCGATGCGGATGTCGGTGACCGTCTCGGCCTCGTCGAGCGTCAGCAGGAAGGCGCCGAGCACGGCGGTGATATCCTCGTCGCGGCGCTTGGTGACCTTGTAAGCGGCAAAGCGGCTGTTCGCGGGATAGGGCACGAAGACGCTTTCGACGAATTCGCCGGGCTTTCGGTCCTGTTTGCCGTAGGCGATGAAGAAGTCCTCGAGGGGCATTCTGCGCTGGCCTTCGAGGGAGCGTAGCGTCAGCGTCGCGCCGAGCGCGATCAAGGGCGGCGGACTGTCGCCGATCGGGGAACCGTTGGCGATGTTGCCGCCGATCGTGCCCATGTTGCGCACCTGCTCGCCGCCGATACGGTTGATCAGCCGTCCGAGTGCCGGGATCTTCCGGGCGAGCGCTTCGAAGGCCCTGGTGTAGCTGACGCCGGCGCCGATAGTGACGCCGTCCTGGCTTTCGGTGACCGATTGCAATTCGCTCAAATGGTTGATGAAGACGACCGGGCTCAGCCGTCGCATCTGCTTGGTCACCCAAAGGCCGACATCCGTCGCGCCGGCAACGACGGTCGCGTCGGGCTCCTGCGAGAGAACTTCCGCCAGTGCCTGGACCGAAGCCGGCACGATCAACCGGTCTTCGCCATTGGCAATCCGGATGGTGCCGCCCGCCTGCATTGCCCAGAGCCGAGCGACGATTTCCGAGCGCGTACGCTCCAGCGGATCGAACAGCGCGCTCGGCCGCATCAGGCTCACCTGCTCGGCGGCCTTGACGATCGGTTCGTAGCCGGTGCAGCGACAGAGATTGCCTTGCAGCGCCTTTTCGATCTCATGGCGGCCGGGTTTTTCCCTGGTGAGCCACAGGCCGTAGAGCGACATGACGAAGCCCGGGGTGCAGAAGCCGCATTGTGACCCGTGGCAATCGACCAGCGCCTGCTGCACTGGATGCAGCGCACCGTCGCGACCGGCGAGATGCTCGACCGTCACTACGTGGGTGGCGTGCAGCGAGCCCATGAAGCGGATGCAGGCATTGACGGATTCATAGGCGAGTTTGCCGTCCGCGAGCCGGCCGACGAGGACGGTGCAGGCGCCGCAATCGCCTTCGGCGCATCCTTCCTTGGTGCCTGTGAGGCGCCGCTTCAACCGCAGAAAATCGAGAAGCGTCTCGGTCGGCCCGACATCGGTAAGTTCGATGTCCTCGCCATTCAGGATGAAGCGAATGCTGTCGTTCATGATATTCCCGGTTGTTTTTCCAATGGTTAAGCCGCCGTCCAGCCCCCGTCAATCGAGATATGCGTTCCGGTCACCTGGCGGGCGGCGTCGCTGGCAAGGTAGAGCGACAGCGCGCCGACGTCCTCGGCCTTGACGAATTCACGCGTCGGCTGCGCCTTGAGGATGACCTCGCTCTTGACCTGCTCCTCGGTCATGCCGCGCGCCCTAGCGGTATCGGGTATCTGCTTTTCGACAAGCGGCGTCAGGACGTAGCCGGGGCAGATGGCGTTGACCGTCACGCCGAATTCGGCAAGCTCCAGTGCTGCCGTTTTCGTGAGGCCTAATATACCATGTTTTGCCGCGACATAGGCGGATTTGAAGGGGGAGGCGACGAGCGCGTGGGCAGAGGCGATGTTGATGATGCGGCCATTCTTCTTCGCCTTCATCAGCGGGATGGCGGCGCGCATTGTGTGAAAGGAGCTCGACAGATTGATCGCGATGATTTGATCCCATTTCTCGACAGGGAAATCCTCGATTTTCTCGACGTGCTGGATGCCGGCATTGTTGACCAGAACGTCGATGCTGCCGAAGGTCTTCGCCGCCGTCTCGATCAGGTCGGCGATCTCGGCGGGTTTCGTCATGTCGGCCGGATGATAGATCGCCCGGCCCTTCGATACTGATTCAAGCCGCTCGACGATCGCCTTGATTTCATCGGCATTTCCGAACCCGTTGATGACGACGTTGTCGCCGGTTTCGGCGAAGGCGGTGGCGATCGCAAGGCCAATGCCGCTGGTGGAACCGGTGACGACGACTGATCTGCTCATGCTGTTCTCCTGACATCGCGATGTTGGCAGCGAGGTTATGCCCAAGCCAGCAGGCTGGCAATTGCGCTTTATTCGCTTTTCTCTCCCGCATCCCTGTCCTATTGATTTGTTACGATAATCATATGCTTGAGGAGGATTTCATGGGTGGATATGTTCTGGCGATCGATCAGGGGACGACCTCGACGCGGGCAATCGTCTTCGATGGCGGCATGCGTGTCGCCGGCAAGGGCCAGAAGGAATTCACCCAGATCTATCCGCGTTCCGGCTGGGTCGAGCACGACCCCGAAGAGATTTGGGATTCGGTCGTTTCCACCGTCCATATGGCGCTGCGCGACGCCGGAATCACGGCCAAGGATGTTGCCGCGCTCGGCATCACCAACCAGCGCGAGACGGTCGTCGTCTGGGAGCGCGAGACCGGTCGCCCGATCCAGAATGCGATCGTCTGGCAGGACCGGCGCACGGCAAGCTATTGCGACAACCTGAAACGGCAGGATCTCGAGCGGCTTTTCACCAAAAAGACCGGCCTCATCCTGGATCCTTATTTTTCCGGCACAAAGCTTTCCTGGATGCTCGCCAATGTGAAGGGTGCAAGGGCGCGTGCTGCCAGAGGCGATCTCTGCTTCGGTACGATCGACACTTTTCTCATCTGGCGGCTGACGGGCGGCAAGAGTTTCGTGACCGACGCGACCAATGCTTCGCGCACGCTCATGTACAACATTGCCGACAACGCCTGGGACGAGGATCTGCTCGATATTCTGAGAGTGCCGGCCGCCATGCTGCCGGAGGTCAAGGATTGCGCCGCCGATTTCGGCACAGTCGAGGCGGATATCTTCGGCGCCGAAATCCCGATCCTCGGCGTCGCAGGCGATCAGCAGGCGGCGACCATCGGTCAGGCCTGCTTTGCGCCGGGCATGCTGAAATCGACCTACGGCACCGGCTGTTTTGCGCTGCTCAACACCGGCGCCGACATAGTGCGTTCGAAAAACCGGCTGCTGACGACCATCGCCTACCGTCTGAACGGCGAAACGACCTATGCGCTGGAAGGCTCGATCTTCATCGCGGGTGCTGCCGTGCAGTGGCTGCGCGACGGGCTCCGGATCATCGGCAGTGCCGCTGAGACCAACGCTCTTGCCGAAAGGGCCGATCCCACGCAGGAGGTCTATCTCGTACCGGCCTTCACCGGGCTTGGCGCACCGCATTGGGATGCCAAGGCGCGGGGCGCCATCTTCGGACTGACGCGCAATAGCGGACCGGCGGAACTTTCCCGCGCGGCGCTCGAAGCGGTCTGCTACCAGACCCGCGATCTCCTGGATGCCATGCAGAAGGACTGGAAGAATGCCGGCGACGATACGGTGCTGCGCGTCGATGGCGGCATGGTCGCCTCCGACTGGACAATGCAGCGCCTCGCTGACCTTCTCGATGCTCCGGTCGACCGCCCTGTTATTCTGGAGACCACCGCCCTGGGTGCGGCATGGCTGGCCGGCAGCCGAGCGGGAGTGTGGCCGGACAAGGACGGGTTTTCGGCGAGGTGGAAACGCGACTGCCGTTTCGAACCCGACATGGACGAGAAGGTGCGGGCGGCAAAGCTCAAGGGTTGGAAGAATGCGGTTAAGCGGACGCTGAGCGAGGGCTAGCCTTCGATAAGAGCCGGCGGTTCCTGCAATCGCCGCTTGAGCTGATAATTTTTTGATGCGGCCTGTCGGCTAAGCCGTTACTCCTTCGTCATTCGGAAAGAGGAGTGACCGATGCTTTACGCAATCCTTTGTTACGCCCATGAGGAAACCGTCTTCGCCTGGACCAAGGAGGAGGAGGCTGCCGTCATGGAAAAACTTTATGCTGTGCAGGAGCCACTTGCTGTGTCCGGCAAGCTCGGCCCGGTCGGCCGGCTGATGCCGACGACGGCGGCGACGACCGTGCGCAAGGGCAAGGACGAGGCCCTGGTCATCGACGGGCCGTTCGCGGAAACGAAAGAGGCGCTTCTCGGCTTCTACGTGGTGGATTTCGATACGCTCGACGAGGCAGTCGCCTTCTCGAAACAGCTATCCGCCGTCAATCCCGGCTCCACCTCTTACGAAATTCGGCCTTTCTACGTGTTCAGGCCGGGAGATGCTGCATCATGACCGACATTGCCTGGATCGACCTTGCGCTTGCCTCCGCCCGGCCGAAGGCGCTCGGCGCTCTGCTGCGCTATTTCCGTGATCTCGATACCGCGGAGGAGGCGTTTCAGGAGGCGTGCCTGCGGGCGATCCGGACATGGCCGGAAAAAGGGCCGCCGCGCGATCCGACGGCCTGGCTCATTTTCGTCGGTCGTAACAGCGGCATCGATGCGGTGCGCAAACGGTCGAAGCTGCAGGCGCTGCCGGACGAGGACGTCATCTCGGATACAGAGGATGCAGAAGGCGACATTGCCGAGCGGCTCGACGATTCCAATTATCGCGACGATATCCTGAGGCTGCTTTTCATCTGCTGCCATCCGGATCTGCCGGCGACCCAGCAGATCGCGCTGGCGCTGCGCATCGTCTCCGGCCTTTCGGTAACGCAGATCGCGCGCGCGTTCCTGGTCTCCGAAAGCGCCATGGAGCAGCGCATCACCCGGGCCAAGGCGCGGGTCGCCAAGGCGGGCGTGCCTTTCGAAACGCCGAGCCCGCAGGAACGGGCCGAACGCCTCTCGATCGTCAGCACGATGATCTACTTGATCTTCAACGAGGGTTACAGCCAGGCCGACCCCAGGCATGAGGCGGCCGCCTTCAGCGACGAAGCGATCCGCCTGGGACGCCTGATGCTGCACATCTTTCCGTCAGAACCGGAGTTGATGGGGTTGCTTGCGCTGATGCTTCTGCAAATATCGCGCCGCCCGGCGCGTTTCAGCGCCGAAGGCGAGATCGTGCTGCTCGAAGATCAGGACCGCTCTCTCTGGAACCAGCTTTTCATCAATGAGGCCCTGGCGCTGCTCGACAAGGCGCTGCGCCATCGCCAACCCGGCCCCTACCAGCTTCAGGCAGCCATCGCCGCCATCCATTCCCGCGCGAAACGCGCCGAAGACACCGACTGGACGGAAATCGATCTGCTTTACCGCGCTCTGGAGCGTGTTCAGCCTTCGCCTGTGGTAACGCTTAATCGCGCCGTCGCTGTTTCCAAGCTGCGCGGGCCGCAGGAGGCGCTGGATCTCATCGATCCGCTCGGCGAGAAGCTCGGTGGCTACTTCTACTATCACGGTCTGCGGGGCGGGCTGCTGAAGCAGCTTGGCTTGACCAGCCAGGCGCGCGAAGCCTTCGACCATGCCATCGCGCTTGCCCATTCGGCGGTGGAAGCCGCCCATATCCGCCGGCAGATCGACAAGATGCAGGAAGAGGCGGCGCAGCCGATTGCAAATTAATTTCGGGGTGGTGTCGGAACGGCGAAGTTTGACACGTCCTTGTAACAACCTGATAGGAAACAGGTTTCATTCAAACGGAGAGATGTTGAAATGACCGCCAGCACGCAACATGAACTCGTCCTAACCCGGGAATTCGACGCCCCGCGCGACAAGATCTTTAAGGCATGGACCGATCCGGATCTTGTGAAGCAGTGGTTCGTTCCGCGCCCGTGGAGTGTTGCAGAGGCGACGCTCGATGTCCGCCCCGGCGGCGCCAGCGTTGTCGTCATGCAGGATCCCGAGGCCAACCAATATCCGAACCACGGCGTCTATCTCGAAATCGTCGAGAACGAGAAGATCGTCTTCACCGATGCCTATACCAGCGCCTGGGTGCCTGCCGAAAAGCCTTTCTTCACCGGCGTCATCCTGCTGGAAGACCTCGGCAACGGCAGGACGAAATATACGGCCAGGGCGCTGCACTGGCGCGCCGAGGACAAGGAAGCGCACGAGAAAATGGGCTTCCATGAGGGATGGGGCAAGGCCGCGGACCAGTTGGCGGAGCTGTTGGCAAAGATGTGAATGTCAGGGGCGGCGTGGTGAAGGCCGCGCCGTCCCTTGCTTCAAGCACAGTGTGAGGCAGCTTGTAAAATGAATCCGCTGAGGCTTCGAAGTCGTTGACTTAAAATTCAATTTTGACTAGGCCCCATGTCGACGCGGCTAGTGTGGTTCGAGGAGCATGATCTGCTCACAACGGCGATCACACGGGAGAAGACGATCAGAAATGGCCGCGACAGTTGAAGCTCAATCTGATCGAGCGAAAGAATCCCGAGTGGGAGGACATCTCCTTTCACTTCTCGGTCAATGATGAGTCCCTCGTCGCGCGGACGCGCGACTACTGGATTCCTGTGCTTGTCACAGGAATCCAGCGGCGCCATGTCCATGGCGCAGGGACTGTCCGTACAATGTTCGCTTTGTTAGATGTCTCTGAAGGTGTCCATCGAGTTCGTGAAAACTGCCGCCGCCTATCAAGATTCTCGAACAATCCGTTCCACAAATTGTGTTTGCGCTCCATCACCGCCATCCTTATCTCCGGATCGAGTTCAACAGGATGCCGACGATGGAACTGGGCCTTTACACATTCGCCGATGTCAATCCCAATGCCTCCCGCAGCAAGGGAGTGGAAGGGGCCGAACGGCTGAAGCATCTGATCGAGGAGATCGAGCTTGCCGATCAGGTGGGCCTCGACGTCTTCGGGCTCGGCGAACACCACCGGCCGGATTATGCGGTGTCGGCTCCCGCCGTGGCGCTGGCGGCGGCGGCCGTTAAGACCAAGAACATCCGGCTGACCAGCGCGGTCACCGTGCTCTCCTCCGACGATCCGGTGCGTGTGTTCCAGCAGTTTTCGACGCTTGACCTCATTTCCAACGGCCGTGCCGAGATCATGGCAGGGCGTGGTTCTTTCATCGAGTCCTTCCCGCTGTTCGGCTACAATCTCGAGGATTACGACCAGCTTTTCGAGGAAAAGCTCGACCTGCTTCTGGCGCTGACCGACAACGAGATCGTCTCTTGGAAGGGTGAGCTTCGCGCGGCGATCAACGGACGCGGCGTCTATCCGAGGCCGCTGCAGGATCCGCTGCCGCTGTGGGTCGCGGTCGGTGGCACACCGCAGTCGGTGGCGCGCGCCGGCGCGCTCGGACTGCCGGTGGCGCTCGCGATCATCGGCGGCGAGCCGCGCCGTTTCGCGCCGCTCTTCGACCTCTACCGGGAGGCCGCGCGCCGGGCAGGGCAGGATCAGGCGAAGCTGAAGACCAGCATCAATGTCCATGGCTTCATCGCCGACACCACCGAGAGAGCCGCCGACCAGTTCTACGGGCCGCAGGCCGAGGTGATGAACCGTATCGGCCGCGAGCGCGGCTGGGGACCGACGAGCCGGGCGCATTTCGATCTGTCGCGCGGGCCGAACGGCGCGCTCTTCGTCGGCGATCCTGAGGCGGTCGCGGAAAAGATCATCGCCCATCACTCGATATTCAAGAACGACCGCTTCCTGCTGCAGATGGCGATCGGCCTGATGCCGCATGATCAGATCATGCGCGGCATCGAGCTCTACGGGACGAAAGTCGCGCCGATCGTCAGAAAGGCATTGACTGAAAGGGGCGAAGGGGCGAAAGCCACGGCTTAACCAGCGCAACCCCTCAGCGCGTCCTCCCGGATGCGCGCTCTAAGACGGCCGCGGCCGTCCCGCGCAAGGCCGGAAGAGACGAATGGTAATCGCAAACGACGATGAACTGACAAAGCTCAAGGAGATCGGCCGGATCTGCGCCAACGCCATCCAGGTCATGGCGGCGGCGATGGAGCCCGGCATGACGACGCTTGAGCTCGACCGGATCGGCCGTAAGGTGCTCGAGGATTCCGGCGCGCGCTCGGCGCCGGAGTTCTGCTACCAGTTTCCCGGCGCCACCTGCATCAGCGTCAATGAAGAAATCGCCCACGGCATTCCAGGCGCGCGTGTCATCCAGGCCGGCGACCTGATCAATATCGACGTCTCGGCGGAAAAGGACGGCTTCTTCGCCGACACCGGCGCTTCCTTTGCGATGCCCCCGGTCAAGCCGAGGATCGAACGCCTCTGCCGCGACGGCAAGCGGGCGCTCTGGGTGGGGCTCAATCAGGTGAAAGCGGGCGAGCCGCTTGCGAAGATCGGCACCGCCGTCGGCGCTTTCGCGCAGAAGAACCGCTACACGCTGGTCGCCAATCTTGCGAGCCACGGCGTCGGCCGCTCGCTGCACGAGGAGCCGGCCGAGCTCTCGACCTGGCCGGACCCTTCGGAAAAGCGTGTGATGACGGATGGCCTCGTCTTCACCGTCGAGCCATTCCTTTCGCTCGGCGCGACCTGGGCCGAAGGCGGCGACGATGCGTGGACGCTCTATGCCGATCCCAAGGCGCCGACCGTGCAATTTGAGCACACGGTGGTTGCGACGCGGAATGGACCTGTGATCCTGACCTTGCCTGATGGGCGGGTGTAGGGTCGGGTTCGGCAGAGCGTTCTTTTCGTTTGAGCCCTCTTCCTTCATTCATCCGGATGTGGCTCTCTTGCAGGCTGCGCGCATCGTCCTGCGTCGGGGATTACTACCGCGGCATCCTCTAAAACTCCTCAAGCTGAGGTGCGCAGCCCGTAGGGCGAAGCCTCGAAGCACGCCGCAACGCCGCTCCTTGCATTCGTCGAACCTAGGGCGCTCACCTCATCCATCGACTTTCGCGGAATTGATCAATCGATCAGAAATAGTCGTTTGCGATGCCGGTGCTGCAGCGCGATAAGCGCTGCATGCTTTCTCGCCCACCCAATTCTTCACAAAACCTCATCGCTACCGCCGCTGCCGGCGCCGTCGCGATGGCGGCGGCAATGGGCTTCGGGCGCTTCTCCTACACGCCGATCCTGCCCGGCATGATGAGCGGCGTGCCGCTTTCGGCGGCGGATGCCGGCTTTATCGCGTCGGCGAATTTCGTCGGTTATCTTGTCGGCGCCGTGCTTGCGGCCTATGGCTGGGCGGCTGGGCGCGAACGGCTGGTGGCGCTGCTGGCACTGCTTGCTACCGCCATTCTTCTCGCCGCGATGGCGGTTACAGAGTCCGTCGCCGTCTTTGCGGTCATCCGGTTCCTGGCCGGCCTTGCCAGCGCCTTCGCCATGGTTTTTACCTCATCGATCGTGCTCAGCCACGGGGCTGCTGCCGGCAATGACCATGTGCAGGCCGCGCATTTCGGCGGACCGGGGGCGGGCATCGCGCTTTCCTCGGTCATGGTGCTGCTGATTGGTCTCGGCTTTCACGACGGGCCGGGCGGCTGGCGCGCCGATTGGATCGGCGGGGCGATCTATTGCGCGGTAAGCCTTGCCATCGTCTGGTGGCTCTTGCCCAAGGAGCCGGCGCAATCGGCGCGAGCGGGCAAGGAACCGGCGCTCAACTGGAACCGGCCTATGGTGCTCGTCACGCTGTCCTACGGCCTGTTCGGCTTCGGCTACGTCATCACGGCAACTTTTCTCGTCGCCATCGCGCGCCTGTCCGCAACGGGAGCCTTCGTCGAGTTTCTCTGCTGGTTCATCGCCGGGTTGACGGCGGCGGTGGCGCTGTTTGCCTGGAAGCCACTGGTCAGGCCGCTCGGGCTTGGTGGCGTCTATGTCGTGGCGCTTCTCATCGAGGCCGCTGGTGTGCTCGCCACTGTGGCACTGCCGCCTTCGGTGGCGCCACTGATCGGCGGTGCGCTGTTCGGAGCGACGTTCCTGGCGATCACGGCCTACGGGCTGCAGATCGGCCGCAAGCTCTCCCCCGAGAGCCCACGGCGGATCCTGGCGATGATGACGGCTGCCTTCGGCGTCGGCCAGATCGTCGGACCGGTCGTCGCGGGCTGGATCGCCGAACGTTCAGGCAGCTTCACCGTGCCGACAGTGGTCGCTGCCGCAGCGCTTCTTGTCTGCGCAGCGCTCGTGATGCCGGTCATCAGAAAAATCGCGTAGCGCAGTCGGCTTTTCGCAGAACCACGCCATTCTTTGTCTCTGCGCAATTGCGGGCGGAGAAAGCGCCACGCACTTTTCCTGGAATTGCTCTGGCCGGTTACATCTCCGTAACAATGGGCCTAAGCCATTGCTGCTTCCTTCGAACTGCCTTAGTTTCCGGCACAATCAGTGTTCCGCGACACTCCCGAGACTCACAGTTCAGGAAAGCAAAGCCCCCCGTGTTTCATTCGTTTTTTCCCCAGCCCAAGGCATTCTTTTCTTCGCTTGTTGTTTGGACGCTGATTTCCATTGCCGGCTGGTATCTCTTCGCCGCCGGTCTCGGCCTCTCTCTCGGTTTCACACCGGTTCCTGAGGATCAGCAGCCGATCGACCTCTCGTTTTTCCTGCTGCCCGAAAACGTCTGGTTCTACAGCTATTTCTTCTTATCCGCGGTAATCTTCTGCGGCGCGTGGCATCTGAAAGCGCTGCACCATCCCTGGAAGCTGTGGTCGATCTGGGGCTCGGCGCTGATCATCTTCGTGACTTATTTCGGCGTTCAGATCACCGTTGTGATCAACAACTGGCGCCGGCCGTTCGGCGATCTCCTGCAGAATGCGCTGTCGAAGCAGCCAGGTATTACCGTCGACAATTTCTACGACCTTATGTGGGTCTTCTGTCAGATCGCATTTCTCAGCATGTTCGTGTCGATCATGACCGACTTCTTTACCAGCCATTACATATTCCGATGGCGCACGGCGATGAACAATTTCTACATGTCGAAGTGGGAAAAGCTTCGTCATATCGAAGGGGCTTCGCAGCGCGTCCAGGAAGATACGATGCGTTTCTCGAGCACACTCGAAGGTCTCGGCATCAGCCTCATCAACTCTGTGATGACGCTCGTGGTTTTCCTTCCGATCCTTCTGGCGCTCTCGCACTATGTGACAGCATTGCCGGTGATCGGGCCTCTGGCGAATTCGCTGTTTTGGCTGGCGCTGTTCTGGTCGGCCTTCGGCACGCTGCTGCTGGCAGTAGCCGGCGTAAAGTTGCCTGGCCTGAACTTCCGCAATCAGCGCGTCGAAGCAGCCTATCGCAAGGAACTCGTCTATGGCGAAGACCACGCCGACCGAGCCCAACCGCTGACGGTCAGGGAGCTTTTCGAGAACGTTCGGCGCAACTATTTCCGAATGTACTTCCACTACATGTATTTCAACGTCGCGCGCTATTTCTACATTCAGGCGGATGCGCTTTTTGTGGTCTTCATGCTGGTGCCGACGATCGTGGCGGGGGCCATCACTTACGGGGTCTTCCAGCAGATCTCGACCGCCCTCGGCCAGGTGAGCAACTCCTTCCAATATCTCGTCAATTCCTGGACGACGATCATCGAACTGCTCTCCATCCATAAGCGCCTCAAGGCCTTCGAGGCGGCCATCTATGATGAACCGTTGCCGGAGATCGACCAACGTTATCTAGAGCGGGAAGGGGGCGTTGTGCACGCTGATGGTTGATGGGTAAGCCCCTCGCTGGACCACGGCACCGCCTCTCATTCCAAAAGCTCTTCTCAGAGACCTGACACTCGCTGCAGTTTCCCGCGTGCCTCAATCATCGGAACCGCTTCGGAATAGCTTACACAGGCCACGTCAGCCCGATGGCAGACGTCGCTGACGAGGCGGTCCAGCGCGCGCCAGTAGGCGCCGCCGTTCATCTCGACGAAATGGAAGCCGAGTTGGAGAGGGATGCGGTCGCCGCTGTACTGACGGTCGAAGGCCTGGGAGAAGGCGGCGTAGGCGCGGTCCTCGAACTCCTTCGAATCCGCCCTGTCCTCCTTACCCTTGGAGTGGCGGACGAAGAGATTGTAGTCCATGCCGATGATCGGCTTTTCGTTCGGGCCTTCGGGAATCAGGGGGAGGCCGAAACGGATGATGCCGTCTTCCTCCACAGGCATGGCCGGGCCTTTGGTCACAAGGCTCGCATCATAAGTGAAACCGGCCTTCTTCTCGGCGGCGATCATGTCGGCACCCGCGGTCGCGGAGAGATAGGGAGCGCGGAAGCCCTTGATGCCATGATCGACCAGATCCTGCCAGCCGGCCGGCTCATCGAGGCCGACGCTCTTCCAGGCATTTTTCAACGTGGCATGGAAGGTCGCGTATTCGGCCGACCAGTCGGCCTCACTCCATAGGCGGCCGTCGAAATGGCCGCAGGCATGGCTTGCCATGTCGTGGCCTTCGAGATGGGCATGCCAGATATTGCCCAGGCGTTCGCGGATCTCGTCGTCGCTTTGGGCAAAACCGATATTGGATTTTCCGCTTTTCTGGTGCGGCGCCTGATAGGCCTTCTTGGCCGCCTCGTTCATCAGGAAGGTGCAGGAAAGGAAGTAGGTGAAATGGGCGCCAGTCCTGGCAGCCATTTCGCGGCTTTTCAGCCAGAGCGCATTGTCGTGGGCGCCGTCGAAGGAGATGATGACGAGCTGCTTCGGCCGGTCGGCCGCCTCTGCCGCCGCAGGAAGAAAAAGGGAGGCAACCAGACAGGAGGCGAGGAAAAGACGAGACATGAGCACCGCGACAATTTGTTCGCGGTTTCCCTCCGACAGAATTGCGGCGAAGCTGCGGTGTTACTGGCATTTTTTCGCGCAAGTCGCTAAGCCATGACAAACTGCACGGAAAGGGCGCGCAATGACATTGCTTATCGTCGGCATCATACTTTTCCTCGGCGTGCATCTGGTACGGGTGGTGTCGCCCGGCTTTCGCCGGTCGATGATCGCAAGCCTCGGCGAGAAGGGCTGGCGGGCAGCCTATTCGATCGCGAGTCTGGCGATGCTGATCCTGTTGATCTACGGATTCGGGCAGGCGCGTCAGGTGACGGGCATACTTTACAGTCCGCCGGTCTGGACGGCGCATATCGCCATCACGCTGATGCTGATCGCGATGATCTGTCTGGTCGCTTCGCTGTTGCCGGCGGGGCATATAGCAACCAGGACGAAACATCCGATGGTGCTGTCGGTGAAGGTCTGGGCGCTGGCGCATTTGCTCGCCAATGGCGAGACGTCGTCGGTTCTGCTGTTTACGGCGTTTCTTGCCTGGGGCGTGATCGTGCGCATTTCGCTCAAGCGCCGCGAGCGGGCGGGGGAAATCACGCTCCGGCCCTTCGTCTCGGCCAAATACGACCTCTATGCCGTCGTCATCGGCATCGTCGCCTGGGCGCTGATCATCTGGAAGCTGCACGAATGGCTGATCGGTGTTTCGCCGCTTGTCGTGTAACGAATCTTTCACATCCCCCTTACAACAGCGGCAAAATGGAGTAGAAGGCCGGGCAATGTGCATTTTGCGCAAAGTTATGGGTATATCCGCGGCCGGAGACGAGAATGGCATTTAACGACGACAGCTTCATCCGTGAGGTCAATGAGGAATTGCGGTCCGACCAGATGAAGGGCGTCTGGCGCCGGTTTGGCCGTTATATCATTGTCGTCGCCATCCTGATCGTCGTCGGCACCGCCGGCAAGGTGCTCTACGACTATTGGGACGACAACCGCTCCTCCGGCGCCGGCGATCAATTCCTGGCGGCGATGAAGCTTGTCGACGAGAACAAGAACGATGAGGCCTTGGCCGCGCTCGGAAAGCTGGAGAAGGAAGGGCATGGCGCCTATCCGGTGCTGGCGCGTATGCGGGCCGCGACCGTCCAGGCGCAGAAGGGCGATACTGGCGCGGCGATCGCCGCCTTCAACGAGATCGGCAAAGACAACAGCGTTCCTGCTGCGGTGCGTGATGTCGCCAAAATGCGCGCGGGCTGGCTGCTGATCGAGAACGGCTCGTATGAGCAGGTTTCGGCCGCGATCGAAGAAATGGCCGTGCCGAGTAACGCCTTCCGCCATTCGGCGCGGGAAGCACTTGGCCTGGCCGCATACAAGGCCGGCAACGTGGCGCAGGCGCGGCAATGGTTCCAGTCGGTCGTCGACGACACCGGCAGCCCGCGCCCTGTTGCCAATCGCGCTCAGATGATGCTTGATCTTATTACCGCGTCCGGCAAGGCGCCCGCCGCGCAGGGCTGAGTTTTAAGGAAAAACAATGAGTTTCACGGTCGCCATCGTCGGTCGTCCGAATGTCGGCAAGTCGACGCTTTTCAACCGCCTGGTGGGCAAGAAGCTTGCGCTGGTCGATGATACGCCCGGCGTGACACGCGACCGCCGGCCGGGTGATGCGCGGCTGATGGGCCTGACCTTTACGATCATCGACACGGCCGGTCTGGAAGAAGCTCACGAGGAAAGCCTGCAGGGCCGGATGCGCGCTCAGACGGAAGCGGCAATCGACGAGGCCGATCTTTCGCTATTCGTCGTCGACGCCAAGAACGGGCTGACGCCCGTCGATACCGCTCTTGCCGAAATGCTGCGCCGGCGCGGCAAGCCGGTGGTGCTCGTCGCCAACAAATCTGAAGCGCGTGGTTCCGACAGCGGCTTCTACGAAGCCTATACTCTGGGGCTGGGCGAGCCAACGCCGATTTCGGCCGAGCACGGGCAAGGCATGCTCGATCTGCGCGACGCGATCGTCGAGGCGATCGGTAAAGACAGGGCCTACGCCAAGGAGGATGTGGCGGTTACCGATGTCGACATCCCCCAGAGCGAAAGCACGGCCGACGGCGAGGACGAAGAGCCAGCCTATGATGAAACGAAGCCTCTGCGGGTGGCGATCGTCGGCCGGCCGAATGCGGGCAAATCGACGCTGATCAATCGCTTCCTCGGCGAGGATCGGCTTTTGACTGGTCCGGAGGCGGGCATCACGCGTGATTCCATTTCGGTGGAATGGGACTGGCGCGGCCGCACCATCAAGATGTTTGATACTGCCGGCATGCGCCGCAAAGCGCGGGTGACGGAGAAGCTGGAAAAGCTTTCGGTGGCCGACGCGCTGCGCGCCATCCGCTTCGCCGAAACCGTTGTCATCGTCTTCGATGCGACGATCCCGTTCGAGAAGCAAGACCTGCAGATCGTCGACCTCGTGCTGCGCGAGGGCCGCGCGGCCGTGCTTGCCTTCAACAAGTGGGATATGATCGAGGATCGGCAGGCGGTACTTGCGGATCTCCGCGAAAAGACCGAGCGGCTGCTGCCGCAGGCGCGCGGCATCCGCGCCGTGCCGATCTCCGGCCAGACCGGCTGGGGCCTCGACAAGTTGATGCAGTCGATCATCGATACCGACAGGGTCTGGAACAAGCGCATCTCAACGGCGAGGCTCAATCGCTGGCTGGAGACGCAGCAGATCCAGCATCCGCCACCGGCCGTTTCCGGCCGCCGCATCAAGCTGAAATATATGACGCAGGTTAAGGCTCGCCCGCCGGCTTTCATGATTTCCTGCACCCGCGCGGACGCGCTGCCGGAATCCTATACGCGATACCTGATCAACGGCTTGCGCGCCGATTTCGACATGCCGAGTGTGCCGATCCGCATCCATTTCCGCTCGCCTGACAATCCGTACGAGTCGAAGAAAAAACGGACGTAAGGTTAGAGGCGCTGGCTGGCGTCGCTATACTTGGACCCCCCTCTGTCCTGCCGGACATCTCTCCCACAAGCGGGAGATCGACTTGGAGATGGAATCTCCCCAAGCAATTGATGTTGGAATGAGTGGGTCCGCCCAGCCAATCTCCCCACCTGTGGAGGAGATGCCGGCAGGGCAGAGGGGTGGCCTCAGCGCAAGGAGCCCACAGCTTCGCCGCTGCAGGCGTCGCTGGAGCAGTTGAACGGCCTGCCGCCAGCGCTCGTTATCGTCGACGAAAACGACGTGTTGCGTGACGAGGGCGAGGCCTATGCCCGCAAGCTCAGCCAGGCCGGCGTCAAGGTTACGTCAATGCGTTACAACGGTACGATCCACGACTTCGTGCTGCTGAATGCCATCACCGAAACGCCTGCCGCGCGCAGCGCCATTGCGGTCGCGAACGACACGCTGCGCAATGCCTTTCACAAGCAAGGGATCAGTCTGCAGATGGGAGAGGCCCGGCGGTATCGCCGGGCTTTCTGCTTCTTGGGAGCGACTTGGCGAATTGCCAGGCCTTCCTCCATTTCGGCGTGATGACCCCATTGGCAGCGCGAATATTGTTGATGAATTGCTGCGTCGCCGCTTCCCAGGAATATTGCATGGCAAGCTCTCGCGCCTTGGTGCGCGAGGCGGAGAGGGCGGCCAGGCAGGCGGCGCGCAGGTCGGCGTCGAGTGCCCCGACCTCGCTGTCCTCGCCGAGGATATCGAGCGGGCCGGTGACCGGGTAGGCGGCGACCGGCACGCCCGATGCCAAGGCTTCGAGAATGGTGTTGCCAAAGGTATCGGTGAGTGAGGGAAAGACGAAGACATCGGCCTGAGCATAGATTTTGGCCAGATCCTCGCCGAATTTCACTCCGGTGAAATGTACGTTGGGGTAACGCTGCTCCAGCTCTGCGCGCGCCGGACCATCGCCGACGACGACCTTGGAGCCCGGCAGGTCGAGGTCGAGAAATGCCGGCAGGTTCTTTTCCAGCGCCACGCGCCCGACCGTCATGAAAATCGGGCGAGGCAGACCAAGCGGCTCCGGCTCAAGCGGCATCGGATGGAATTGCGTGGCGTCGATGCCGCGGGTCCAGGGCATCAGGTTCTTGATGCCCCTTGCCGACAATTCGCGGGCAAGGCTTGGCGTCGCCACCATGCAGCCGGCGCCGCCGTTGTGGAACCAACGCACGAAGGCATAGAGCCAGCTCTGCGGGATCGGCAGGCGGGCAGAAACATATTCCGGAAAGCGCGTGTGATAGCTGGTGGAGAAAGGCATGCGCTTGCGCAGGCACCAGCGGCGGGCGGTCAACCCCAGCGGACCTTCGGTGGCGATATGCACATAAGACGGATTGTGCTTTTCGATCTCGCGCGCGACGCGGCGGTAACTGGCGATCGAGAGACGTATCTCCGGATAGGTCGGGCAGGGAATGCTGTTGAAGCGCTCCGGCGTCACCATCGCAACCTCGACACCCATTTTCGCCAGTTCGCGATTGGTGTTCTCGATGGAGCGGACGACTCCATTGACCTGCGGATGCCAGGCGTCGGTGACGATCACCAGCCTTTCCGGCAGGTTTCCGGCGGCTGCAGCATTGGCCCAGCTCTCGCCGCTATAAGTATTTGCCGGACGTTGCAGCATGTCACGATTTCCATCCGCGTCGCGATGATCTGGCAACGCTCTACCCCTTAGCGGGGTTCCGGAATGGCGATTCCCGCCTCTTTATTTTGAGGCATGAGCATGATGGAAATATTACAGCCCTGCATGAACGGTTACAGGAGCTTAACGCCGTAAAGCCGGCAATTATGTCGGCGGGAGAAAGCCTCACAGCCTTAAAAAGAAACGGCGCCGGCGGGGAGGCCGGCGCCGCTTGGGAGGTTAAGCGGCAGCGGAAGCCGAACCGGAGAGCGGAACTTCCGAGATCGTCTTCAGAACCTGGGACGCGATCTGGTAGGGGCAGCCCTGCGAGTTCGGACGGCGATCTTCCAGATAGCCCTTGTAGTCGTTCTTGATGAAGGAGTGCGGTACGCGGATCGAAGCGCCACGGTCTGCAACGCCGTAGCTGAACTTGTTCCACGGAGCCGTCTCGTGCTTGCCCGTCAGGCGCTTGTCATTGTCCGGGCCGTAGACGTTGATGTGGTCCATCAGGTTCTTTTCGAACTGGGCCATCAGCGCCTCGAAATAAGCCTTGCCGCCGACTTCGCGCATGTACTTGGTCGAGAAGTTGCAATGCATACCCGAACCGTTCCAGTCGGTGTCGCCGAGCGGCTTGCAATGATACTCGATGTCGATGCCGTATTTTTCGGTCAGGCGCTGCAGGAGGTAGCGCGCCATCCAGATCTGGTCGGCGGCCTTCTTGGAGCCCTTGCCGAAGATCTGGAATTCCCACTGGCCCTTGGCCACTTCGGCATTGATGCCTTCATGGTTGATGCCGGCAGCGAGGCAGAGATCGAGGTGTTCCTCGACGATTTCGCGGGCGACGTCGCCGACGTTCGAATAGCCGACGCCGGTGTAGTAAGGACCCTGCGGAGCCGGATAGCCCTGCTCGGGAAAGCCGAGCGGACGGCCGTTCTGGTAGAAGAAATATTCCTGTTCGAAGCCGAACCATGCATCTTCGTCGTCGAGGATGGTGGCGCGGGCGTTGCTCGGATGCGGCGTGACGCCATCGGGCATCATGACTTCGCACATGACGAGAACGCCGTTGGTGCGGGCCGGGTCAGGATAGATGGCGACGGGCTTCAGCACGCAATCGGAGCTGCGGCCTTCGGCCTGCATCGTCGACGAACCGTCGAAGCCCCAGAGCGGAAGCTGTTCCAGCGTCGGGAATGCGTCGAATTCCTTGATCTGCGTCTTGCCACGCAGGTTCGGTACCGGAGTGTACCCATCGAGCCAAATATACTCGAGCTTATATTTTGTCATCGTGACTCTCTCAATGCTACGAAGGTGAGCAAATCCGGAGGCGATTTCGACGCGTAAGCGCGTCCGGCCGCCAGGGGATGCACTCGTTGAAGCATGTAGCGTGCCAGTTTGGCAGCCGATGGAAGAAAATTACAAGCCGGTCGATAGGCGCGCATTTTCTTTTGCCGAAATCCGGCCTTCAGGAAGGCTGAACGCCTTATCATCCCGAAGGAAAGGGTTTTTTCGCTTCGGAACCGGATGAAAATATCGGCGTTACGCTGTCGTGATGAAGTGTTGAACAAATAGGCGGGAAGCTCTTGATCAGGACAGCATAGAGATCAATCACCCTTTGGTAGAGCATATATTTTGTGCAATTTGCATAAACTATGTGCACTATGCTATGGTCGCAGTCCTGATGTCGATGCGCCGAACGGAATGGAGGCGATCTCAATGCCCACCGGTTTCCATCGTGAATCCGCGACGATCTACCAGTTTCCCGTCAAGCCGACGCGCGCCGCAAACCGGTTCGAACGCGCCAGGCTGATGGAGCGCGAGGCGGCTGATGTCTGCGATGCGGCGCTCGATAGCTGCTGGTATCATGACGAGGCGGTTCGCGAGACAGATCGGCCGACGAAGTCCTGATTCTTGTGCCTTAACGGGCAAGAATGCCGATAGGCGGGGAGCGCTCGCGCATGGCATACCTGCGGGGACGTCATGCGCGGGCTCAGCCGCCGCTCAACCCAAGTTTTTCTCTTGGAACCAATGCCCCATGTTCGCTGACGACGCGAGCCGCAACGCCTGCGGCGAAGCGGGCGGCGGCCGGCGCGTCCTCGCTATCGAGGTATCGTGCGAGGAAGGCACCATTGAAACTGTCGCCGGCGCTGGTGGTGTCAACGACCTTCTCGACCTTTTCGGCCGGAACGAAGGTTTCCTCTCCGGCGAAATTCAAGGTGACACCGTCCGCGCCATTTTTGACCACGACGTTGAGGGCGCCTAGCGCGCGGTAGCGATGGACTGTCGCCTCGATGGAATCGTCGCCGAAATGGGCGGCCTCATCGTCAAAGCTCGGCATGACGAGCACGGAGGAGCGGGCGCCTTCACTGATCGTCGTATGCATTACGTCGTAACTCGACCAGAGGCGAGGACGGATGTTGGGGTCGAAAACCACGAGCTTGCCGACGGCCTTGGCGCGTCGGATCTCGGCGAGAAGCGTTGCGGCATCCTCCTGCGGCAGGATGGCAAGGGTGATGCCGGAGAAATAGATGACATCAGCGGCTTCCACCGCCTCGCGCAGATGGTCAGGATCGGCAGCGAGGCTACGGGCCGCGGAACTGTCGCGCCAATAGCTGAAGGATCGTTCGCCGTTCTTCAGGTTGATCATGTAAAGGCCCGGCGTCCTGCCTTTGATGCGGCGGATGAGGCTCGTGCCGATACCCGCCTCGGCGATGAAGGCAGCCATCTCGTCCGACATGGCGTCGTCGCCAAGCGCGGTGAAATAATCGACCGACCAATCGGCGCCAAGGCAAGCGCGGGCATACCAGGCGGTGTTGAAGGTGTCGCCGGCAAAGCCCTTGCGCAGCAGGCCGTCGCCGGCCTGCGAGAGCTCCACCATGCATTCACCGATCGACAGAAACCGTCTTCCGTTCACCTTGTCCTCCCGGCATCAGAGCGCTACTGATGTAACAGGCTGCTCTATCGCTTTGAATTGACGCTTCATCCGCTGATACGCGGAGCGGGGCGGAGTGACAAGCTCGATGTTGCGCGCGCTATTCCGACAGGAACGGAAAGCCGCCTTCGCGCGCAAGCGAAGGCGGGCGCCGGCAAAGGATCTTTATTCGTGAATCGTGTAGCTTCCGAGCGCGCAAAGATCCTGCGTGTCTTCGGTGGTTTCGAGATCCGAGTCTTCGTCGAATTCGAAGCGCATGTCATATTTGCAGACGGTACGGCCATCGGCGATGGTGATGTTCGCGGTTTCGCCCGGATTGAGGACGTTCTCGCCGAACACGTCTTCCTCCCAGTTGTCGATGCCCGCCGGCGAGCTGTAGAAGCGGGTCAGCACGGAATTGGTTCCGTTGGTGAGCTGGAACTTCAGATCCTCGGCACGCGAGGGCATGGCGGAGGCCGAGACGATCGAGACCGCAAGTGCGATAGATCCCAATACTTTCGATTTCATGTATGCGTTCCCCTGGCCCATGATTAGGCGGAAACGGGATAGCATATGCTCCTATAAATCTTTCTTATCGTGGACTTTAGATTCCAAAATAGCCCTATTAAACATGGCGATGCTGGACCCCGGAAGAAAGTGAAGGCCGCGTCAGGCGGCCATCATTCCATTGATGGCCTGTCCATATGATAGCAGGCGGCCTTCTGGCCGGGGCGGACTTCCTCGATCGGCGGCATTTCCGTGCGACAGATATCGGTGGCCTTCCAACAACGGGGTGAGAAGACGCAGCCTTTCGGCGGGTTGAGCGGCGAGGGTGGATCACCCTGCAGCCGGATGCGGGTACGCAGCCGCGCGAGCTTCGGGTCCGGGATCGGGGCTGCGGAAAAGAGCGCCTGCGTATAGGGGTGGGCGGGATGATCGAAGACAGTGGCGCAGTCGCCAGATTCCACCACACGGCCGAGATAGAGCACCAGTACATCGTCCGAGATCAGGCGCACGACGGAAAGGTCGTGACTGATGAAGATCAGCGTCAGGCCGAATTCCTTGCGCAGCTTGCGCAGGAGCGTGATCACCTGGCCCTGGATCGAGACGTCGAGGGCCGATACCGGCTCGTCGCAGATGATGAGCTTCGGTCTGGTGATGACGGCGCGGGCAATGCCGATGCGCTGCGCCTGGCCGCCCGAGAACTCATGCGGATAGCGGTTGATCATCTCCGGCACCAGGCCGACGGCGCCCATGATCTGACGTACGCGTTCGGTGCGCTCGGCCTTCGAAAGCTTCGGCTCGAAGACGGTGAGGGGCTCGGCGATGATGTCTCCGACCGTCATGCGCGGGTCGAGCGAAGCGATCGGATCCTGAAAGATGATCTGCATGTCGCGGCGCGCCGCGCGCATTTCCTCCTCCGTGAGGTCGAGAAGATTGCGGCCCTGCCAGAGAATCCGGCCCTTCTGCGATTTCAAAAGCCGTAGGATGGAGCGGCCGAGCGTCGACTTGCCGCAACCGGATTCACCGACGACACCGAGCGTGCGGCCTTCGGCGAGATCGAAGCTGACATTGTTGACGGCGGTGAGGAAGACCGGCGGCTTGAAGAAGCCTTTTGCCGGAAGTTCGAACTGGGTCGTCAGGTTTTCGACCCTCAGCAGCGACCGATCAGCCATGGTTCAACAACTCCTCACGACGCGGGAAGGGATGGTAGCAGGCGGCGCAGTGGCGCGGCGCCAGCGTTTCGAGCGGCGGCGGACGGTCGATGCAATCGTCCTGGACCTGCGAACAGCGCGGCGAAAAATTGCAACCCTTCGGCAGGTGCTGCAGGTTGGGCGGGCGCCCGGGAATAACGACGAGGTCGTCGACATCTTGGTCGGGCCGCGGGATAGAGGCATGCAACGCCGCCGTATAGGGATGGGCCGGATTGTCGAAGAGCTCGTCGACGGGCGCCTCCTCGACGATGCGGCCGGCATACATGACGGCGACGCGGTCGGCGAGGCCGGCAACGACGCCCAGATCGTGGGTGATCATGACAAGCGCCGTGTTCATCTCCGCCGTCAGGTCGTTGAAAAGGTCGAGGATCTGCGCCTGGATGGTGACATCGAGTGCGGTCGTCGGCTCGTCGGCAATCAGGAGCTTCGGCTTGGTGAGCAGCGCCATGGCGATGACGATGCGCTGGCGCATGCCGCCTGACAGTTCGTGCGGATAAAGATGGAATCGCCGCGTCGGATCGGGGATGCCGACGCGTTTGAGCATGTCGAGGGCAGCGTCCGATGCGGCACGCGCCGTCAGGCCGCGGTGAACCTCCAGCTGTTCGGTCAGCTGTCGGGAAATTTTCAGCGATGGGTTCAAGGCGGTCATCGGGTCCTGGAAGACCATGGCCATGTCCTTGCCGCGGATCTGATCGAGCTCGCGCGGTTTCAGCGACAGCACGTCCTTGCCTTCGAGCAGCGCCTGTCCCGCCGTCCTGCCGTTCTTGGCGAGCAGGCCCATGATGCCGAGGAAGGTCTGGCTCTTGCCGGAGCCGGACTCGCCGACGATGGCGATGCGCTCGCCGCGCCGGACCGTGAGGTTCATGTTGGAGACCGCCTTCACCTCGCCGTCCGGCGTTTCGAAGGCGATGGAGTAGTCCTTGAGTTCGAGCAGGATGTCTTTTTCTTGAAGCATTCTATCGATCCTTCGGGTCGAAGGCGTCGCGCAGGCCGTCGCCGATGAAGAGCAGGCTGAGCAGCAGGGCGACGAGGAAACTTGCCGGGAAGATCAGCAGCCAGGGCATGCTTTCCATGGCGTCGGTTCCCTCGGCGATCAGCGTGCCGAGCGAGGTCAGCGGTTCCTGGACGCCGAAGCCGAGATAGGACAGGAAACTTTCGGTGGCGATGATTTCAGGCACCGTCAGCGCCGCAAAAATGACCACCGGGCCGACGAGGTTCGGGATGATGTGCTTGACGATGATCTTGAACGGCCGCTGCCCGGAAGCACGCGCCGCCTCGATGAATTCGCGATGCTTGATCGACAGCGTCTGCCCGCGGACGATGCGGGCCATGGTCAGCCACTCCAGCGCGCCAATAGCGGCAAACAGCAGATAGACGTTGCGACCGAAGATAACCATCAGCAGGATGACGAAGAGGATGTAGGGAAGGGCATACATGATATCGACGAAGCGCATCATGATCGCATCCAGCCTGCCACCGATATAGCCAGATATCGCGCCGTAGAGCACGCCGATCAAGACGGACACGACGGTTGCCGTCAGCGCCACGGCAAGCGAGACGCGGGTGCCGTAGAGGACGCGGGCAAGGAGGTCGCGGCCGTTCGGGTCGGTGCCGAAATAATGGCCGGTCTCGATCGAGGGCGGGATGCGGAAGGCCGCCCAATCCGGGTCCTCGTAGTTGAAGGGGATGAACCAAGGGCCGAGAAAGGCGGCGAGGATCAGGAGCCCCAGGACGGCAATCGACAGCACGGCGGCCTTGTTGCGTCCGAGGCGGCGCAGCGCATCCCTGGTGAGCGAACGGCCTTCGGGCGCCAGCCCTTCCGCCTGCAGAAGCTCCTCTGTGAGCAGCTCGCGTTTTGCGGGGTTGAGGATCATCGGTTTCTCACTTTCGGGTCGAGCCAGGCATAGGCGATATCGACGAGAAGGTTCAGGAACACGATCAGTACCATGTAGAAGATGACCGTCCCGAGAACCATGCCGTAATCGCGGTTCAGGGCTGCGTTGACGAAATAGCGGCCGATGCCGGGCAATCCGAAGATGCTTTCGACAACCAGCGAGCCGGTGAGAAGGTAGCTTGCCGCAGGACCCAGATAGGAAACGACCGGCATCATGGCGGGTTTCAGCGCGTGGCGCATCACCGTCAGCCGTGGACCGATGCCCTTGGCCTTGGCGGTGCGGATGAAGTTCTGGTTCATCACCTCGATCATCGAACCGCGGGTGATGCGCGAGATGCGGCCTGCATGCGGCAGGGCCAGAACGACGATCGGCAGGATCAGGAATTTGATCGATCCGTCACCCCAGCCGCCAACGGGAAACCAGGCGAGGTGAATGCCGAAGATGAGCTGGAGGATCGGCGCGATCAGGAAGTTGGGCAAGACGACGCCGACCAGGATGAGCGCACCGAGAATGTAATCGGGCGCCTTGTTCTGGTAGAGCGCCCCAAGACAGCCGACGCCTACACCGACGATGATGGCAATCAGGAAGGCAGCCGTGCCAATGGTGAAGGTATAGGGCAGGCCGATCATGATTTGCTGGGCGACGGTGAAATCCTCGCTGGCGAAGGAGGGGCCGAGATCGCCCCGCAGCAGGTCGCCGACATAGATCAGGTATTGCTGGATCAGCGGCTTGTCGAGGTTGTAGTGAGCCGCAAGGTTTTTCAGGATCACCGGCGGCAATGGCCTTTCGCCATCAAACGGGCCGCCGGGGGCAAGGCGCAAAACAAAAAAGCAGGCTGTGACGGCGATCCACAGAACGGGGATCGTCGATAGCAGGCGACGGAGGGCGTATCTGATCATGGTCTTGGGCCGGTCCTTCCCGCGAGCGGCGGGAAGGACCGTTTTCCCTTACTCTTTCATCGACAGCCAGCGCGTGCGGTGGATGTCCTGGATGTTGTCGACGAAGCCTTCGATCTTCGGCGAAACGACGTTCTTCGAGACATAGTAATAGATCGGCAGGGCTGCGGACTCATCAAGCGCCAGCTGTTCGGCCTTCTTGAAGATTTCGGCGCGCTTGGTGAGATCCGTCTGAGCGTTGCCGTCCTTGATCAGCTTGTCATATTCAGGATTGGACCAGCGGCCGTAATTCATCTGCACGCCTGTCACCAGGAGGTTCAGAAAGTTGTCCGGATCGTTGTAATCGGCGAGCCAGCCGGCACGGCCGATCTCCACCTGGCCACGCTGCATCTGGTCGTAATGCACCTTGGTTTCGGCGTTGACGAGCTCAACATTGACACCGAGCGGCTTCCACATGGAAGCGATCGCCACGGCGATGCGCTTGTGGTTGTCGTTGGTGTTGTAGCTTAGGACCGCTTGGAGCGGCTTGTCCGGGCCGAAGCCAGCTTCGGCGAGCAGCTTCTTGGCCTCGGCGACCTTCTCGTTATAGGGCAGGTCCTTCCAGCTGACATAGGCCGGCTCGCCATAATTCGCCGTGCCCGGTGGGACCCAGGAATAGGCCGGCAGTTCGCCAGTGCCGAGGATCTGCGGGCCGATGACTTCGCGGTTGATCGCCATCGACAGCGCCTGGCGTACACGCTTGTCGCTGAAGGGCGGCTTCTGCGAGTTGACGACATAATAATAGAGGCCGGAGAAGGGGGCGACATGCGCCTGGCCCGGCAGGTTCTTCTTCATCCACTCGTACTGGTCGGTCGGGAAGTCGGTGAGGATATCGAACTCGCCGGCGCGGTAACGTTTCAGTGCAGCTTCCTGATCCTCGAGCACGAAGAACTTGGCGCCGTCGATCTTCAGGTCCTTGGTGCCGTACCACTGGTCATTCTTGACGGTCGTGACATGTGAGCCCGGAACCCACTCGGTCGGCTTGTAGGGACCGTTGGTGACGATGTTGCCGATCTTGACCCAATCCTGGCCCTTCGCCTCAACGACATGCTTCGGCAGCGGATAGGCCGTGTAGTGCATCAGGGCGTTGATGAAATAGGGGGTCGGATTTTCCAGAGTGATTTCGAGCGTCTTGTCGTCGATCGCCTTGACGCCGAGCTGGTTGAGATCGGTGATCTCGCCCTTGCTGATCTTTTCGGCGTTCTTGATGGTGAACTGCAGGTAGGCGTAGTCGGCAGCGTTCTTCGGGTCGACGAGGCGCTGGAAGGCGAAGACGAAGTCTCCTGCCGTTACCGGCTGGCCATCGGACCACTTGATGCCGTCGCGAAGCTTGAAGGTGTAGACCTTGCCATCCGGCGAAATGGTCCAGCTTTCAGCCTGGCCGGGGATCGGATTGTCCATCGCATCCTCGGTGACGAGGCCTTCGAAAATGTCGCCGGCGATACGATTCTCCCAGTCGCCAGAGAGCTTTTGCGGATCGAGCGATTGCGGATCGCCACCATTGTGGATGTTGAGCGTAGCCGCGTGCGCCGAAAATGCCAGCAATGTGCCAAACATTGCGGAGGCGAGAAATTTTTTCGTGAACTGGTTCATGTTGGGTCCACCTTTCTAGGCTTTTCGCCTTTATTAGACATTTGTTCCCAGATCTTTGACCTCTTACGTGCAGGTCAGCGCGCACCTTATCGCAAAGGCTTTGCGTTGCAACCCCAAATCCAGAGGCCGGTTTTCGGTTGTGGACAAGCCTATATACGTCTTCCTCTTGTTGCATCGCGACCAAGCGTCGCGGCGGTTTCTGTTCCATTCATACAGCCACGCGTGGTTGTCTTTTGTTTCGTCCGCTTTAGTGTGTCGAGCGCAAACGAGGCAGGAGATGTAGCCGATGGCATTGCAGGCAGGCGGGAATGCGGACTGGTGGCGCGGCGCGGTAATCTATCAGGTTTATCCGCGTTCGTTTCAGGACACCAACAGCGACGGGCTCGGCGACCTCAAGGGAATTACCCGGCGGCTGCAACATATCGCCAGCCTCGGCGTCGATGCCATCTGGCTCTCACCCTTCTTCAAGTCTCCCATGGCCGACATGGGCTACGACGTTTCCGATTATTGCGACGTCGACCCAATTTTTGGCACGCTGGCCGATTTCGACGAGATGATGGCCGAGGCGCACAGGCTCGGCATCAAAGTGATCATCGACCAGGTGATCTCGCACACTTCCGACCGCCATCCCTGGTTCATTGAAAGCCGGTCGAACCGGACCAATCCGAAGGCGGACTGGTATGTCTGGGCCGATCCGAAGCCTGATGGTACGGCGCCAAACAACTGGCTGTCGATATTCGGCGGGCCTGGCTGGGAATGGGACGGCGTGCGCCGGCAATATTACCAGCACAATTTCCTGACCTCGCAGCCCGATCTCAATTTCCACTGCAACGAAGTGCAGGACGCGGTGCTGGAAACGGTGAAGTTCTGGCTCGGCCGCGGCGTCGACGGCTTCCGGTTGGACACGGTCAATTATTATTTTTGCGACAAGCAGCTCCGAAGCAATCCCCCGCATGAGCCCGATGCCAGTGACGGGGGCCTTGATGCGCCCGACACCAACCCCTATGGTATGCAAAACCACCTTTACGACAAGACGCAGCCGGAGAATATCGGCTTCCTCAAGCGTTTCCGCGCGCTGCTCGACCGCTATGAGGACCGCACGACTGTCGGCGAAGTCGGCGACGGCGCACGTTCGCTAAAGACGGTGGCCGCCTATACGAGCGGCGACGACAAGCTGCACATGTGCTACACCTTCGATCTGCTGGGGCCGGATTTCACCGCCGCGCATATTCGCAGTTGCGTCGAGGCCTCCCAGAAGGTGGTCACCGACGGCTGGGTCTGCTGGGCCTTCTCCAATCACGACGTCATGCGCCATGTCAGCCGGTTCGCGCTGACGGAGGAGGAGCGGCCTGTTATCGCCAAGCTCGCGATCTCAGTACTTGCGGCTCTGCGCGGTTCGATCTGCCTTTATCAAGGCGAGGAGCTTGGATTGCCGGAAGCGGAGCTTGCCTTCGAGGATCTGCGGGATCCCTACGGCATCCGGTTCTGGCCGGCCTTCAAGGGCCGCGACGGATGCCGCACCCCGATGCCCTGGGAAGCCGGCAAGGCGCATGCGGGCTTCACCTCGGGCGAAAAGAGCTGGCTGCCGGTTCCCTACGAGCAGGCAGCACTCTCCGTCGACACGCAGGAGGACAGCGACAGCTCTGTCCTGCATCACTATCGCCGGACGCTCGCATTCCGGAAGAGCCGCCCGGCGCTCATCGACGGCGAGATGACCTTCGTCGGCACAAACCAGGACCTGCTCGCCTTTACCCGCGAAAAGGGCGGAGAGAAACTGCTGTTCGTTTTCAACCTGACGCGCAAACCGGCGGAATTCCGTCTGCCCGACGGCATGGCGCTCGGGGAGCCGCTCGCTATGCCGGGGTTTGAGGCGGTTGCAGGAGCAGGGCCGGTGAGGCTTGCGGCGCTGGATGGGTTCTGTGCGCGGGTTTCGGCAGGCGGCGCGAGCGGGATTGTTCTATCGAAGCTGCTCGACAAGGTATCCGATGCGGAGCCGGTCGAAGGCGACGAAGGTTGGCGATAGATCGAGGCTCGTTGACCTGCCGCGTCCACGAGGCTTGTCACTCGATCAGCGCGAACCTGTCCACGTCGACCATGCCGCGGTCGGAAATCTTCAGGTGCGGGATGACGGGCAGCGGCAGAAAGGCAAGCTGGAGGAATGGCTCTTCCAGTGTGGCGCCGAGCGCGAAGGCGGCCTTGCGCAGATGGTGCAGCGTGTCGCGCACGGTTTCGTACGGCTCGATGCTCATCAGGCCGGCGACGGGAAGGGCGATTTCGCCGGTGATGTTGCCGTCCTCGACGACGACGAAACCGCCCTTGATCTCGCCGAGGCGGTTTGCGGCGCGCGCCATGTCGTCCTCATTGACCCCGATGACGCAGATATTGTGGCTGTCGTGGCCGACCGTGGAGGCGATCGCACCCTTCTTCAGCCCGAAGCCCTGGACGAAGCCGTTGGCATGATTGCCGTTCTTGCCGTGACGCTCGATGACCGCGACCTTGATGATGTCGTTGGCAAGATCAACCGTTGTCTCGTTACCTCTGGCCGGCAGGCGGTAGCGGCGATGCTCAGTGATGATCTTGCCCGGCAGGACGCCAATGACCGATGTTTCACCCTCGGCGACGGGGACTCCGAAATGGGCGGCGTTGACCGTTCGGGCCTTGACGCTGTCGAGGCCGATCGGGGCGACCGGTTTGCGCGTGGCAAAGAGCGTGTCAGTGACATGGCGGCCGGCGGAAAAGACCATCTCGGCGCGGCAGCTCTGCAGGCTGTCGAGAATGACGAGATCGGCGCGCCAGCCTGGCGCAACCAGACCGCGGTCCCTGAGGCCGAAGGCGCGGGCGGCCGAGATCGAGGCGGCGCGGTAGATGGCCAGGGGCTCGACGCCCTTGGCGATCGCCGTGCGGATCATATGATCGAGATGGCCCTGTTCGGCAATATCGAGCGGGTTGCGGTCGTCGGTGCAGAGCGCGAGGTAAGGCGAAAGCCGCTCGGTGATGATGGGGATCAGCGCGGCGAGGTCCTTGGAGACCGAGCCCTCGCGTACCAGGATGTGCATGCCCTTGCGGATCTTTTCCAGCGCCTCGGCGGCGCTCGTGCACTCATGCTCAGTGCGTATGCCGGCCGCGAGATAGCCGTTGAGGTCGTTGCCGGAAAGAAGCGGCGCGTGGCCATCGATATGGACGCCCTGGAAGGCGTCAAGTTTGGCCATGCAAACGGGATCCTTATGGATCACCCCGGGGAAATTCATGAACTCGGCAAGGCCGATCACCTTCGGGTGATCGCGGAAGGGCAGGAGGCGCTCGATCGGCAGGTCGGCGCCCGCAGTTTCGAGATGCGTTGCCGGCACGCAGGAGGAGAGCTGGACACGGATGTCCATGATTGTCTCCAGCGCGGATTCAAGGAAGAATTCGATGCCCTCGGTGCCGAGAACATTTGCGATCTCATGCGGATCGCAGATGGCGGTGGTGACGCCGTAGGGCAGGACGCAGCGGTCGAATTCATGCGGGGTCACGAGCGAGGACTCGATGTGCAGATGTGTGTCGATGAAGCCCGGAACGACAGTTCTGCCTGATATGTCGATTTCGACTTCGCCCTCATAATTGCCTGAAGTACCGACGATGCGGTCGGCGCCGATGGCGATGTCGGAGTGGACGATTTCGCCGGTAACGAGATCGAAGAAGCTACCGCCCTTCAGCACGATGTCGGCGGGCACGCGGCCCACACCCTGGTCGATAAGACGTTCGAGCTTGGTGGTCATGAACTGGCACCCCTTCGCTGATTTCTGCCGCTGCTGTGAGAAGCGCGGAAAAATTCTTTGGTATTTCCGGCCGCTTCCGACTTGACCATGGCAATGCTAGTGAAGCCAGAATACAGATGCTAATTCCCAACTCAAGGTCATGATATGAAAGCAATTATTTCGGCTGCCTGTGCGGCTGTTCTTTTGTTGAGCGGTTGCGAAACAACGAAGACCACGCAAAATTCGGTTACCTTCAAGACTGACAAATACAGAAGGGTCACCAGCGTCATCCTCGCAAAGCCGTCTGGAAGCGAGGTTATGGATGCGAGCCTCAAGCGTGCTGTCCTTACCCGTTTCCATACGATTGTTCCAAGACCTCTACCCAACAGAACCTATACCCAGCCATTGGTTCTCGTTACACCCACCACGCTGGAGGATTACACGCGCGGTGATCTGAAGAAGACAAACTGACACCCAATACAAATCGGGCGCCGAAAGGCGCCCGATCCTGTTTCACGAGGTTCGTGAACTACTCGGCAGCGACGATTTTGCCGCCTTCCCACTTGTACAGCGAGAAGCTCTGCGAGGTCAGGTCGCCGGTCTCGCCGTAGGTGAGCTTGCCGATGGCGGTCGGAACCTCCATGCCGCCCTTCAGAGCGGCCGCGACGGCTTCGGCATCCTCGGCGCTGCCGGCCTTTTCGATGCCGGCTTTCAAAACTTCAACAGCGGCGTAGGCGTTGAGCGTAAAGGCCTCGGCCGGAATGTTCTTGGCGGCAAGCGCTTCTGCGGCAGCCTTGGAGTCCGGGTTCTTGGTGGCATCGGAAGCATTGGTGAACAGCGTTCCTGCCGCTGCATCCGTACCGATCGCCCAGAACTCGGTGTTCGAGAGACCATCGCCGCCGATGATCATCGCGTTGGCGGAAAGATCGTGCAGCTGGCGGGCGAGCAGGCCGCCCTCGGGGTGGTAGCCGCCGAAGTAGACGATGTCGACCTTTTCGGACTTGATGCGGGTGGTGAGCGCGCCGAAATCCTTGTCGCCGGGGGTGATGGCGTCATTGACGACTTCGGTGACGCCGCCGGCATTGAGCGTCGCCTTGAAGGCATCGGCAAGACCCTTGCCGTAGGCGCCCTTGTCGTTGACGATAGCGATGCGCTTGTCCTTGAAATTCTTCAGCACGTGTTTGGCGGCGACTTCGGCCTGCTGGTCGTCGCGGCCGCAAGTGCGCAGCACGTTGGTGAGGCCGCGCTTGGTGAGGTCGGGGGCCGTGGCGGTCGGGGTGACCATCAGCACACCATTTTCAGCCAGAACGTCCGAAACCGGGATCGCAACGCCCGATGTTACTGGTCCGACGACGAAGCGGATGCCGTCGCCGACAACCTTGTTGGCGGCGGAAACGCCCTGCTTCGGTTCGCCGGCATCGTCGGCCAGTTCGAGGACGACTTTCTCGCCGAGGATTCCGCCCTTCTTGTTGATCTCGTCGACGGCGGTCTGAGCGCCGTTCTTCACCTGATCGCCATAGGCGGCGACGGGACCGGTCAGCGGCGCGATGAGGCCGATGGTGATATCGGCATGGGCAAGGGGCGCAAAGGCGAGTGACGCGACGAGGGTCGCCGTCAATGTCTTGAGGGTCATTGTCTGTCTCCTTGGATGGGGTCGTCGACCCGCGATGATGTGCCGCGCCGGCTTTCCCGATCATTCAACAGCCCTCAGGGGCCGTGCCAAGGACGATCGGTAACGGTGCGATCAGCGAGCCCGCCGGCCATGTTTGACTCGGGAAGGGCTCATGGCAAGATTTCTAGAAATTTTGATGAGATTGCGCAAGTTCATAACAAAACGCAGGGAAAATTCGGCCGATCCGGCCGAAAGCTCGCCAAGGGCGGATCATTTTTCGACATTTCTCCGGGATTTCCTGATGCGAGCTGGCGGACGGTTTTCCGCCAGATAAATCGCATCCATAAGGTTGTCTTTAGCTTTCCAATTAACCGTTGGTTTGGCCAGTGGCAGTAACATCCCGCGATATCAAACTGCCGCAGCATTGAAAAAGAGAACTATACAACAAATACATAGACCTATCGGGAAACAGAGATCTGGATGCTGAAGCGTATCGACGCCGGTCAGGTGCGTATCGGAATGTTTGTGGAGGCTATCGAGGGCCTGTGGCAGGATCCGTTGTTATCGAGGCGCAGGTTTTCCCTGCTGCGTGAGGTCGATGCCGCAAAAATTCGCAAATGCGGCACCGCCAGCGTCGTCATCAATACCAGCAAGGGGCTCGATACCAACGGCCTCCCGGGCCGTGACATCGAGATCGACATCCAGGCCGCGTGCGAGGCCGTTCAGAAATCCGTACGGTTATTGGAAGAGGCTTTCGCGAGGCTGCGGAACGGCGAGGGCTTCAGCATCGATCACGTGGCGCCTGTGATCTCGTTCGTCTCCAAGTCGATGGATGAGAACCCCGCAGTTTTCCTGAGCGTCACGCGTCTGAAATCAAAAGATGAAGTGACCTTCCTGCATTCCATTTCGGTGAGCGCGCTGATGATCCTTTTCAGCCGCCATCTCGCACTCGACGAGCATACGATTCAGACGCTCGGCACGGCTGGTTTGCTGCACGATGTGGGCAAGCTCGAAGTTCCGCTTGAGGTGCTGAACAAGACGGGGCCCCTGGAACAGGACGAGATCGGCTTGCTTCGGGGCCATCCGGAGAAGGGGCACGCGATGCTGTCGCTGCAGGAGGGCATGCCGGAGATCGTTCTCGACGTTTGCCTCAATCATCACGAGCGCATTGACGGTAAAGGCTATCCGCGCCGGTTGTCCGGCAGCGAAGTGAGCCTTCACACGCGGATGGCGACTATCTGCGATGTCTATGACGCCATCACTTCCGTGCGGCCATATAAGGCGCCGTGGAGTGCCAGCCAGGCACTGAAATGGATGTTCAGCGCCGAGGGGCATTTTGATCGCCAACTCCTGAAAAAATTCGCCCTCTGCCTTTCCGTCGCCTCTGTGAGCTGAGGTTTTTGCATCTTTAGTCAAGACGAAAAAAACCGCGAGACCATTGGTCACCGCGGGTCTGAGCGGAAATCCCGAGAGCGTCTTCAGATATTATTCTGCAGGATGGTTCGCAGCTTGCCGAAGAGCTCGTCAATGTGCTGCTTTTCGATGATCAGCGGCGGGGAGAGCGCGATGATGTCGCCGGTGGTGCGGATCAGAAGCCCGCTCTCATAGGCCTTCAGGAAAGCGGTGAAGGCGCGCTTCGTCGGCTCGCCGGCGATCGGATTGAGTTCAATTGCGCCGATCAGGCCGGTGTTCCTGATGTCGATGACGTTGGGGCAGTCCCTGAGCGAATGCAGCGCGTCGGCCCAATAGTCGGAAAGCTCGGCGGCGCGGGTGAGCAGACCTTCTTCCTTGTAGGTGTCGAGCGTGGCGAGGGCTGCGGCGGAAGCGATCGGGTTCCCCGAATAGGTATAGCCGTGGAAGAACTCGATCATGTGCTCCGGGCCGTTCATGAAGGCGTCATGGATCTCTGAGGTAACGAATACGGCGCCCATCGGGATGACGCCGTTGGTCAGCCCCTTTGCGGTCGTGATCATGTCGGGCTTGACGTCGTAATATTGCGCGGCGAAGGGGGCGCCGAGACGGCCGAAGCCGGTGATGACTTCGTCGAAGATCAGAAGGATGCCGTGTTTGGTGCAGATTTCGCGCAGCTTCTGCAGGTAGCCCTTCGGTGGAATCAGGACGCCCGTGGAGCCCGCCACCGGCTCGATAATGACGGCTGCGATGGTGGAGGCGTCATGCAGCGTGACGATGCGCTCGAGTTCGGTGGCGATGTCGCCGCCATGCTCAGGCTCGCCGCGGGTGAAGTTGTTCTTGCCGGGCTGGTGGGTGTGCGGCATGTGATCGACGCCGGTCAGAAGCGTGCCGAACATCTTGCGGTTGGCGACGATGCCGCCGACGGAGATGCCGCCGAAATTGACGCCATGATAGCCGCGCTCGCGACCGATCAGGCGGAAGCGAGAACCGTTGCCCTTCACTCGGTGATAGGCGAGCGCCACCTTGAGCGCGGTCTCGACGGATTCGGAGCCGGAATTGGTGTAGAGGACGTGGTTCATGCCTTCCGGAGCGATATCGACCAGGCGGTTCGCCAGTTCGAAGGCCTTGGGATGGCCAAGCTGGAAGGCCGGCGCGTAATCGAGTTCACCCGCCTGTTCCCGGATCGCCTCGGTGATCTTCGGACGGCAGTGGCCGGCGTTGACGCACCACAGGCCCGCCGTGCCGTCCAACACCTGACGGCCGTCATGGGTGGTATAATACATGTCCTTGGCGCCAACGAACAACCGCGGCTCCTTCTTGAACTGGCGATTTGCCGTAAAGGGCATCCAGAAGGCACGAAGATCGTTCGGCGCATTGAGGCGGTTGGACATGCTGTTCTCCTGGCCGTTGACGGCCCGTTCCCGCGGGCTTATCGCCCGAATTTTTACTGCCCGGTCAAATTATCAGGGCTTCTCAACGCGTCAACGAGAAAAGTCCGAAGACGCTTCGTTCGGTTCAGCATCGGGAGTTGCGTCGCGGCAAAGTAGGCGGTCGGGGCTGGCGGCGGTATCTGGTCATAATGAACTCACGCAAAGGCACGACCGGCAAATCGCGAGATTTGCCGGTCGTTTGGCTTCGAGGTTCAGGTGCCGAAAAAGGTTGCCGATGCTTCCGGGACATTCCCCGCCTCGGCACCGCCCAACTTTATGTCAGCGCTATCATCAGGCTGCGGATCTACTTCTGCTCGGAACGAGGTAGATGTCTTCGAGCGTCGCCAGAATCTTCATGACCGGCTCGGATGTGCTCGAATAGTAGATGGTTTGGGCGTCGCGGCGGGTCTTGACCAGCTTCTGCGCACGCAGCTTCGAAAGGTGCTGTGAAAGAGCCGACTGACTGAGGCCAACTTGTGTGGCAAGCACGCCGACGGCGACTTCGCCCTTCACCAGGCTGCACAGGATCAGCAATCTCTTGGGGTTGGCCATGGCTGACAATAGTGCTGCCGCCACATTCGTGTGGTCAGCCAAATCCGGGGTTTCCATAATGTTATCTTCCTAATGCGAAACGTACATCATCTATTTGGCAAAAGCCGTCTGCCGGAGCCGGCGGCCGAAACTAGCAACTGGGCTCGAAGATTGTATATACCTAAATTTAAGGTATCGAGTATGCTATTTTAGATATGTTTGAACAAATGTGATCGGAATCCACAGCCAGAGTTTCGAATTCGTGTCGCACCAAAAAGTCGCCCGAAGTGATCTCGAAACCCGCTGGATCGATGCCGCAGATGCGCCAAGAGGCCGATTCCGGGGCTTTTAGGCGCACTGCGAGGACGTCCGCCACGTCGGGATGGCGTCCTATTAAATCTCGCACTGTTTCGGCCGCTTTGGCGGCGACCTCCTCGTTTGCGGGCGACTGGATGATGAGATCCCTTCCGTCGAGATAGTAGGCGCGGCCGAAGCCGCCGTTTAGGCTCGCCTGCTCCGGTTTGAGACGGAAGAAGAGGAAATCGGGGAAATCGATATAGAGTTTTGCCTTGGGATGGCGATCGAGAAAACGCGTGCGAATGCGCTCGTGGAACTGATGACCACGCTCAACTGGTTGCGCCGTACATTGGGTCGTCAGCCGACTATGGGCGAGCGGATCGCCCTTGCCTGGCTCGCCGGTCAGCAGCGAGGCACGCGGGTCTCTTATGAGCGCCTTCGTGTGCGCCGAAAGCTTCGAAACGAGAATGACGGGGGCGCCGTCGATATCGGTGGCGAGGAGGACGCGGCTGGCGAAGGGAAAACCGGTCCCGGGATCGAGAACCGCAATCGCCGCGTGCCGTGCCGAGCGCAACAGCACGCGGGCGAGTTTGCGGGCCTCATCATCGGTTTCGCGTACAGGCGAGGGCTGATCTTTCATATCCGCTTTGTGACAAAGCGGATTGAAAACATCAAGCATCCTCCTTGCGGCGATGGCGAGTAAGGCCGGCGACGATATCCTGGGCGGTGATGGTGCCGATGACCGCGCCGTTTTCCACGATGCCGATGCTGCCCGGCTGGCGGGCGAGGACGTCGAGGACATCGACGAGCGGGGTCGCGGCGCGGGCCGTGGCGCTGACGCTCATGCCGGCGGCCGTCTGGCCGAGGCCGGGCTGCATGACGTCGGCGGCAGTCAGCATGTTGATCGGATTGAGGTTCTGCACGAAGTCGGCGACATATTGGTCGGCAGGATTCTTCACGATGTCGTGCGGCGTTCCACACTGTATGATCCGGCCGCCCTCCATGATGGCGATGCGGTTGCCGATGCGGAAGGCCTCGTCGAGATCGTGGCTGACAAAGAGAATGGTCTTCTTCAGCCGCCGCTGGAACTCCAGGAGCTCGTCCTGCAGCCGGGTGCGGATCAAGGGATCGAGCGCCGAGAAAGGCTCGTCCATCAGCAGGATCGGTGCGCCAGTGGCAAAGGCGCGGGCAAGACCGACACGCTGCTGCATGCCGCCTGACAGTTCGTTGACCTTGCGGTCGGCCCATTTCGTCAGGTTGACGAGCTCGAGCTGCTCGCCGACGCGGACCTTTCGTTCGGCCTCCGGCATGCCGGCAAGCTCGAGGCCGAAGCCGACATTCTCGGCGACGGTGCGCCAGGGCAGCAGCGCGAACTGCTGGAACACCATGGAAACGGTGTGGGTGCGCAGGTCGCGGAGGGCTTTGGCATTGCATCTATAGGGGTTGACGGGACCAGTGGATGTCGACACCGAGACGTCGCCGCGCACTACGGGGGCGAGCCCGTTGACGGCGCGCAGCAGCGTCGACTTACCGGAACCGGAAAGGCCCATCAGCACGAGGATCTCGCCTTCCTCGATCGTCAGCGAGGCATTGGCGACGCCGAGCACCAGGCCGGTCGCGGCGCCGATCTCGTCACGCGTTTTGCCCTGGTCGGCCATGGCAAGCGCGGTTTCCGGCCGGTCGCCGAAGATGATGCTGACATTTTTGAAGCTAACCGCGGTCATGCGCCATCTCCTTCATCCGCCGTGCGGAACATGCGGTCGAGAATGATCGCCAGGATGACGATGCAGAGACCGGCTTCGAAGCCTTTGGCGACGTTGACGGTATTCAGTGCGCGCACGACAGGCACGCCAAGACCATCGGCGCCGACGAGGGCGGCGATGACCACCATAGACAGCGACAGCATGATGGTCTGGGTGAGGCCCGCCATGATCTGCGGCGCGGCGAAGGGAAGCTCGACTTTGCGCAGCACCTGCATTGGCCTGGCGCCGAAGGCAACCGCGGCTTCGACGAGGGATGGCGGGGTCGAAATGATGCCGAGGCGCGTCAGCCGGATGGGGGCTGGGATGGCGAAAATGACGGTCGCGATCAGGCCCGGCACCATGCCGAGGCCGAAGAGGATTAGCGCCGGAATCAGATAGACGAATGTCGGAATGGTTTGCATCAGATCGAGCGCCGGGCGCATCGCGGCATAGACCCAGGCGCGGCGGGCCGCTGCAATGCCGAGCGGAATGCCGATCACCATACTGACGAAAGTGGAGGCGAGCACGAGAGCGAGCGTCTCCGTCGTTTCCTTCCAGTAGCCCTGATTCATGATGAGCAGCAGGCCAAGGCAGGTAAAGAGGGTGACCGCGATCGACCGGCGCAGCCAGAAGGCGATGGCGGCGATGGCGGCGATGACGATCAGCGGGTGAGGCTTCTGCAGCACGAAGAGCAGGCCGTCGATGACGTGCGACAGCAGGGAGGCGAGCTGGTCGAAGAACCAGGCGCCGTTCGAGGTGAGCCAATCCACGAAGGACTTGGCCCCGGGGCCAATGGGAATCTTAAAGTCGGTGATCCAATTCAAGGGGCGCGCCTATCCGAAAAAATCAACTATGGACAAAATGAAAAGGGGCGGCGAGCCGCCCCGTTCACATTATCAAAGGCCAAGGCTGGTCTTGGCAGCGGCCAGCGCGTCGCCCTTGCCGTCGCGGGTCTTGACGCCCGCAAGCCAAGGCTCGAGGGCGGAAGGATTCGCCTTCAGCCATTCGGTCGCCGCGGCCTCGGGCTCCTTGCCGTCGTTGAGGATCTTGCCCATGATCTGGTTCTCCATGTCGAGGGAGAAGATCAGGTTCTTCAGCATCGCGCCGACATTCGGGCATTCGTCGAGATAGCCGGCGCGAACATTCGTGTAGACCTTGGCGCCGCCAAAATCGGGACCGAAGACGTCGTCGCCGCCTGTCAGATAGGTCAGCTTGAAGTTGGTGTTCATCGGATGGGGTTCCCAACCGAGGAAGACCACGGGCTTGCCGGCTTTTTCGGCACGCGCGACCTGGGCGAGCATGCCTTGTTCGGAGGATTCGACGACTTCCATATCCTTCAGGCCGAAGGTGTTCTTTTCGATCAAGTCCATGACGAGGCGGTTGCCGTCATTGCCGGGCTCAATGCCATAGATCTTGCCGTCGAGATCGTCCTTATGGGCGGCGATGTCCTTGAAGTCCTTGATGCCGAGCTCGGCGCCCTTGGCATTGGTTGCGAGCGTGTACTTGGCGCCGACGAGGTTGGGGCCGAAGGATTCGACCGATTTGTCGTCGATATAGGGGCGAACGTCCTTTTCCTGTGTCGGCATCCAGTTGCCGAGGAAGACGTCGATATCCTTGTTCTTCAGCGACGTATAGGTGACCGGCACCGAAAGAACCTTGACGTCGGTCTGATAGCCGATGCTCTTCAGGACGACAGATGCGGTGGCGGTGGTGGCGGTGATGTCGGTCCAACCGACATCGGAGAAGCGGACGGTGGAGCAGCTGTCGGGATCCGCGGCGAAGGCGGCGGTCGCAATGGAAAGCGCAGCGACGGCAGTTGCGGTGACGAGTTTGAATGTGCTTGTTGTTTTCATTTTAGACTCCCAGTCTTTAGGTCCCCAAGCCAATCACCAATAACCCAGTTTGACAAGCGACCTCAGTGCGTTTGCGTCGTATCGGAGGGTACGATTGCGACGTTTGCGATTTTTCCGAGGCACCCAGTTTTCGACGCTTTCGACGGATTCCAGACGGTGAATTCCTGTGATTATTGCCATTACGGGGGTTTTCTTTGCCGATCCGAGCTTTCAATAACCGATCAAGGAGACTCGGATGGCAAAGCTCTATTTCAACTACTCGACGATGAATGCCGGCAAATCGACGATGCTGCTGCAGGCCTCCTATAATTACCAGGAGCGCGGCATGCGCACGGTCCAGTTGATCGCCGCGTTCGACGAGCGGGCCGGCCGGGGTGTCATCGGTTCCCGGATTGGGCTGGAGGCAAGCGCCATTCCCTTCGAACCGGACGAGGATCTGTTCCGGCTGATCATGACGCTGGGCAGCGAAGGGGCGCCGATCTCCTGCGTCTTCGTGGACGAAGCGCATTTCATGACGCCTCTCCATGTCTGGCAGCTTGCCCGCGTCGTCGACCGACTCGGCGTTCCCGTCATGGTCTACGGGCTGCGGACCGATTTTCAGGGCAAGCTTTTTCCGGCGTCTCAGGAACTTCTGGCAATCGCCGATGAAATGCGAGAGGTGCGCACGATCTGCCATTGCGGCCGTAAGGCGACAATGGTGGTGCGGCTGGACGCGCAGGGAAAGGTGCTGCACGAAGGCGCGCAGATCGATGTCGGCGGCAATGAGAAATATGTTTCTCTCTGCCGCAGGCACTGGGACGACGAAATGAACGGGCCCTGGATCGCCGAGCCGGGAGGCCGGTGACGCGGCCGGTTTTCTTCGGCGCCGCAAGCGGCTAGCTTGGGCAGAAGATTCTCCGGAGGGATCAGGTGCGCAAAGCCCCGCCATTCGACAACCAGTACGAAGCCGCAGGCGGTCTTGCCGAGAAGATCGAGGCCGACGGGGCTTATTGCGCGGGCTGCATCCGCAGCTATGACAGCGATGAAAAACATTCGGCCGACGAGATGTTCCTCGAGCAGAATACCCGCTTCCAGGCCCATATCGCCGATGGCGCGGCTCTCGATGCGTTGCTCGCAGGGTTGGTCTTCACATTGGACCGGATGACGGCGGAGGTTTCGGGGGATCTCGACAGTTTCCGCGGATTGACGCTTCGCGAGAAAATGGCCGGTTGGACGTCGCGCCAGCGGATGTGGCGCATGTATACCGAACGCGTGCGCGAGGCGCCTGTCATCGAGCGGCTGCTCGACCTCCTGGCGAAATCGGACGCGCTCGCCAGGCTGATCGCTAGCCAGCGCAGTTCAATCGTCGAACGCCACAAGATAGCCGAACGCGGTCTCGTGGACATCGTCGAGCAACGGCGCCGGCTGGTCGATTCCATCGATATCGCCCGTCTGAAGATGAAGGAGCTCAACGCCAAGGCGCTGACGACGCAGGGTCGTATCGGCGTCTATGGCAACAGGGCGCATTGGGAGCAGATGGAGGCAGAGCGGCGGGCGCTGAAGGCGGAGGCCGAACGCATTTCCGCGGAGGAGCACGAGATGCGGGACGACAGCCAGCGGCGCGAGCGCTTCATCGGCCTGTTTCAGGCCTTCGTCGATTCGCTGAATGGCCGCATCGGTTCCTGCAACGTGTTGCTGCGCAAGCTGATGATCGACGTCGAGGAGCGGCTGATCATCTATCAGGCGCAGGTCGATACCGACCGGCCGGGCATGAAGGTCAGGATTAAGCCGGAACTCTTCCCCGATATCGCCGCACCGATCAGGCTGTTCGAGAAGGGCATGCTGGTCGCCCAGGATCTGGAGCGGCGCAAGAGCCGAGCCGACCTCGACGTCGCCGCGAAGTTTCCGGCTTATGCCGAGCTGGCGCCGGAAACGTCGGGAGCGCCGCTCATCGACACGGCGCGCAGATCCTTCCGCTTCAGGCTGCCATTCCTGCGTTCCTAATCCGCGACGGGAGCGCTCCGCGCTGCTTTCATTCGTAAAAATCGAGGGCTCGTGTTGTGCTCGGCCTACCGAGCGCATATGTGGATGCAGCGGGGCGGGATGTCCTCCTGCATAATTCCTCAGATCGGAATCGATTTAAGGAATTATGCAGCAACTCAAAGTGCTGCAGCGTCCTTAGCGCGTCTTAAAAACGCGCGGCGCTGCAGTGTTCGCCTCACCTGACAGGAGACGACGATGCTTGACCGGATAGCCGGTTTTTTCAGGCTGATCGGCCAGACGATCGGCCGTTGGGCCCGCCTGTTTTTCGCCTGGGCCTTCTGGCCGTTTCTAGCCGCGCATGGCTGGTACCAGCGCCGGAGCTGGATGATCCGGCTGCCGATCATCGCATTCGTGGCGCTCTTCGTCGTGCTTTACGGCTATTTCTTCTGGCAGACACAGGTCTGGTCGAATTTCAACACCGCCTTCGTCGATCAATACAGGCTTTCGGAACGCAAGGTTCCCGCCGGGCAGGAACTGCCGGTCACCGAGGGGGCGAGTGCTGGGGCTGCCAAGACCTGCCAGCGCTCGGCCATCGTCGATGTCGCCGCTGACCTGACCGATTTCAACGTCGACCAGAATGCATGGATCTCCTCCATGCTGCTCTACAAGATGGGCTTCTTCGGCATCGACTGGGATCACACGCCTTTCCTGGACAACAAAGCTTCGTTCCAGCGTGGCATCAACCAGGCGGTTCGCCGGACTTCCGCGGAGCTTGTCGATACGCTCGGGCGCGTGCGTGGCACGTCGGGTATCAACAATGATCTGCAGAGCGCACGCGGCAACCTGCAGTTCGATGAATATAGCTGGTATTTCGGGCTCGATCCCTTCGGACTGAAGACGCCGACGCCTTCCTTCTACCGCACGGCCATAAGAGACCTGCGCAAATTCAACACAGATCTCGCTGCCTGCAATGCTATTTTCGACGGCCGCGCCGATAATCTGATGCAGTTCATCGACCGCATCGCCAACGATCTCGGCAGCACCTCCGACATGCTTGCCGAGCGTTCCGAGCATCACAATCGCGGCTGGTTCGATACGCGCGCCGACGACCGCTTCTGGTTCGCCTATGGCCAGCTCTACGCCTATTACGCCATCCTTACCGCTGCGCAGACGGATTTCTCGCAGGTCGTGCGGGAGCGTAATCTCGGCGCGATCTGGGGCGGGACCACCCGGCAGTTCCAGGCGGCATTGCGCATCCAGCCCGCGATCATCTCGAACGGCCGAGAGGATGGCTGGATCATGCCGAGCCACCTAGCCACTATGGGCTTCTATATTCTGAGGGTGCGCTCCAACCTCGTCGAAATCAGGTCGGTGCTCGATCGTTAAGAGCTGCGCGTCAGCGGGTGGTCAGCGGCGTGCCGTATGATCCTCGAAGCCGACGACGCGCAGCTTCTCGACGAATTCATAGGTGACGCCGACGATGCCGCCACCGCTCGCATCGTCACGGAAGCGGCCGATGCTGCGCACCAGTTTGTAGCCGCCAAGCCGATTGTCGACGCGGTAGACGAAATGGAAGCCGACTCCCTGGAGGCTTGCCTCCTCGAAGGTCTGGGCGATCAGGCCGCGATCTTCCGCGTGAATGCGCGACATCAGCTCGGTCAGATTGACCGGTCCGTCGCTATAGGGAAGGTCGAAGATCGCGTGCACATCCTCGCTTGCAAAGAAATGTCCAGTTTCGATGTCGATGCGCCAGAAGCCGAAAAGGCGATAGGCTGCAACCATCTGGACGATTTCCGCATCGGTGATACCGATATGGGCGCGAGACTGTTCTATCTTGTCGACGATGGGCTGTTCGAAGCGAAGAGACACGATTCCCCCAAGTCACGGGACGACGTGCTGACCCTCTTCTGATTCTTCAGCTGATCAGCTTCAATCGAATTGCTTTTGCTACCAACTGGGTGCGATTGACGCAATCGAGTTTTTTGATCGCGTTGGTCATATAGGCGTTCACCGTGTGATCGGAGAGCGTCAGGATCTGGCCGATCTCGATCGAGGTCTTGCCCTGTGCCGTCCAGCGCACGACTTCAAGTTCGCGAGCCGACAGCGCGTTGTGCGCGTTTTCCTCGTTGCGTCTGACCAAATTGTGTGCGTCGAGGGCGTGCAGGATGATGATGGCCAGCTCGTTTACCTCGCTCTGGCCAAGAGCGGCGCGCTCGCCACAGAACCAGAAGATCAGGCGCCGGCCATCGACTGCAATTGTCGGCATGGCGACACCCGCAGGTATCCCATAGCGCAGCATCAGGGCGCGTAGTTCGCCCGGAAAGGCCTGTCCATTGACGACGTCGTTGAGGTGCCAGGCCTGCGGCACGGCCGACTCCCGCAGCCGTACGCCGAAAGGGCAACCCCGCATCATGTTGGCGCGATCGAAATCCCTGACATAGGCGGCGGGAAGCGAGCTTTCGATCAGTAGCGGTTTCAGGAGGAGGTCCTCCGGCGACGGGGCGTGCATCAGCGTCGCATAGGACAGCCCGAAGGCGGCAGAGACTCTTGCGAGTGCTTGTGCAAACAGACCGCGCGTTCCTGCGACAGCAAGTTCCGCCGAAAGCAACGACTGTCTTTCAGAGGTGGTCATGTAAGACATTTGTACGCCTCCGGCAGCCTGAATGTTAACGCTATCAAATACACAAACACCGCTGGATGCTAGTCCCAATCGGCTTATCTCAGGCCAATTGGTTCAAATCGTGTAGAAATAGTCACGACTGCTCGCGCATCGGTTGAGCTGCAGCCTATGCAAGTAACGTTGTGGTATCTTTGACTTCTCCTGCCGCAGGATAGTTTTGGATTCATCGTGCCATGGTCCGGGAAAGAATCATGCCGGAAAAGCCCGGGCGGCCGGAGGCGTCGAAATCTGGCTTGCTGCGGCGCAATGCAATTGATAAGCGTATTGTCATGTATAACTGAGGCGATTTAATCGTGCGTCTTGCATTCAGCCTGCATCTGAAGCATCTGTTTTCTCTCATCTTACTTGTTTTTCTTCTGTTGGGTTTGCCGATCGGTGCAGTGGCCTCGCAGGCTGCCGGGGAGAAGAAGCCGGCAGGGCAGCCGCCGATGCGCTTCATCCTCGTCCACCATCTCCTCTGCATGGAAGAGTGTCCGGGATGGATATCGGCAGAGGGACGCATAACCTCAGACACGCCCGCGCAGCTGCGAAAAATCCTCAAGAAGATCGGTAACCGAAAGCCGCCGATCGTCTTCCGTTCCGAGGGCGGTGATGTCGATGCCGCCTATGCGATGGGCCGGATGATCCGCAAAGCGGGTCTGGAAACGGCGGTAGGAGGCACAAGACTGAAGGATTGCCCGGCTGACGATCTGCGCTGCGATGCCGCCATCGCAAAGGACGGGACCGCACTGGGTAACACCTATTCGGACGGCGCATATTGTTTTTCCGCCTGCCCGCTGGCCTTCGCGGGCGGTACGTCGCGTGTCGCGTCGCAATGGGCTTTCATCGGGGTTCACCAGATCACGACGATCTATAACAAGGTGCGCGTCTCCTACCGTATCGAATACAAGATCGTGAACGGCAAGAAGAAGGAGATCTCCCGCAAAGAAGTCGCGCGCAAGTCGGCGGGGCAGAGCAGTTCCACCAAGCTCGGCAAGAAGGCGACCGTGGCGCTCACGAGCTACTTGAAGGAGATGGGGGTCGAAAAGGATCTGCTGGATCACATGATGAGCGCCACGCCTGACAGCATCAAGATCGTGCCGCCCGCCGAGGCAACTCGAATAGGCCTTATGACCGACATGCTGTCTTACAGTGAATGGCCAGGCATGCCGCGTTGTGCACCGGATGCAGCCGCCGAGGCGGTCTGCCACAGTCGGAGCGTGAAGACGCCTGTGGCTGAGGCGCCGGTATCGCAGGCATCCGCGCAGAATGCGTCCGGAGGCGCAAGCGAGAGCCTGCCGAAAACTCGGCCCATGGATTTTCTCCTGATGTCCAATGGCAATTGCCTGGAAGAGTGCAGACAATGGATTTCCGCGGACGGAGACATCACGCCGGATACGCCAGCTCAGCTGGAAGCGGTCCTGAAGACGCTCGGCGAAAGGAAGCTGCCGATCGTTCTTCAGTCCAATGGCGGGGATATGGATGCGGCCTTCGCCATGGGGCGCATAATCCGCGCTGCAGGTCTGGAGACTTCGATCGGTAGAACGCAGTTGCCGAATTGTCCAAAACTGGACCCGCGTTGCAAAGCCAGTATCGCCAAAAGCGGATCGACAGAGGGCGAAGTTTTCGCTGGCCGTGCGCATTGTCTTTCGACCTGTACTCTCGTCTTGATGAGCGGAACGCCGCGGATTGTCGGGTATTCAGATATCGGCCTCGTAAGGCCAACAACGAGTCAATATACGAAATTCTTCGCCTATTTTGACGAGATGGGCGTCAGTGCAGAGACATACGAGACGATGATGCTTGCGACATCGATCGAGCGAGAGAAGTTACTTCCCTCTCATGCGTTCAAGCTTGGCGTCATCAATGGTATCATTCCTTATGATGAAGAGCCCGGCTTGCACGTCTGTGGACCGGAGGCGAAGGAAAGTCTCCGATGCCCCAGAAATCAGAAGCCTGAAATCACCCCTGCGGCTTTGGCAAACTGATATCGGCTGCGGAAGGGCACTCTCGGTCGCCGACCTGAATGTGTCTTCCCGCCTCGTCAATCCTTGTCCTTCAGATCATTTTCGATGTGACGCTCATCAGCTTCTCTGGGAAGCCCGGTATCACGGCGCCGAAGGCCAGGTGAATGGGCGTCGGCCACATGATCTTGCTGTCGTCATATTGGTCGGCATTGAGGAAGACCTGCCGCAAATGGATGGAGGAGATGGCGACGATCGAGGAGGCGACCTTGATCTTCAGGGAGCGTGGCGCCTGCGGGGCGAGCGCTATTCACAGCTTGCCGATATTTCGATATCCCAATGCGAGGACAACGCCTTCGCGCCCGCGCAGGCCGGGACGGGGTAGATCCATGCCATCAATCAAATCCGATATCGAAATCGCGCGCGCCGCGGCCAAGAAGCCGATCTTCGAGATCGGGGCGACGCTCGGCATCGCGGCCGAGCAGCTTGTTCCCTATGGTCACGATAAGGCAAAGGTCAGCGCCGAGTTCATCGCGGCGCAAGCGGAAAAGAAGGATGGCAAGCTGATCCTCGTTACCGCGATCAATCCGACGCCGGCGGGCGAGGGCAAGACGACGACGACCGTCGGCCTCGGCGACGGTCTGAACCGGATCGGAAAACGGGCGATCGTCTGCATACGCGAGGCGTCGCTCGGCCCCTGCTTCGGGGTTAAGGGCGGGGCGGCCGGCGGCGGTTATGCGCAGGTCGTGCCGATGGAAGACATCAACCTGCATTTTACCGGCGATTTCCATGCGATCACCTCGGCACACAATCTGCTGGCGGCGATGATCGACAACCACATCTACTGGGGCAACGAAGAGAATATCGACATCCGCCGCATCACCTGGCGGCGGGTGATGGACATGAACGACCGGGCTCTGCGAAGCATGGTCTCCTCGCTTGGCGGCGTCGCCAACGGCTTTCCGCGCCAAGGCGGTTTCGATATTACCGTTGCTTCCGAAGTGATGGCGATCCTTTGCCTCGCCACTGACCTCAAGGATCTGGAGCGGCGGCTCGGCGACATCATCATCGGCTATCGCTTCGACAGGACGCCGGTCCATGCGCGTGACCTGAAAGCCGACGGCGCCATGGCCGTGCTGCTCAAGGATGCGATGCAGCCGAACCTCGTGCAGACGCTGGAAAACAATCCGGCCTTCGTGCACGGCGGCCCCTTCGCCAACATCGCCCATGGCTGCAATTCGGTGACAGCGACGAAGACGGCGTTGAAGCTCTCCGATTACGTGGTGACGGAAGCGGGCTTCGGGGCGGACCTAGGCGCCGAGAAGTTCTTCAATATCAAATGCCGCAAGGCCGGGTTGAAGCCGGATGCAGCCGTCATCGTCGCCACCGTCAGAGCGCTGAAGATGAACGGCGGCGTGAAGAAGGAGGATCTCGGCACGGAGGATGTCGCGGCGCTGAAGAAGGGCTGCGCCAATCTCGGCCGGCACGTCGCCAATGTGCGCCGCTTCGGCGTACCCGTCGTCGTAGCGATCAATCATTTCGTCACAGATACCGATGCCGAGATCGCGGCGGTGAAGGAGTTCGTATCGCGGCTCGGCGCCGAAGCGATCCTCTGCCAGCACTGGGCGAAAGGTTCGGCCGGAATCGAGGAACTGGCACACAAGGTGGTGGAGTTGGCCGAATCCGGGCAGGCGAAATTCCAGCCGCTCTATGGCGACGATATTTCTCTGCTCGAGAAGATCGAAATCGTCGCGTCGAAGATCTACCATGCCGGCGAGGTGACGGCCGACAAGGCGGTGCGCGACCAGCTACAGACATGGGAGGAGCAGGGCTACGGCAAGCTCCCGGTCTGCATGGCGAAGACGCAATATTCCTTCTCCACCGATCCGAACCTGCGCGGTGCGCCGGAAGGCCATATCGTCTCGGTGCGGGAGGTGCGGCTTTCGGCCGGCGCGGGCTTCGTCGTCGCAATTACGGGCGAGATCATGACGATGCCCGGCCTGCCGAAATCGCCGTCGGCGGAGCGGATTTTCCTCAACGACCAAGGCTATATCGAAGGATTGTTCTGATCGAAGGATGGAAAGGGCCCGGACGCGGCCTCTCGCTCCCTTCTCCCCGCTAGGGAGAAGGGCGAATGCGGCGCCGTCGCCCTTCTGGCCGGCTCTCGCTTGACGGCATGCCTCACGCGCTGAAGCCATCAATGGCAATAGCGGTAGCCACCCTTTCTTTCGATCACGTCGAGATGGAAATGGGTTTCATGGGCGGCGTCGCTTTCGGGGTCGAGGACGGTGGTGAAATAGAGGCAGCCGGCGGCGCTGACGGTGCGCTGGAAGGCGCCGGTTAGCGTCGGGTCCTCGCGGCGGGAGCGGACGGCGACATCCTCGCCCTTTTTGAAGTGGAAGCTCACAATATCGATGGCGTTGCCGCGGGCATGCTCGGAGATCTTGCCTGTTTCGGAGCCGTTGCGCAGGCGGCACATATAGGCCGTAGCCTGGTTGACAGCGGTAATGCGGCCCTGCTCCGGTAGGGCGGCGGAAGCGGCGGGGATGACGCTCTCCTTGATCCAGCGGGCAAGGGCGAGTGCGGCGGGGCACCGGATCGTCGCTTCCGGTTTCAGCGTGATACCGGGCAGGGCTTCGGAGACGATGATCGGCTTGTCGATGCCGCAGCCGTTGCCGTCGTCGATACGCGGCGCTTGCCGGAAGACGACACCCAGGGCCTTGAGTGCGGTGGTGCATTCGGCGTGCGCGGCATCGCTCTCCGGTTCAATCGTCAGATTCTGCTCTTCAAGCGTCTGCTCAGCGGGCGGCTTGTCCTCCTCCGCGGGCGTAGGTGGACTTTGGGGCATGTCCGGCGGCAGCGGTGGGCCCTGCATTGGTTCTGATGGCTCGGGTTTTGCCGGTGCGGTCTGAGGCGTTGGTATCTGGCCTGATGCCGGCGCCTCAGGCTCCTTGATATCCGGTTTCGGCTGAGGAGCGGGGACCTCTTCAGGCGTGGGCGGTTCCGCCTTTTCCGAAGACGGGGCGATGGGGCTGGTCACGGGGGCGGCATCGGGCCTAGGCTGGGGCAATGGACCTTGTGGTGGCAGGCGGGCGCCGACAAGAAAGACAGTAGCGGCGAGAAGGATCGCCAATGTCGAAAATTTTCTCAACGCATCCGCTTCCTAGTGTCCGTGGCTAGAAACAACGCTTGAGAACGCTTTTCGTTGCAATTGTGCAACGTCCTTGAAGAACGCTAAAACTTGATCTCAATATTCAACATAGTGCGGCAGCTTATGTTGACAATCGTCCTCATGTTTTTTATGCGGCGAAAAGAAGGCGGAATTCTGCTTCGTCTTTATCCGTAAAAGCCCAGCCAGCCCATCGAGCGTTCGACCGCCACGACCAGCCAGCCCGGTAATCATCATTAGAGGGTAGGTTATGATCATCCGGCATTGGCGCTCGGTTCTATTGGTCTGCACGGCAGCCGTTCTTCCTGTTTCGCAGTCTTTCGCGCAAAGCGCCTCGGCAACGATGCCACAAGCGACGGCCGATGACACCACTGTCCTGCAGAAGATTGTCGTCAAGGGCAAACGCGTGGCTCCGGGCAGCGTCGCCGACACGCCGCTCGCCACCGAAATCACCAAGAAACAGCTAGAAGAGAAACAGGTTACCAATTTCGACGATATCGGCCGCAGCGTCGATGCAGGCGTCAACTATTCGCGCGCCGATGCGGGCTTTAATCTGCGCGGCTTATCCGGCGCTCGCATCTTGACCACCATAGACGGCATTCCGATTCCCTATATTTCGAACAGCTCGCGCCAGGGCGCTTTTGCGCCTGCCAACGCCAATGGCGGCGGCGATACCTTCGATTTCGATTCCCTGTCGTCGCTCGATATCGTGCGCGGCGCGGATTCGAGCAAGGGCGGTTCGGGCATGCTCGGCGGCGCCATCGTTCTCAATACGCTGGAGTCGGAAGATCTCATTCCGGAAGGCCGAGATTGGGGCGCGATCGTGAAATCGACCTATGACAGCGAAGACCGCAGCCTTTCCGGCTCGGCCGCCGCCGCCAAGAAGATCGGCGGCACCTCGATCCTGTTCCAGGGCGGCTACCGCAAAGGCCATGAGCGGGCGAACATGGGCAACAATGACGTTTACGGCGCTCGTCGGACCGAGGCGAATCCTGCCGATTTCGACCAGAACAACCTGCTCTTCAAACTGCGTCAGGAGCTGGAAGGCGGTCATCGCATCGGCTTGACGGCGGAACGCTTCCGCCGCGACCTAGAAACCGACCTGCGCCATCTTCAGGGAGGAACCAGCCCCCGCAACTTCATGATGGACAATTATGACGGGCGCGAACAGCGTGACCGCGATCGCGTATCGCTCGACTACGATTATGAAGCGCAGTCTTCCGACGCGTTCTTCAGCAGTGCGCGCGCCACACTTTATTGGCAGGATTTGAAGAAGGAGGCCGGCAGCGAAGGCCGTACGACCGCCAATGTTGCCTATGGCCGCAATAACGAGATCGAAACCGAAACCTGGGGCTTCAGCGGCACCGCGACGAAGGATTTCGAATATTCCGGTCTCAGCCACTCCGTTCGCGTCGGCCTTGACGTCGGCGTCTCCAGCTGGAGCCAATATAGCTGGGCTCTGTGCCCCACGTCGACGACTTGCCCGTCGCTGAACAACCAGGCGGAAGTGCCGAATGTGGACAGTCATAACCTTGGGCTAGTTGTCGAAGACAAGATCGAGATCGGCAATACCGGCTTCACGCTGACGCCCGGCTTCCGCTTCGACTGGTTCAACTACGATCCCTCGACCGGCGGCGGTTTTGCAAACAATACCGGCCTTACCCGTTTCGGCGATCTTCGCGACCGAACGGAAGCCGCCATGTCACCGAAGATCCTTGCGACATACGACCTGACGCCTGATGTAGAGCTTTACATGCAACTTGCCGTCGGCTTCCGCGCACCGACGGTGGATGAGCTTTACAGCCGCTTCTACAACCCTACAGGCCGCTACGCCCAACTCGGCAATCCTGATCTGGAACCGGAAATCGGCCGCGGCATCGAAATCGGCGCCAATTTCGACACGGGCGATTTTACCGGCCGGGTCGCGGCTTTCCATACCCGTTATCAGAACTTTATTGAGACGGTGACGAGCGTTGACGCGACAGGCTTTACTGAGTTCAATTATACGAACGTGGCCGCGGCGACGATCTCGGGCATTGAAGCAAGCGCCGTCAAGACCTTTGACAACGGCATCAATCTGCATGCCTCGCTTGCCTATGCCTATGGCAGGAATGAAGAGACCACGCAGCGCCTGCGCTCGGTGGCGCCGTTCAAGGCGATCATTGGCGGCGGCTGGAGCAATGAGACCATCGGCTTCGACCTTTCCTCGACGCTTTCGGCCGGCATGCTGACCGACCACCTCAATACCGTCGGCACGACCCCCGATACGACCTTCGATGCGCCTGGTTATGCCATCGTGGATTTGACCGGCTGGTGGACGCCGGAACAGCTGCCGGGCCTGCGCGTTCAAGCTGGTGTCTACAACATCTTCGACCAGGAGCACTACAACGCGCTCGCCGTGCGCGACGTCAATCTCAACTCGGCGACGGCGTCGCAGCCGCGGGAATGGTATTCCGAGCCGGGCCGCACATTCAAGGTGTCGCTAACCAAGACCTTCTGATTGCCGTCCATACTTTCGAGGCTGGGGGAGGGGCGGCTTTTGGGCCGCTCTTTTTTCGTTACGCAATCGCCTCTTGCGCGGCGGCTGATCTCAGGCTAACAATTTTTCATGATCAAGTCCTTGAACATCGCTGTTTGGTGGTGGGCTCGCTGAGGCGGCCTCGACCAATCGTGTCCAAAGACGACGACGAGTGAGCCGCCCGAAACTTCGAGGCGGCTTTTTTGTTTATCGCCGCCTGTCGTCCGGGCCCCGATAACGGAGTGGAACTATGGTAACGATCCTTCGGGATGATGGTGCGGAAATCTACGAGACCAAGGGTGGCATCACTGTCACCCGGCAGCGGCGGGCGATCCCCTATGCCGACGCGGTCTCTTCCTATGTCGACAAGCTCGACGAGCGCCGCGGCGCGGTCTTCTCGTCGAACTACGAATATCCGGGCCGTTATACGCGCTGGGATACCGCCGTCGTCGATCCGCCGCTCGGCATCTCCTCCTTCGGGCGCGACGTCTGGATCGAGGCCTATAACGAGCGCGGCGAGGTGCTCCTCGGCTTCGTGACCGAGCGGCTGAAGACGGTGCCCGAGCTCGTGCTCGGCGCCTCCTCCGCCCGTCGCCTCGACCTCTCCGTCAAGACGCCGGACCGGGTATTCACCGAGGAAGAGCGCTCGAAGATGCCGACCGTCTTCACGGTACTGCGTGCCGTCACCGACCTGTTCTATTCGCAGGCGGATGCGAGCCTTGGACTCTACGGCGCCTTCGGCTACGACATCGCCTTCCAGTTCGATGCGATCGATCTGAAACTGACGCGGCCTTCCGATCAGCGCGATATGGTGCTCTATCTGCCGGACGAGATCCTCGTCGTCGACAACTATGCCGCCAAGGCCTGGATCGACCGCTATGATTTCGAGAGGGACGGTGTAACGACCGAAGGCAAGGCCGAGGATATCGCGCCGGAGCCCTTCAAGCACACGGATGCCATTCCGCCGAAGAGCGACCATCGGCCGGGCGAGTATGCCGAGCTCGTCACTAAGGCGAAGGAAAGTTTCCGCAAAGGCGATCTCTTCGAGGTTGTGCCTGGGCAGAAATTCATGGAGCGCTGCGAAAGCAAGCCTTCCGATATTTCCAAGCGGCTGAAGGCGATCAATCCCTCGCCCTATTCCTTCTTCATCAATCTCGGCAATCAGGAATATCTGGTTGGCGCCTCGCCCGAGATGTTCGTGCGTGTCTCCGGCCGCCGCATCGAGACCTGCCCGATCTCGGGCACGATCAAGCGCGGCGACGATCCGATCGCCGACAGCGAGCAGATCCTGAAGCTCCTGAATTCGAAGAAGGACGAATCCGAGCTGACCATGTGCTCGGACGTCGACCGCAACGACAAGAGCCGCGTGTGCGAGCCCGGTTCGGTCAAGGTGATCGGCCGCCGGCAGATCGAGATGTATTCGCGCCTCATCCACACGGTCGACCATATCGAGGGGCGACTGCGTGACGACATGGATGCCTTCGATGGCTTCCTGAGCCACGCCTGGGCGGTCACCGTGACCGGGGCCCCGAAGCTCTGGGCTATGCGCTTCATCGAGAGCCATGAAAAGAGCCCGCGCGCATGGTATGGTGGGGCGATTGGCATGGTCGGCTTCAATGGCGACATGAACACCGGCCTGACGCTGCGCACCGTGCGCATCAAGGACGGCATCGCCGAAGTGCGCGCCGGCGCGACGCTGCTTAACGATTCCATTCCTGAGGAAGAAGAAGCCGAAACCGAATTGAAGGCCTCTGCCATGCTTTCCGCCATACGAGACGCCAAGACCGGCAATTCCGGCAAGATCCAGCGCGACGTCGCGAGCGTCGGCAAGGGCGTCAGCATCCTGCTCATCGACCATGAGGATAGCTTCGTCCACACGCTCGCCAATTATTTCCGCCAGACGGGGGCGACGGTTTCAACCGTCCGCACACCGGTGCCGGAAGAGATCTTCGATCGGCTGAACCCCGATCTCGTCGTGCTGTCGCCAGGGCCTGGAACGCCCAAGGATTTCGACTGCAAGGCGACGATCAAAAAAGCGCGGGCGCGTAACCTGCCGATCTTCGGCGTCTGCCTCGGCCTGCAGGCGCTCGCCGAGGCGTATGGCGGGGAACTGCGCCATCTGGCGCTTCCGATGCATGGCAAGCCGTCGCGAATCCGTGTGCTGGAGCCGGGCATCGTCTTCTCCGGTCTTTCAAAGGAGGTGACGGTCGGCCGCTACCACTCGATCTTCGCCGACCCTTCGACCCTGCCGCGTGAATTCATCATCACGGCGGAGAGCGACGACGGCACGATCATGGGCATAGAGCATGCCAAGGAGCCTGTCGCCGCGGTGCAGTTCCATCCGGAATCGATCATGACACTCGGCGGCGATGCCGGAATGCGGATGATCGAGAACGTCGTGGCGCATCTGGCGCGCAAGGTGAAGACAAAGGCTGCTTGACGGCGATTGCGCCGCTCTTCCTGCTTGCGGGAAGGGCGGCGCGGGCATTCCTACGTGGATTCAGTGGTCGGTGCGGGACAGTATGGCGGAGCCCGGTTGACTTTATCGGACAAATCAGAACATTTCAGGAACGATCAATCGGAGCCAGTTGCCGTGGCCAATGCTGAAAAGTTCATCATCCTCCCTTACCGCAAGAACCGCGGCAATCTCGTGCCCGGCGAAATGCGCCAGGCATCCAATTCCATCAGCGCGGAAAAGATCGCTTTGGCGATGGCCGAGCGCTTCGTCGGCGTTGCGGCCTACGCGGTCATCGTCGACGAAGAAACAGGCGACATGACCTCGCCGCGCCTGCTTGCGCGATACGGCGAGATTGCCGATCTCAACGCCGCCTGAGGCACGTTTTCGATGGAGACGTCGCTCTACCTGCCGGTCAAAGCTTTTCTCGAGGCGGCCGGTTACGTCGTGAAGGGTGAGGTCGGCAGATGCGATCTCGTCGGCTTGAGCGAAGGTGAGCCGCCGGTCGTAGTCGTCTGCGAACTCAAGCTCTCCTTCAACCTCGAACTGCTTCTCCAGGCAGTCGACCGGGCGTCGATGAGCGATGAGGTCTGGATCGCAGCGCGCGTTTCGGTCAAGGGGCGCGGGCGGGAGACCGACAAACGCTATCGCGACCTCTGCCGGCGGCTCGGCATCGGCATGCTAGGCATTTCCGACGGCGGCGAAGTCAGCGTCATCGTCAGCTCCATCTCTCCTATGCCGCGCACCAATCCAAAGCGGCGTTCACGCCTCGTCAGCGAGCACCAACGCCGACGCGGCGATCCCGTTGTTGGCGGCGGTTCGCGGGCGCCGATCATGACGGCTTACCGCCAGCAGGCGCTGCTCTGCGCGGCAGCACTTGAGCAGGGACTCAAGCGACCGCGGGAGATGAAACTGATCGCACCCAAGGCGGGGCCAATCCTGCGTGACAACGTATACGGATGGTTCGAGCGTACGGAAAAGGGGGTTTATGCTTTGACGTCAGCCGGCCAAGCCGCTCTTGTGCGCTGGCCGCAGCCCGTGCTTTCGGAGCTGGCGCCCTTGAGCGGTGCAGTGCCCGGCAACGAGAGTGCGGCAATCTGATTTCGCTTGGGCGGAGCGACCGCTGGAAAGGGCGCGCCATTTGCTTTGACAAATCCTCCAGCATCGCCCATACCACCCTCAACTGGACCGCCTGCGCGACATTCGCGTGGGCGGTTTTGCATTTCAATGGCCTGGATCCTGCTATTCACTCGCAACCGCAGGAGGACAGATATGAGCGACAACGGCGATCTTACGGTTCGGAAGCTGGCGATGTGGGGCATCCCGCTGTCGCTCGGCGTCATGGGGCTGAAGATGGTGGCCTGGTGGGTGACCGGCTCGGTGGCACTGCTGTCGGACGGGCTCGAATCGATGGTCAACGTCGTTGCCGCCTTCATCGCCTTCTTTGTTATCCGTTATGCGCAGAAGCCGGCCGATCATGACCATCCCTTCGGCCATCACAAGGCGGAATACCTATCCGCCGTCACCGAAGGTGTGCTGATCGTCGTCGCCGCGCTGCTGATCGTCAAGGAGGCTATCGGCTATCTCGCCGAGCCGCGCATGCTCGATGCACCGGCGCTTGGCCTTGCGGTTAATTTTGCCGCAGGCCTCATTAATGCGGTCTGGGCGCGCCTGTTGATCCGGACCGGACGCAAGCATCGATCGGCGGCGCTGACGGCGGACGGCCAGCATATCATGTCGGATGTGGTGACGTCGGTCGGCGTACTCGTCGGTCTGCTCCTGGCGCTGGCGACAGGCTATGCGATCTTCGATCCGGTGCTTGCCATCCTTGTTGCCTGCAATATCCTCTATCAGGGCTGGAAGGTGATCTCGCAATCGATCGGCGGGCTGATGGACCAGGCTGTTAAGCCGGAGGAGGAGGAGGCGATCAAGCAGGCGATCGCCACCCATGCAGAGGGCTCGATCGGCGTGCATGACCTAAAAACAAGGCGGGCGGGCACCGTCACCTTCATCGATTTTCATATGGTGGTGCCGGGCTCTATGTCCGTGAGGCAGGCGCATGATATATGCGATCGCCTTGAGGATGCCATCAGCGCCGTGCATGAGGGCGCCAAAATAGCCATTCATGTGGAGCCGGAGGGCGAAAAAGCCCATGGCATCCGCGTCAAAGTCGTCAAGGAGGCATGATGCCGAATACAGATGTTTCCAGCCTGTCTATGCTGGGCCACCAGACCGAAACCGCGAATTCGCCGGAGGAGGCGGTGCTGGAAAAAGTACCGTCCAATCATGCCGGCACAGAATACGTGGTGCGTTTCACCGCGCCGGAGTTCACCTCGCTCTGCCCGATGACCGGGCAGCCGGATTTCGCCCATATCGTCATCGACTATATTCCGGGTGAATGGTTGGTGGAATCGAAGTCGCTGAAGCTCTTCCTGCATTCCTTCCGCAATCACGGCGCCTTCCACGAGGATTGCTCGATCTACATCGCCAAGCGCATCGTCGAACTGCTCGATCCCAAGTGGCTGCGGATCGGCGCCTACTGGTATCCGCGCGGCGGCATTCCGATCGACGTGTTCTGGCAGACGGGCAAGCCGCCTGAAGGCGTGTGGCTGCCTGAGCAGGGCGTCGCCACCTATCGTGGACGTGGGTGAGCCGCGGTGTCGCCTAAGGCGGCAGCAATCGATCCCGTGCATCGATTGCAGCGGCGAACGCCCTGAGCCATAGTGAAGGGCCGGTCAACGGTGCGGCAACCGCTACCCGTCTTCACCCGCTAAACCTCAAACATCCGTAACGTCGGCGGACGAGTCGTCGCTGTAATCGTCGCCGTCGTCGTAATCCGCCTGCTGGACATTGTCGTCATTGTCATTGCCGGCATTATCCGATGCCTGGCGGGTGTCGTCGTTGCCAAAAAAATTGTTGATAACGGTTTCCTCGTTGGGGGCGCTGGCATTGCCGAAGGGGTTGGCGCCAAAGGGCGAGCCCCAGCCAAGCGAGGACATGTGGTTGCTGAAGATGCCGCTCAGCGAATTGGCAAGCAGCATGCCTCCGGCCACACCGGCCGCCGTGCCGAGCGCGCCGCGCAGGAAGCTGCCGCCGGCAGACGGCGCGGAGGCCTGCTGGCTCCACGGGCCGCTCGGCTGCTGCGGCATCTGGCGAGCGTTGCTGTCGTAGCCGCGAGATTCGTCATAGGAACGCGACGGCTGACCCCAGGGGCCGGGGTTGGAGGGGACGGGCGCGGGCTGCTGCGTCTGGGTGTTGCCGAAGATCGAGCTCAGGAAACCGCCGCCCTGTTCGGCCTGGTGGTGCTCGCTGGCGCCGGCTTCGAGCTGTCGGACACGCTCCTCGAGCTCCTTGATGTGGTTTGCGGCAGCTTCCAGCCCCTTTTCCTGCACGATAACGGCCTGGGCAAGATAATAAGTGGCCGACGGCTGCTCGCGCGTTGCCTGCTCGATCAGGGCTTCGGCCTCGCGGTCACGCGGCTGGGCTTGCGCCGTGCGCACGCGGTCGAAGAGGGCTGTCAACAATTGGCGTTCTTCCGGTGACATATCCTGTCTCCTGTTGATCTCGGATGGCGGTGCCATGAGAGGGGTGAGGTAGGAACCGATTCAGGCTTTTCAAAGCCTTCCACCGTTACATTTCAGTAAGGCTTGCGGAACGGCGCGCGGCTTCTTAAGGATATCTCCACCGCTTCCGTGCCTTGTGTTTTTCCCGCATTGTTTTAGGCATTGAGTCGCACTATGTGCGAGGAACCCGAATTCATCTCCGAGAGGGCCGAATGAACGACGAAGAACAGGACGACAAGACGAAGGAACTGCCGCTCGGCAAGGAAACGGAGGCGAATCTTTTCAAGTCGCGTTCGATCTTCATCTATGGACCGATCAACCAGGAACTGGCGCAGAAGGTCTGCTCGCAGCTCGTGGCGCTTGCCGCGGCCAGTGACGATGACATCCGCATCTATGTCAATTCGCCCGGCGGCCACGTCGAATCCGGCGATTCCATCCATGACATGGTCAAGTTCATCAAGCCGAAGGTCTGGATGATCGGCACGGGCTGGGTCGCTTCCGCAGGTGCGCTGATCTATGTGGCGGCTCCGAGGGAGCGGCGTCTGTGCCTGCCGAACACGCGCTTCCTGCTGCATCAACCGTCGGGCGGCACGCGCGGCATGGCATCCGACATCGAGATCCAGGCACGCGAGATCATCAAGATGAACGAACGCCTGAACAAGATCATGGCGGAGGCAACCGGCCAGCCGCTCGACAAGATAGCCAAGGATACGGATCGCGACTATTGGCTGTCGGCGGAAGAGGCGAAGGACTATGGCCTCGTCTCGCGGATCGTCACATCGCAGGCCGATATCTGAGCTTTCCCAGCCTAAACAGTTGAACCGCCCTTGCCTGCCGATCGCAGGCAAGGGCGGTTTGTTTTTGGATGATGCTTATGCTTGCCCATACCGCTGGACAGAAAGAGCTGAATCCGGACTTGCGCGCGCGACAACTGTCGTGCTCCATGCGCCATTCCCGCAGCCCGAGTTCCGCCATGCTCAAAGATTTTTCCGTCCAGGCCCTGTTCATGGGGCTGTTGACTGCTTTCGTCGGTTCCGCCAGCTCTTTTGCCGTCGTGCTGCACGGCCTGCGGGCGGTCGGCGCGACAGAGGCACAGGCAGCTTCGGGGCTGATGGCATTGTCGATCTCCATGGGGATCTGCGCGATCGTGCTCAGCGCCTTGACCCGATTGCCGATCAGCATCGCCTGGTCGACGCCGGGCGCGGCATTGCTTGCAAGCACCGGGGTGGTCGAGGGTGGCTTCAATGCGGCAGTCGGGGCGTTTCTCATCTGCGCGGCGCTGATCGTCGTTGCCGGACTGTTCAAGCCGCTCGGCCGCGCGGTTGCCGCCATCCCCGCGCCGCTCGCCAATGCGATGCTCGCCGGCGTGCTGATCGGTCTCTGCTTCGCGCCTGTAAAGGCGATTGGTTTCAATCCGCTGCTCGGTCTGCCGATCGTTATTTCCTGGATCGTTGTCGGCGCCTTCAAGCGGCTCTGGGCGGTGCCGGCAGCACTCGCAGCCTTCGTGCTGGTGCTCGCCTTCGGCGTCGATATCCCTGAAGGCGCTTTCGCCTCGCTTGAACGATCGCTGGTGCCGACGGCGGAAATAGTCGCGCCTGTATTCAATCTCGCCGCTCTTATTTCGATCGCGCTGCCGCTCTTCATCGTCACCATGGCATCGCAGAATATTCCCGGCATCGCGGTACTGAAGGTCAATCTCTACGATCCAAAACCCGGCCCGCTCTTTGCCGTCACCGGTTTCTTCTCACTGCTGTCGGCGCCTTTCGGCGGCCACGCCATTAATCTGGCGGCGATCACTGCGGCCATGTGCGCCGGGCAGGATGCCCATGCCGATCCGAAACGGCGCTATTGGGCATCGCTGATCGCCGGCATCGGTTACGTCATTGTCGGGCTGCTTGCGGGCGCGGTGACGGCTTTCGTTGCGCTCGCGCCTCCCATTCTGATCGAGGCAGTGGCGGGGCTGGCGTTGGTCGGCGCTTTTTCGTCCTCGGCGATGTCGGCGTTCCAGGCGCCGGAATCGCGCGAGGCGGCCGCGATCACCTTTCTCGTCACCGCATCCGGCGTTTCCTTCGGCGGCATTTCAGGCGCCTTCTGGGGATTGATCGCCGGCGGGTTGATGCTGGCGCTGTCGCGGCTTGTGAAGAGGTCCAAAGACCGCGCTCAGCAGGCGTGAGGGAAGCCGGCGGGCCGCGAGGGCTTGCCAGTTCTGCTGCCCGAGGTTATAAGCGCGGCCATGAAGACCTCTGGCGCCAAGATTTCCGACATGATTGCACGCGGCCGCATCGCCGCGCGTGACGTCTCGTGCGCCCTGACCTCGCTTCTTCTCCTCGGCCTTACGCGCGGTTGCCGGGTCCTTTGAGGAGCGCTCGGCGGCCGAAAGCCCGCCCGGCCATCGCTCCTCGCGACTCACTTTCAAAATGACCCACCGAACCGATGAAGGTCCGTATTTGTTTATCGCCAAACCCGATGTGATCGGCTAAGAGGCGGGGCGAATGCCGGACGAGGAGACAAGACAATGGACACCACCACCAGCCGATCCTCAGCAAAAGGCATGCCCGATGCCGGCGTGAAATACCGGCCCTATCCGCAGGTGAACATTCCGGACCGTACCTGGCCGACAAAGATCATCACCAAGGCGCCCGTCTGGTGCTCGGTTGACCTGCGCGACGGCAACCAGGCGCTGGTCGATCCGATGGGTCACGACCGCAAGGCCCGTATGTTCCATCTGTTGCTGGATATGGGTTTCAAGGAAATCGAGATCGGTTTCCCATCGGCGTCGCAGACGGATTTCGATTTCGCCCGCTGGTGCGTGGAGGAGGGCAACGTGCCCGCTGACGTTTCCCTGCAGGTGCTGGTGCAGTGCCGGCCGGAGCTCATCACCCGCACCTTCGAGGCGTTGGAAGGGGCAAATCGGCCGATCGTGCATTTCTACAATTCGACCAGCGAGCTGCAGCGCCGCGTCGTCTTCGCCAAGGATGTGCAGGGTATCAAGCAGATCGCCGTCGATGCCGCCAAGATGATCACCGACATGGCCGCCAAGGCCGGCGGCGGCTATCGTTTCGAATATTCGCCCGAAAGCTTCACCGGCACCGAGCTGGAAGTGGCTCTGGAGATTTGCAATGCCGTCATCGAGGTGGTGAAGCCGACGCCCGACAACAAGCTGATCATCAACCTGCCGTCGACCGTCGAGATGGCGACGCCGAACGTCTATGCCGATCAGATCGAATGGATGTGCCGCAACCTCGACAATCGCGAGAACCTGGTCGTGTCGCTGCACCCGCATAACGACCGCGGTACCGGAATCGCCGCCGCCGAACTGGCCTTGCTTGCGGGCGCCGACCGCGTCGAAGGCACGCTGTTCGGCAATGGCGAGCGCACCGGCAATGTCGACGTCGTCACCATGGCATTGAACATGTTCACGCAGGGGGTCGACCCCGGGATCGACTGCTCGAACATCGAGCGCATCAAGGAAGTGTTCGAGTATTCGAACCAGATGGCGATCAGCGAGCGTCACCCCTATGTCGGCGAACTGGTCTACACGGCTTTCTCCGGTTCGCATCAGGATGCGATCAACAAGGGGATGAAGGCGGCGCAGGTCGCCAACCATCCGGTCTGGGAAGTGCCTTACCTGCCGATCGACCCGCGCGATGTCGGTCGCTCTTACGAAGCGATCATCCGCATCAACTCGCAGTCCGGCAAAGGCGGCATCGCCTATATCCTGCAGCAGGATTACGGGCTGAATCTGCCGCGCAACCTTCAGGTCGAGTTCCGCGAAGACATCCAGCGCATCACCGATGTCGAGGGCAAGGAGCTTCCTTCGAAGCGCATCTACGACCGCTTCATCGAGCGCTACGTAACGCAGCCGGACGCGCGCCTGAAATTCGTCGACCACCACACCTATCCGGACACGGAGCGCAAAGGCCAGCGGATCGTCGCGGCCGAGATCACCGACAACGGTGAGATCAAACGCATCGAAGGGCGCGGCAACGGTCCGATCGACGGCTTCATCAACGCGCTGTCACATTATCTCGGCATCGAGATGTCGGTCGAGGACTATTCGGAGCATTCGCTGCAGCACGGCTCGAACGCCGCCGCGATTTCCTATGTCGAGACCTCCTATCCCGGCGGCAAGCTCTTTGGCGCCGGCATCAATACCAACATCGTCGCGGCATCGCTCGAAGCAATCGTCTCGGCGGCCAATCGGGTGCTCGAGGTGAAGGCCGGCAAGGCCTGATCGAACAGAGTCAGGCTGCGGCGGAGTCGGTGTGGCCTGATGATGCGCTCTGCCCCTCGCTTACACCCGATGGGAGCAACTGCCCGCCGCTCTTTTCCACCGCAAACGTTTGTGGGGAGCAATGCGGTGCAACGAGTTCCTTCTCCCCAGCGGGGAGAAGATGCCGGCAGGCAGATGAGCGGGTGAGCGACGATAGGAGCGAAGCACTGAGCGCAAGCGAAGGGCAATAATAAATGCTCTGCCGTGTGGGCCCTTACCGACCCACGGGCCAACTTCTCCCCACTGGGGAGAAGAGGGAGCAGGCCTTACCGTCTCACCAATAATCAAATCGCCGTGGCGATCTTCGTGGCGAGCTGGCCGAGGGCGGCTTCGGCGGAGGGACCAGCGAGAACGTAGGATGTGCCGGCATTGTGCCAAGTCACGAGGCCGATCTCGTCCCGGATCGTTTCCTTGAAGTCTTCGGTCTCGGGCGGCTGCGCATCCTTGCGGAAGCAGATGGAGATGATGTCGCCGTCGGCGTTGGAATAGACGAGCTGCCCGACGGGGCGGCTGTCGCCGAGAATGACGCGGGCGCCCTGGAACGTCCAGGATTCGGCGCTGAGATCGGGAACGCGGAAGGGCACGCCGATCGCAGTTGTGAGCCAGCTGGAGATTTCCTCCGCCTGCGAGGCCGGCACTTCGACGAGGTGACGCGGCTGGCGGATCAGCAGACGTTGATAGGCTGTGACGTCACTCAGCCAGCCGCTGGTATTGGCCGGCGCCGTGGCGGAGGTCGTCGTGGCGATTTCATCTGCATCCGGGGTGGAGCCGGCAAAGTAGCCGATGCCGCAACCGACGACGAAGAGGATAAGCGCGGCTGCCAGCGCTTGTGGGCCGCTGGGGGCCAGTTTCACCTGCGGGCGCGTGGCGCGCTGGGCGATCGGCGTCTTTGGCGGCTGCGTGCTCTTGATAGAGCGGACGAGGGCGAGCGGGACCGGCTCCTTCAGGACATCGTCGAGGCGGCGTCGTCCGAAATCGGCGCCATGGCGCAGCTTTTCATGCAGGCGGCGCGCATTCTCATCGGTCGCCAGACGCTGTTCCAGCTCGTGCCGTTGTTCGGGCGAGACCTCGCCGTCGAGAAGGGCGGTGAGCTGGGCTTCGAGCGGCAATTTCCTGAGATCGAGCAATTCAGTACCTGTGGATGGGGTGGGTGCCGGCAAGTCCAGCGAAATGCAGCCTTGCTGTGGCGAGTTGGGAGACGACGCTTGCCGCCGAAATGCCCATGATGTCGGCCGCCTGCTGATAGCTGTGGCCTTCGACATCGACGAGCAGAAAGATCGCGGAAACACCCTCCGGCATTTCGGCGATCATGCGATGGATGGCGTCGGGATCGACCGAAGCCGAGCGTTCGCGCGCAGCTTCTCTGATATCGGTGACGTTGCCGCGCGCCGACGCCTTCGGCTTGCGCTTGCGGCTGTCCTCAGTCCATTGCTGGCGGGCAAGCGTATAGATCCAGCTTTCCAGCCGGCCTTCGCCGCTCCACTGATGCCCCTTGGCAATGGCACGCAGACAGACCGCTTGGACAAGTTCGTCAGCCACACCCGCTTCGCCCGCGAGCGTGATCGCGAAGCGACGAAGATGGGGCAGAAGGCCGACGAGATCACGCCGGAGGTCGATGGTCGTTGCGGGCTGACGCATTGTCTATCCAAGAAGCATTCACAATGGTTTCGCGGACGAAAGCTTCGCCATCGGACGCGAAACCGGCTTTATCGTCACCGGAGATGCAGGTGCTTTATGAAACAAGTCTACTGCACTCCGCAAGCATTCGGTCATCTTATCCCCCTTTCGCTAGGGGTTTTCATAATCTAGCCCGCAAAGCTTGCGTCAATATGTCCTGTAGCCGTTCAAGCTTTGCAGCAGAGCGCGATAGGCCCAGGTGTCTTCGCCGCCGCGGTCGCGAATTTCGACGAGCTGGACGCGCGCCCCCTGGATATCTCCCTGTTCCACCAGCGCCATACCCATGTAGGAGCGGGCGAGAATATAATTCTCATCCGCCTGCAACGCCTTGCGGTAATAGGACATGCCGAGCTCGATGCGGCCTGCCTTGCGGTTGGCATAGCCAAGATAGTTCAGGATCCGTGGGTCGTTCTGATCGCGGGCGAGATTGAGCACGGTGATGGCGTTCTCATACTGGCCGGCATAGGCGAATTCGCGGGCGAACTTATAGAGATCATCATCGTTGAAGCTGTTCTTCTTCGGTGTGACGCATTCCTTCTTGTCCTTGTCCCAGACCTTGCCGCCGGTGCAGCTCTTGGTCGTCTCGGTCTTCGGCGGAGGATTGGTGTTGTCGTTGCTGTCGCCGGCCGCGAAGGCGGCGCTCGCCATGCCGAAGAAAAAGCCGGCGGCAAGTGTGGTTCTGCACAGGCGATGGAAGGGGGAAGTCATTGGCGGCTCCGTTCTGGGGCGATGCAGTTGATCGGATTGTACGCTTACCGGTAAAAATACCAAGAGGGTAAGCGGCCTCCATGACAAATGTTGCGGCGGCGGCGAAGCGCTTGGCAAGACCGCTTCAAGTGCTGCATGAATTGAGTCGGAAGTCAGCGCTAACCTGCGAAAATATCGACGCTTTCCGCCATCATTGCGTCGCCCGTCCTGTTCAGGCTGAAGCGCTCGCCGGTGAGTTCCCAGGCGCCTGGAGAGCCATCGATGGAGAAGAGGTTGTAGGCGGCCGGCGGCTTGATGCTGCCGGGAGCCTGCGAGGCCGACGCTACGCCGACGACGGGCACCGGCTGCACTTGGCCACGCAGCCAGTGCAGCGTGTTCAGATGCGTGTGGCCGTGCAGCACGAGCTCGGCGCCGCCGGTCGAAATGACGGCCGCGAAGCGGCGGATACCGATCATGCGCTTGTAGAAGGTGGTGGCGCCACGGATCGGCGGATGGTGGATCATGACAACACGAAAGAGACCGGCCTCGCCGGCGGCGCGAAGCATGTTCACCGTATCGCGGGCCTGGCGAGCGCTGAAAAAGCCGGAGGCGGCGAAGGGCGGCGTGGCGACTGCCGTGGAACAGCCGACGATCGCGACTTTGTCACGGACGCGCAGATAGGGAAAAATATGGCGGTCTTCCTGCCATTGCGGCGAGGCGAGGTCGCCGCGGACATAGTCGTACCAGGCGCGCATCGACTTCTCATAAGCACCCGGCACATAGGCGTCGTGATTGCCGGGGACGACCGAGGTGTCGGCAGGATCGCCGAGCGCGCGCAGCCAGGCGGCGGCGGCGCGGATCTCGATGCCGCTGGCCAGGTTGACGAGGTCGCCGGTGACGGCCAAATGATCGGCCTGATGAGTGCGGATGTCGTCGAGCAACAGATCCAGCGTGCTGCCGAAAAGGTGCTTGCGTCGATTTCGATGCCAGTTCACAAAGCCGGTGATGCGTTTTGAAAACAGCTCTTGAATAGAAAGACGGGGCAGTGGTCCGAGGTGGACGTCGGAAATATGCGCGAGCTTGAACATGCTACGAGACATAGACCAGCTTATTGACAAATCAAACACATCCGGCGCGATGAAAGGCCTAAACGGAACGATGGTGGACAAAGAGAAGCGGCCCCCTCACATCAGGCTGGCCCTGCGCCTCCTGCATGTCTATTTCTCCTTTGCCCGCGGCATGACGATGGGTGTCAGGGCGGCCTGCTTCGACAAGGACGGCCGGATTTTCCTCGTGCGCCACAGCTATATCGGCGGCTGGCATATGCCGGGAGGCGGGCTTGAGCGCAACGAGACGGCCGAAGAAGCGCTGGTCAAGGAACTGCGCGAGGAGGGCAATCTAAGGATCATCGGAAAACCACAACTGGTCCAGGTCTATTTCAACACCACGACCACCCGGCGCGACCATGTCGTGTTCTACCGCGTGACGGTCGAGCAGACGGCGCCGAGGCCGCCGGATTGGGAAATATCCGACGGCGGGTTCTTTTCGCTCGACAGCCTGCCCGAAGGCACGACCGAGGCGACGCATCGCCGCCTCGCCGAACTTCGTGGCGAGCAGGAGCCCGACCACCGCTGGTAAAGAGCTTCAGGCTGCATTCGGCTTGGCGCGCCCATGCGGGCTGCCGAGATCGAGTGTCGGGCCGACCGGAACGATGCCGGCCGGGTTGATCGTCTTGTGGCTGCGGTAATAATGCTCCTTGATGTGCTTCAGGTTTACCGTCTCGGCAACGCCTGCGGTCTGATAGAGGTCCCTGAGATAGCCGGGCAGGTTGCGGTAATCCGCGATGCGGCGGATATTGCACTTGAAGTGGCCGACATAAACAGGGTCGAAGCGCACCAGCGTGGTGAAGAGGCGCCAGTCCGCCTCGGTCAATCTGTCGCCGAAGAGGTAACGGCTCTTGCCCAGGCGATCGTCGAGAACATCGAGCGTTTCGAACAGTTTGCCGACATTTTCCTCGTATGCTTCTTGAGTTGTGGCAAAGCCTGCCTTGTAGACGCCGTTGTTGACGGTGTCGTAGACGGTACCGTTCAGAGCGTCGATTTCGGCACGCAGGTCCTCCGGATAAAAATCAGCCTTCGAGCCCGTCAGTGCATCGAAGGCGCCGTTGAACATGCGGATGATTTCGGCCGATTCATTGCTGACGATCGTGCTGGTCTTCTTGTCCCAGAGGACGGGAACGGTGACACGGCCGGAATAATGGGGGTCGGCCTTGACGTAGATCTGCCAGAGGGTGGCGGCGCCGAAAAGGTGATCGCCAGTGGCGCCGTCACCGACCTTGAACTCCCAGCCATTCTCGAGCATCAGCGGATCCACGACAGAAACCGAGATCAGTTCCTCCAGCTTCTTCAGCTTGCGGAAGATCAGCGTGCGGTGCGCCCAGGGACAGGCAAGCGAGACGTAGAGATGATAACGCCCGGCCTCGGCCTTGAAGCCGCCGTTTCCGGAAGGCCCAGCCTCGCCGTCCGCAGTCACCCAATTGCGGAACCGCGAGGGCTGCCGCTTGAAATGGCCTTTGCTCTCCTTCGTGTCGTACCAGACGTCATGCCAGACGCCGTCCACCAGCATTCCCATGATGTTCGTTCCCTTAAATGGCAGAGGTCCTGATTGGTGTCCGGACCGGTAATTGCGTTCGGATCGAAGATAGGTGAGATAGCGGGGCGTTGCAGGCGGTAAAGATTGAACAGTGCGTCACGTCATTCGTGTGGCAGTTCGTCCTTTGCGCTTCTGAAAAGACGCGAGGCGCTGTCGTGCGCATTTTGCGTTGGACGGCCGAAATTTTTCCTGCTATCGGCCTTCTCACGATTTAGGACCCTGCTTGATGTTCATTTCCAGAAACCCGCGACGACGCTGATGTTCCCGAACGCCGAAGGCGTGTTCGCGACCCATCAATCTGTCCATCCGGTTTCTGTCATCATGTACAAGCACGATCTCGTCTACCTCACTGAAGACGCGTCCCACGACGCCGCCATCGAACACATCAATGAAGAAGCCTTCGGTCCGGGCCGCTTCGCGCGGGCGGCGGCGCGAATCCGCGAGCAGGGGCCGCATGACCTGTCGCTCTCCTTCATCTGCGCCGATGATGGCGAGACGATCGCCTCCGTGCGCATGACGCCGGTGCTGGCCGGCACGGTGAAGGGGCATCTGCTCGGTCCGCTTGCCGTCCGTCCCTCGCACAAAAATATGGGCATCGGCCGGGAGTTGGTACGGATCGCAGTGGAAGCTGCGCGTCGCAAGGGTTCGGAAGCCGTCATCCTCGTCGGCGATCCTCCCTATTACGGCCCGCTCGGCTTCGAGAAGGTTGCCTACAATGCGCTTACCTTTCCTGGCCCCGTGGATCCAGGTCGGGTGCTCGTCGTTCCGATCGCCGAAGGTGTGCACGAACGGCTGAAAGGCCCCATTGCCTGGCGCGATACGTCTTATTAGAGCTTTGCAGAGGAAGCTGCTCGTGTCGTACCTTGGCCTCTTCGTCCGCTTTTGTGAGCATCCTCGCGTAAGACCGGTGCCGCTTAGCGTATCCGGAATAGGCCGCGGTCACCTAGCCGTCGCTATCGATGCGATTACCTTCCTTCGCGCCACCACATGGCGCCGAAGGCGAGCAGCAGGATGCCGACGCCGGCGAAGCCGGCAAAGAGCGGCAGCGTGTTGATACCCTTCAGAACGGTCTCGTTGGTCATGCGGATCATCATCCGATCGTGATCGGAGACGCGGACCTGGCCACGCACCGGCAGGATCGGCGGAACGCTGACCGCGCCACTTTCACTGACGACGCGGGCGACGAGTCCCTTGCTTCGGTCGGTAACCGGCCTCAACACATCCGTCGTCGAGATCATTGCCTTGAATTCCGGGGCATCGACGGCACCGATATGGACGAGCGTCGAAAGCGGGCCGTTGCGGATTTCGAAGAGGCCGATCTCGTCCATCCTCTTCTCGGCCTTGTAGAGCCCGGGCTCAGTCTGAGTGAGCGGCAGGGTTTCGGTCTTGCCGGAGGGATAGCGCACCGTGGCGTTGCCCGGATTGTCGCCGATTGTCTGGCGGGTTACTTCAAGGGTGCGGCCAGAGGCGCGCGCCGTCAGGGCTTCTTCCTCCAGCGCCGGTTCCTTCATCAGCCAGTGGGCGACACGGCGATAGAGCGAGACATTGGGGCCGCCGCCTTCGAAGCCGCGCGCCCAAAGCCAGCCCTGATCGGAAAGCAGCATGGCGACGCGGCCCTGGCCGGAGCGGTTCAGCACGAGAAGCGGGTGGTTGTCGGCGCCAAGCATGATCGTCTCGCCTTCAGGCTTCTCGACGTCGACGCTGCGGAACCAGCGGCCCCAATGCGGCGGATCCTCGCTGGAACCGTCCAGGCCGCGCGTGACGGGGTGCTTGCGACCTTCCTCAGAGAGTCGGGGATAGAAGGCTTTCTCGATCATCTGCCCGGTGGGCATTGCCGGCAGCACCGCGGAAAGCGGCGTCACCGCGATGGAATCGGGGCCGGCATGTTCGGGACCGGCGGCGACCAGCAGCGCGCCACCGTTTTCGACATATTGCGCGATGTTGTCGTAATAGAGCAGCGGCAGCACGCCACGATGCTGGTAGCGGTCGAAGATGATCAGGTCGAAATCCTTGATCTTGTCGACGAAGAGCTCGCGCGTCGGAAAGGCGATCAGGGAGAGCTCGTTGATCGGCGTGCCGTCCTGCTTCTCCGGCGGACGCAGAATGGTGAAGTGGACGAGATCGACCGAGGCGTCGGATTTCAACAGGTTGCGCCAGGCGCGCTCGCCGGCATGCGGCTCGCCGGACACGAGCAGGACGCGCAGATTCTGCCGGATGCCGTCGATGACGTGGACGGCCCGGTTGTTGGCGGCGGTGACTTCGCCGGGAAGCTCTGCGACGGAGAATTCGAGGACGTTGCTGCCGCCGCCCGGAACCTTGAAGGAGAAAGGTGTGTCCTGGCCGGGTGTCGCTCGCAGGGTCGCGATCTCGTTGCCGTTCAGCTTCACCGTGACATCGGCGGTGCCGCCGGGGCTCGGGCCGTCATCGAAGACGCGCAGAATGACCTGCTGCTCCTCATTGACGATGCCGAAACGCGGTCCCTTGATCACTTCGATGCGGCGATCGAACTCGTTTGCCTTGCCGGTCACAAGGCCGTGGATCGGCGCGTCGAAAGCGAGTGCCTGATTGGCGGCAGGAACGTCATGGATTTCCCCGTCAGTCAGCATGATGGCGCCGCCGACGCGGGCGGGCGGGACATCGGCGATGTTGGCCGACAGCGCGTCGAACAGACGGGTGGCGGGCACGTCGGAGTTGACGTCGCCTTCGACATCGACGAAGCGGGGTTCTATCTGGGGAAAGCGGGCGAGTTGTCCCTTCAAGGCGGCAAGTGCCTCGTCGGTCATCTTGACGCGATCGGGTGTCTGCTGGCTTTGGCTGCGGTCGACGATGACGGGGACGATCGTCGACAGTTGATCGCGGTCTTCCTGCAGCAGCACGGGATTGGTCAGCGCGGTCAGCAGCGCCGCCGCTGCCAGCGTCCTGATCCAGGCGCCGCGGACACCGCGCCAGATCGCAAACGCGGCGATGAGAGCGCTGACGGCGGCCAGTGCGGCCAGAATCGGCCAAGGCAGGAAAGGCGAAAAATCGAAGGTCATCTCACTGTCCTAACCGTTCGAGGAGGTCGGGAACATGAACCTGGTCGGTTTTGTAATTGCCGGTCAGCATGTACATCATGATGTTGACGCCGGCGCGGTAGGCATATTCACGCTGCGCTTCATCCGAGGGCACTGTCGGCAGGATCGGGACCCCGTTGGCATCGACGGCCCAGGCGCCGGCAAAATCATTACCGGTGATGAGGATCGGCGAAACGCCATCGGCCGTCGCTGCCGATTTTTCGCTCGGCTCGCGACCGCCCTGACGTGCCTCGATCCATAGGGCGCTGCCGGCATAACGACCGGGAAAGCTCGACAGAAGATAGAAGGATTTCGTCAGCACATGATCTGATGGCACCGGCTCGAGCGGCGGGATGTCGAGATTGGCAAGGATTGCCTGCAGCCTCTCGCCATTGGCACTGACATTCCCGCCATTGTCGAGGGCGCTGATCTGGTCACGCGTGTCGAAAAGCACCGTGCCGCCATTGCGCATATAGGCGTCGATACGGCTGATCGCCGCCGATGACGGCATCGGCGCCGTTGCCGAAACCGGCCAATAAATGATCGGATAGAAGGAGAGCTCGTCCTTGGTGAGATCGAGACCCACGGGCGGCGCCGGTTCCAGCGTCGTGCGGAAGGTCAGGAACTGGGTCAGACCCTCAAGGCCGCGCTCGGATATATTGTCGACCTCCTGCTCGCCGGTGACGACGTAGGCAAGATGCGTGTTGTCAAGCCGCTGCAGGATGAGATCGTCGCCAGGCCGGGAGTCGTCGGCGTGAAGCGTGCCGGGCTGGGCAAGAAAGCCTGCCGCGACTGCGATCGCGATCATCGTTGCCATACGGCCGGCGGGGCGTGATCGCGAGAAGGCGCCGTTCATGAAAAGCACAATCAGGCTATCGGCCAGAAGCAGCAGAAAGGCCGCGAGAAAAAGCGCAGGTTTTGCCGACCAGCTTTCGCCGCCGATCAGGCCTTCGCGCACCGCATTTATCCCCGTCGCGTCAAGCGGTTTCAATTCAGCGTTATCCGGCAGCACGTTCAAGGAGGTGAAACCGTCCTCGGAGCCGTAGAGCCCGGGCGGGTTGTCCAAATTCGCCGTCGGCTCAACTCCGGCTTTCGGAATGAGCGGCCGCGCCGAACCCGTCTCGGAGACGAGCGTGCCCTTTGCCGTCAGCATGCGGAATGGCGGCAGGCTTTCCGAGACACGCGCATTGCCGCGCGTCTCCGACGTCACGCCGCCCGAGCGCGATATCTGAAGGAGGTGGCGCAGCATATCGACGAAAGTGCCCGAGATCGGCAGATCGGACCAGGTCGCTTCCGCGGTGACGTGGAAGAGGACGATCTGGCCGGATGCGAGCTGCTTCATCGTGACCAGCGGCGTGCCGTCGGCAAGGCTTGCCCAGGTGCGTTCAGCAAGGTCGGGTGTCGGCTCGGCGAGCACCTGCCGTTTGACGACGACATCGACAGGACGCGGTATGCCCGCGAATGGCCCTATGCTTGGAAATTCGGCAAGCGACTGCGGTTCGCTCCAGGACAGGGTGCCGCCCAGCGCACGTTCTCCCTGGCGCAGGATGACCGGAATGAGCGGATCGTCGGCGGGGGCCGCCGCCATGCGCGGGCCGGCGAAACGCAGGAGCATGCCGCCGTTCGATATCCAGCGTGTCAGAGGCTCGTAGGTCTCCTCCGGCAGGCGGCCGATATCGGCCATGATGATGATTGAGGGGTTGCTGACGAGAAGTTTCGGTATCGCGACGGCCAGATCGGAATCCGTGGGCTGGATGAGATCAGCATAGGGCTGCAGCGCCCGCTGGATGTAGTAGAGCGGCGAGAGCAGCGGTTGGAATTCATCGGCTCCGGTGCCGGACAACAGCACGACACGTCGGCGCTTGAATGCGTCGTCGAGAAGGTGGACCGCGCCGGCCGTCGCGCCGCTGTCGACGCTGATGCGCGCGAAATCGTTACGCATCTCGAAGGGAGCCGTGATCGAACTTGTGGCGACGCTCTGACCGGGGCGGAAATCTGCCCTGCCGTTGGCGATCGAGCGGCCCTGGGCATCGACGGCGTTCAACGCCACGGATGCGGGGCGCGAACTGTCGAGCCGTGTGACCTTGACGGTCATGGCGTCAGCCGCATTGTTAGCCGCGGTGACGGCAACCGTCTTCGTGGCATCCCCTTCGATCAGGCGCAGATCGGCGGGCTGGAGCTCGGCTAGCCTGCGCACCGTCGCGTCATCGGTCTTGGCGGCGGCACCGTCGGTCAAGAAGGCGAGAGTGCCCGGCTTGACGCCGTTCAGGGCCGCCCGCAGCGCCTGAAAGGCGCGCTCGCGGTCCGGGACCAGCGGCCGCGGTTCGGTCGCGCGCAACTTGTCGCGGGCGTTCGCTGCCGTGCCCGGTACGGCGTCGTTGGTAGGGTCGGCGGTGAAAGTGATCGACACCGGCATGCCGGCGGATTCAGCATCGTCCACCAGCGCGACGGCGGTTTGGATGCGACGCTCCCAATCGGGCGCCGCCGCCCAGCTGTTGTCGACGAAGAGGACGAGCGGGCCGCTCGATGCGAGCGAATTGGTGCGCGGATTGAAGACCGGATCGGCAATCGCAAGGATGATGATGGCGGCGAGCAGCATGCGCAGCAGCGTCAGCCACCAAGGGCTCTGCGCCGGCGTTTCCTCTCGCTTCAAAACCGAGGCAAGGATCTTCAGCGGCGGAAAGACTTCCGTTTTGGGACGTGGCGGCGTCAGCCGCAACAGCCACCAGATGACCGGCAAAGCGATGAGGGCGCCGAGAATGGCGGGGTAGGCGAAGGCGAAGGGAAGGGCGCTCATAGCAGCCCTCCATGCGTTGCCTTGGCCGGCATGCCGGACAGGTACATGTGGACCGCGACCAGGGCTTCCGAGGCAAGATGATCGGTGCGGTGGGTCGTAAAGGTCCAGCCGAGATGACGCAGCGACTGGCCTAGGCTCTCCCTGCGGGCGAGGTAGGCGCTGCGATAGGCCTCGCGGATGTGTTCGGCGCGGCCGGAGATGAGCTTGGTCCCGGTCTCCGGATCGGTGAATTCGGTGCGGCCGCTGTAGGGAAATATCTCTTCGGCGGGGTCTGATATCTCGACTACGTGGCCGTGCAGGCCGCGGCGGGCAAGCGGGCCGAGCCGCTCCATGATTGCCGGCGCGTCGTCGAGGAAATCGCCGATGAGCACGAGATCGCTCCAGCCGCGGATCATTCCCGTTTCCGGCAGTCCACCGGTCAGCGGCGCGTGCACGAGCGCGGCTGCGAGGCGTTCGGCGGCATTGCGGGTGGAGGCGGGCTCCATGATGCCAGGGCAGCCGATGCGCTCGCCGGAGCGGGCGAGGATTTCGGCAAGCGCCAGCATGACGACCAGCGCCCGGCTTTCCTTGGAGACGCTGCCGTAGCTCGATTTGTACATCATCGAAGGCGACATGTCGCACCATAGCCAGATGGTGTGCGCTGCCTCCCATTCGCGCTCGCGCACATAGGTATGGTCGTCGCGGGCTGAGCGGCGCCAATCGATTCGCGACAGGCTCTCGCCCTCGGCATAGGGTCGGAACTGCCAGAAATTCTCGCCGATGCCGCGCTTGCGGCGTCCGTGCCAGCCAGCGATCACCGTGTTGGCGATGCGCTTGGCTTCCACCAGACAATCCGGCATCAAGGCGGCCCGCTGCCTGGCGCGGGAAAGGGCATCGCTGCCTGACGTCGGGTTGACGGTCTGTCCGATAGATGCCACGCGTCCGGCTTCCTTATCCCTTTGCCTGCTTGACCAGTCCGGCGACGACGTCGCGGACCGACATGCCTTCGGCGCGAGCGGCGAAAGTCAGAGCCATGCGGTGCTGGAGAATGGGTTCGGCAAGCGCGAAGACATCGTCGAGAGACGGCGCGAGGCGGCCTTCATAGAGCGAGCGGGCGCGCGCGCAAAGCATCATTGCCTGGCCGGCGCGCGGGCCTGGACCCCAGGCGACGTTCTTGTCGGTCGAGGCATTGCCGTGGCCTGGGCGGGCGGAGCGCACCAGGGAAAGGATGGCGTCGACGACCGTCTCGCTCACCGGCATCTGGCGCACCAGGGTCTGGATCTCGATCAGCCGCTGTGCATCGATGATGGCTTTCGGCCGGGTTTCCCCCAGGCCGGTCGTCTCGAGAAGGATCTGGCGCTCGGCGGCGAGCTCGGGATAGTTGACGTCGACTTGCAGCAGGAAGCGGTCGAGCTGGGCCTCGGGCAGGGGATAGGTGCCTTCCTGCTCCAGCGGGTTCTGGGTGGCGAGCACATGGAAGGGAGCCGGCAGGTCATAGCGCTGGCCGGCGATGGTGATGTGATATTCCTGCATCGCCTGCAGAAGCGCCGACTGAGTGCGCGGCGAGGCGCGGTTGATTTCGTCGGCCATCAAGAGCTGGGCGAAAACCGGTCCTTTGACGAAACGGAAGGAACGGCGGCCGCTGTCGTCCTGGTCCATAACCTCCGAACCCAGAATATCGGAAGGCATCAGGTCCGGCGTGAATTGGATGCGGTTGGCGGCAAGGCCGAGCACTTCACCGAGCGTCGTCACCAGCCTGGTCTTGGCAAGGCCGGGGACGCCGACGAGCAGGGCGTGGCCGCCGGAGAGCACGGCGAGAATGGTGTTCTCGACGACGCTTTCCTGACCGAAGATCACCTTCGAGACTTCCCCGCGGATGGCGGCGATATCGGAGAGCGCCTTCTCGGCGGCGGCGACGATCGCCTTTTCATCGAGGCTGGCTTCGGTCTTCATCATACCCATGGGCATCTCCAACGGCTGAAATCATTCGGCAGCGAATCGGCGGGCTTATACATCTGCCTCATACTCGATAGAGTTATGGAGATGCGACGGGCTGACAAGTTCGCTGTAAATGACTATCTCGTGACTTCACTTCGTTAAGGACAAACCGGGACGGAAGAATGGCAGCCGAGGAAATCAGCAGACAGGCGGATGCGGCGGGGCTTGCCGCGCTGATTTCGCGCGCGTCTGCCGAAAACAACGGAAAAAAACGCGGCCTGCCGCCCGTCGAGCAATGGAATCCGCCGTTCTGCGGCGATATTGACATGGAGATCAGGGCCGACGGCACCTGGTTCTACATGGGTACGCCGATCGGCCGGCCGGCACTGGTGCGGCTGTTTTCGACCGTCTTGCGGAGGGATGAGGATCAAAAGACCTATCTCGTGACTCCTGTGGAAAAGGTCGGGATAAGGGTCGTCGACGCTCCGTTCATCGCCGTTGAGATGAGCGTAACGGTGCGCAAGGGTCGCCAGGTGCTGACATTCCGCACCAATGTCGGCGATGTCGTGGAGGCGGGAGGAGAGCACCGGCTGCGCTTTGCGACTGCGGGCGATAATGCCGAACTGAAACCCTATCTGCATGTGCGCGGGCGGCTGGAGGCGCTGGTGTCGCGTGCGGTGATGTATGAACTGGTCGCGCTCGGCGAGATCCTCGACGTGGAGGGGCAGCCGATGTTTGCGATCCGCTCCGCCGGCGAGGTCTTCCCCGTCATGCCGGCCGATGAATTGGATGCGCTCAGCCGATGAACGATGCGATCACCCAACGTTATCCGCTGTTCTCAGCAGCCGAATTCCGCCGCCGTGCGCTTAACCAAAATGGCGGGCCGGTGGACCATGCCTGGCGCGATCATGGCGACCATGTCCTCAATCCGGACATCGTGGCTGAGGTGGCGACCTTCAAGCTGCGGGATGCCGCGGTGCTCGTGCCTGTCGTCGACGACGGCGAGGAAGCGCGTGTAATCTTCACCAAGCGCACGACGACGCTGCGCAAGCATTCCGGCCAGATCGCCTTTCCCGGCGGTTCGATTGATCCGGCCGATATCTCGCCCGAAATGGCGGCGATCCGCGAGACGGAGGAGGAGATCGGCCTTTTCGGCTCCTTCGTGGAAACCGTCGGGCGGCTGCCGAACTACCTCGCCTCGACCGGTTTCCGCATCACGCCCGTGCTCGGTGTCGTCAAGCGTGGTTTCGCGCTGACGCTGAATCCGGCCGAGGTCGATGACGTTTTCGAGGTGCCGCTTTCCTTCCTGATGAACCCGATCAATCATGGCCGCGACAGGCGGGTCATCGACGGCATCGATCGGCATTTCTATCGCATGCCCTATGAAACCAGGATGATCTGGGGCATCACCGCAGGCATCGTCCGTACACTCTACGAAAGGCTTTATGCATGACCGGCATTGCCGACCAAGCATGGTTCCGCGACCCGGCGCTCGGCCGGATCCTCGCGCTTCTCAATGACGACGGCGGGGAAGGGCGTGTGGTCGGCGGCGCGGTGCGCAACAGTCTGATGGGCCTACCGGTCAGCGATATCGACATTGCCACGACGCTGACACCGGAGATCGTGATGGAGCGGGCGGCAGCGGCCGGCGTCAAGGCGGTTCCGACCGGCCTGCAGCATGGCACGGTGACGCTCGTCGTCGATGGCAAGCCTTTCGAGGTGACGACGCTGCGTACGGACGTCGAGACCGACGGGCGCCGCGCCAAGGTCGCCTTCAGCACCGATTGGAAGGCCGATGCCGAACGGCGGGACCTGACAATCAACGCGCTTTATGCCGACGCCAACGGCGAGGTGGTGGATCTCGTCGGCGGACTTGCCGATATCGAAAGGCGCAACATCCGCTTCATCGGCGATGCCGCCAGGCGAATTGCCGAGGACCACCTGCGCATTCTTCGCTTCTTCCGCTTTTTTGCCTATTACGGCTCCGGGCGGCCGGACGCCGAGGGTCTGAAGGCCTGTGCGGCGGCGCGTGCGAAACTGAAGACACTGTCGGCCGAACGCGTCTGGTCGGAGCTCAGAAAACTGCTCGGCGCCGCCGATCCAGGCCGGGCGCTTCTCTGGATGCGGCAAGTGGCGGTGTTGACGGAAATTCTGCCGGAATCGGAACGTTGGGGGATCGATGCCATCCCTTCTCTGGTCGCTACTGAAAAGGCGCTCGGCTGGGCGCCCGACCCGCTGCTGCGCCTTGCGGCAATTGTGCCGCCCGATGCGGTTCGGCTGGAGGCGCTTGCGGCCCGGCTGAAACTCTCCAATGCGGAAGCGGCCGCTCTCAAGGCCTGGGCAATAGAGGCGCCGGTCAACGACGAGCTCTCGCCGGCCGCCTTCGAACGGCTGCTTTACCGCAACGGTCCCGACGGCATCGTGATGCGGCTGAAGCTGGCGCTTGGCGTTTCGCGCGGCAAGGCTGAGGTCGATCTTGGCGAAATGGCACGCTCGGCGCGACTCGGCAAGCTCCTGGATAAGGCCACGACCTGGAAGAAACCGCAGTTTCCGGTGAATGGCGGCGATGTGATTGCGGCGGGCATCGCATCCGGTCCTCGCGTTGGCGAGTTGCTAGCGGTGCTGGAAAATCAGTGGGTGGAGGAAAACTTCGCCTCCGACCGGGCGGCGCTGCTCGCCCGGCTGAAGGAACATGCGCGATAGCGATACGGCGTCGCTTCGGTGATGCAGCGCTGCCGTAGTCCGTCAGCATCAGGACCCAGGCACCGGCTCTCAGGCGGCGGTGGCTTCGTCGCGGATGCGAGCCTTGATATTATCAACCATGTTCTCGCGTATGGTCGTTTCGCCGTGAGCAGCCCTCAGGTGCTCCACTGCACGGCGAACCACTTCTGCGTCATTATCCGCCCGGGTGTGCCAGGCGCAGCCGGGAACGAGGGTGCCGCATTCGAAAAGTCGCATGGTTTTCTCCTCTGTCTGAAACGCAACGGCCATCGCGCTTTCACGCGATTGATGAAATGTACGTGCGAAGAGAAGGTTCCGGCCGGCAGGAGGTGGCGACCGGAGAGGGTGGTTCAATCGGGCATCGCCCAGGCTTTGTAGGTTTCCGAGAGGTGGCCGGGCAGGTTGTTGTTGGCCGCCTCATTCTGCAGATCCTCCGGCGTCTTTCCGCCGGCCAGCTGCAGCTTGACCTGCTCGATGAAGCAGCACAGGGGCAGATCGGAGCCACTCTTGGCCCGCAGTTTCTCGGCAATACGGATTAGGAACTCCGGTGTGTCGACCGCACGGAGCGTTTCCTGCACATCCGTGGACGCAGGCGAGCCGCTTTGTGTCGTCATGACAATCCTCCTCCGATTGTTACGCACGTACACATAAAGTTAGGACTCACTGAATTTTTATGAAGGTCCCTCAGTCGAATTATCGATGAGATTTTACAGTCTCACGGCCAGCGAACGACCGGAGGCAGCGATGAGAGAATGGATTCGACATTGCCGCCCGTCTTCAGCCCGAAGATCGTGCCGCGATCATAAAGTAGGTTGAATTCGACATAGCGGCCCCGGCGGATCAATTGTTCGTCGCGGTCGGCTTCGGTCCACAGCTTGTTGAAGTTGGAACGGACGATCTTCGGATAGACCATGGCGAAAGCCCTGCCGACATCGCGCGTGAATGCGAAATCCGCGTCCCAGCCGCCGGCGTCCTCGCTCGAATGCAGCCAATCATAGAAGATGCCGCCGATGCCGCGGGGCTCGTTGCGGTGCTTCAGGAAGAAATATTCGTCGCACCAGGCCTTGTAGGCGTCGTAGTCGGCGACGGCGTGATTGCGGCAGGCGATCTCCATGGCCTTGTGAAAGAGCTGGCTGTCCTCGTCATCCTGCGTGCGGCGGCGCGACAGCACCGGCGTCAGGTCGGCGCCGCCGCCGAACCAGCGGCTAGTCGTGACTACCATGCGGGTGTTCATATGCACGGCTGGAACGTTTGGGTTCACTGGATGGGCAATCAGCGAGATGCCCGACGCCCAGAAACGCGGATCGTCCTTGGCGCCAGGTATCTGAGCGCGAAAGTCCTGGGAGAATTCGCCGTGGACGGTGGAGGTGTGGACCCCGACCTTCTCGAAGACGCGGCCTTCCATCATCGACATGCGGCCACCGCCGCCAGCGCCGTTTTCACGCGACCAATCCTTGGTCACGAAGCGGCCGGGCTCCTGATCGGAAAGCGGACCTTGCAACTCGTCTTCGAGGGCTTCGAAGGAGGCGCAGATCGTATCGCGCAGCCCCTCGAACCACCGGCGGGCGGCCGCCTTCTTTTCCTCGATATCGTCAGGCAAGCCGATCGGCAGTTCCGGTCTTTCCATGTCACGCCTCCGCGGCCGGCATCCTGTAAGGACACGACTCGCTCATTCCTCGTTGTTCGCCACATCTAGCAGGTGGCGGCGCCCCTCGCCAAGCCGAGGTGAGTCAGGCCAGCGCAGTCAAGATTCGACTCGCAAATCAAGTATTTCGGTACTACCTTTTCCGAAGAGGTAGGTTTGATGGCAAAAATTCCAGGACCTCCGTCCTTCGACGGCCTGAAGCGCAGAATGGCGAAACACCGGGCGGAAAATCCTTCCCGCCGGAAAGACCATTTTGTACGCGAGACATATTGTCTCGGCCTCATCGACGCACGCGCAAAGGCACGCGAATGGTTCGACGAGTACCCAAAAGCAGCCTATTGGACCGAAGTGGAGAGCTGGCGCCAGCTCGACGGCGACCGGATCGAATTCACCATGCGCCGCCTGCCTTCGGCCGACTGACCGTTATTCCGCGGCAGTCCGCACGCGGCTTTCAATCAGCAATCCGCTTTCATCCATGATCGGGTGCGCAACCGAGACGATGTGGGCGTTGATGCGCTTCAAATCGCGCAGCATGTCGAGATGCAGCGAGCTTGTCTGAAGGCTGTCGGCACGTCCGTCACGCAGACGTTCGAGATGGTGTTCGGCCGACTGCTTCTCCATGCGGCGGACCTCGACTTTCGTTTCCATCATTTGGCGCGCGAGATTGAAATCGCGGGTGACGAAAATTGTCTGGGCGACGCGCAAGTTATCGATTGTAAGATCGAACAGCTTGCGCAGTTCCTGGTGGCCGTCTTCGGAAAATCTGAGCCCGAGGGAAATCTTCTTTGTCACTTGTTCCGCCAGACCCTTCTCGATGATGTCGCCCATATGTTCGAGATTGATGGCATAGTCGATGACGACGATGGTGCGGCGGCCGTTTTCGTCGCTGAGGCCTTCGCGGCCGAGCTTCGAGAGGTAGACCTTCACCGCCTGCTGCAGCCGGTCCACACGTTCTTCGAGGGCTGCAATCTCGGCAAGCTTGGATGCGTCGTTGCGTTCGAAGGCGTCGGAAACCCGCATCAGCATGCGCTCGATGAGATCTCCTATGCCGAGCACTTCCCGAGTGGCGCTGGCAAGGGCAATGACCGGCGTCGAAAGTTCCTGCGCGTCAAGATATTTCGGAGCGTCCTCAGGCTCAGGCTGATCTGGCACTAGCCGAGCCATCAATACGGCGATCGATCGTGAGAATGGCCAGGCGAGCGCGGCAAGCAGAAGATTGAAAGCCAGATGAGCGTCAACCGGCAGCTTCGCCGGGCCGAAAGGCAGCATTCGGATAAGTTCGGCACCATAGCCCACCAGCGGCAGGACGATGAAACAGCCGAGCGTGCGAACGGCGAGATTGCCGAGGGTGACGCGTCGTGCCGAGACCGGCCCGGACAATGTCGCAACAACAGGCGGTATTGCGCCGCCGAGATTGGCGCCAAGTACCAACACAATGACGAGTTCTGCGGAGATGAGCCCGGTCGACGCGATCGATAGGATGAGTACTACGACCGCGAGGCTTGACGAAGAGACGAACGCGAGCGCTGCCGAGAAGAGGAGCGCCACGGGCAGGGCGCCGCCCAGCAGGCTGATGAAGGCAGCTAGGGCGGGAGAGTCACGCATCGGCTCCGTCGCAAGGCTAAGGAGATGCAGCGAGAGCAGCATCAGCCCGACCCCGACAAGCGCTATCCCGCCGCCCTTGCTGGTGTTGGAAGGGCCGCGGCAAAGCACGATACCAGCGAGGATAAGTAAAGGTGAGAGCCATTCGATGCCGGTGGCGACGATCCAGGCGGTGATCGCAGTGCCGACATTGGCGCCGAGGAGGACAATCTGCGCCATGCGCGGCTTGATGAGATCACGTTCGACGAAGGAGGCGGTCATCAGCGCCGTTGCGGTCGAGCTCTGCAACGCGACGGTCGCCACGAGACCCGACAAGAATGAGCGAGCGCTGCCCCGCGTGCCGCTCGCCAACCCCGTTCTCAGCCGGGCGCCGAAGGCTCTGGACACCCCGTCCTTCACTTGCGCGAGGCCGAACAGCAGCAGTGCCACGGCTCCGAACAGGTTGATCATGATGATCGTGGAATCCATTTTCTTGTTTTATTCTGCTTTCTTTTAGCCTGGAGGGGCGGTGGCCTGGGGCGGTTCTCCACAAGCCATTGAAATTCCGAAGATCGCGCGAGATTTTTGGTTTTCCGGCTAATAAATATACGCCGGTTTGACCGATTGGCAATGTCGATTTCCGACACTCGCCGGTCTAATCGGCAATCGCTTCTAGGCGGGGCCAATCAAGCCCACAGGGTCTGGCGCATCGCCTCACCGACTATCATGGCTGACGCGACCGCGACGTTGAGTGAGCGCTGGCCATCTACCATCGGGATCAAGATCCTGGCGTCGGCTCTCTCATGAACGTGGTCCGGCACGCCGGCGCTTTCGCGCCCGAAAAGCAGGATGTCATCAGAATGGAAGGCGAAGTCGGTATAGCGATCCGCAGCCTTGGTGGAGGCGAGGATCAGGCGGCGGCCGGCCGTGGCGCGCCAGGCCTCGAAGCGGTCCCAGCTGACATGGCGGGTCAGCGCGGCGGCGGCGATATAATCCATTCCCGACCGTTTCAGGTTGCGGTCGGAGACGTCGAAGCCAGCGGGCTCGATCAAATCGACGGCGAAACCGAGGCACGCGGCAAGGCGCAGGATCGTGCCGGTATTGCCGGGGATGTCCGGCTGGTAGAGTGCCAGTCTGAGGTCTGTCATTCAGGCGCCGCCTATTCTTTTCGATGCGGGAGGCCTAATACAACTGTGATTTCGGCGCAACAGGGCGCGGTTTGGCCCGAAAACGTTCAATGTAGATCCGTAAAGGCCTAGAAATTTCGCGGTTTTCGCGTTATGCATGCACCTCTTCGAACGCCAGCAGGGAGGGCCACATGAATATTTTGCTCATTATGCGCTTTCCCGCCGTGATGCCGGTCAAGGCGACATGGCGCCGCTAGAGCGGGCTTCTTTCTAAAACTTCCCTTTTGATCCATCGCGCGGCTGTTTCAGCCTCGCCCCTTGAACGTCCGGTTCCCATATGTGCTTGCATGGCGCTGAGATGGCGCGAAGCCGGGAGCCGGAACGCTGGTGTTTCGGAGCAATTTCATGTTTGGCTGGTTCGAACAGCGACTCAATCCCTTTCCGAGCGAGGAGCTCGTGGCTCCTCCGAAAGGCCTCTTTGCCTTCTGCTGGCATTACAGCAAGCCGGCGGCGCCCTGGCTCGGCCTGATGGCGGTGCTGACTTCGCTGATCGCCATCGGCGAAGTGGCGCTCTTCCAGTTCCTCGGCGATATCGTCGACTGGCTGACCAATTCCGATCGTTCAACCTTCCTGCAGACGGAAGGCTACAAGCTGTTCTGGATGGGGGCGCTGGTGCTTGTGGGCTTGCCGCTCGCGGCAGGGCTCGATTCCCTCATCATGCACCAGATGCTGCTCGGCAATTATCCGATGATGGCGCGCTGGCAGATGCACCGCTTCCTGCTGCGCCACAGCATGTCGTTTTTCGCCAACGAGTTTGCCGGGCGCGTCGCTACCAAGGTGATGCAGACCTCGCTTGCCGTGCGCGAAACTGTGATGAAGATCCTCGACGTCTTCGTCTACGTCGTCAGTTATTTCCTGACGATGATCATCGTGATCGCGGCGGCCGATTGGCGACTGATGATCCCGATCCTCGTCTGGCTCGCCGTCTATGTCAGCATTGTCTCTTATTTCGTGCCGCGGCTTCGCAAGATCGCGGCCCAGCAGGCGGATGCGCGCTCGATGATGACGGGCCGTGTGGTCGACAGCTATACGAACATCGCAACTGTCAAGCTGTTCTCGCACGCGGGACGCGAGGAAATCTATGCCAAGCAGGGCATGGACGAGTTCCTGCAGACCGTGCACACGCAGATGCGCAAGGTAACGCTGTTTCATATAAGCGTTTATGTGAACAACTGCCTCGCGCTTTTCGTCGTCTCGGGCATGTCGATCTGGTTTTGGCTGAACGGGGCGATCTCCGTCGGCGCGATCGCCATCGCCATCGGTCTTGCCATGCGCGTCAACGGCATGTCGCAGTGGATCATGTGGGAAGTCTCGGCGCTGTTCGAGAATATTGGCACGGTCTACGACGGCATGGAGATGATGAGCAAGCAGCACGACATCATCGACAAGCCGAATGCGCCCGCGATGACGGCAAAGAAGGGGGCGATCCATTACGATCGCATCCGCTTCCACTATGGCAAGGGCAAGGGTGTCATCGACAATCTCTCGCTCGATATCAAGGCCGGCGAGAAAGTCGGCCTGGTCGGTCGCTCCGGCGCCGGCAAGACGACGCTGATGAACCTGCTGTTACGTTTCTACGATCTGGAGGCGGGCCGCATCACGATCGACGGGCAGGATATATCGGGCGTCTCGCAGGAGAGCCTGCGTTCGCTGATCGGCGTGGTGACGCAGGACACCTCGCTGCTGCACCGCTCGATCCGCGACAACATCGCCTATGGCCGGCCGGAGGCGAGCGACGCCGAAGTGATCGAGGCCGCCAAGCGCGCCAATGCCTGGGAGTTCATCGAAGGCCTCGTCGACATGCAGGGCCGCCAGGGGCTCGACGCGCAGGTCGGCGAACGCGGCGTCAAGCTCTCCGGCGGCCAGCGCCAGCGTATCGCGATCGCCCGCGTGTTCCTGAAGGACGCGCCGATCCTGGTGCTCGATGAGGCGACATCGGCGCTCGATTCGGAGGTCGAGGCGGCGATCCAGGAAAACCTCTTCGCTCTGATGGAAGGCAAGACGGTGATCGCGATCGCCCACCGGCTTTCGACGCTGACGGAGATGGACCGGTTGATCGTGCTCGACAGGGGCCGGATCATCGAGGCCGGTTCGCACGCCGAACTGATCGGAAGCGGCGGCATCTACGCCGACCTCTGGAACCGCCAGTCCGGCGGCTTTCTCTCTGATCACGCCGAAGAGGCGGAAGAGGCTGCGGAATAAAATCGGCCCTCTCGGCGTAGTCGGGAAGGGCTTGCCATTTATGACTAAGATCTGTGCTCGCCAGATGAATGTCCAGGACCGGCGCCGGTCCTGTCGGCCCAATCTTTAAAGACTGTCGGCCCAGTCGATCACGCGGTCATGTTCGACGACGATGATGGTGTTGGCGGCTGCGATCGTGCGCAGCGTCACGATGCGGCGGCGCTCCTCGCTGTCGAGCCAGGCGGCGATGGCATCGGTGACGATCACGTCGCGCGGCAGCGCCAGGTCGAGAGCCAGGGCATCCAACCTTTCTGCAAGCGGAAGCGGAATATGCGCATCGAGCATTTTCGTTTCCATGAGCCTTCTCTCCGGTGAAGCGCGATCCTATCGTCAGATTGTGACGGGTTCGGGGGCAGTCAATGGCGATGCCGCCGATGTTATCGTTGATTACCAAAATATAAGGTTGCGTCCGCTTATCATTCCCTTTGCCGCTCCCCTCAATCCGCCTATATCGCTTCCATGTTTCTGCGACCCGTCTTCCGCCTGTTCGAAACCTGGATCGATCCTTTCCGCCCACGCGACAACTTGCAGCCGCCGCGCGCTACTCTCGGATTCATCTGGTTCTACATCGGCCAGGCGAAGATGCCGTTCATCGCCATGCTCATTCTCGGCGGCATGTCGGCGGCAATCGAGGCCGCACTCTTCTGGTTCGTTGGGCGTCTGGTCGATATTCTCGCCAGCACCACGCCCGGCGCCGGCTGGAGCGGCCTTCTCGCGGCCCATGGCGGCGAGCTGTTCGGCATGCTCGCTCTCATCGGCGTCGCGCGCTTCGTCGTCGCCTTCTTGATCGCGCTCGTCGACCAGCAGGTGATCACGCCCGGCTTCTATAATCTAGCACGCTGGCAATCTTATCTCCATGTCTCCCGACAGTCATTGTCGTTCTTTCAGAGCGATTTCTCCGGACGTATTGTCACCAAGGTCTGGTCGGCAGGGCAGGCGACCGGCGATCTCGTCACTTCGCTGATGGAAAGCGTGTGGTTTGTCGGCATCTATGCCGCAACCACGATCGCGCTCGTCGCCCGGCTGGATTTTTCGCTCGCAGCCGTCGTGCTGTTCTGGCTCGCCGCTTTCAGCCTGCTCGCTCGCCATTTCGTCCCGCGCATCCGTTATCACTCCCGCGAAACCGCGGAAGCCGGATCGATGCTGAACGGCAGGATGGTCGATTCCTACAGCAACATGCAGACACTGAAGCTGTTTGCACGCGACGAGGAGAGCGATCGCTACATGCGGCAGGGCTTCGACATCTACCAGGACACGGTGCTGCGCTTCACGCGGTTCATCACCGGTGTGAGGGCCTCGATGGCGCTGCTCTCCGGCCTGATGATCGTAACGATGGCGGGATTGAGCGTCGATCTCTGGCTGCGCGGCCTCATCAGCTCGGGCGCGGTGGCATTCTCGCTTGCATTGGTGCTCCGGCTGAATTTCCTGCTCGGGCGGCTGATGACGCAATTCAACGGGATCATGCGCAATCTCGGCACCATCCAGAACGCCGCGGAACTGATCTCGCAGCCGCTCGGGCTTGTCGATCGGCCCGATGCAAAGAGCCTGGCGATCCGGCAGCCAGGCATCCGTTTCGACAATGTTTCCTTCCGCTACGGCAAAGGCCAGCAGCCGATTGTCGAGAATTTCTCCCTGACCATCCGGCCGCGCGAAAAGGTCGGGATCGTTGGCCGTTCGGGCGCGGGAAAATCGACGTTGATGAACCTGCTGCTGCGTCTCTATGACCTCCAGGAGGGGCGCATCCTCGTTGACGGCCAGGATATATCGGCCGTGAGCCAGGAATCGCTCAGGATGCAGATCGGCGTCGTCAGCCAGGACACGTCGCTGCTGCATCGTTCGGTGCGCGACAATATCCTGTTCGGACGGCCGGATGCCGGCGAGGAGCGGCTGGTCGAGGCGGCCAGGCGCGCCGAAGCCATCGACTTCATCTCGCGCCTGCAGGATCAGCAGGGCCGTAGAGGCTTCGACGCGCATGTCGGAGAACGCGGCGTCAAATTGTCGGGCGGCCAGCGGCAGCGCATCGCCATTGCCAGGGTCATGCTGAAGGACGCCCCGATCCTCGTGCTCGACGAAGCGACGTCGGCGCTCGATTCGGAAGTGGAGGAAGCGATCCAGTCCAATCTCCACCGGATCATGGAGGGCAAGACGGTGCTTGCAATCGCCCACCGGCTGTCGACGATCGCCGCCCTCGACCGGCTGATCGTTGTCGATCTTGGTCGGATCATCGAGGAGGGTAGCCACGACGAGCTGCTTCGCCGTGGCGGGCTCTACGCCGAACTCTGGGCACGCCAGTCCGGCGGCTTCCTCGCGTCAGACGGAGGCCAGGCCTCAAGGATCGATGGCGAAATCCGCCATCAGGCCAAAATGGTTTGATCCGAAGCTGTTCGCGATGCGGCGGACCGATTTCAGCCGCAGGGGCGCTTTGCTGAAAACGTGATCGATCGCAATACCGAAGGGGCCGGCGATGATCGGCCACGTCGCTGGTTCCAGCGACACCGTACCCAAGCCCTGGCTGCGCATGAGATACTGCATGTCAGGAGCCAGAATCGAGGTGTTGAAGTCGCCGGCAAGCACGAGCGGTCCCGTCAGCGAAGGGATAAGCTCGACGAGATCTTCGATTTCAAGGCCGTGGAATTCATCGTAATAGGGCTTGGTCAGGTGCGCGGCGAGGAAATTGACCTTCCGGCCGTCGAAATCGATCGTCGAGATCGTCAGCCGGTTGCGCCAGAGGAGCCCGAGGTTACGGATGTGGGGCTCGATGAGAGGGCGCTTCGACAAGACGAGCGTATCGCATTGCTCCATGCCGATGCCGCAGCCGACGTAATAAGGATAGGTCTGCAAGAGCCGCGGCAGTTCGGACAGCAGCGGCTCGGCCTCGAGGATGTTGACGACATCGGCGCCAGAGGCGATGACCATCTCGGCGATATCACGGCCGTTTGCGAAATTATCATTCTCGATGTTGAAGGACATAAGCCGGAAGAGAACAGGGCGCCCCTCGTTGATGGCGGGTTCTACGAATTCACGCGCCATCACGACACCATGGACGGCAAGCATCACCGACACGCCGAGCGTCAGAACCGCGTACCAATGCCGTTTGACGAGAAAGGCCGCGACGGAAGCGACCGCTGCGGCCACCGCCAGGTGGAGTTGGAAGCTGTAAAAGAAGGAAAGCAGATAGAAATCTTTGACGTAGCGCAGAGAGATAATGGCGAGGACAAGGGTCGTGAGGACGCTGAATACGCAAAAAATCGTGTCTCTCATCCGCTTCGGTCCGGCTTGTTTGCTTGGCTGCGACTGCGCCTATCATGCTAGCTTTTTTGTTGCAATGCAGCATAACGGCAAGCGGGTAATTGCCTTAAAAAATTCATCGGAAATTTCCCGCGACATTGTGCCCACGTCCCCTTGTCAAGGCTGGACATAATTTGCGATCAAGCTTAGAACGCGCCGGATTACCGGGGAGTCTATGGCCGAATTGTGTCGAGAGAGATTCGTTGGTAGAGGGGCAGGGCGGAATTCCGCGATATTTGCGCAGAGGATGGTTAAGCCGTGAGCGAACACGAAACGACAAGCGAGGCTTCGACAGAGCCCACTCGCCGTGATTTCCTTTATCTCACCACTGGTATGGCTGGTGCCGTCGGCGCCGCAGCGTTCGCATGGCCGTTCATCGACCAGATGCGCCCGGACGCATCGACGCTGGCGCTCGCTTCCATCGAAGTCGATGTCGCAAGCCTCGAGCCCGGCATGTCCTTGACGGTGAAGTGGCGTGGCAAGCCGATCTTCATCCGCAACCGCACGCCGGAAGAAGTCAAGGCCGCAGCCGATGTTCCGATGTCGGACCTCAAGGATCCGGTGGCCCGCAATGCAAACCTTCCTGCCGACGCTCAGGCAACGGGCGTCGACCGCTCGGGCGGCGAAGGCAAGGAAAACTGGATCGTCATGATCGGTACCTGCACCCATCTCGGTTGCGTCCCGCTCGGCCAGGCCGGCGAATACAATGGTTGGTTCTGTCCCTGCCATGGCTCGGTCTACGATACGGCCGGCCGCATCCGGAAGGGTCCTGCGCCTGAGAACCTGGCGATCCCGACCTTTTCATTTGTGTCCGATACCAAAATCAAGATCGGTTGAGGGGAGACTGATTCATGAGTGGCCATTCCAGCTACGAACCATCAACCGGCTTCGAGAAATGGGTCGATGCGCGCCTGCCGCTGCCGCGCATGGTCTATGACAGCTTCGTGGCATATCCGGTTCCGAGAAACCTGAACTATGCCTATACTTTTGGCGCCATGCTCTCCGTCATGCTGGTCGTGCAGATCCTAACGGGTATCGTGCTCGCCATGCATTACGCCGCGGACACAGCGATCGCCTTCAACTCCGTTGAAAAGATCATGCGTGACGTCAACCATGGCTGGCTGCTGCGCTACATGCATGCCAACGGCGCATCCTTCTTCTTCGTCGCCGTCTACCTGCACATCGCCCGCGGCCTCTATTACGGCTCCTACAAGGCGCCGCGCGAAATCCTCTGGATCCTCGGCGTCGTCATCTACCTGCTGATGATGGCGACCGGCTTCATGGGCTACGTCCTGCCCTGGGGCCAGATGTCCTTCTGGGGCGCGACCGTCATCACCGGCTTCTTCTCGGCCTTCCCGATGATCGGCGAATCGCTCCAGCAGTTCCTGCTCGGCGGCTTTGCCGTCGAACAGCCGACGCTGAACCGCTTCTTCTCGCTGCATTACCTGCTGCCCTTCATGATCGCCGGCGTCGTCGTCCTGCACATCTGGGCGCTGCACGTCACCGGCCAGACCAACCCGACCGGCGTCGAGGTCAAGACGAAGACGGACACCGTGCGCTTCACGCCATATGCGACGATGAAGGATGCGCTCGGCGTATCGGTCTTCCTGCTGGTCTATGCCTATTTCGTCTTCTATATGCCGAACTTCCTCGGCCATGCCGACAACTATATCCCGGCCGACCCGTTGAAGACGCCGGCACACATCGTTCCGGAATGGTATTTCCTGCCCTTCTACGCGATGCTGCGTTCGATCACCTTCAACATCGGCCCGATCGACTCCAAGCTCGGCGGCGTGCTCGTGATGTTCGGCGCGATCATCGTGCTGTTCTTCCTGCCATGGCTTGATACCTCCAAGGTTCGCTCTGCGGTCTACCGTCCCTGGTACAAGTTGTTCTTCTGGCTGTTCGTGATCAACGCGATCATCCTCGGCTGGCTCGGCTCTCAGCCGGCGGAAGGGAGCTTCGTCATCATCTCGCAGATCTGCACGCTCCTCTACTTCGCCTTCTTCCTGGTTGCCATGCCGGTGCTCGGCCTAGTCGAGACGCCGCGGCGCATCCCGAACTCGATCACCGAAGCGGTGCTCGAGAAGCGCAACAAGACAGCTGCCGCCAGTGCAGCGGCCAATGCGTAAGCGCGAGACGGAAGGGAACAGAAACATGAAGACGCTTGTTGCAAGCATACTCTCGCTCGCTGTTGTTGCCGGTCTCAGCGGCGCGGCTCTGGCCGAAGAGCCGGGCCCGGCCGGTGCGGCTCCGGCCCATCACGCGGAAGGCGAGACGCCGCATTATCCGCTGAAGCATCCGAAGCAGCAGGACTGGAGTTTTGCCGGTCCCTTCGGCCATTACGACAAAGGCCAGCTGCAGCGCGGCCTCAAGGTCTACACGGAAGTCTGTGCAGCCTGCCATTCGATGAAGCTCGTGCCTTTTCGCACGCTCGGCGAACTCGGCTATTCCGAGGCGCAGGTGAAGGCCTTTGCCGCGAATTACGAGGTTCAGGACGGTCCCGACGCGAACGGCGAGATGTTTACCCGCAAGGCGGTTCCTTCCGATTACTTCCCGTCGCCTTTCCCCAATGCCGAAGCAGCTGCTGCTTCCAACAATGGCGCCGCTCCGCCCGATTTTTCGCTGATCGCCAAGGCCCGCGCAGTCGAGCGCGGCTTTCCGCAGTTCGTTTTCGACATGTTCACGCAGTATCAGGAAAGCGGCCCCGATTACATCTATTCGCTGCTGACCGGCTATGAAGAGCCGCCGGCCGGCACCAAGATAGCGCAGGGCGCGCACTACAATCCGTATTTCAACGCCGCTGACGTACTCGCCATGCCGAAGCCGCTCTCCGACGGCCAGGTGACCTATGACGACGGCGCACCGGCGACCGTCGACCAGTATTCCAAGGACGTCACTGCTTTCCTGATGTGGGCCGCCGAGCCGCATCTGGAGGAGCGCAAGCGTACCGGCTTCATGGTCATGGTCTTCCTGGCGATCTTCACCGTGCTGATCTACCTGACGAAGCGCTCGGTCTACGCCAATAAGGAGCATTGAGCGTTCCTTGGCTGAATTCGAAAGGCGGCTTGCGAGCCGCCTTTTTTGTTGGTTCCACCCTCGGCAATTGATAGGGTGCGGCCGGTTTATGCGCTCGCAGATACGGACTTTCCATGGACAATACAATTTCGGAGCTTGCAGCCAGCATCCGCTCCATTCCCGATTACCCCAAGCCCGGAATCATCTTCCGCGACATCACCACGTTGCTCGGCAACCCCCGTGCTTTCCGACGGGCGGTCGACGAACTGGTGCAGCCCTATGCGGGCACGAAGATCGACAAAATCGCCGGCATGGAAGCGCGCGGTTTTATTCTCGGTGGCGCGGTGGCGCACCAGCTTTCCTCGGGCTTCGTGCCGATCCGCAAGAAGGGCAAGCTGCCACACGACACCGTGCGAATTGCCTACAGCCTGGAATATGGCGTCGACGAAATGGAGATGCATCGTGATGCGATCCAGCCTGGCGAGAAGGTGATCCTGGTCGACGATCTCATCGCTACCGGCGGCACGGCCGTTGGGGCTACGAAGCTTCTACGCCAGATTGGTGCGGAGGTGGTCGGCGCCTGCTTCGTTATCGACCTGCCCGACCTTGGCGGCCGCAGGAAGCTCGAAGAGCTCGGCGTCGCCGTACACACGCTGGTCGAATTCTCCGGGCATTAGGCTTTCAGTGCATCCGCGTCAGTCGAACTCCAGGACGCCGCTTTCAAAGCGCATGACGGGATCGCCATTCTGATTGACGCCCTCGCAGAGGATGGTGTTGAGGTGCCAGCCTGGCCGCGAGGCGAGCGGCCGGCTGGAGAGAAGGGCGACGGAATAGGTTACGACGTCGCCTGCGAAGACTGGCCGCAGCCATTGCAGCTTCTGAAAGCCGGGCGAGGGGCCGACATTGGGCGACGTCAGGCCCTTTTCGGCGAGAATAACGCTTTGCCTTTGCCAGAATGCGAGGAAGGTCCGCATCCAAGCCGCCGTGGTGTGCCAGCCCGAGGCGCAGAGCCCGCCGAAGAGGGTGTCTTTGGCGGCCTCCTTGTCGACGTGAAAACGCTGCGGGTCGTAGCGTCTGGCAAAGCGAATAATGTTTTCCTCGGTGAAGGTGTAGCTGCCGATCTCGGCTTTCTCGCCGACGGTGTAAAGTTCGGACATTCTCATGCTGACAGCCCCGAGCTCATATTGGCCTCGTCCGGAGGGAGGCGCATGCGGATCATCACAGAATTTTCCGAGAGGCAGACGAGTTCGCCGCGCTGGTTTTCCACCTCGTGGCGGAACTTGACCATGCCCATTCCGGGGCGCGAACGCATCGGCCGGGCTTCGAGGACGATGGAACGGCCCTGCAGCGTATCGCCTGAAAGCACCGGTTTTCGCCATTCCATGAGATCGATGCCCGGCGCGCCCTCGCAGAGCGCGTTCAGGATGTAGCTGTCGGCCATCATGCGCATCAGCATCGAAGACGTATGCCAGCCGGAAGCGGCAAGCCCGCCGAGTATGCTGGCGCGGCCGGCCGCCTCGTCGAGATGCATAGGCTGCGGGTCAAATTCTCGGGCGAACTCGATGATCTCCTCGGCCAGCACCAGCTGCGGCCCGAGGGGAAAACGGCGGCCGGGCTCAAAATCCTCAAAAGACAGCTTTTCTGCCGGCATTTTCTCCTCCGCCATATGCAGCGCACAATGCTTACAATAGCATCCGCGCGGGCTCAATGATTCCGGGGAGATAAACCGGCATGACCGAACTGAAGTCGATACTCGACGAAGCGGCGCGCCAAGGGCTGATTTCGCCAGAGGCGGGCGGCAGACTCTTGCCGTTTCTGACTGAGCACGGCGTAGCCGTCATCGAGACGCTACCTGTGTCGAGAGCCGATGGGCAGGCCTGGTCGGATACCGAGACGCCACGCTTCGTGCGCGGCTTCCACGACGTGCTGATTACCATTGGCGTTGTCGTCGCACTGGTCGGCCTCTGGGGCCTGGCGCCGCTTTACGCCGTGCCGGTCGCGATCATCGTACTTTCGGAAATCCTGGTGCGCCGCCAGCGACTCGCTTTGCCAGCGGTCAGCCTGACGATCGCGCTGTTCTGCTGGATATGTCTGCTGATGTCCCAATTCTTTCCCCCGTGGACACCGACCTCCCAGTCCTTCGGAGCGGAGGCGACGCAGTTCGTCGCCGGCTTCCCGATCATTCTCGGCGCCTATTATGCCCGCTACCGCGTGCCGCTGTCACTGGCGCTCTGCATCATGTCGGTGCTTGCGTTCGTCCTCACGCTGATCTTGCGCCTGGTGCAATGGGTAAGCGGTAATCCGGCGTTCTTCCTCGATCATCCCGTCGTGCTGGCGCTGGTTGCCCTCATCTGCGCGCTCGGACTGTTTATGATGGCGCTCTATTTCGATCTCGGCGACCGGCTGCGGCGGACGACGCGTTCGGATATCGCCTTCTGGCTGCACCTCGGCGCGGCGCCGGCGCTGCTCTACAGCACCGTTTCGCTGCTGTCGATCGGGGAAAGCGGCCGTATCTTCGACTTGGCGAACATGTCGGCGCGGACGCCTGTGGTCGTCGCGACGGTGGCGGCGCTGATGCTGATCGGCCTGGTCATCGACCGGCGCGCATTCGTTACCTCAGGGCTGCTGTCGCTCGGCGTCGCGATCTTCGGCGTCGTCCAGGAGGGAAATGCGACTATCGATACCTATATCTTCACGACGCTGATTATCGTTGGGGCCATCGTGCTCATTATCGGAACGGGCTGGATGCCGCTTCGGCGGCTGGTGCTCAGGGCACTGCCGCCGGCTATCGCAAGCAGGCTGCCGCCTGGTTAAGGCGGCAGCGAACTGATCAGGTGTTAAAGCGGAAGTGGATGACGTCGCCGTCCTGGACGACGTATTCCTTTCCTTCGTCGCGCGCCTTGCCGGCATCCTTGGCGCCGACTTCGCCGTTGTATTTGATGTAATCGTCATAGGCGATGGTGTTGGCGCGGATGAAGCCGCGTTCGAAATCCGAATGGATGACGCCGGCAGCCTGCGGCGCCTTGGTTCCGCGCTCAATCGTCCAGGCGCGCGTTTCCTTCGGGCCGACCGTGAAATAGGTGATGAGGTCGAGCAGCTTGTAGCCGGCGCGGATCAGCCGATCGAGGCCCGCCTCGTCGAGGCCGAGGGCGGAGAGGAATTCCTTGGCTTCCTCATCGGCAAGCTGGGCGACCTCGGCTTCGATCGCCGCCGAGATGATGACGGTTTCCGCACCCTGTTCTTTAGCCATGGCGGCGACGGCCGCTGTGAATTCGTTGCCTGTGGATGCATCGACCTCGGCGACGTTGCAGACATAGAGCACCGGATGCGAGGTGAGCAGGTTAAGGCCCTTCAGGATAGCTATCTCATCGGGGGCGAGCTTCGACAGCAGGGTGCGCACCGGCTTGCCTTCGTTGAGCAGCTTCAGCGAGGCTTCCATGATCGGCAGCATCGCCATCGAATCCTTGTCCTTGCCGGTGGCGCGCTTGCGCGTCTGCTCCGTGCGGCGCTCCAGGCTCTCGAGATCGGCGAGCATCAGCTCAGTCTCGATCGTCTCCGCGTCGGCAACCGGATTAATGCGACCCTCGACATGAGTGATGTCGCTATCTTCGAAGCAACGCAGCACATGCACAATCGCATCGACTTCACGGATGTTGGCAAGGAACTGGTTGCCGAGGCCTTCGCCCTTAGAGGCGCCGCGGACGAGACCGGCGATGTCGACGAAGGAGATGCGGGTCGGAATCAGCTCCTTGGACTTGGCGATGTCGGCCAGCTTGCGCATGCGCGGATCGGGCACGGCGACTTCGCCGGTGTTCGGCTCGATGGTGCAGAAGGGATAGTTGGCAGCCTGTGCGGCCGCCGTCTTGGTGAGCGCATTGAAGAGAGTCGATTTGCCGACGTTCGGCAGACCGACGATGCCGCATTTGAAGCCCATGGCTTAATCCATATCTATTGGTGACTTTGCCCTGCCTATGCGGGAATGGCTGCCCCGGGTCAAGAGTTCGCGGCAATTGAAAGAGCATTGAGGCGCGGAAGGGTGAGCGAAGGCCACAAGTTGCCTCGCCAATTCGCAGCCTTCGATGGGAAGCGGGTGCGGTGATCAAGAGCAGCGATCATCCCTCCCGCTCTCCATCGAACGACATTTACGCCATTGAACTGCCGTGCCGACGGTGCAATATAGTCCCTGCGGATGTTTCTTCCGCCTTTTCATGTCATCAACGGTTGGGTTTTCCGATGAGTGACAATGACGTTGCCCTGAAACCGAAGACCAAGGTGAAGCCGAAGCTGGACAAGCCGAAGCTCTACAAGGTCATTCTCGTCAACGACGATTATACGCCTCGTGAATTCGTCATCGTGATCCTGAAAGTCGTCTTCCGCATGAGTGAGGAGACCGGCTATCGGGTGATGATGACGGCGCATAAGCTCGGCTCCTGCGTGGTCGTGGTCTGCGCCAAGGACATCGCCGAGACGAAGGCCAAGGAGGGTATCGACCTTGCCAAGGAGATGGGTTTTCCGCTGATGTTCACCACCGAGCCCGAGGAATAGCCCCAGTTCACTGCCGACGGATCTGATAGCCGGTCTTGTCCTGCGTGAAGCCGCAATTTTCGTAGAAGCGCAGCGTCGCCGGGTTCTTAGAGCCGGTGAGCAACATCACCTTATAGCAGCCGGCCTTCCAGGCCTGCTCCACCGCGTGGCTGATGACGGCGCCGGCATAGCCGCGCCGGCGGTGCTCGGCGTGAGTGACGATGTTTTCGATCAGTGCATAAGAGGCGCCGCCGCGCGTCAGGTTCGGCATGACGATTAGGGTGACGGTCGCAGCCGCGAAGTCGCCGGCAAAGCCGATGAAGACGGTCATGCCGGACCGGGCGAGGATGGCTGAGAAGCGCTCCTCGGCCTTGGCCCTGTCGAGAACTGGATCGGCTGGATTAAGGTGATGGTAGAGTGAAATCAGCCCCTCGAGATCGCCGGCGGCGGCGGGGCGGACAGTAAAATCCTGGTCCGGCACCGGCCTCATTCCCCTTTGTTGCCGAACATCTTCTTCAGCATCTCGGCCATCGGGCCGGTGGTGGGGAGCTTTGGCTGGTTATTGTTGCGAGCCTGGCGGATATGCGACTGGCCGGCCGGCTTCTTTTCGCTGTCCTTGCTGTTCTTCCGCGGCTTTTCCTCTTCGGCCTTGTCGCCGAGCGCCAGCGCGATCTTGTTCATCAGCTGCGAATCCTCGTTTCGCACCAGCATATCGGCATTGTCGGCCAGGGCGTCGAGAAGCGGCTCCAGCCAGGTTTTATCGGCCTTGGCGAAATCGCCGAGCACATGGTTCTGCACCATTTCCTTGACGCCGGGATGGCCGATGCCGAGGCGCAGCCGCCGGTATTCCTTACCGCAATGGGCATCCAGCGATTTTATGCCGTTATGGCCGCCATGGCCGCCGCCGGTTTTCAGTCGGGCCTTCCCGGGTGGCAGATCGAGTTCGTCATAGATCGCCACGAGGTCGGCCGGCTGGAGCTTGTAGAAGCGCATCGCCTCGCCGACCGCCTCGCCGGAAAGATTCATGTAGGTCTGCGGCTTGATCAGCAGTACCTTGTCGCCGCCGAGTTCGCCTTCGGCGATCTCGGCCTTGAACTTCTTCGACCAGGGCGAGAAGCTGTGACGCCGATGAATGGCGTCGACGGCCATGAAGCCGATATTGTGGCGGTTGCCGGCATATTTGCCGCCGGGATTGCCGAGACCGGCAATGATCAGCATGGCCTGTCGTCCTCGCTTGAGCGTTTCTGGACGTTCACCACCCGGAAACGAAGGCAAAGTCAAGCGGAAATGGCGAGCCGATCGGCAGCATCATTGCGAGAGGTTCATGCCGTATTTCAAGAAGATCTGCCGCTGGTCGCCGTCAGCGATCAGCTTGTCGAGGGCGGCCTGCATCTTGGCGCGCAAATCGTCGGGAAAGCTTTTCTCACAGGCGATGCCCATTGGTTGAGAGGAGAGCACGGTTACAATCTCCACCGGCTGATCGGCCTTCAGTTTTTCGAAATAGAGTTCGGAGATCGGCATCATGTCGATCCGACCGCTGAGCAGCTTGCGCAGCGTGGCGTTAAAGTCAGTAGCCACATCGAGCTTAGTGAACCCCTTTTCCTTCAGGATCGTCTCGGTATAGTCCTCGCGCTGGGTGCCGATCGTATATTTTTTTGCCTCTTCGAGATTGCCGGCTGTGACGCCCGACCCCTTGCGGGTGATCAGGATGTTTCGGTCGATGAGCAGCGGCTCGACCCATTTGAACAGCGGATCACGTGCGCTGTTGTGGGCGGTGGCGAAAACACATGTCATCGGCGCAGTGCGCGCAAGGCTGAAAGCACGCGCCCAAGGCATGACTTCGATCGTGTAGTCGATGCCGATCGCAGCCATCACCTTTTCGACCTGCTCGACGGTCGCGCCCTTGATCACCTTGCCTTCGCGATAGTTGAAGGGAGCGTAATCCTCTGTCGTGAAAGCAACCGCCTGCGCGTTGGCAGGGGAGGGCAGCGCCAGGCATGCGAGAAGCAGGAGCTTTTTCATCATGTCATCCCCCTTCATTCTTCGGTTATGAGGCGCGTGCGACGGCGGATTGCGGGGCCATCAGTTCCTCGATGAGAGCGGCTGCGTGCTGCGGACGATGGAAGAGATAGCCCTGGCCGTAGTCCAGACCCATCTGGTGAAGCGTGCGGCATTCCTCCTCCGTCTCGATGCCTTCGGCAATGACGGTGCAGTACATCTTGTGGGAAAGAGTGGTGATGCTTTCGATCAGCATCCGGCTCTTCTGGCGCACATCGTCGTCGCCGTCGTTGATCGCGCGGGTGAAAGACTGGTCGATCTTGATGATATCGACAGGAAAGCGGTTGAGGTAACTCAGCGATGAATAGCCGGTGCCGAAATCGTCCAGCGCGATGCGGCACCCGAAGCGGCGAAGCTCTGCGACGATCATGCGAATTTGCGGGTTGTCGTGCATCAGCACGGCTTCCGTGATCTCGACGACGATGCGCTCGGGGCGGATGCCGTGGCGACCGACGATAGCGGCAAGGCGGGCCGGCAGCGCCGGGTCGAACTGCAATGGCGAGAAGTTGATTGCGAGGTAGGTATCCTGCATCCCCGATATACGAGAGATTTTCGCAAGATGGGAGATCGCCATTTCCATGATGACGTTGCCGACGCGGACGATCTTGCCCGTCTCCTCGGCGACGCCGATAATCTCGGCTGGCGGCATCAGACCCTTCTGCGGATGGGTGAGGCGCATCAGCGCCTCGAAACCGGCAATGCCGCGGCCGTTCAGGTTGACGATCGGCTGCAGGAAGGCTTCGAACCAATTGTCGACGAGGCCGGCTTCGATATTGGCTTCGATTTCGGCGCGGCTGCGGGCGCGGTCGAGCATGGCATTGTCGAAGAGCTGCGCGCCGTTCTTGCCGTCCCGCTTCTTGGCATACATTGCCATGTCGGATTTCAGCAACAGTTCGGCCGCGGTGGCGGCATGATGTGGATAGATGGCGATGCCGATGGAAGCGCTCAGATGCATATCCGGGGCAAATGGCGTTTCGAAGATTGAGGCGATCTGCTCGCACATCGCCCTGGCGCGTCTTTCGGCGTCCTTCGCAGGCAACAGGATCGCGAATTCGTCGCCGCCGAGACGGGCCGCTTCATCCGAGGGAGCGAGATGGGTCTTCAGGCGCTCGACCAGCTCGATCAGCGCCGCGTCGCCGGCGGCATGCCCCATATTGTCGTTGATCCACTTGAAGCGATCGAGATCGACGAAGAGGCAGGCAAGTTCCTGGCCGGCGGCGTCCGCGGCGGCGATCTTGTTATCGAGCACCGCCTCGAACCCTTGCCGGTTGAGGAGCCCGGTAAGATGATCGGTGATTGCCTGGCGATGGTTGCGGTCCTCCGAAGCCTTGAGCTCGGTCACATCGGTCATGACAGACAGCGAGAGGCGATCGTGAGCGCCGGCGCCGGCTTCCGCTTCCATAATAAGGACGTCCATCGTGCGGCCATCCAGGCAGACGAATTTGACGGTGACGGTCATGCCGTTTTCGGCCTGGCGACGCTTGACGAACTTGTCGCGGCTGCTTGATGTGACCAGATCTGCGAAATTGCGGCCGATGATGTCGGCGCGACTATAGCCGGTGGCGAGCAGCCAATAGTCACTGACCGCGGTGATGCGATCTTCCTCATCGAGCGAGAAGAGCATGGCGGGCGTCAGGTTGTAGATATCGGTGGCGCGGCGGTGGGCGAGCTTCAGCTCCTTCTCCTCGCTTTCAAGCTTTGTTTGCATCTCGTTGAAGCTGCGGGCAAGCCGTCCCATCTCGTCGTTCGACTGCCAGTCGACATGATGGCGGGAGCCGAGCTGCCGGGTGGCCTCGATCGCCGCCGTCAGACGCATCAGCGGCTGGATGACGAAGAATCGGTTACCGATCAGCGCTGTGCCGAAAACGGTCAGAACCGCGAAGATGAAGATCGAAATGAAGACGACCTCTTCCTGCTTCAGGCCGGAAAACAGGCCGAGGGCGGGATAGTAGACGCTGATGCTGCCGAGATTCTTCGGGCCGTCGACGGTGTTGTAGATGATGGCGCGCGACACCTGCACGAGATCGCCGTCAAAGGAACGCGGAATGGTGGATTGGCTGACATCGAGCTGGCCGGACTGATCACGCACCTCGACCTTGACAATTGCGCCTTGGGAGACGACCGTCGCGCTGATCTGGGTGACGCTTTCTTCATCGAGGTCCCAGAGCGGTTTTGCCAGCGCTTGCGCGTTGGCTACAAGAAGAACAGAGATGTGGTCGCGTATTTCCTTGTCGGCGCGTTCCGAGGAAAGAAAAAGGAAGAGAACAAAAAGGGGAGCTACAAAAACCAGCAGCGCCCCGCAAACAATTCCAAAAAATCTGTTCTCAACGGAATTGTTCATGGTTCCGTCTACTCCCCCGGGCCGGCCATATTTGCTGTCGCGCGTTCGGGCCGGCTTCTTCGCAGCTGACGGCACATGCTTTCACGAATATGTTAAATGTTGCTGAAACGGAGCTTTGGCGGACAATGAAAAGCCCGCCTTCCTGTGAACTGACCCCGGAAAGTTGCGTGTTAACGCTCCGGGGGCCAGTTCACTGGGAAAGCGGGCCATATGTTTACAAATTTGTCGAAGCTATCAGGCTTCGGTTTCGCCTTCAGCTTCCGCGGCGCTCTCGTCGACGCCGGCAGCAGGAGCGACGATGGTCGCTATCGTGAAGTCGCGGTCGATGACCGGGGTCACGCCCTTCGGCAGAGTGACTTCCGAAATATGGATGCTGTCGCCGATCTTCTTGCCGCTGAGGTCAATGTTGAAGAATTCCGGGATCGCATCGGCCGGGCAGTGAACTTCAACTTCATGGCGGACGATGTTCAAAACGCCGCCGACCTTGAGGCCCGGGGACTTCGCTTCATTGATGAAGTGAACCGGGATTTCGACGCTCACCTGGGTGTTGCCGGAGACGCGCAGGAAATCGACATGCAGTGTAAAATCGCGGACGGGGTCGAGCTGGTAGTCCTTCGGTAGAACCTTGTACTTCTTGCCGTCGACTTCGATGGTCGCCACGGTGGTCATGAAGCCACCGGCGTGAATGCGCTTCGTCACCTCATTGGTGTTGAGAGCGATGGCAATGGGGGCCTGCTTGTCACCATAGATGACAGCGGGAATCAAACCGTTGCGGCGAAGTTCACGGGCGGACCCCTTACCAACCCGTTCGCGCGCCTCGGCCTTGAGCTCGTAAGTTTCCTGGCTCATGGCTATTCCTTTCGAGGTTATTTGGAGAGTTCGGCGGCGGCCAGATGCCTTATGCCAGCGAACTGGAGGCGGGTTTCCCCATCCTCATCCGCGTTGCCTCCAAGGGTGTCTACGCGGACCGGTGGCCTATATTATAAGTCGCTCGGAAACGCAAGTTGCGGATTGCGGTGCGGATCACGCCCCTGCAGGCGTCGACCGTCAAGTCTTCAAATGAGCCCGGCAGGCGTAACCAGCGGGCGCCGGCATTTCGGCTCAAAGAGGCGAACTTCATGAAATCACTTCAAAACCGCGTCCGTCCAGGTAGCATAATTGCCATTAGCTGCCGCCACTTGGCTTGACATCGGCGCGCTTCGCATCTTTGGATGGCCGCCTTAAAGCGGCTGAGGAGAAACCAGACTATGCGTCTAAAATTTGTCACGGCAACGAGCCTGCTCGCCCTTTGCCTTTTTACCACGGCAGAGGCGGTGGAAATCAATCAGGACGGAGCCAATGCGGTCAGGGACACTTTGACGAAGCTGCTTCCCGATGATCTGGCGAAGAGCGGCTTCATCGCTGTCAATCCGGCAGGCACGCGCTATGAGATCATCTACGATCTGGCGAAGCTGCTAGCCAAAGCTGACCCTGCGACCTTCACGATCAATGGGCTGACCCCGTTCTCGACATTCGCCACGCCGCTCGACAACGGGCTCTGGAACATCGAGGGTGATGACAACTTCAACGTCTCCGGCCATTTTAAAGGCCCGGATCAGAAGCCGACGGATTTCACCTATTCCATCGCCTCGATTGTCTATAGCGGCGTTTTCGACCCGGCGATCAGCTATTTGCGCTCCGGCACCTTCGCGGCCAAGGACATAAAGATCGCCAGCAAGTCCGAAACCGAGGAGGTTCATGCCACCATCGCCAGCATGGACCAGAAGCTGAGCTCGACCGATAGCGCAGGCGGCAGTGCGCGTATCGATTTTGTCGGCAGCGCCTCGATGTCTGGTTTCTTCGAACAGGTTTCCGGCGTCCAGATGCCACCCATCGAAATTCGTGCCGGCTCGATCATCGTCGACGCCAAGGTGAACGGCCTGCCGGCAAAGCAGATTCGCGAGATGGTCTTGTTCGTGCTCGACCATCTTGATGAGAAGGAATTGAGCGCGGAAAATAGCGCCGAGATAAAAGGAATAGTGAAGGAAGCGTTCCCGCTTCTGACCTTGTTCAGCGAGACGATTGCGGTTAACGATCTCACGATCAGCAACGAGATGGGCAAGGGCGGAGCCAAGGCATTTGCCTATAACCTGGCGCTCGACGGCCCCAGTGACGCTATGCGTTTCGGTTTCGGAATGAATGCGCAGGAGATCAGCCTCGACACGCCGCTGATGCCGGCAAATTATGCGACCTTCATGCCGACCAATTTCGATTTCCAGCTTGCTCTTCCGAACCTGGATTTCGCAAAATTCGGCGATGCCCTCATGGCGGTGGATTTCAACGATGAGGCGCCCGAGAAGACCGGCGAGGAAATGGCGAAGAAGCTGTTCCGCGACGGGCGGCTCGCTGTCGAGTTCCCCAGGATCAGCGCCAAGTCCGCAGTTTACGACGTTGACATGACGGGCAAGATCGAAGGCCGGGTCGACACCGAGAAAGACTACTCGATGGAGGCGACAATTCTTGCCCGCGATCTCGACAAGACGATCACGGCTGTCCAGGAACTCGCCAAGACGGACCCCGACCTCAACCAGGTCTCCTTCGGCATCATGATGGTGAAGGGCTTCGCCAAGACCGATTCCGACGGCCGTTCGCGCTGGGACATCAGCATCAGCCGCGATGGTTCCGTGGCGGTCAATGGCCAGCAGATCAAGGGACCGGACGGTCCGGATCAGGATCAGGGGCTAGATGCGGACCAGGAGCAGGAATCGGATCAAGGTCAGGACGCGGAACCTGCGCCGCCGCAGCAGCCCTGAGCAGTTTTAACTGGAAACAGAAATGTAAGAGGCCGGCCTCGTGCCGGCCTTTTTGCGTCTGACGTCACCCGGCGTCAGCGAGACCCGTGTTCGGCACAGCAGCTCAATCCGGCTCCAGGAGCGCGGCTGGCGACCAATTGAGGGTCAGCCATTCATGCGCCTTCGCCGGGTTCATCTCATGCGGTAATTGAAAGAGCCGATCGAATGCCGGCTCTTTTTAATCGAAGAGGCTGGAGACGGACTCTTCCTGGCTCGTCCGGCTGATCGCCTCGCCGATCAGCGGAGCCGTGGTGACGATGCGGATGTTGTGCGCAGAAAGTACCGCTGTGGTCGGCTGGATCGAATCCGTGATCACGAGCTCGCGCAGTTTAGAGGAGGTGACACGGGTGACTGCGCCGCCGGAGAGAACACCGTGGGTGATATAGGCGGTGACGCTCGATGCACCCTTGGCCAGCATCGCATCGGCGGCGTTGCAGAGCGTGCCGCCGGAATCGACGATGTCGTCGATCAGCAGACAGTCCTTGCCTGTAATGTCGCCGATAATGTTCATGACTTCGGATTCACCAGGCCGATCGCGACGCTTGTCCACGATGGCGAGCAGACAGTCCAGGCGTTTGGCGAGCGCGCGGGCACGCACGACGCCGCCGACATCGGGTGAGACGACCATGACGTTGCTGAGGTCGTAGTGGCTCTTGATATCGCGTGTCAGCACGGGCAAGGCGAAGAGGTTATCCGTGGGAATATCGAAGAAGCCCTGGATCTGACCTGCGTGGAGATCGAGCGTCATGACGCGGTCGGCCCCGGCTTCGGTGATGAGATTGGCAACCAGCTTGGCCGAGATCGGCGTGCGGCCGGAAGCGCGGCGATCCTGACGGGCATAACCGAAATAAGGAAGCACAGCGGTGATGCGCCGGGCCGATGAACGACGCATTGCGTCGATCATGATCAGCAGTTCCATCAGATGGTCATTGGCAGGATAGGACGTGGGCTGTACGAGGAAAACGTCCTCACCGCGCACATTTTCCTGGATTTCGACGAAGATTTCCTGATCGGCAAACCTTCGGACACTGGCTCTCCCCAAGGGAACGTTGAGATAGTTGCAGATCGCTTCGGCCAGTTGCCGGTTCGAATTGCCTGCGAAAACCTTCATGTTGGTCCGCCTGTTATGCGCTGATAGCCGCGCTTTTTAGTCAGCTTCCCCGTGAATGCAAGGGCAAAGGCGCCACAGACTTTCATAATTGCAAAAAGTTTGTGACTAACCGCCCTGAGTCTGCCGCCAAGAGGTGAATTCCGCGATGGTTTTCGAAGCGATCTGCTGCATCACCGAAGCCGGAACGCCGGCCCAAGGGTCGGCCGCCGCCGTCGGTACGCTTTCCTGCCCTTGTATGCGATGCAGGCGGGCACCGCCGCTGTCGAGAATGTCCCAGACATAGACCACGGTGACCTTGCCGTCGTCGCTGAAGGCGGAGAGATAACCTTTGAGGATGTAGTCGCTGCTCGTATCGTTCGAGCTCTTGATGGAGAGGCCGTGTGAGCGCGCCTCGGCGCCGAGCTGGCGCGAGAGCGGAGTCACGGCCTGCACAGGCGCGCCGATGATCGGCAGGAAGCGCACCGTATTGCCGCGGGCGGAGGAGGCGCCGGGGGTGAGGGCGGCGGTCTGCTGCGGCTGCTGAGTGTCAAGTCGCTGGCCGGACTGTGCCAGAGACCCGGCGCCGGCGGCAGCCGGCGGCAGCGCCTGTCCCTCGATCGGGGCGGAGGCGGCAGGCGAAGAGCCGTTTCTGGAGAGGGCGTCTGCCTGCTCCTGCATCGTTGTCGGCGGTGCGCCGCTGCCGGGCCGATAGGTCCTCTGCGATTGATCATAGGCTGGATGATAACCACTCGGCTGGGCGCTTCCGGCGAAAACCGGTTGGCGGGCGCCCGCCAAACGTTCCGCCTCGCCCTGCGTGACCGGGCTTGACGGTGCGGTTCCGGAGGAATCGCCGATGCCGACTTGCGGCGTCAGCGCTTCGGTTGTGTTGCAGGCGGTCAGGAGAGCCATGACGAACAGGAGCGTGGGCACAGTCGCAGCTCGCGTCATCCCGTGATCCGTCCTTCCCACAATCGCATCAGCCCGCCCGAAGTTATGCGGGCGGGGACGGTCCTCTGTCAATTCCGGATTCTCACCCTTCAATTCGGTCTTCAAAGGCCGATGAAATCGAGCGAATGACGGGAAAGTGTGCGCGGCGCATCCGCCGTCGTCAGATAGGTCTGTCCGAGCGTCATCGCCGTGCCCGTATCGGAGTCCGCAATGATCATGTGCACGAAGAGTGACATGTTCGGCTCGATAGGCTGCGGATTGCCGACATGGAACATCTGGTGCTCCATCCAGGAGGGCGAGAAGCGGGCGCCCAGCGAATAACCGCAGGCGTTCAGCCGGTGGCGGGCGAGGCCGCGTTCGTCCATGATCCTGGCATGCATGTCGAAGACGTCGCCGAAGGTGTGGCCGGGCTTCAGCACGGTCTCGATCGCCTCGATGGTTTCGCGGCAGGCATTGTAAAGCTCGCGATGACGTTGCATCGGCTCGCCGATGACGATCGTACGCATCATGGCAGCATGGTAATGGGCGTAAGTGCCGGCCCATTCAAGCGTCAGCTGGTCCTTGGCGTCGAGCTTGCGGCGGCCGGCCTTGTAGCGGCAGAGCAGGGCGTCGGCCGCGGAGCCGATGATGAACTCGTTGGCGGGATAATCACCACCGCCGGAAAAGATCGCACCCTGCATGGCCGCCAGGATGTCGGCCTCATCGGCGCCCGGTTTCGTCAGCCGGATTGCAGCGTCGAGCGCGTCGTCGGCGAGAGCGGCAGCTCGCTCCACATAGGCGACCTCGGTCTGGCTCTTGATGAGACGAAGACGACTGACGAGATAGGAAGCGTCGACGATCTGGCCGAAGGTGGTCAACTGCGCGTCGAGCAAGCGGGCGACGCGGCCGGTCATGCCATGCGTATCATATTCGACGCCGATGCGCGCGCCGAGCAGATCCATCTCGACCAGGAGGTTCCTCAGGTCGAGCGTCGGATCAGCATTGACCCTGTCGACCCAGATGTGGATATCCTCAAGGATTGACGTGTGTTTAGCCTGGCGAAGATCGGCCGAGCGGGTGATCAGCGCCATGGTGCCGTCGCTCTTGACGATCAGCGTCTGGAAAAAGCAGTAGCCGAAGGTGTCATAGCCGGTCAGCCAATACATGCTTTCCTGGGCGAAGAGCAGCAAGGCGTCGAGCTTTTCTTCCTTCATCTTCTCGGTGAGGCGCGCAAGCCTGCTTGAGAACTCGGCCTTTTCGAAGTGCAGTGCCATTCTGCTCAAGTCTCCCTGATTGATATCGCTGAAATCTGGCGGCCGTAGTCCGGCTCGTCGCGATGTGTCGTCCGGCGATAGGAAAAGAAGCGCTCGCTATCGGGATAGGTGCAGAGGCCGAGGCTTTCGGCCTGCACGCCAGCCCGGGTCAGCCTGTCGATCGTCAGCGCCGGCAGATCGAACATGGCGCGGCCCGGCGTTGCGGAGGGCTTGAAAAAGCGCTGGTAATCCGGATTTTCGGCGACGAAACGATCGACGAATTCCGGCCCGACTTCGTAACTCGCCTGACTGATCGAGGGGCCGACGCAGGCCAGTATGCCGGCACGGTCCGCCCCCAAGGCTTCCATGGCTGCAATGGTGTTTTCAAGCACGCCGGTCAGCGCGCCCTTCCAGCCGGCATGGGCGGCGCCGATGACGCGATTTTCGGGGTCGGCAAAGAGGATTGGGCCGCAATCGGCGGCCAGTACGCCAAGCGCAATGCCGGGAACCGCCGTCACCATCGCGTCGGCGTCGGGGCGGGCGCCGTCGTAATCAGCGCCGATCGTCACGACGTCGGGCGAATGCACCTGATGAACGGTTGCCAACCGCTCGAGCGGCAGATTGAACCAGGCAGCGACGCGGCGGCGGTTTTCCATGACGTTTCCGCGCTCGTCGCTGGAGCCGAGGCCGACATTGAGACCGCGATAGATCCCTTCGGAAACACCGCCGGCCCGGGTGAAATAACCGTGGCGGATGGCGGCGCCGGCGGCTTCATTCAGTAGCGCGCTTTGGATCGGTGCGGGAAAGGCCGCGTCCTGCATCTGTGATTCCGGGTTTTTCGAGAGGTTTGTTCTTGTCCCGAGCGCATCGCATCAGCGACGCGTTTCAAGTTCCTGTTTCGCGCGGATGTTGGCTCAGCCGCATGCGCCCTGTCAATCCACCGGGCGAAAGGGCATGAGGTCGACGGCTGGATGGGATACCGCCATTACCTTGAAGAGTTCGCCCATCCGACCCTCACCGGCGCCGGCAAGCCTGTCGACTGCCGACTGGATGACCTGCTGGGTCTGTGGTTCGCGGTCACGCTCGAGGGTGGCGGCGCGTTCGAGAATGCCGAGCCCGGTCAGAAAGTCGCCCTGATGCAGGGCGCCGTTCAGATGCAGGCCGGCCGCCAGCGCCGTTTCGGCGAGCTGCTGGAAGTCGACATGGCTCGTCAGGTCGGCTTCGCCGGGATGGGCGAGCGGCGGGTCGAATTCATGCATGCGCACCGCTTGCAGCGTATCGCCGAAGCCGGTGACGAGATGGCCGTAGTCGATGACCAGCGCCGTGCCGCCGAAGGCGCGCAGCCGCTCGCAGATCGCCAACATCACGGCCTGACGGGCGGGCGAGATCTCGAAGAGCGTGCCGAGCGGCAGGTTCTGCATCGGTTCGGGCAGCAGGGCCGGATCGAGGCCGGCGACACCGGCGGCAAAGGTCAGCTCGCCATCTGCGTCGAGGCCGACCATACGCTCGCGGAAACCCGTTTGCGTGCGGATGAACTGGCGGATCGGGATAGCGTCGAACAACTCGTTGGCGGCTATCAGCGTGAAACCCGGCGGCACCTCGTCGAAGCCGTGATGCCAGGCGATCTTTTCGCCGTAGGACTCGAGTGTCCGGCTTTGGACGTCGCGCAGGCGCTCGCTTGTTTCGACGAGATGAACGCTCATCGTTTCGAAAAGCGGCGGCGCGATGCGGGCGATGACACGCAGCATATCCGCCATCATCGTGCCGCGGCCGGGCCCGATCTCGACCAGGCGTACGCTGCCTGGCGTGCCGTGACGCTGCCAGGCGTGGACGACGAAGACGCCGATCATTTCACCGAAGATCTGGCTGACTTCCGGCGCGGTGACGAAATCGCCGGAGCGGCCGAAGGGCTCGCGGGTGCGGTAATAGCCGTGCTCGGGATCGGCGAGGCAGAGCGAGAAATAATCGGTGACGCTGATCGGACCGTTGGCCTGGATGATCGCCTTGATCTTTTCGCCTAAAGCGGTGGTCATGTCGCGCATCCTGCCATTGTCAGAGCTGCGGTGCAGCCTGGCGCCGGGCCCGCAGGATCGCCCAGAGGCCGAGCAGGATCATCGGGGAGGAGAGAACCATCCCCATGGTCAGCCAGTTCGTGCCGAGGAGGTAACCGAGCTGGGCGTCCGGCTCGCGGAAGAACTCGACGAAGATGCGCGACAGCGCATAGCCGCAGACGAAGACGCCGGAGACGAAGCCCGGGCTTTTCAGCGCGCGCATGCCATAGACCAGGGATGCCAACACCAGAAGGAGAACGATGCCCTCCAAGCCGGCCTCGTAAAGCTGGCTCGGATGGCGGGCGAAGGGGCCGCCGGTCGGGAACACCACGGCCCAGGGGACGTCGGTCAACCGGCCCCAGAGCTCGCCATTGATGAAATTGGCGATGCGGCCGAAGAACAGGCCGAAGGGAACGACGGCGGCGACGATATCGAACAGGCTCCAGATCGGAATGGCGTTGCGGCGCGCAAAGATGATCATCGCGATCGTCATGCCGGCCAGCCCACCGTGAAAGGACATGCCGCCGTTCCAGATTTCGACTGCACGGACGGGATCGCGCAGGACGGCGGACAGGTCGTAGAAGAAAATGTAGCCGAGACGGCCACCGAGGACGACGCCGAGCGCTGCCCAGACTATGAAATCGTCGAGCTGCGTCCTCGTTATCAGCGAGCGATTGCCCGGCCAGAGACTGTCATTGGCAGCGATGCGGCGCGCATAGGCCCAGCCGAGCAAGATCCCGGCGACGTAAGCCAGGCCATACCAGTGAATCGCCAACGGACCGATCGAAAAAGCGATCGGATCGATGTCAGGGAAAGGCATGATGGCAAGGAGATTGGCTGCTGTCGGCAAGGTTTTCCCATCCATTGAGGTCGGCGGAACATGCCGCCGCGATCCCGGACGGTCAAGTGCATTGTTCGTGAATGCCCCTCCGTTACCGGCTTTGAACAAGGCTATCCCGCGTAAAGCGCTTGCATCGTGGGTGGCGAAGCCCTACCTCAATCTTCGAGGCCCCGAAGGGCTGAATTCACCTTATGCGAAGGGAGAAAAACGCCATGACGACCGGAACGAACCGCATCATGGACGAGTTCGCCAAGCTGATGACCGACGCGGCAGGTGCCGCCCAGGGCGTCCGCAAGGAGATCGAGACGGCTTTCAACGCCCAGGCCGAGCGTTGGTTGAACAGCATGGACGTCGTCAAGCGCGAGGAATTCGAGGCCGTGCGCGAGATGGCGATCAAGGCGCGCGATGAAAACGAGGCGCTTGCCGCCCGTATCGCGGCGTTGGAGGCCAAGCTTGCCGGCGAGGGGCATTAAATCCCGATACGGTGCAGATGCGGCGTTGCCTTCATGTCACACGCCGCGTCTGTCCTAAAAAATTCCAGGTGAGTTTTCCACCTGTGGACACTGCCAAAAAAGCCAATTCGCAGAGTCGCTTATTCTCCCTTCTGAATTGAGTTTCGAAGTGCTTTCCACAACGACCCGTCCCTATTTTCCTCTCTGGGGGCTGGCAGGTGGCGAGGGTCATTATACACTGATTTTAAATGATGATTCGAAGCGACTTGGTAAGCTCCGGGCAGGTTATCTGCGTTAAGTCTGGCAGCGGTTCAACGATCATCCAGTGGTGGTTTCCGGTATTTGCGTGTGTCTTTCTTGTGTTCGTATCCCAAGTTAGTCGCATTCGTTCCGGTCAAGAAGGTGCTGCATGAACCTGATGGAATTGGAAGTCGAGCGTCAATCGAACCCGGTCGATATGATCGAGTACGTGGCCTCCAACAACGACTGGTCGTTCGAGCGGTCCGGCGAGGACGAGATCGCGATGACGGTCGAAGGGCGCTGGACGGACTATCATGTCTCCTTCTCCTGGATGGAGGAATTCGAGGCGCTGCATCTTGGCTGCGCTTTCGATATCAAAGTCCCCGACATCAGGGTCAACGAGGTGGTCAAACTGCTTTCGGCGATCAACGGGCAGGTGTTGATGGGGCATTTCGACCTCTGGCGTCAGGAAGATGTGGTCATCTTCAGGCAGTCGCTGCTGCTTGCCGGCGGCGCCGAGCCGACCAACCGTCAGGTAGAGGTGCTGCTTTCCAGCGCGCTCGACACCTGCGAAGCCTATTTCCAGGCATTCCAATTCGTCGTCTGGTCCGGCATGGACGCGACGAAGGCGATGGAAGCCGTGCTGTTCGAAACGGTGGGCGAGGCCTGAGATGCCGGCGAAAGCTTTTTCATCGGCAAATCCCGTCGTGCTGATCGGCGCGGGAAATATGGGCGGAGCGATGCTCGCCGGCTGGCTGAAGAGCGGCGTCCCGGGTTCAGCCGTCATCGTCGTGGATCCCGGCCCCTCGTCGGCGATGCTGGCGACGATCAAGGAAGCCAGTGCGACGCATCTGACCGAAGTCCCTGCGGAGTTGAAGGCGAGCGTCTTATTCCTCGCAGTCAAACCCCAAGTGATGGAAACGGTCTTGCCGGCGGTGAAAAGCGCCGTAGGGCCGGCCACAGTCGTCGTCTCGGTCGCAGCAGGCAAGACGCTCGGTTTTCTCGAAAGACATCTCGGCAAAGCTGCCATGGTGCGAGCCATGCCGAACACGCCGGCGATGGTCGGCCGCGGCGTAACCGGGGCCTTTGCCAATTCAAGGGTCAGCAATCAGCAGCGCGAGCGCGTCCATGCCCTTCTCAGCGTCTCCGGCCCCGTTGAATGGGTGCCCGCGGAGGCTGATATCGATGCCGTGACCGCGCTTTCCGGCAGTGGCCCGGCCTATGTGTTCTATCTCGTCGAATGTATGGCGGAGGCGGGCCGTAAACTCGGCCTGCAGGCGGACCTCGCCATGCGTCTTGCGCGGGAAACTGTCGCGGGGGCTGGTGAACTCTTGCACCAGTCCCCCGACGATGCTTCGCGGCTGCGGCAGAATGTGACCTCTCCCGGCGGCACGACAGCGGCGGCGCTAGCAGTGCTGATGGCGGAGAACGGCATGCAGCCCCTCTTCGATACGGCACTCGCGGCAGCGCGCAAGCGGGCCGAGGAGCTGGCCGGCTAGAGCGCCGCGCGTCTCTAAAGACGCGCTAAGGACGTTCTAACACTTTAGATTTGCGCATGATCCTTTCGTAAAATCGATCTCGATTTTCCGAAAGGATCATGCGGTAGCGGAGCCCCCATGGCCGAAGAGATCACCTACGTCGATTTCGAACGTGTCGACATTCGAATCGGCACGATCGTCGAGGCCAGCGCCTTTCCGGAAGCGCGCAAGCCGGCAATCAAGCTGGTCATCGATTTCGGTCCCGAGATCGGCTTGAAAAAATCCTCGGCGCAGATCACCGTCCACTACGCGCTGGAAAGCCTGATCGGCCGGCAGGTGCTCGGCGTGGTCAACTTCCCGCCGCGGCAGATCGGGCCGTTCCGCTCGGAGGTGCTGACGCTGGGATTTGAGGACGAGAACGGCGCGATCGTGCTTGCTGGGGTCGAACGGCCGGTGCCGAACGGCAGGAAGATGATGTGAGCGTCGGCTCATATCCTTTGGTCGGTGTCGCCAGATGCGCCGGTGCCAAAGGCTGCACCGGCTCTGATTTCCTGTAGAAACGGATTGCTCCGCCGTTCGTCGCCGATGCGGCTGCCAGGGCCGTGGCCGCAGATAAATCCGACGTCATCGCCAAGCGGCAGGACCTTGTCGCGGATCGAATCCAACAACTGTTGATGATTGCCGCCCGGCAGGTCGGTGCGGCCGATCGAGCCGTTGAAGAGCACGTCGCCGAGATGGGCGAAATTCTGAGCACGGTTGAAATAGATCACGTGGCCGGGCGCATGGCCGGGCGCGTGATAGACCTCGAATTCGTGGGCGCCGAATGAGACCTTGTCACCGTCGTTCAGCCAGCGGTCGGGCAAAACATTCCGCAATCCGGATATGCCGTATGTCGCAGCCTGTGCCTCAATGCGCTGCAGCAGCGGCTGGTCGTCCTGATGCGGGCCGACGATGTCGACGCCGAGGGCTTCCTTCAACTCGCTTGCGCCGCCGGCATGGTCAAGATGACCGTGCGTCAGCCAGATTTCCTTGATGGTTAAGCCGCTTTTTTCAATCGCCTGAAGGATGAGCGGCACGTCGCCGCCCGGATCAACCACGACGCCTTCTTGGGTGTCAGGATCGAAGAAGACTGTGCAGTTCTGCTGGAAGGGTGTCACCGGAATGATGCCGGCTTGGAGCATGCCCATTAGTGCCTCGCTGGGGTGTCTCGGGTGCTCAGGGTATAGTCCGAAACGACGGCAAGGACAGCCGAAATCTTCTGCTTTGACGCGTGTTTCACGGGAACAAGACCGACTGAAACAGAAGTTTATAGGTCTCTTGCCGCTCGGACGCTTTGAAGAAATCGCCTTTTCTTTTTTTATTCCAATTCCTTATAGGGGCAAGTTTACGGGTGTCTTTTTGGCGGAGCGGTGCGGGGGGGAACATCGTGGAACGCCACGCGTTGTCCGGCCATCGAAACCAAGGAGACGCTCACATGACCTTGAAGAGAAACATCCTGCTGGCTGGAGCCGTGCTCCTAGCGAGCGGCGGCATGGCGCAGGCGGAGATGGTGGCGACCACGGTCAACGATCTCAACGTCCGCGCAGGTCCGGGCCCGCAATATCCGGCCGTCGGTCTCGCCACCCGCGGTTCCACCGCGGTGCTCGACGGCTGTATTGAAGGCAGCCGCTGGTGCCGTGTCGACGTCAACGGCATCCGCGGCTGGGTCTATGCGGATTATCTGCAGATGGAGTACGGCGGCAACCAAGTTATCGTCGAGCAGCATCGTGCCGAGATCGGCGTTCCGGTCGTGACCTACGAGTCAACCGCCAGCGTTGTCCCGGCTGACCCGCAACCGGCGCCGGGCGATGAATTGATCGGCCCCGTTGGAGCCGTCGAAACGATCACTCCGCCAGAGACGGTGCGGACCTATATCGAGACCAACCCCACCGAGACGGTGCGGCTCGGCGGCGATGTGGTCGTCGGTGCGGAAGTGCCTGCCGACGTGACTTTCCAGACAATTCCGGACTATGAATATCGCTACACAAGGATCAATGACCGGCCTGTTCTCGTTGATCCAGGTACGCGTCGGATCGTTTACGTCTATCAGTAAGATTATCGAAAAAGCTGTAAACGAGGCGGTCGGAAGGCCGCCTCGTAAGAGGCTACGTCCTCCCGCCTTAATCCCGCAAGGGTTGATTTGCCTTACGCGTTCCCTCTGTATATTCAAAAATGCTAATATGCCGGGTTCGGCATGGATCGGCGATCGAGGAGGTCGCCAGTGGATGGAGGCGCTCTTCCGTTCGTCATACAATTGAATGCTGGTGCGATCGGCGCCAACGCCGCGAGTGCCGCTTTGAAGCAGCACGCGATCAACGTCGTTGCTCGTACGATCGCGGGCGCGATCGGCGGCATGCTGCTCGGGGTCGACGGAGAAGCGGCCATAGCCGGCCTGATTGCCGACGGCATCGGCGGCCTGATCGGCGGTGGCATCCTGTCGACGCTCGCCGGACTGGTGATGGCAAAGGCGCATAGATAAAGGCCCGACGCGCATTTCGGCGCCGGGACCAATCACCTAGGATCTTATCCGACGGCAACCGCCGCCGGATAGACTTCCTTTATATAGTCGTTCATCAGGGTTTCTGAGATCGTTGCCGGCGTAAACCGATACGGACCGATCTCAGAGACCGGAGTTACTTCCGCAGCCGAGCCGGTGAGGAAACACTCGCTGAAATCAGGCAGTTCCTCCGGCAGGATCGCGCGCTCGATCACTTCGATGCCTCGACGCTTGGCGAGCTCGATGACGGTCTGGCGGGTGATGCCGTTCAGGAAGCAATCAGGTGTCGGCGTATGAATGACGCCGTCCTTGACGAAGAAGATGTTGGCGCCTGTCGCTTCGGCGACCTGGCCGCGATAATCGAGCATCATCGCATCGGCGTAGCCCTTGGCTTCGGCGGCATGCTTGGAAATCGTGCAGATCATATAGAGGCCGGCAGCCTTGGAGGCGCAAGGTGCGGTCTTCGGATCGGGACGTCGGTACTCGGCGATATCGAGGCGAATGCCCTTCAGCTTCTCTGCCGGGTTGAAATAGCTGCCCCACTGCCAGATGGCGATGGCGACGTTGATGCGGTTCGCCTGTGCGGAAACGCCCATCATCTCGCTGCCGCGCCAAGCAATCGGCCTGACATAGGCGTCCTGAAACCCCTGGCGTTGCAACAGTTCGATGGTCGCGGCATCGAGTTCTTCGACGGAATAGGGCACCTTGAAACCGAGAATCTCGGCGGATCTGTGCAGGCGCTGGTTGTGTTCAGTGAGCTTGAACACCCGACCGCCATAGGCGCGCTCGCCCTCGAAGACGGCGCTGGCATAATGCAGGCCGTGTGTCAGCACGTGGATCTTAGCGTCCTTCCAGGCAACGAACTCGCCGTTGAACCATATTTCGCCATCCAGCTGGTCGAAAGGAACCGAAGCCATCCTAAACCTCCTCCGGCGCTTCACGCGCCATGTCTGTTGATTGTTGCCCCCAATACGTTTTATCCACAGACGCAAGGGGAATTGCTTTTTGCGTCGGAAGTTCCGGGCGGACGTTGGTTTCCAAAGAAATGCCAGGGAAATTGAGAGACCGGGGGCTCCCGCGAAGTTCGACAAAAGCTAGCAGCGGCGAAAATTTATGTCAACAATGCTGACATATCTTGGCGAAAGTTTCCCCCAATGCGCGGAACGAGAAAGGAAATGCCGAGTGTCACGACAGACCGGTTCGAAAGCAGGCACGCCGGAGCCGTTGGCCACACCGATGGAAGATACAGACGGTATCGACTTCGAGATCATCGAGCTCTTCTTCTTCGCCTACCGCGACTTCGTTTCCGATCCTGACGCCATCCTCGAAAAGAGTGGCTTCGGCCGGGCGCATCACCGCGTCGTACATTTCGTCAACCGCAATCCGGGCATGACGGTGGCTGATCTTCTCGACACACTGAAGATCACCAAGCAGAGTCTTGCAAGGGTGCTGAAACAGCTGATCGATTCGGGCTATATTCGCCAAGTGGCCGGACCCGAGGATCGGCGGCAACGTAAGCTGTATCCGACTAAATCGGGGCGCGAGCTGGCGCTTGCCCTTGCAGAGCCGCAATCGCGCCGCATTGAGCGGGCATTCGAAGGAGCTTCTGCGCAGGTGCGGGAGGGCGTGAAGGCCTTCCTCAGAGGCATGCGGGACAGAAAGAAGGCGGATTGAATGGCGGTCAAAACAGGTATTTCTGACGATGCGGCGCATCTGCTGGTGGTCGACGATGACTCCCGCATCCGTGCGCTGCTCAATCGCTATCTTGCGGAAAACGGTTTTCGCGTCACTGTTGCGGCCGACGGCGCCGAGGCGCAACGCAAACTCGCGGGCCTCGATTTCGATCTCATCATCATGGATGTGATGATGCCGGGCGAATCCGGCATCGACGTCACCCGCGGGCTTCGCGCCATCAAGAACGTGCCGATCATCATGCTGACAGCGCTGGCGGAATCGGGCAACCGCATCGAAGGCCTCGAGGCCGGCGCCGACGACTATCTTTCCAAACCCTTCGACCCACGCGAACTGGTGCTGCGCATCAACAATATCCTGCGCCGCAACTCCAACGGTGAGGGGCTAAAGATCGAACAGGTCATGTTTGGACCCTACACTTTCTCCTTGACCCGCAAGGAGCTGAAGAAGGCCAGCGAGGTGATCCGGCTCACCGACCGCGAGCAGGAAATCATGCTTCTCTTTGCGCGGCGCGCCGGTGACACCATCCCGCGCCATGAGCTGATCGGCAATGACACTGAAGTCGGCGAACGAACGATCGACGTGCAGATCAACCGGCTCAGGCGCAAGATCGAGGAGGATCCGGCCAACCCCGTCTGGCTGCAGACGGTGCGCGGCATCGGATACAGGCTGAGCATCGACTAGCTTTGAGAAGTGGGGCATGATGTCGATAACGTTCACACTTTCCTGCATCGTGCTCTGAACGGCCGGGACTGACGATGGTGACAATGGACAGCTTGCGGCGGGAAGACCGCGCTCCGGCGGCGGGCTGGCGCTGGATCGTCCGTTGGCTGCGGCGGCGGTTGCCCACCGGACTTTACGCCCGCTCGCTGCTGATCATCATCATCCCGATGGTGCTGCTGCAATCCGTCGTCGCGGCCGTTTTCATGGAGCGCCACTGGCAAATGGTGACCGAGCGGTTGTCGCTCGCCGTCACGCGCGACATCGCCGCGATCATCGAGATCGTCGAAACGTATCCGCAGAATTCGGACTATAGCGAGATCATTCGCATCGCGCGGGATCAACTCAACTTGCAGATATCGATCGAGCCGGACGGCGACCTGCCGCCGCCGCGCGTCAAGCCGTTCTTCTCAATCCTTGACGGCATCCTCAGCGACGAGATCACCGACGAGATCCACCGGCCTTTCTGGATCGACACGGTCGGCAATTCGAATCTCGTCGAGATTCGGATCAAGCTCGAGAACAAGATCCTCAGGGTGTTGGCCAAGCGCAGTCAGACATATGCCTCCAATACCCATATCTTCATCGTCTGGATGGTAGGCACATCGCTGGTGCTGATCGGCATTTCGATCCTCTTCCTGCGCGGGCAGATCCGGCCGATCCTGATGCTGGCGCGGGCGGCCGAAAGCTTCGGCAAAGGGCAGAAGCCAGACAATTTCTATCCGCGCGGCGCCGACGAGGTCAGGCGCGCCGGCCTTGCCTTCATCCTGATGCGCGAACGCATCGAGCGGCAGATCGAGCAGCGTACGGCGATGCTTTCCGGCGTCAGCCACGATCTGCGCACGATTCTCACTCGCTTCAAACTGCAACTGGCGCTCGCGGGCGACAATCCTGACCTGCATGGCCTGAACGACGACGTCAACGATATGCAGACGATGCTGGAGGCCTACATGGCCTTTGCCCGCGGCGAGGTCGAAGAGGATGTCGGCGAGCTGAAGCTCAGCGAGATCTTCGCCAAGCTGGAATCCGATTTCGTCCTGCACGGCAAGAAGTTTAGCTATTCGATCGAGGGCGACGACGACATTTCGGTCAGGCCGAATGCTTTCACGCGTCTTGTCACCAATCTTGCCTCGAACGCGCGCCGCTATGCCAACAGGCTAGACATCGAGGCCAAGCACAATGCCAAGTGGTTGACCGTTATCTTCGACGATGACGGGCCGGGAATCCCAGAAAGGAATCGCGAGGACGTGTTCAAACCGTTCTTCCGGCTGGATACGGCGCGCAACCTTGATGCATCGGGCACTGGCCTCGGTCTTGCGATCGCCCGCGATATCGCCCGCAGCCATGGGGGTAACGTAACGCTCGGCGACAGCCCGCTCGGGGGCTTGAGGGCAACGATCCGCATTCCGGCCTAAACGTTTGTGGCGCTCAGCTTTACGGCTTTGCGCGCGTCGAAATCGCCTAGCCGTTCGACGACCCATCGCCAAAGTGTTGCGACCTGCATGAGGAGATCGCGGCCAAGCGGCGTCAATTCATATTCAACGCGCAAGGGCACCTCGGGATAGAGGGTGCGGATGATGAGGCCGTCGTTTTCCAGAGTGCGCAGCGTCTGTGTCAGCACTTTCTGGCTGATGCCCTCGACCCGCTCCATGAGGCGCGAGAAGCGCAAGGGCGCACCGGCATCGGACAGCACGTGCAGGATGCGCAGCGGCCATTTCGCCGCCGCCCGCTCGATCAGGCCGCGCGCCCGCGCATCCTGCTCATCGGTCATGTTGCAACAGAAATTGAATGTGTCGTCGGCCACGTGAGTTACCTTCAGGTGCGTTTAGATCGTGTTGGTACCTTCTTTCGATCTGAAACAACAGAACATACATGAGCCGGGAACCAACAAGGAGAGGTTTCCGATGTCCAGAGTCTGGTTGATTACGGGAAGTTCGCGCGGCCTCGGGCGGGCGCTGGCGGAGGCGGTTCTTGCCTCCGGCGACAATCTGGTGGCGACGGCGCGCGACCCCGGCCGGCTTGCCGATCTTTCGGAACAGTATGGCGCTCAGGTGCTGCCGTTGGCGCTTGACGTGACCGACGAGGCGGCGGCAGCTGCCGCGGTGAAGGCCGCCGTGAAGCGGTTCGGACGCATAGACGTACTTGTCAACAATGCCGGCTACGGCAATGTCGGACCGATCGAGGATACCAGCCTTGCCGACTTCCGAGCCCAGATCGAGACCAACCTGTTCGGCACTGTTATCATGACCAAGGCGGTGATCGCCCTTATGCGCGAACAGCGGGCGGGCCATATAATCCAGTTTTCATCTGTCGGCGGCCGCATCGGACCGGCCGGACGCGGCGCCTATTCGGCAGCCAAATTCGCCGTCGAGGGCTTCTCGGAGGTGTTGTCGAAAGAGATCGCGCCATTCGGCATCAAGGTAACGGTGATCGAACCCGGCGGCTTCAGAACGGATTTCGCCGGCGCCTCGACGATACTGGCCGAGGGGCGTGCGGAGTATGCGGAAACGGTTGGCGCCACTGTGCGTTTCCAGCGTGAATATGACGGCCGTCAGCCCGGCGATCCCGCCAAAGCGGCCTCGGTCATCATTCACATTGCCGGTCTCGACGCACCGCCGTTCCGGCTGTTGCTGGGCAGCGATGCCGTGCGCAATGTCGAGAAGGCGGATGCGGCGCGCATCGAGGCCGATCGGGAATGGCGCGCCGTCAGCGTCTCGACTGATTTCGAGCCGGATGCCGAGGTGCAGGCGATGCCTTGGGAGAAGAAGGCCGGCTGAATAAGCCAAAAATAAAAGCGCCGCTGAAGAGCGGCGCTTTGCGATGAATTGTCGGAAGATCAGCCAGCGGTGCAGAAGTGACTGCGACCGTCATAGCCGATGTAGGTGCCGCTGCGCGGATCGAAGGAACGGTAGCGGTAGGAGCAATAACGCTCCCATTGCGGCGTCCAGGGTTCAACCGTTGCACGGGCCGGGGCATAGTATCGCGGCCGCTCGACATAGCGCGGTTCCTCGACGTAGACGCGGCGCGGGGCCCGGTACACCGGAGCAGGCTCGTAGTAATCTGGCTCGTAGGGCGGGTCGATGTAGCGAGGCTCATCGTAAACAGGGCCGTTATTGGCATTGGCAATGGCCGAGCCGACGATCAGGCCGGTTGCAAGGCCGACAGCGCCGCCGACAAGCGCATCGTTGCGACGCCAATGACGGTCGCGGGCCGATGCTTCACCGATGGCGGAGATGGTAAGCGCGGCGAGCGTTGCCGTCAGCAGAAGAGTTTTTGCGAGCCTTTTCATAAGCATAAGTCCCAATCTCGGGAGCCGAACGTCGGCTCCTTCCTCGATGATGCAGTAGTAAAGATCGCTAGCTGAACGAAGGCTGAACGACAAAACCCGGCATTGCTGCCGGGCTTCAACTCGAATTCGACAGCCTTGTTAAGGGCTCAGCCCGCAATCTGCAGATTGACTGCCTTAGGGCCCTTGCCGCGGCGATCCGGCTCCGTGTCGAAGCTTACCTTCTGGTTTTCCGTCAAACCGGCCAGCCCAGAGGCCTGTACGGCAGAAATGTGAACGAAGATATCGGCGCCGCCCCGGTCCGGCTTGATGAAGCCGAAGCCCTTGTCGGTATTGAAGAATTTTACAGTGCCAGTCTCGGCCATGCGTCAGGTCCTTTTCTCTCTGCCCGCCATCCACACGGGCAGCATCATAGCATTGCCTCCTTGCGGGAGGTGTTGGCAGGCAAGTCTTGAAATGTGAGAAAAAGGTCCCCTCTACCTCGGCCTGCTCCAAGCGGGACTTTTGCCCACCATTTTCGGAACCGGCTGACCGGAATATTAGCGTTCCCGGCGCGCAAATACTTAAGGACTTCCCATGCTCGCAAAATGCCCGAACGCGCCGAGAGTGCTGCGTTTAAGGGATTTTGGCAAGCAAAAGTTTTTTAACGTGTCCTTCCGGGCACACTTCGGCCGACATCCGATTTGCGCAAAAACGCAAAATTTCCGCCGTGAATGAGGAATGATTAACGTTTTATATTGTCTGCAATGTAAGTTCCGAGCAGATTTTGCCAAAAAATGCAACGTAAACGGGCTTTCAGCGTCGCTTAAAATTTTTTTCGAATTCGGCATCCCCCATATTTGGACGCGTGTTCAGGCGGCCGGCATGCGGCGGCGAGCAAAACCGGGCACGATCTCGACTACAAGCATAGCGGTAAACATTAGCGCACAACCTGTATATCCCGTCGTCGGCATCGACTCCCCGAGAATCAGGGCTGCGAGAGATGCGCCGAACAGCGCTTCGGACGAGAGGAAGATCGCCGCCTGCGAGGGCGTCGTGTAGCGCTGGGCAATTACCTGCAGCACGAAGGCCAAGCCGGAAGAGAAAATACCCACATAGAGGATCTCGGGTGCCGCGGCCCAAATCGCTGAGAGGCTGATCGGTTCGACGGCTGCGGCAATCGCAAGCGCGCAAACCGTGGTGACGGAAAACTGCGTTGCAGCCAAGGTGAGCGGCCTTCCGGTTTCTGAGACGGTCGTGCCGGCAAGGGTGATCTGGATCGCCCAGAAGAAGGCGCAGACGACCGTCAGGAGATCGCCTGATGTGAGCGCCGAGAGGTGACCTCCGGACAGGAGATAGATACCGGCGAGCGCCATCACCGCGCCCGGCCAGATGATCCAATGCGGGGCACGGCGCAGGAAGAACACAGCAATGAGCGGCACGAAGACGACGTACAGGCCGGTGATGAAGCTGGAATTCGTCACCGTCGTCGTCTGCAGACCGATTTGTTGGGTGGCAGCGCCGCTGAAAAGGGCAAGGCCGGTGAGGACATAGAGCTTCGCGTGGCGTGCGCTTGTCTTCTCGTCCGCCTTGCGCGCCTCGAGAAGAACGAAAGGCAACACCGCCAATGTAGCGACGGCAAAACGCAAGGCAATGAACCAGAAGGGGCCGATCGCCTTCATCGCGGTCGACTGGGCGACGAAGCCGCCGCCCCAGATGGCGGCTGCAAGCAACAGGAGGATGTTCGCCTGAATGCGCGTCATGTCGTCCTCGAAGGGGAAGGGATGTGCCCCAGCGGTTAGCAGTTGCGTTTCCATTCGGCAAGGGTGAAGACTTGAGCCTGACGACGGAGATGAAGGCATGCCACATGAACAACGGCCAGCGAGCGGCGCGGCGGGTTATTCCGGCACGCCGCTCGTCAGAAAGCTCGGCCTCGCGAGTGGGCAGGCGGCTGCTCTTCTTGGTGTCCCCGAGACGATCGATGGCATCCATGGTTTCGATCGTTTTGCCTCGGTGGTCCGCACGCTTCCCGAAGTGCGTTGGCGGGCGTTCGACTATGTGCATCTGTTTGTTACCGAACGGGCGACGCTTGAGGCTGCCGCGTCCGAGCTTTTTCATGTTCTAAGGCCCGACGGGATGGTCTGGATCTCCTGGCCGAAGAAGAGTTCACGGGTGGCGACGGATATTACCGAGGACGTGCTGCGGGAGATCCTGCTTCCGACTGGCCTGGTCGACGTCAAGGTTTGCGCCGTCGATGAGATCTGGTCTGGGCTGAAATTCGTCATCCGCAAGGAGTTGCGTGGTTCACTGTGACGTCTCAGCCGTTACTCGCCTGCGCCCTGGAAACCCTGAGCAGCGCGCCGTGGTCCTCATCTGTCACCATCAGCAACGCCCCGTCGGGCGCGACGACGACATCGCGGATGCGCCCGTAATCGCCTTCGAACAGGCGCTCCTCGGCAACGAAGGCACCGCTCTCATCTCGCTGCATTCGCGAAAGCAGCTGGAATTTCAGCGCTGCAACGAGGAAATCGCCGTTCCATTCCGGGAACATGGCGCCGCGATAGATGGCGAGCGCGCCGGGCGCGATCGAAGGGTCCCAATACTGCAACGGCTGCTCCAGCCCTTCCTTGGCGGTGCCTTCGCCGATCTCGGCGCCCGAATAGTCGCGGCCGTAGGTGATGATCGGCCAACCGTAATTCTTGCCCGCTTCGGGCTGGTTGATTTCGTCGCCGCCGCGCGCGCCATGTTCGACCGTATAGAGCTTGCCGTCCTTGGCGTCGAAGGTGATGCCCTGCGGGTTGCGGTGGCCTTTTGACCAGATCTCCGGCAGCGCCTTGCCGCCGTCTTTGAAGGGATTGTCAGCGGGGATGCTGCCGTCCGCATTGATATGGACGATCGCGCCGGCATTGTCCTGCCAATCCTGGGAACGGTCGCGGTCGCCGCGGTCCCCCACGCTGATGAACAGTGTGCCGTCACGGGCAATCGCGATCCGCGAGCCATAGTGGATGTTGGTGGATGTGAAGCGCCGCATGGTGAAGACAGGCGTCACAGCTTCGAGCTTCTTCTCGTCTTTGGAAAGCGTCGCGCTGAAGGCTTCGGTGCCGGAGCCCTGGCGGCCGGCCATGGAAGCCGTAAAATAGAGCTTTCTGCTCGTGGCAAAATCCGGGGCGAGCGCCAGGTCCAGGAGCCCGCCCTGGCCGCGCGCACTGACCTTGGGTACGTTGCCGATCGGCTCAGAGAGTTTACCGTCGCGGATAATGCGCATTCGGCCGGGCCGCTCGGTGACGAGGTAGGCGCCGTCGGGCAACACCTCGACCGCCCAGGGGTGATCGAGGCCATCGGCGAGTTTTTCGACACGAAGGGTCGGGCCTTGCGTGTTCACGGTATCTGCCGCATCGGCCGACACTGCGCCCGCGAAAACCAGCGCTGCCGTGAAATGGAAGGCGGATATTCTCTTCATCTTGCTCCCCGTCGTCTCTTTATGCTGAACGTGGAGCGGGCAGGGGACGGCTTCAAGCCTCACTCGCCTTGCAATAACGGCTTTGTGTTCGGCGATTGAACGGAGCCTGTCGCCTCACCATCGACCAGTTCCGCTTCGAGGATGTAGCGCAGCGGCCCGCGTTCGGTTGTATCGAAGGGCCAGCAGGTGGTCAGTACGAGGCGGCGGCCATCGGAGGAGGCATCGATGCCGCTTGCGTCCCAAGGGGCTATGCGGCCTTCGCCGGCCTTGAAGGTCAATAGCTTTCCGTCGCGGCGGGTAATTTCGATCGCATCGCCGGGCCTTACATGTTGCAGCCAGCGGAAGTGTGTGTCGCGATGGGCGGCGATGACGGAGGTGCCTTCTTCGCCCGGCTGCGGTGTGTTGGCGAGCCAGGCCGGACCGAAGGCGAGCGCCTCGCCCGAGGCGCCGGAAAGCACGATCGCCTCCTGGCCAAGGCGCGGCGCGCGCACCTTCGCTTCCGTGGTGAAATCGGCCCAGGGCCAGGGCTTCGTCTCCTTGCCGCTCAATTCGGCGGCAAAAGCACGCTTCAGCAGGACCTGCGAGATTTCTGCCTTCGCCTTCAGCAGAAAGCCGTCGCCGATCAGCGCCAGGCCGTAGAAGGCAAGGCCGGCGATGGCGAGGGCAATCGTCTTTTCGATCGGCGAAAGACGCCAGAGGAAGAAACCCTTCCTCTGGCGTGCCTTCGGAGTTTCGTGGGCCGTGGCGGCGGCCATTGCGAGTTCCAGATAAGTCGGAAGCGGCTCGAATTCAGCCGCTTCCTCATTGTTGCTAGAAACCATCGCGCTAGGCTCCGACCGTGACGAGCTTCTTAAGGCGGCGGCGCCAGATGGCGAGGCCGCTCGCGGCTGCCAGCGCCAGCAGCAGCATGGTGAGCCCGCGCATGATCTGCTCGTCGGCGCGTGTCGCCGTCTGCGGCAAGTTCACGGTCGAGCTCTTCTGCGCGATCAGCGTGGCGGCTCTCGCCGTTGGCGCAGCGGCCATCAAGTGGGCGATCTCGGACGATGCGGCGAGATCCTGCGTTGCGGCTGCGACCAGTTGTGGCTCAGCGCTTCCGGCCGGCGTCGCCGCGCCGTGGCGCTCTGCGCCGCCTGATGGGACGGCATTTTCGCCGAAGACCTTCCCGAAGTCCCAACCTTCGGGCAGGTTGAGCGGCAGCTTCGCAGAGCCGAGCGGTTCGTTCACCGGCCGCGACGGGGTGACGTCGACGGCAACAAGGCTGGTGACGCGCGAGACGAGGTGGTGGGCGAGCGCCACCGTCTCGATATCCTTGTCGAGGGCGACGGGATCCCGCCGCTCAGAGGCGCGGGCTTCGAAATCGTCGATCTTGCGCCGCGCCCAAAGCTTGGAGATGCCGCTCCCGTCGGCAGCATTGGCGATATCCATCTCGACCCGCCAGGGCCGGTCGCCCGTCGTGCCGACGATCTGCAGCTTGCCGGCGGGTTTGCCCTGCGGCAGCTCCGCCGTCAGGACGACAGGCTCGCCGCTATAGAGGTCGGGCATCGGGTTCGGCGTGATATCTTCAGCAGCGATGCCTTCGAAATTTGCGGCGATATCGGTCATGGCCGGGTTTTGCAGCTTGGCAAAGAGTTCGCTCATGCGGCTCGCCACCTGATAGGTCGAGCCGATCTGCGTGAAGGTGCCGCGGCCGATTTCGGCAGCCTTGGTCATGAAATAGGTGTTCGGCGCGGAGCCGATGCCGACGGTGAAGACACGGGCATCGCCGCGGTTTGCGGTGATTTCCTGGAAGAGCTGCTGTTCGTTGCCGATCGCGCCATCTGTGAGGAACACGACCTGGCGCAGCGCTCCGCTTGCGACCCGACCCTGGTTGCGCAGCGCATCCTCGAGCGCTGGCAACATTTCCGTGCCGCCATCGGCGGTCAAGCTACGGACATAGGCGATGGCTTTTTCGCGATTGTCTGGCGTGGCGGCGACGAGACCCTTGAAATAATCGGTCATCGTGTCGTCGAAACGGATGACGTTGAAGCGGTCCTCCGGCTTCAGCTTGGAAATGGCAAGGGCCAGGCTCTGCCTTGCCTGCTCGATGGATTGGCCGGACATGGATCCGGAATTGTCGATGACGAAGACCACCTCGCGTTTTGCCGGCGGCTCCGCCGCATCCGGTGCCGTCGGCGGGTTGACGAAGGCGAGCAGATAGGTCTTGCCGTTCATCACCTCACGAAAAAGGCCGGCGCTCGGCGTCTTTCCGGGCGCGGCCTTCCAGGTGAGCTCGAAATCCTTGTCGGCGGAAACGGAGTCCCCCTTCAAGCTGATCGCTCTCGACTGGTCTCCGTCCTGCCGGATTTCGACCTCGTGGAAGGAGGATTTGACGTCGCCGAGAGGGAAACCGGCCTTGAGATCCACGGTCAGAGAAACCGGATTGATTTTGGCGTTCTCGCGCGGATCGATCACGGGGGCTTCTATCCTGTCGCGATTTTCCACTGGGTCGCTTGGCGTGGCGAAGCCGGCACCGTTGTTGAATTCGACGGTCTGAACGATCGGTGCCGGATTGTAGCGCGGCGCGACGACCATCGGGAAGCGCAACGAGAACTCGCCGCCGGACTGGCGGACCGTCTGCTGATATTCGATCTGCACGACGATGTCTTCGCCGGGTCCGATATTGGCAACCTGATTGGTGAAAATGTTCGGGCGCTGCTGTTCGAGCAGCGCCGTCTTCTTGCCCTCGGCTTTGGCCTGCTCGTAGATCTCGCGGGCCTGCTGGCGCGGCCTGATCTGGCCTTCGATGAAGCGCTCGCCGATCTGCATCTTCAATGCGTCGACGGCGGAATTCACCGGCAGCGGGAAGACATAGGTGCCCTCGACCCAGCCCGGGCTCGGGTTCTGGAAGCGCTGCGTCACCTTCACCCTGGCGATCGGTCCGGAGACGTCGATTGCGACGTCGGTCTTCAGTCGCGGCGCTTCGACATAAAAGCCGGGCTCCTTCGACGGAAAGAGCAGCGAGCCGCTGTTGACGTCATTCGGCCGGACAAGTGCCACGAGCTGGCCGGACGCGTGCTGCGCTTCGGCCCGCGCGGCTGAGGCCAGTCCCAGCATAGCGGCGACGCAGGCCACAAAGGCGGTGGCGGCGACAAGAAATGAAATGGAAATTCGGCGCATGCGCATGCGCCCAGTGGCGAACTCATCTTCCAGAAACATTGGTGTACCCTCAATAACCAATTTTGGATGAAGCAATGATGCGGCTTCGATCTCGGCGCGCTCGCGACCGAATTGCGGCGGCGTGCGGCATTTGTTGCGGCTTATTCGTGGCGATGACGAAATCCGACGATCTCTCTGATTTCTAAAGACGAAAGGCCGGATCGCCCCCACTGCGAAAGCGCCGGAGTCGAGGCCATACCCAGGGACCGGACTGTCGCGGCTCCTAAGGACGGGTGATCCTGTAGATCAACAGATTCTCCGAATCTACAAGCTTGGTTGCGGTCCTGTCGAGATGATCGATAATCCCATCATGGTGCTCGAGGAACAGCCGGGCCTCCTTGTCGGTGGCGTTCTTGGCCACGCCGAACAGATCCGCGCCCTGGGCGCGTAGTTCCTCGAGCTGGGCGATCGCGGTGGTGTCATCGGCGACGAATTTCGACCATTCGGCATCGCCTCCGCCAGGCGGGAATACCCAGCCGCGCGCCCTGCTGTAGTAGACGGCGACGGGATCGCCGACCTCGGGCGCGATGGCGACGACGAGGTCGCCCGGCTGGGCCAGTCGCGCCAGTTCCTCGCCAAGCAGCTTGCCGTTCGTGGCGATTGGCTTTTTCATTGTCCTGACGAGGGGAAGGGTCGACCAGCCCACCGCGACGATCACGATGCAGATGGAGCGGAGCACGACCGTCGGGTTTAGAACGGTTTTCGATGAAAGCTTCGCCAGAAGAAGCGCGCCGTGGCCGCAGAACATCGCGGCCGGCACATGGAAGACGTGCAAGTTCCACACATTGCTGGTGATCTCGCCCGCTGCGGCCAGATAGAGGATCACAGCCGCGGCCAGCCAGACATAGGGAATCGCCGAAAGGGCGCGTTGCCTCGGATCTTCGGCGCGGCTGAGCGGCATCCACAAGCCAACCGCAAACAGCAGCATGAACGGGTAGCCATAGAACCACAAAACCGAGGTGTTCCAGACGGATTGGAAGTAGAACCTGTCCTTGACATATGACCAGACGCCGTAATCCCAGATATAGCCGCCGCTGCCAGCGAAATGGAACGGCGGATAGCTGCGGGCGAGATAGATCGCCCAGCTGAAATAAGCGCCGATGATGGCAAGGCTCAAAAGCCCGAAGAGGAAAACCAAGCGTGCCTGCTTCCACTTCCTCTCCAGAATCCAGCAGACCATCAGGTAAAAGATGACGGCGCCGGCAGCGATGCCCGGTGGCTTCGACAGCGCGCCGAGCGAAAAGCTGGCGGTGGCGAGCGGCAAGAGCCAGCCGCTGCCACCGGCCCAGTACTTGACGAACAGCCAAACGCCAAGGGTCACCAAGGCGAGCATCGCGGGATCCGGAAGAAAGGAGCTGTCGATCATGATCGCCGCCGGCATCAGCGCATAGGCAAGTGCCGCCGCGTGGGCGTGCATCTTGTCCCAGCACAGCGCTGTCAGCCTGTGCAACGAAACCACCGTCACCAGACCGAAGATGGCCGCAACCACGCGGCCGAACCAGTCGTGCCAGCCGAAGAGTTGGTAGAGCAGGGCGGTGAGATAGCTGACAATCTGGAACTCGCGGCCCTGATAACTTGGCCCGGGGCCGGTCCAGCTGACCTCTGGAAAGAAGACATTCCAGCTACGCTGCTGGAAATTATCGGCCATCATCGCGGTGCTTATTTGGCGCCAGCTGAAGCCGTCGACCAGCGGCAAGGTGATCTTGTAGAACCGGAAGACGATCGCGATAAACAGGATTCCAAGCAAGATTGCCGTGTCGATGCTGATGTAGCTGCGAGCGGCGATGCTCCGGCTGGTCGTCCGGTGCTGATATTGCTGACCTTCGACCTGATTCAATCCTCGGGCGTCCGTCATCTGAAGCCGTGTCCTCCCGGACACTCGACGCGGCGCGGTACGCGCCGGCATCGGATCGAGAGAAAGATGATGCTGGGCAGGTTCTCGCCGCTGGGGCGCCCGGCTGCGGGGAGCGGCGCGCCATCACGGAGCCGTGGCTTGAAAGGCTTGCTGTGCGGCTTTGTCATGACGGCACTTCACCAACAATGCCTTGAAAAGCAATTCGCCCAGAATGAGTAGTGACCCACCCCTGAGGCGAACATAATAAGAACATTCGCGAGACCGCCAAGAGCTGTGCAGAGCAAATCCAACGTCGTGCTGAAAACCTTGCCGCAAGGGACCGACAGGCCGGTTCGCCGGTGCGACGAAACGATCAATAAGAATCATCGTCCTCATCACGCCTTTGCGCTTGAAATGCCGTCATACATTGGACATAGAGCTAACCGCAGAACTCCGGTCCCGGCTTTCTGCCCGTTTCAACCATTAGGACCGATATCATGGCCTTCCTTGCCGATGCTCTTTCCCGCGTGAAGCCTTCAGCCACCATCGCAGTCTCCCAAAAAGCGCGCGAGCTGAAAGCAAAAGGACGGGACGTCATCGGCCTTGGCGCTGGCGAGCCGGATTTTGATACGCCCGAGAATATCAAGAAGGCGGCCATCGACGCGATCAACCGCGGTGAGACGAAGTACACGCCGGTTTCCGGCATCCCTGAGCTGCGCAAGGCGATCGCCGCCAAGTTCAAGCGGGAGAACGGCCTCGACTATTCCTGGGAGCAGACGATCGTCGGCACCGGCGGCAAGCAGATCCTGTTCAACGCCTTCATGGCGACCCTGAACCCAGGCGACGAAGTCGTCGTCCCGGCGCCTTACTGGGTCTCATACCCTGAGATGGTGGCGCTCTGCGGCGGCACGCCGGTTTTCGTTTCGGCCACCCAGGAGCATAACTTCAAGCTCCAGGCCGCCGATCTCGAAAAGGCGATCACGCCGAAGACTAAGTGGTTCATCTTCAACTCGCCGTCGAACCCGACGGGCGCGGCATATACGCATGCCGAGCTGAAGGCCTTGACCGACGTGCTGATGAAGCATCCGCATGTCTGGGTGCTGACGGACGACATGTACGAGCACCTGACCTATGGCGACTTCAAGTTCGTCACGCCCGTCGAAGTCGAGCCGAAGCTCTATGAGCGCACGCTGACGATGAACGGCGTCTCCAAGGCCTATGCGATGACCGGCTGGCGTATCGGCTATGCCGCAGGTCCGATCCAGCTCATCAAGGCGATGGACATGATCCAGGGCCAGCAGACCTCGGGCGCGACCTCGATCGCCCAGTGGGCGGCCGTCGAGGCGCTGAACGGCACGCAGGACTTCATCCCTGAGAACAAGAAGATCTTTGAAGGCCGCCGCGATCTCGTCGTCTCCATGCTGAACCAGGCCAAGGGCATCGTTTGCCCGGTACCGGAAGGCGCCTTCTACGTCTATCCGTCCTGCGCCGGCCTGATCGGCAAGACGGCGCCCTCCGGCAAGGTCATCGAGACGGACGAGGATTTCGTTTCCGAGCTTCTGGAAACGGAAGGTGTTGCGGTCGTTCATGGCTCGGCCTTCGGCCTCGGCCCGAACTTCCGTATCTCCTATGCGACGTCGGAAGCGCTTCTGGAGGAGGCCTGCCGCCGCATTCAGCGCTTCTGCGCCGCCTGCAAGTAAAGCGGGCCGCGACAACATCATCGAAAGGCCCGCCGGTGACGGCGGGCCTTTTTGTTTGCCGTTGGCGCTTCGACCCTGGGCTCACATTCGGATTCAAGGTCTTGCGCCAGCGATTCCGCTTTGCCTCGCAAGTCGTTGAATTTCGATTCAAAACGTGACGGGGAGGGCGTGTTTGGCTGGTGATCAGCGGTTGCGGGCAGCTGTCAAACCAAATAGATATCCGGCATCAAGTTTAAACCGCCGCTTCAGGAGGCCGGATTTGCCGCACAGTGCCGTCATCGTATGTTCGGACGTTAACATGCTGCCGGCCGCCTGCTGCACCCTGCTTTCCGTCAAGCGCAATCTGGCCAACGCCGGGATAGAGTTCCTGCTTCTCGGCATCGACCTCAAGCAGAAGGAGGTCGCCGAGGTCGATAACTTTGGGCGGCTTCACGGTATGGCGATCAGGGTGCTTCCCTATAAGACACCTGATACCGGCCTTCAGGCGCGGGGCCGCTGGTCCGCCGCGACGCTGGCGCGGCTCTACATGGATCGGGATATACCCGACCATATCGAACGCTTGCTTTACCTCGATGCTGACGTACTGGCGGTTGCGCCCGTCGATCAACTCTTTGCCCTTGATCTCCAAGGCAAGGCGCTTGCCGCCGTCGACGATTACGTCATGGCCTTTCCCGACAAGGCCGGTGCACGGCAGCGCAAGATCGGCATGGGCGAAGGCGGCCGCTATTTCAATGCCGGCGTGCTGCTGTTCGACTGGTCGGCTTGTCGGGCGAAAGGGCTTTTCGCCAGGACCCGGGACATCTTCGAGGAGCGGTCGCATCTGTTCGAAAATAACGACCAGGATGCGCTGAACGTCACTTTCGACCGCGACTGGCTGGTGCTCGATCCGCGCTGGAATACGCAGACGGGCCTGCTGCCTTTCGTCGATCGGCCGGCCATCTTTCATTTTACCGGCCGCAAGAAGCCCTGGCAGGCGACCGTCCCCTGGGTGCACCGGCGGATGTCCAAACGTTATGCCGAGGATCTGCGAAACACGCCCTGGGCTTCCTTTTGCAGGCAGCCGTCGATGGCAGGCCGGGTCACGGGCTTCCTCTCGCATGTGGGAAAGCAGATTGGCGGATTGACGCGGCTTGCCCGAATGCGCGCCTATTTCAGCAACAGCTAGTGAGGCGGGCCGAGCGCATCGTCCTTGGAAAGTGCATGTGAGCCGATATGGAATCGATCCCCAGCGACACGCAAATTACGACCACCGCAGACGGCGGTTTGAATGTCCTGACGCAGGATGCGTGGAAGGCGCTGCTGTCGCGCTACTCGCACATCGTGCTGGTGGCAAACAGCGAGGCGGTGGATTTCGAGCGGCTCAGAAGCGAACTGCCGGAGACGGCGCTCTACGTCTTCTTCAACAATGTCTATAAGGTGCTCGATGAACCTTTCGCTGGCCATGCGGTGCTTGTTGCCCGCAGCGGCGTGATGGGCGCCAATATAGTTCACCGGCGCGAGGTGGGGGATGTCCTGCGCTTCTTTGCCGGCGACGATTTTCTGGGCGTCGTCAACATTCGCGTCTCCCCGGAAGAAAACTTCAGCGAGGAGAGCCGCTTCAAAGGCGTCAGAGCCCGCCACCTCGATCTGACGCAAATGATCGGCGATCTCTATCCGGCAGGCAAGATCGCGACGAGCGGCTTTGCAATGGCGCTCTGGCTCGCCGACTTGCAACTGCCGGGCAAGATCCTGCTCGCCGGCTTTTCGGCGAAGAGGAGCGAGAAGTGGAAGGTCTTCGACGTGCATGATTGGACGTTCGAGCAGATCTTTTTGCGTCTCTTTGCCCGGATGGGTTCGATTTCGATGATGGGCGGCGTCGACGCCAGCCCTTACGCAGCGCTCTCCAAACGGTTTCCGCAGGTGCCGCCGATCGAGATCGCTATGACGGCGGCGGAGGTCTTGTCCGAACGGCTCCATAATGCCAACAGCCAGATCGACAGACTGATGTCCGTCACCAAGTCCATTCGCGCCATCGAAAATTTCTTCCGGCGATTCAAGCCGAAAACCCGCAAAGAGCGCTTCCTCGAAAAGTCGAAGGAATGATGGTCGCGGGCGGTTTCCGGCAGCACACCGCTTTCAAAGCCCGAGCGCCGTCAGCATGACGAAGGTGGCAAAGAGGATGAAATGTGTCATGCCCTCGATGGCATTGGTCTCGCCGTCGTTGAGATTGATTGCTGCGGCAATCAGCGTGATCGCCACCATCACTGTCTGCACCGGCGTCATCGCCATGATGAAGGGTTGGCCGGTATAAAGCGCGATCGCCTCCATCACGGGCACCGTCAGGATCACTGTCGACAGTGAGGCGCCCATGGCGATGTTGACCGTCGCCTGCATGCGGTTCCTCAGCGCTGCCCTCAATGCGGTCAGGATCTCGGGCGCAGCCGAAATCGCCGCGACGACGACGGCGGTCACTGCGATCGGCGCGCCGCTGTCGCGCAGCCCTTCGGTCATGAAGGCCGACATGAACTCCGCCAGCAGGCCGATGATGACGACGCCGACGAGGATGATGGCGATTGAAACGGCGGCCGGTCCGTCGGCGCCTTCTTTATTGTGACTTTCCTTCTTCCGTTCGGAACGCGGGTAGCTATAGCTGAAGAAATAGCTGTGCTGGCCGACCTGCATGCGCAGAAAGAGCCCGTAGAGAGCGATCATCGCAACGATGGTGAAGGCGGAATAATAGTGCCATTTATCGCTCGGCACGAATTCCGGCACGACCATGGAGATGCCCATGGCGGTGAGGATCATCACGCCATAGGTCTTGCCGGAATTGTCGTTGTAGGGCTGCTCCCCGTGCTTGAGTCCGCCGAGAAGGGCTGCGAGGCCGAGAATGCCATTGATATCGAACATCAGGGCGGAATAGATCGTGTCGCGCACAAGCGTTGGAGAGCTCTCGCCAGTCATCATGATGGCAAGGATGATGACTTCGACGGCGAGGGCCGAAAGCGTCAAGATCATCGTGCCGTAGGGATCGCCGACCTTGACCGCGAGCAGTTCGGCATGGTGGGCAACGCGGATCGAGGCGAGCACGATGGTGGCGACCAGGGCGGCGGCGGCGATGAGCGCCCAGCTCCGCCCCATCTCCATAACCGTATGCTCCAGAAGATAGGCGATCACTGCGACGATGAGTGCAGCAATCAAAAATTTTTCCTCTTCAAGCTGTGCCGCGATGCCCAATTCTCAGCTCCCGTTGCAATTCACGCCTTTTAACTAAGTCACTGATTTCGGATGGGAAGCACGCGGCGGCACTCTGCTATTTGCAGTCTTCGGCGTTTAATGGAATACTGAATGCTATCGGGGCCGGAAAGCAGATCGCGGCGTCCTCGAATTCTCGTCACGCGGCCGCGATGATCCGGACCCTGTCCGGAAGCATGCGAATGCGCAACAAGATGATGAGGAGACGGATGCATGATCAAGGTGGTCTATGAAGTCGTGCCGCATGACGGCGGTTGGGCCTACAGGCTGGGAGGCGTTTATTCCGAGGCATTCCCGACCCATGCCGAGGCGCTCGAAGCCGCGCGCATCGTGGCGGCCGAACAGCAGGTCGGCGGCGATTCCGCCGAGATCAGCTGGCAGGACGAGAACGGCAAATGGCATGAGGAATATGCTGAGGGCGGAGACCGGCCGGAAACTGAAGTGGTCGACGGTTTTTGGCAAGAGCGTGCGGCCGGAGCCTCGCAGAGCGCCGGACGCTAACCTCCGCCCGTCAATGCCCGCGTGACGATTGTGTCGACGAACTCGCGTTTCTCCGCGGTATAGCGATCGCCGTCCATTTTGAATTCGGCTGCCAGCCTGCGTTTTAGCGCGGCATATTCGCCCGCCGCCTCTGGATGCGCGATGAGATAATCCCGGAAAGCCAGCCTGTTTCGGTGGGTTCCGTTGCCGACCGGGCAAAGATAGACGCGCTCCGCCGGCAGCGAATCTCTCGATAAAAATGCCCACACCTGGTCATCATAGCGGTTGCCGCGCGGTTCATAGTTTTCCGAGAGAAGCACCTGGGTTGCGCTCTCGATGTGCTCCAGACCGGGAAGAACGATGTCGATATCGATGAGGGGCTTGGCGGTCATATCAGGTATGGCGGTGCTGCCGACGTGATCGATGGCGAGCGCCTGCGGCAGCAAGGCCGCTAGCTTGGCCCGGATGCGTTGGAAAGCAACCGGCCATTCCCTGTCATAATTTACGAGTTCAACCGGCCTGTGCATCGTCATCTCCATACGATGCTGCGACATTGCCCATGATTCTCGTCGAAAATCGATCTCAATTTTGCGCTTACGTGCCCGTGCAGTGACGATGATAAGCCTGGAGGCCCCTGACCAGCGCGTCGAAAGTGGCGCGGCAGCGCGGCGAGGTCTTCAGGCTCTCATGCATTACCACCCATGTGCCGAGCGGTATGGAGAAAGCATCGGACAGGATGTGCACGAGGTCAGGATTTTCCCGAGCCAGTCCGATCTGGCAGAGGCCGATGCCGACGCCGGCGCGGATTGCGCAAAGCTGGGCAAGATTGCTGTCGGTCCTGTAGGAGAATTTAATGTCTGCGGGCACCGGGTAGCGTTTCATCACCATGCGCACATAGGCTGTCTGCCGGTCGAAGCCGATGAGCCTGTGGTTGGCGAGATCCGCTATGGTTTGCGGATTGCCGTGCCGTTCGAGATAACAGCGGTGTGCGTGAAAGCCGATCGGTATGTCGCCGATGCGGCGCACTATGAGCGCTCCCTGCTGCGGCTCTGCCATACGCACGGCGATATCGGCTTCGCGGTTCACCAGATCCTCGATCACATCGGATGCCGAGAGCTCGATCTGGAGCTCCGGATAGGCGTCCTGCAGGCTCCCGAGAATTTTCGGCAGCACCTCAACGGCGATGACCTCGCTGGCGCTGACTCTCACCGTTCCCGCAACGCGTTCACGCTCGCCGGAGGCGGTGCGCAAGAGCGCGGCTGTGGTTGCGGCCAGCGTCTCCGCATAGGGTTTCAGCGCCTGCGCGGCGTCGGTCGGCAGCAGTCCGTTCGGAGAACGGATGAAAAGTTCGGCGCCGATTGCTTTTTCCAGCGCGTCGACGTGACGACCGATCGTCGGTTGGGTCAGCCCGAGTTCACGCGCGGCGGCCGAAAGTGAACCCTGCTGAATCACGGTCAGAAAACTGCGGTAGAAATCCCAGCTTGGTTCGATGCTCATATAATTTTGTATAACAGATGCACTAATTTCGTCAATTTTGTCTATCTTCTTCGAGGTGCATACTCCTCTCATCCGATCGAGGAGATAGTCATGAGTCGAGAAGTTAAGACGGCCCTGGTGCTCGGCGCGACCGGTGGTATCGGCAGCGCAGTAGCGCGCAAGCTGCTGGAGCGTGGCTGGCGCATCCGGGCACTCAACCGTCAGGCGGCTAAGGCGTCGAGGAACGAGCCGGCATTCGAATGGGTGCAGGGCGACGCGATGAATGCCGCCGATGTGCTGAAGGCTGCCGCAGATGTCGGCGTTATCGTCCATGCGGTCAATCCGCCCGGCTATCGCCACTGGGAAAGGCTGGTGCTGCCGATGCTCGACAATAGCATCGCAGCTGCCCGCGTCGTCGGCGTCCGCATCGTGCTGCCCGGGAATGTCTACAATTTCGGTCCTGATGCTCTGCCGGCGCCGACGGAGGAAAGTCCGCAGCATCCGCTGACGAAGAAGGGGGCGATCCGCGTCGAAATGGAGAAGCGGCTGAAGTCGGCGTCGCAATCCGGCGCGGGCGCCATCATCGTCCGCGCTGGCGATTTCTTCGGTCCGGGCGCGACAGCCAATAGCTGGTTCTCATCGGGGCTGGTGACGCCGGGAAAACCGGTCGGCACGATCAAGAATCCGGGGCGGCGCGGCGTCGGCCATCAGTGGGCCTATCTGCCCGACATGGCGGAAACCGTCGCCCAGCTCATCGAGCGGGCCGATCAGCTGCCGCCCTTTGCTGTCTACCATATGGATGGGTTCTGGGACGCAAATGGCATGCAGATGGCAGAAGCAATCAAGCGAGTTTCCGGCGGCAAGGCAAAGATCGGGCGTTTCCCCTGGTGGATGGTGCCGCTCGCCGCCCCTTTCGTTCCGCTCATGCGGGAGATCAGGGAAATGCGCTATTTATGGAAGGTGCCGCTCAGGATGAACAACGCCAAGCTCGTGGCCGAACTCGGCAAGGAGCCGCAGACGCCGATCGACGAGGCAGTGAGAGCCACACTGGTGGCGCTCGGCTGCCTGCCGGAACCGCATCGGGACATGGCGGCGGCCTTCGTTGGGTCTTTACCGCAGAGGGCGCGTTAGGCGGCCAGTTCGGAAAGTGCAATCCGGGCGACCGTCAAGGCCGTTTCAGCCTGCTCGATGTTTGGGTCGCCTAAGAACCAGGCGGCGGAAAGGCCGGAATAGGCAGCGATCCACTGCAGCAGCCGTTTCGGCTCCAGACCCGCCTCCCTGGAGACGACTGCGAGCTGGCGGCGGAAACGGGCGGGATCGGTGATAACAGGCAGTTCCTCGTTGGCAAAAATATTGGCGAAATCGAAACTGCGCTCGCCGTGGAGCCGCTTCGGATCGATCGCCAGCCAGCCGCGCGCCTCGAAATCGAGAATGTTTTGGTGGTGGATATCGCCATGGAGGACGGTGAGATCGCGCGGATCGGCAAGAAGGGCATTGGCGATTGCCGAGCAATCGGCAAGCGTGCCGCCATATTTGGCGGAGGCCGGTTCGAGATCGCGGAACCAGCGGATGAGGGGTATGGGATCAGGAAGCGGCTTTTCGCGCGGGGCATGCAGCCGCGCGGCGGTGCGGCAGAGGATGCGGCTTGCCTCGTCGTCCTCGCCGTCCATCGCCATGGCGAGCAGCGAGCGTTTTCCCATTGCCCGTTCCAGGAGCACGGCGTCGCCCTCATGGGCGTAGACATGAGCTGCCCCATCGCCATCCCACCATCGCATCAACAGCGCGCGGTATCGTTCGTCGATGTCGGCGGCTACTTTCAGCATGGCGGGCCTATCCTGCCAGAGGACCGGTAGCAGGCGGCTCGAATGGGTGATGATGGGCTCGCCGTCTGAGATGAGCGACCAGCGATCGAGATAGGGAGCGAACATGGCGCCTTATATAGGGATCTTGAACGCAGAAATCCCGCCTCTCGGCGGGATTTTGCGGTTCGTATCCTGAGGGTTCAAGCGACCTTTTCGAGGGTGGGATAGTCGATGTAGCCCTTGGCGGTGCCGCCATAGAAAGTCGATTGATCGGGCGTATTGAGCGGCAGGTTTTTTGCCAGTCGTTCGACGAGATCAGGATTGGCGATGAAGGGCTTGCCGAAGGCGACGAGATCGGCGCGGCCGCTATCGACGGCGTCGATCGCGAGATCGCGGTCATAGCCGTTGTTGACCATCCAGCTGGCCTTGCCGCCGGCCTTTTCATAGGCTTGGCGCAGCGCCTTGTAATCGAAAGAGGCACTGTTTCCCTGCCTGTAGTCTCGGTCGCCGCCGGTCTGGCCTTCGATAACGTGGATATAGGCGAGGTCTTGTTTGGCCAGGCCCTCGACGACGAGGGTGAAGGTCGCCTGCGGATTGGAATCATAGCTTTCGCCCGAGGGCGTCACCGGTGAAATACGGATCGCCGTGCGGCCTGCGCCGATCTCCTTCACAACGGCATCGACGACTTCGAATGTAAGACGGGTGCGGTTTTCGATCGAACCGCCATATTGATCGGCGCGGTCGTTGACGCCGTCGCGGATGAACTGGTCGAGCAGGTAGCCGTTGGCGCCATGGATCTCGACACCGTCAAAGCCGGCGTCGATGGCGGCGCGGGCTGCCCTGCGGTAATCCTCGACGATGCCGGGAATCTCGGCGGTTTCGAGCGCGCGCGGTTCGGAAGTGTCGGCAAAGCTGCCGCTGCCATCTTTATTGACCAGATAGGTCTTGGCCTTGGCAACGCGGTTGGTTGAGGACACCGGCTTCGCGCCGTTTGGCTGCAGCGTCGTGTGCGAGATGCGGCCGACATGCCACATCTGGACGACGATCTTGCCGCCTGCGGTGTGAACGGCGTCGGTTACTCGCCGCCAGCCATTGAGCGCTTCCCTGCTGTAGAGACCGGGTACATCGGCATAGCCCTGGCCCTGATGAGTGATGGCAGTGGCTTCAGTGATGATCAAACCTGCCGTGGCGCGTTGGCGGTAATATTCGACGTTGAGGTCGTTCGGGATCGCACCCGGCGAGCGGTTGCGAGTGAGCGGCGCCATGACGATGCGATTCTTGACCGATATGTCGCCAACCTTGGAGGGTTCGAAAAGCTTTGCCATGATGGTCCTTTCTTTTGCTGGGGGATTACTCGGCAGGGGCAAGGGCGGCCCGGCCTCTGGCGGAGAGATAGGTGAGCGCCGTCGCTCCAAGGCCGATCAGGGCCATCAGGGCTGCGGCGAGCGGAACGCGGGTGAGATCGAAGCCGGCATCGATGACCAGGCCGCCCGCCCAGGCGCCGAGCGCATTGCCGGTGTTGAAGGCGCCGATATTGATCGTCGAGACCAAGTTGGGAGCGTCCTTGCCGAAGCCGACGACGCCGACCTGCAGCGCCGGCACGGCGGCAAAACTCGCTAGTGCCCAGAGGAAGAGGGTGATTTCCGCTGGAATGAAGAAGCGGCTGGTATAGCTGAAGGCGACCGAAGTGATGGCGATAGCGGCGAAGACGCCGGCAAGCGTCGCGCCGAGCCGCCAATCGGCAAGCTTGCCGCCGACGAGATTGCCGACGGTCAGGCCGAGACCGATCAGGAAAAGCGTCCAAGTGACGCCCTCGGGCGAAACGCCAGTGACATCACGCAGCAGCGGCGCAATATAGGTGAAGAGGGCGAACATCGAGGCGGAGAAGAAGACGGTGGTGGACAGCGCCAGCCAAAGGCCGCCATTCCTCAGTGCTGCGACCTCGCGCAGGATGCTGCCGCTCTCGTGCTGCCGGTCCTTCGGCAGGATGGCGATCAGGCCTGATATGGTGATGATACCGATGACGGTGACGATGCCGAAGGTGGCGCGCCAGCCATAGGCCTGGCCGATGGCGGTGCCGAGCGGCACGCCGAGCACATTTGCAAGCGTAAGGCCGGTAAACATCAGCGCCACGGCGCGGGCCCTGCGGTCTTCGGCGACAAGACCGGCGGCGACGACCGAGCCGATGCCGAAGAAGGCGCCATGGCAAAGCGCGGTGATGATGCGGGCAATCATCAGCACCCAATAGCCGCTCGCCAGGGCGCAAAGCAGGTTGCCGGCGATGAAGAAGGCCATCAACGCAATCAGCGCTGTGCGGCGCTTGAGCTTGGCGGTCGACACTGCCATGACCGGCGCGCCGATTGCGACCGCCAGCGCATAACCGGTCACCAGCCATCCTGCCTGCGGGATGGTCACCGAGAGATCGGCGGCGACTTCCGGTAGCAGCCCCATGATGACGAATTCGGTCGTGCCTATCGCAAAGGAGCTCAAGGCCAGCACGAGAAGGGCTAGGGGCATTCTAGAGATCCTGTGTCAGCTGCTTGAGGAAAGCGGCGATGGTTTCTTCGTTGCGTTTGTAAAAGATCCATTGGCCGACGCGCCTGGTGGTGACGAGGCCGGCGCGATGGAGCGTTCCGAGATGGGCGGAAACCGTCGATTGAGACAGGCCGCAGCGCTCAAATTGGCTGGCGCAGACACCCATTTCAAAGGGGTGTTCTTGCGTGGGGAAATGTTCCTCGGGATTTTTCAGCCAGCTCAGAATGTCCATCCGGGTGGGGTGGGCGAGCGCCTTGATAATCTCGTCTTTGTCCATCGATGTTGTTCGATCCATAAATCGTACTTTCCCGATATATGGTTCGACGCCCGTCGATATGCAAATCACGGAGACGTGAGGCGATGGGTTTTAGCAACTGAGCAAATTTTGGGCAAAAAAAGAGGGCCACCGGAAAACCAGGGCCCTTGTAATTGTGAAGGTCAAAAACCTCCAGAGGGGAACAGCTAATGCGGTGGAACTGGGAGAGAAACCACGAAGTGCATCAGCCATGAGGGATATGGTGCTTCCTTGAGCAGGTTTCAATGCTTTTTTGTGCATGTCTGCTATGCGCCGCACAATTTTTTTGCGGTGCGGCATTTATCGAGGAGGTAAGGCAAAAAAAGAGGGCCGCTGGAAAACCAGGGCCCTTATAAGTGTGAAGGTTTAAAAACCTCCAGAGGGGAACAGCTAATGCGGTGGAACTGGGAGGAAAAGCCACCATGTGCATCAGCTATGTGCGATATGGTGGTTTAATGGGCAAACGGCAACCCACATTTGTGCATGCCAGTCATGCGCTCAATGCATAGTATGGAAAACATTTCATAAAACTGGCTTAAAAATTCCAGTTTCTAGCCTTGCTGACAATGAAATCGCGGAAAGCCTTCAATTTGGCTGCGTTCTTGATTTCGTCGGGATAGCAGAAATAAGTGTCGAATGAAGGGACATCGGCATTTATTGCGAGCTGAATCAGGCCGGGATCGCGTCCGACGATGTAGTCCGGCAGGCAGGCGACACCGATTCCGAGCAGGCAGGCCCGCTTGATAGAGGTCTGGCTGTTGATCTGCAGATGCGGGATCCGCTTGTTGTCGGACGAACGGCCGGCGACTTCGAGCCAGTTGACGTCGAGCAGATAGCTCGGCGCCGGTTCACCGAAGGTAATGATGCGGTGGTTGTCGAGATCCTCGATCTTCTGCGGTTCGCCGTGGCGATTGATATAGGAGGGGGCCGCATAAACGTGCATGTGCACGGTAAAGAGCTTGCGCTGAATGAGGTCGGACTGCTGCGGCTGGCGCAGCCGGATCGCGCAATCAGCATGGCGCATGTTCACATCCACTTCCTCGTTGTCGAGGATCAGTTGGATCTGAACGTCGGGGTAGAGCTGCAGGAATTCCTGGATCTTGTCGGTGAGCCAACCCTGGCCGAGGCCGACCGTCGTCGTCACGCGCAGCTTGCCGGACGGCGTCTCGGTCGTCTCGGTAAGCTGCATCTTGACGGTTTCGAGCTTCAGCAGGACGTCATGGGCGGTGCGGTAGAGCAGTTCGCCCTGTTCCGTGAGAATCAGCCCGCGCGCGTGGCGGTGAAACAGCTTGGTGCCGACATCCTGCTCCAACGCGCTTACCTGGCGGCTGATGGCGGATTGGGACAGATGAAGTTTATCCGCCGCGTGTGTAAACGAACCCGCTTCGGCTGCTGCGTGGAAAATACGCAGCTTGTCCCAATCCAATGGCATTCCCCCACCCCTCATGCCGATTTTACTCCGCTGCCACGGCGACGGGCATATGGCCTGTCAGATATCGCTCCGCTTCAAGCGCGGCCATGCAACCCATGCCGGCAGCGGTGACCGCCTGGCGGAATGTATCGTCCGTCACGTCGCCTGCGGCATAAACCCCCTCGAGGCTGGTCGCGGTCGAATCCGGCGCGGTCCACAGATAGCCATTGTCCTTCAGCTTCAGCTTGCCCTTGAAAAGCTCGGTCGCCGGGGCATGGCCGATCGCAACGAAGACGCCGTCGATCGGCATTTCGGTGATTGTGCCCGTTCTGACGTCGCGCAGGCGCGCGCCAGTCACCGATTGGGGCATCGGCGGCTTGGCCGGAGTGCCGGTGATCTCAGCCACTTCGGTGTTCCACAGCACCTTGACGTTTTCCTTGGCGAACAAGCGTTCCTGCAGGATCTTCTCGGCGCGGAAGGAGTCGCGGCGGTGTACCAATGTGACCGACTTGGCGATGTTAGAGAGATACAGCGCCTCTTCAACGGCGCTGTTGCCGCCGCCGACCACGATCACATCCTTGTTGCGATAGAAGAAACCGTCGCAGGTGGCGCAGGCCGAAACGCCGAAGCCCTGGAAGTGCTGCTCGCTTTCGATTCCGAGCCACTTGGCCTTGGCGCCGGTAGCGATGATCAGCGTATCAGCCGTCCATACCTGGCCGCTATCGGTGCGGGCGATGAAGGGGCGCTGGTTCAAGTCGACTTCGGTCACGAGGTCGTTGACGATCTCGGTGCCGACATGTTTTGCCTGCTTCAGCATCTGGTCCATCAGCCAGGGACCCTGAATTGGATCGGCAAAGCCCGGATAGTTCTCGACATCGGTGGTGATCATCAGCTGTCCGCCCTGTTCGAGGCCGGCGATCAGAACCGGCTTGAGCATGGCGCGCGCGGCGTAGACCGCGGCAGTATAGCCGGCGGGTCCGGAACCGATGATGAGCACCTTGGTGTGGCGGGCGGGCATGTCATTTCCTTTCGACTGTCAGGAGGCGGCGGCTAGAAGGCGATTGCGGCCGTTTCGCGGTCCATGCGCCATTTATGAACGTCCAATGCTATTATTCAAGGCCAGCCTTGCATTACCAACAAGGCAAATCGCCTTGATGTGCAAGAATCCGTCATCGGCTTGAAACTTTCTTGCGTATTCCGCCGCTTTATATAGAAGCTCGCCGCGAAGAATTAAAGAAAGGCCGTGATGTGGGTCGCACCGAACTCGACGTCATCGACATAAAGATACTCCGGGAGCTGCAGGCCGACGGCCGCATGACCAATGTCGAGCTCGCCGACCGCGTCGGCATCTCGGCGCCGCCCTGCTTGCGCCGGGTGCGCAAGCTCGAGGAAGCCGGCATTATCGAAGGCTATCACGCCATGCTGAACAGCCCGAAGCTCGGCTTCGATCTCGTCGCTTTCTGCATGGTCGGCCTCAAGCATCAGTCGGAAGCCAACCTCAAGGCGTTTGCCGCCGCCACCACCGGATGGCCGCTGGTGCGCCAGGCCTGGATGGTCTCGGGCGACAGCGATTTCCTGCTGCATTGCGTGGCGGAGAACCTCACCCACTTCCAGGATTTCGTCATCGAAATTCTGACGGCGAACGAACATGTCGACACCGTGCGCACCATGCTGACGATCCGGCAGGTGAAGAAGCTGGGACTGGTCGAGGTCTGAAACAGCCTAAAGCGCGTTGCGATCTTTCAGGTTCGCTCGTTGCGCCTTCAGGTTTTGTTTTTACGCATGTCGTTGCGGCAAGCGCTTCGCGCTTTGCCTGGGAAAACCGCTGCACACTTTTGCGCGACATGCCTTATTTGCGCGAAGCGTAGCCGCCTCGATTGATGCCGTGGCGCTGCAGCTTGTCGTAGAATGTCTTTCTCGGAATGCCGAGCGCTTCGATGGTGCGGCGCACGTCGCCCTCATTGGCGGTGAGCGCGTCGCGGATGATCTCCGCCTCGTAACGTTCCAGCCGTTCGGGCAGCGTTCCGCCCGTCGGCTGCGCAGGGACGGGTGCGGCTCCGCCGCCTTCCACTCCGAGCACCACGCGTTCGGCATAGTGGGAGAGCTCGCGGACATTGCCCGGCCATGCATGGGTGGCGAGGTGGCGGCGAATTTTCTCTGAAAGCTGCGGCACATCGCGGTGGAAGCGCTCCGCGGCGCGGGCGGCGAAATGGGAAAACAGCAGCGGGATATCGTCGCGACGCTCCCTCAGCGGCGGGATGGAAATCGTCACGACATTCAGCCTGTAATAGAGATCCTCGCGAAAATCTCCGCGCACCTCGGGATCGCCAAGGTCGATCTTGGCTGCCGCGACGACGCGCAGGTCGACCGCGCGCACCTCGTTGGTGCCGAGCGGGGTGATTTCGCGCATCTCCAGCACTCTCAGTATCTTGACCTGCGTGGCGAGAGGCATGCTCTCGATCTCGTCGAGGAAAAGCGTACCGCCGCTTGCATGCTCGATGCGGCCGGTGCGGCGCTTCTGGGCGCCGGTAAAGGCGCCGGCCTCGTGGCCGAACAGCTCGCTTTCGATGACGGTTTCGGGAAGCGCCCCACAGTTCAGCGCCACGAAATTGCCTTTCCGGCGGTGGCTCCACTGATGCAGGATCTGCGCGACCACTTCCTTGCCGCTACCTGTCTCGCCGGCAACGAGCACGTCGACGTCGGTATCGGCGATGTGGCGGAGAATCTTTCTGAGATTCTCCATGACGGGCGTCTGGCCGATCAGCGGCAAAGTCTCTTGCGCATCTTCGGCCGCCCTGCGCAGCATTCGGTTTTCCAGAACGAGCCGACGTTTTTCGCTGGCGCGGCGCACGCTCTGGACGAGCCTGTCGGCGGGGAAAGGTTTGGCGATGAAATCATAGGCGCCATCCTGAATGGCCTGGACCGCCATCGGGATATCGCCGTGGCCGGTCATCAATATCACCGGCAGGTCGGCATCCATGCCTTGCAGCGTGGCGAAGAGCTGCAGCCCGTCGATCTCGGGCATGCGGATATCGGTGACGACAGGGCCGGCGAAGTCGGCCGGCAAGTCCGCCAGCGCTGCCTTGGCGCCGTCATAGGCGGAAACGGAGAAGCCGGCGAGCTCCAGCGTCTGGGCCGTTGCGCGGCGCAGATCCCTGTCGTCGTCGATCAGCGCAACGGGGCTCGGTGTGTCCATGGCATCAGGCCTTCCTCAGATGAACGATGAACCGGCTTCCTTCGCCATTGCTCTCCACCTCCATTCGGCCACCATAATCGCCGACAATGTCCTTGGAGATGACGAGCCCGAGGCCGAGACCCTTTTCCTTCGATGTGTTGAACGGCGTGAACAGGCCCTTGCGGATTTCAGGCGAGATGCCGGGGCCATTGTCGACGACAGTCAGCGTCACCGTCTCGGCATCGGCTGACGTCCTCACCTCGACGCGCCCCGCTTCGGCCTTCGGCGCCACCGCCTCAAGGGCGTTCTGAAGCAGGTTGATCAGCACCTGCTCGAGGCGGATCCGGTTTCCCATGACCTGCAGCTCGGCGGGCGGCAGCTCAATGTCAAGCGTATCCATGCGGCCGGCGAAGCGGCTGCGCAACAACATCACCGCGCCCTCGACGACGTCCCTCAGACCCGTCGGTTCGGCACTGCCGCGGCCCTTGCGGGCGAAAGTCTTCAGCTCCTCGGTGATCGTGCCTATGCGCTCCGTCAGTGCCGCGATGTTCTGAAGATTTTCGCCGGCAGGCGCGGTCTGGCCGCGCTCGAGGAAGGTGCGGGCATTGTCCGCATAGGCCCGTATGGTCGCTACCGGCTGGTTGATTTCATGGGCGACACCGGCGGCCACCTGACCGAGGATTGCCAGCCGGTTGGCCTGAACCAGATCCTGCTGCACTGTCTGGAGCTTCTGCTCCGTGCTGCGGTGACCGGCGATCTCGGCCTGCAGGCGATCCCGCGCCTGGCTGAGATCGACCGTCCGCTCGGCGACGCGCCGTTCCAGTTCTTCGCGCGCCTGCTGTTCCCTGAAAATCCTGAGGGTGATCGTCTGGCGGCGGCGCAAGAGGAAGGCTGCGGTTGCCAAAAGCGGCAAAAGCAAGAGTAGCGCCAGCATGCGCGTTTCGCGGACCGCCGCGTCGACGGAGGGCCCCAGCGCCACAAGATGCTGCAGATGCCATCCGGTCGCAGGAACCGGCATTGCAACATTGAGGAAGCTGGTTTTTCCAGCGCCGCCGGGCATGACGATCTCGACGACGTCCAGCCGGTCGCCCAGCTGCCGGACGACCTCGAGCGGCAACGGCTGAAGTGGCGCATCGCCGAACTGAAGGCTGTCGCGGATCGCCGTCAGCCGATCCACGGCGATGCGGCCGATCGTCATGAACCGCCATGAGGGAACGCTGGTGATGAGGACGATGCCGCGATCGTCGATGACGTAGGACGGTGCGCCCGAGGCATTCCAATCTGCCTCGACATCGTCGAATTCCACCTTGACGACGACGACCCCCAGAAAACCGCCGCTGCCAGATATCCGCTCGGAAATATAAAGGCCGGGCTTCTTGCTGACCGTGCCCAGCGCGAAATGTTCGGCCTGTCCTTCAGTGACCGCGCCCTGGAAGTATTCGCGGAATCGATAGTCGTTGCCGACGAAGCTCGTCGGTTCGCGCCAGTTGCTTGCCGAAACCGCGATACCATTCTTGTCTATGACGTATATGACGGCAGCCTTCGTGCCGGCGGCCAGCGTCTCCAGCTTCCGGCTGAGTTCATCGAACATGCCGGCGTCGCGCCCCGCCAGGACGGCGGCAAGCGCGGCATCCTGCGACAGCACGAAGGGCAGCGCCCGGTATTTTTCGAGCACCGTGCGCAGCAGCGCCACATTCATCCCCGCATCGGTTTGGGCTTGTTCCTCCAGGGCCGCCTCCGCCCGGCGCCGGCCGATCTCGCCGCTCACCCACAGGCTTGAGATGACGGCTGAGAGGGCGAGCACCGCGTAGGCCCACCACATCCGGCGGATGCGGTGCTGCAAGGGCAAGGTGGGCCAAAGCCTTTGCGCGGCTGACAAGGACATGGTGGATTTGTGCATTTTTCCGCACGAAACGCAAACGGATTTGTGTGGTTTTTCGCATTTCTTGAACGATCTAGCGATCAGAAAAAGATTTTTAACAAGGAATACAATGCATTGGAGCGGAGATACGAAACTGGCACGACGCTTGCGAAAGAGACGGCAACAACGGCTGAGCTGTTGGAGTGAAGCGAACGGCTCGGGAGGCTGGAGTTCGTTCCGTAGGAGCCTTTAGGAGGACATCATGATCGCAGCACCATTCGATGCAGTTGCAGACAGCAAGGGCAAGAAGCCCTTTTATAGCCATCTTTACGTTCAGGTTCTCGCCGCCATCGCGGCGGGCATCCTTCTCGGCCATTATTACCCCGAGCTCGGTACGCAGCTGAAGCCGCTCGGCGATGCATTCATCAAGCTTGTGAAGATGGTCATCGCCCCAGTCATCTTCCTGACGGTGGCAACCGGCATTGCCGGCATGAGCGACCTGAAGAAGGTCGGGCGCGTCGCCGGCAAGGCGATGTTGTACTTCCTGACCTTCTCGACCTTGGCCCTTGTGATCGGAATGGTCGTCGCCAACGTCGTTCAGCCCGGCGCCGGCATGAACATCGATCCGGCTTCGCTTGACCCGAAGGCCGTCGCCACCTTTGCCGAGAAGGCGCATGAGCAGAGCATTGTCGGCTTCCTCACCAACATTATTCCGTCGACCATCGTCGGCGCCTTTGCCGATGGCGATATTCTGCAGGTGCTGTTCTTCTCGGTGCTCTTCGGCATTGCGCTCGCCATGGTCGGCGAAAAGGGCGAGCCGGTCATCAATATCCTCAATGCGCTGACGGCTCCGATCTTCAAGCTGGTCGCCATCCTGATGAAGGCCGCCCCGATCGGCGCCTTCGGCGCCATGGCCTTCACCATCGGCAAGTACGGCATCGGATCGATCGCCAATCTCGCCATGCTGATCGGCACCTTCTACATCACATCGCTGCTCTTCGTTCTCGTCGTTCTCGGCGCCGTCGCCCGCTACAACGGCTTCTCGATCCTGGCGCTGCTGCGCTACATCAAGGAAGAGCTGCTGCTGGTTCTCGGCACCTCATCGTCCGAGGCAGCCCTTCCGGGCCTGATGAACAAGATGGAAAAGGCCGGCTGCAAGCGCTCGGTCGTCGGCCTCGTCATCCCAACAGGCTATTCCTTCAACCTCGACGGCACCAACATCTATATGACATTGGCCGCACTGTTCATTGCCCAGGCAACGGGCATCCAGCTCTCCTGGGGCGACCAGATCCTGCTGCTGCTCGTGGCGATGCTGAGCTCGAAAGGTGCAGCCGGCATCACCGGCGCCGGCTTCATCACCCTTGCCGCGACGCTCTCCGTCGTACCCTCCGTTCCCGTCGCCGGCATGGCGCTGATCCTCGGCATCGACCGCTTCATGTCGGAATGCCGGGCACTGACGAACCTTGTCGGCAATGCGGTCGCGACGATCGTCGTGGCACGCTGGGAAAAAGAGCTGGACACGGCGCAGCTCGCCGTGGCTCTCGGCGGTCAGGCAGAAGAGGGCGCTCCGGCTGTCGCGCTTCAGCCGGCCGAATAAAAGGCCGACTTGTTCGGTGTCGCAGCGGCCCGCTATCCAGCGGGCCGTTCTTTTTCGCTTAGCCGCGATTGTCGCCAAGAAGGCGATCGTAGACCGCCCCGATCGCGCTTGCTTCCTTCTCCAGCGCAAAATTTTCCCTGACATGACGCAGCCCATTGTCGCCATGCGCAATTGCCAGCGCGGGATCTGCGAGATAGCGGGCGATCACCCGTGTCAGCGCCTCGCCATCGCCTGCAGCCACCACCGCGCCCGTCTCGCCACCGACGATCTGTTCGGCATAGGCGCCGGCATCCGAGGCCACTACCGCCGTGCGTGAAGCCATGGCTTCGAGCGGCGTCAGGCCGAAGCCCTCATTGCGGGAAGGGGCGACGTAAAGCGTCAGGCGGCGATACCAGATTTTGATATCGGGTACTTCGCCGAGGAAAAGAATACGGTCGCTAAGGCCGGCGGCGGCGACATCGGCCTTGAGCTTTTCCCCGAAGGCGGCGTGCTCCGCCGTCACCCGGCCGGAGACGACGGCCGTCCATTCCGGGCGTTGCGGCAGCAGTTCGATCATCGCCTGCACGAAGAGATCGGTGCCCTTCTGGTGACGTACGCGTCCGAAACAGCCGACGAGGTAGCGGCCGGGCAGGCCGGTGGCGGCAATAGCGTCCTCGGCCGTTTCAGGCGGGTGGAACAGGGAAAGGTCGACGCCGTGCTGGATGACGGTGTGAGGCACTTCGAGGAAGGAGCCGGAACGGTCGCTGGTTGCGATCACCGCATCCATTCGGCGGATCAGCCATTTCGTATAGGCGGTGTGATGGCGTTGCGCAGCCGAGGTGAAGAGCAGCTTCAGCGGCATGCGCAGGACATGACGGAGCAGGATGCCGACGGCCATCTCATTGTTGCGGCGGGCGTGCCAGATGCGGTGGCGCCGACGCGCCGGCGGGCGCCAAAGGCCAAGGAGCTGCGGCCATTTCAGCTTCGCCAGGCCCTCCGGAAGGCCGGGACCGAGCGTTGCGATCCTGATGCCAAGCCGGATCTGGCATGGGATGAGCTGAACGATGGTCGAGGTGACGCCGGAGAGCCGGCGCTTGAAGTTGGGCGCGATGATCTCGACGTCATGAATGTCCGGCAAGGAATGAGTCTCGTGTGTGGCGGCAATCAGCCCCAGGAAACCTGGAGGATTTCGTAGGCCTTGGAACCACCCGGCGCGTTGACCTCAATGGAATCGCCGACTTCCTTGCCGATCAGCGCGCGCGCGATCGGAGAGGAGATGGAGATACGGCCGGCCTTGACGTCGGCTTCCTGGTCGCCGACGATCTGGTAGGTCTTTTCTTCCTCGGTGTCCTCGTCGACGAGCTTCACCTTGGCGCCGAACTTGATCTTGTCGCCGGACATCTTGGTGAGATCGATGACCTCGGCGCGCGCCGTCAGATCTTCGAGCTCGGTGATGCGGCCCTCATTGTGGCTCTGAGCTTCCTTGGCGGCATGGTATTCGGCGTTTTCGGAAAGGTCGCCGTGGGCACGGGCTTCGGCGATCGCCTCGATGATTCGGGGACGCTCTTCCTGCTGACGCCAGCGCAGTTCTTCCTGCAGCTTGACGAAACCACCCTGTGTCATCGGTACCTTATCAACCATTTTTCTGTCCTTCACTCCCTGCGTCTGCACGCTCGAGCACACACAAAAGAAAACAGGTCCCGAAGGGGAGCTTCGGAACCGTGCCACAAACCTAGTCGAATGCTTATAGCAGATCGGCAAGGCCGATTTCCAGAAAATTCGCATAAGCGAAACGCAACCCACTGCGACATCAAGCGATACGCCCCAAAATGGGCAGCGGCCGGATCGTTTTGGTTGACTATGTATATTAGAACGTATAGTGAACAAAAGAATGAAGAAGTCGCTTGCCGAACGCCTCGCCATCCTTTCCGACGCCGCCAAATATGACGCGTCCTGCGCTTCCAGCGGCACGGTTAAGCGCGATTCAAGCGTGAGCGGCGGGCTCGGCTCGACGGAGGGGTCCGGCATCTGTCATGCCTATGCACCGGACGGGCGGTGCATTTCGCTTCTGAAGATATTGCTGACCAATTTCTGCATTTACGACTGCGCCTATTGCGTCAATCGCTCCTCCAGCAATGTCGAGCGGGCACGCTTCACGGCCGAGGAGGTCGTCTGGCTCACGCTGGAATTCTACCGCCGCAACTATATCGAAGGCCTCTTCCTTTCCTCCGGCATCATCCGCTCGTCCGATTATACGATGGAGGAGATGGTCCGCATCGCCCGCGAGCTGCGCCTGACGCATAATTTCCGCGGCTATATCCATCTCAAAGCGATCCCCGAGGCATCGCCGCATCTGATGGAGGAGGCGGGGCTTCATGCCGACAGGCTGTCGCTCAACATCGAGCTGCCGACCGACAGCGGGATTTCCCGCTTCGCGCCGGAAAAGAAGCCCGCCAATATCAGGCGATCGATGGCGGATCTCAGATTGAAGATCGAGGCGGCTGATGAGCCGACGCTCAAGACCAGGAAACGCCAGCGTTTCGTCCCGGCTGGCCAGAGCACGCAGATGATCGTCGGTGCGGATGGAGCCAATGACGCGACCATCCTTGCCAGCAGCAGCCGGCTATACAGCAGCTATGGCCTGAAGCGTGTCTATTATTCCGCCTTCAGCCCCATCCCCGACGCCTCTAAAAACCTGCCGCTGATCAAGCCGCCGCTGATGCGCGAACATCGGCTCTACCAGGCCGACTGGCTCTATCGGTTCTACGGTTTCGGCATCGAGGAGATCACCGCAAACCAGGCGGGCGGCATGCTCGATCTCAATCTCGATCCGAAGCTTGCCTGGGCGCTTGCCAATCGCGGGGAATTTCCGGTCGACATCAACAAGGCCGAGCGCGAGCGGTTGCTGCGTGTCCCCGGTCTCGGCACCAAAACAGTCAAGGCGATCGTTTCGGCGCGCCGATTTCGGCGCCTGCGGCTCGATGATCTCTCCCGGCTCGGCGTCTCAATCAAAAAGGTCCGGTCCTTCATCGCGGCGGAAGGCTGGTCGCCGCGACGGCTGATCGACCGGCCGGATCTGCGTGCCATGTTTGAGCCGCAGCCTGAGCAACTGTCGTTGCTGTGATGCGCCGGGTCGTGCTTTCGGGACGCGGAGAGCTTGCCGAATGGCGTGATGCCGCACGCGCCTTGGCGGCCGCCGGCATTTTGCCCGAGGAGATCGACTGGCGCGAAAAAAGCGCCGAGGCCGATCTGTCGTTTCAACGTGACGCCATGCCGCCGGCGCCGGCGGCATCACGCAAGCCGATGACGGTGCCGCCCGCCTTCATCGAGCTTGCAGAGACGGTTCTTTGCCATTGCGATACGGCGCGGTTTTCCCTGCTTTACCGTCTGCTTTGGCGGCTGCAGCTGGACCGGCGACTGCTTGAGGTTGCGTCCGACGAGGATGTCGCGCGTGCCCGTCTGATGGCGAAGAACGTTCGCCGCGACGCGCACAAGATGACGGCCTTCGTCCGCTTCAAGGAAGTCGGGGCGGTATCGGCGCGTCGCCGAAAATTCCTCGCCTGGTTCGAGCCGGACCATCATATCGTCAGGCGCACCGCTCCCTTCTTCCAGCGGCGTTTCACCGATATGGACTGGCTGATCGCAACGCCCAAGGGATCGGCCGCCTGGGACGGGGATCGACTGACGATTGCCGAGGAGCCGTGCGAAAAGCCTGATCTCAGCGACGCCACCGACGAACTCTGGCGCACCTACTATTCCAGCATCTTCAATCCGGCGCGGCTGAAGGTGAAGGCAATGCAGGCGGAGATGCCAAAGAAGTACTGGAGAAACCTGCCGGAAGCCGATCTCATTCCTGGCCTGATTGCCTCGGCCGAAAGCAAGGTGCGGGAGATGGTAGCGCGGGAGACGACGCAATCGCTGCCTTTTCACGACCGCCTACAGAAGGCCGCACGCAATCTCCCGGCAGAGCCTGAGGCTCCGGCGGGCACGTGGGAAGCACTGCGCGCGGAAGCCGCCGTCTGCACGCGCTGCCCGCTTCACGCCAATGCGACGCAGACGGTATTTGGCGAAGGGCCGCGGGATGCGCAGGTCATGTTTGTCGGCGAACAGCCGGGCGATCAGGAGGATATTGCAGGGCGTCCCTTCGTTGGTCCAGCCGGCAGGCTTTTTGATCAGGTGATATCGGAGGCTGGCATCGACCGGTCGACGCTCTACGTCACCAATGCGGTAAAGCATTTCAAATACGAGCCACGCGGAAAGCGCCGCATCCACCAGAAGCCTAACATGGGGGAGGTGAAGCATTGCCGCCGGTGGCTCGATCTGGAGTTGGCGCTCGTCAAGCCGAAACTCATCATCGCGATGGGGGCGACGGCGCTTGCGGCGCTGACCGATGTGAAGGAGCGCCTGCAGGATGTCAGGGGGAAGGCGATGGCGATCGAGGGAGGGCGCACGCTCTTCGTGACCGTGCATCCATCCTATCTCCTGCGCATTCCGGACGAGCGGCTGAAGGCGGAAGAGATGGCACGGTTTCGTGTGGATATGCTGAAAATTCAGCGGCTTATGGCATCAGTCGAACAAATTGATTCCGGCTGAGCTGGCGCCACCGCCCGCGGGCGTTGGCGCTATCTCTTTGTTTTCACTCAATTAGGGATACAAAACACGGCACTATTTTGCTGGAATTGCTCTCATCTCAAGCGAAGTAGCTCTGCAGTGGCCGGACTTCGAGATTGCCTGCCCTCAGCGCCTTGATCGCCTGGGCGGCGGCTTCGGCGCCGGCCATCGTCGTGTAATAGGGCACCTTCTGCATCAGCGTCGCGCGGCGCAACGACTTGGAGTCCGAGATCGCCTTGTTGCCGTCGGTGGTGTTGATGACGAGCTGGACCTGGCGGTTGCGGATGGCGTCCTCGATGTGCGGGCGGCCCTCCAGAACCTTGTTGATCTTGGTGGCGGTGATGCCGTTTTCGCCGAGGAAGCGGGCGGTGCCGCCGGTCGCCAGCACTTTGAAGCCCTCTTCGACGAGGATGCGGATTGCCGGCAGCACGCGCGGCTTGTCCTCGTCGCGCACGGAAACGAAGACCGTTCCATCGCGCGGCAGTTCGACGCCGGCGCCGAGCTGCGACTTGGCGAAGGCCAACGCAAAATCGGTGTCGAGACCGATTACTTCACCGGTCGAGCGCATTTCCGGGCCGAGCAGCGTGTCGACGCCGGGGAATCGAGCGAAGGGGAAGACGGCTTCCTTGACGGCAATATGCTTGAGCTTGCGCGGATCGGGCTTCTGCCCATAGGCGGCGAAGGTCGCATCGAGTTTCTCGCCGGCCATGACGCGGGCGGCGATCTTGGCGATCGGCGCGCCGATGGTCTTGGCGACGAAGGGCACGGTGCGCGAGGCACGCGGGTTGACCTCGAGAACGTAGACCGTGCCGTCCTTGATGGCGAACTGGACGTTCATCAGGCCCCCGACGTTGAGCGCCTTTGCCATCGCCTTTGCCTGGCGCTCCAGCTCGTCGATCAGTTCCACGGACAGCGAACGGGGCGGCAACGAGCAGGCCGAGTCGCCCGAGTGGATGCCGGCTTCCTCGATATGTTCCATAATACCGGCGACATAGACGTCGGTGCCGTCGGAGAGGCAGTCGACATCGACTTCGATCGCGTGGGTGAGATAGCTGTCGAAGAGCAGCGGGTTCTTGCCGAGCAGGGTGTTGATCTGGCCAGTCTTGTCATTGGGGTAACGCTGCTTGATATCCTCAGGCACCAGTTCCGGCACCGTGTCGAGCAGATAGGTCTGCAACTGGCTCTCGGCGTGGATGATCTGCATGGCTCGGCCGCCGAGCACGTAGGAGGGGCGCACGACCAGCGGGAAGCCGATCTCGGCGGCGACCAGACGGGCCTGCTCGACCGAATAGGCGATGCCGTTGTTCGGCTGATTGAGGTCGAGCTTCATCAGAAGCTTTTGGAAGCGGTCGCGGTCTTCGGCAAGATCGATCATGTCGGGGGCGGTGCCGAGAATGGGGATGCCGTTCTTTTCCAGCGCCTCGGCAAGCTTCAGCGGCGTCTGTCCGCCGAATTGGACGATGACGCCGACGACTTCACCCTTTTCCTGTTCGGCGCGCAGGATTTCGATCACGTCCTCGGCCGTCAGCGGCTCGAAATAGAGGCGATCTGACGTGTCGTAGTCGGTCGAGACGGTTTCAGGATTGCAGTTGATCATGATCGCTTCATAGCCCGCATCCTTCAGCGCGAAGGCGGCGTGGCAGCAGCAATAGTCGAATTCGATGCCCTGGCCGATGCGGTTCGGGCCGCCGCCGAGGATGACGACCTTCTTGCGGTCGGAGACCTGAGCTTCCGAGCGGGCGGCGCCGACAAAGGGCGTCTCGTACGTCGAATACATGTAAGCGGTCGGCGAAGCGAATTCGGCCGCACAGGTATCGATGCGCTTGAAAACGGGGCGGACGTTCAGGCCGTTGCGGAGTTCGGCAACTTCCTTCGGGCGCTTGCCGGTCAGCGTGGCAAGGCGGGCGTCGGAGAAGCCCATCGCCTTCAGCATGCGCAGGTTGGCGGCATCCTCCGGCAGGCCGTGCTCGCGGATGCGGGCTTCCATGTCGACTATATTCTTGAGCTGGGCGATGAACCAGGGATCGATCTTGCAGCCCTCATGCACCTCTTCGATGCTGAGACCCTGGCGCAACGCCTGGGCGACCATGCGCAAGCGGTCCGGCGTCGGCGTGCCGATGGCGGCGCGGATGGCGTTCTGGCTGGATTCCCCTTCCTCGAAATCGGGGATCTCGATTTCGTCGAGGCCGGTCAGGCCGGTCTCGAGGCCGCGCAGCGCCTTCTGCAGCGATTCAGCGAAGGTGCGGCCGATCGCCATGACTTCACCGACCGACTTCATCGCCGTGGTCAGCACCGGCGAGGCGCCGGGAAATTTCTCGAAGGCGAAGCGCGGGATCTTGGTCACGACATAATCGATCGACGGCTCGAACGAAGCGGGCGTCGCGCCGCCGGTGATGTCGTTTTCCAGTTCATCCAGCGTATAGCCGATGGCGAGCTTGGCGGCGACCTTTGCGATCGGGAAACCGGTTGCCTTGGATGCAAGCGCCGAAGAACGCGAGACTCGCGGGTTCATTTCGATGACGACGAGGCGGCCGTCTTTCGGATTGACGGCAAACTGGACGTTCGAGCCACCGGTCTCGACGCCGATCTCCCGCAGCACCGCGATCGAGGCGTTGCGCATGATCTGGTATTCCTTGTCGGTCAGCGTCAGCGCCGGTGCGACAGTGATGGAATCGCCGGTGTGGACGCCCATGGGATCGATGTTCTCGATCGAGCAGATGATGATGCAGTTGTCCGCCTTGTCGCGAACGACTTCCATCTCATACTCCTTCCAGCCGAGCACGGACTCTTCAATCAGCACTTCGGTGGTCGGCGAGGCGTCGAGGCCGCCGCCGACGATCTCGAAGAATTCCGAACGGTTGTAGGCGATACCGCCGCCGGTGCCGCCGAGCGTGAAAGACGGGCGGATGATAGCGGGCAGGCCGACATGGTCGAGCGCCTGGGCGGCAATTGCCATGGCGTGGTTCATGTAGCGCTGCTTGCGGTCGCTCTCGCCCAGATTCCACTGATTTTCCAGCTCGTCCAACGCCTTGTCGAGATCGGATCCGGAAAGACTTTCGCGGAGCTTATTACGCTCGGCCTCATGCGTCTTGCGGTCCAGGTCCTTGATGTCGGTGGCGTTCGCCAGCATCGAGCGCGGGGTTTCCAGGCCGATGCGGGCCATGGCCTCGCGAAACAGCGCGCGGTCTTCGGCCATGTCGATGGCCGCCGGCTTGGCGCCGATCATCTCGACATTGTAGCGGTCGAGCACGCCCATGCGCTTGAGGGAGAGGGCGGTGTTCAGAGCCGTCTGGCCGCCCATGGTCGGCAGTAGCGCGTCAGGGCGTTCCTTGGCAATGATCTTGGCGACGACCTCGGGGGTGATCGGCTCGACGTAAGTTGCGTCGGCCAGCCCCGGATCGGTCATGATCGTTGCAGGATTAGAATTGACGAGGATGACGCGGTAGCCTTCTTCCTTCAACGCCTTGCAGGCCTGGGTGCCGGAATAGTCGAATTCGCAAGCCTGGCCAATGACGATCGGTCCCGCGCCGATGATGAGGATCGATTTGATGTCTTGGCGCTTCGGCATGGCGATATCCATTTTCTGGCTGCGCAGAAAACCGGCCAGGGTGGGAGATCACCGGGTCGGTTGCGCATGCTGGGTCTTTTCAGGCTAGAAGCGGCTTATAGGCAAATGTATTTGCAAACGGAACCCCATAAATCGCGGAATCGACAGGAATTCGAACCGGCGCGGGAGGCTACTGCCGGCCGGGAATGACGAGCGCCCGGATTTCGCCGCCGCGAGCCGGGTTGATGATCGCGTCGGGAGCTTCCGCGAGCGTAATCCTGCGGGAGATCAACGGCTCGATCTTGATCCTGCCGGTGGCGATTAGATCGGCGGCGCGGCCATGGGTGAAAGGGTTGACGAAGGAGCTTATCAGCCTGACTTCGCGAAACAGCAGGTCGAAGGGCTCGATCTCGATCTTTGCCCCCTGCGGCATGACGCCCAGAATGACGGCGCTGCCGCCACGGCGGGCAAGCCGCGGCGCCTGCTGCATGGTGTCGGTGACGCCGGCGCATTCGAAGACGACGTCGGCGCCGCCGGGCAGCAGTCCGTCTGCGGCGGTGATGCGCGCAATGACATCGCCGTCACCGGGATCGGCCGTTGCGGTGGCGCCGAGGCTTTCGGCCAAGCGCCGTTTCTCGGCGCTCCGCGTCACCAGCACGAGGCGAGTTGCGCCGGCAAGCCTGGCTAGCTGAAGGGTGAGCAGGCCGATCACGCCGCCGCCGAGCACGATGGCCGATGAGCCGGTGTGCAGCCCGGCAAGATCGACTCCGTGTATGCAGCAGGCGAGCGGTTCGCAGAAGGCGCCGTGAAGCGGATCTAGACCGGCCGGCAGCGCGAAGGCCTGGCTTTGCGGCATGCAGACATAGTCGGCAAAACCGCCGTCGCGGTGAATGCCGATCGCCCGCAGGTTACGGCAGAGATTGACGCGGCCGCGCCGGCACTCCTCGCAGCCGCCGCAGGAAATGTTCGGATCCCCTGTCACGCGCATGCCGGGGCGGAAATCGGTCACCCCCGGTCCGACCGTCTCGACGATGCCTGCAAATTCATGGCCGAGTGTCACCGGCGGCTTCGACGGAAAATCGCCGTGGAAGATATGGCGGTCGGTGCCGCAGATGCCGCAGGCCTCGATCCTGACGAGCAATTCGCCCGGGCGTGGCGCCGGTTTTTCGACCTCGCAAAGCTGCAACTGTCCTGTTGCCTGCAGGCGCACCGCCTTCATCGCCATCTCCTCCCGCATTCTCCTCTTTTCAGGAAGAGCGAAAGCGGGAGTCTCGTCAAGCGCTTGACGCATCTTCTTTACGCAACGGAAGACAAATGTGAGGCATGGTCGCGGCCGATCGGGGCTTCGCGGCCGTCACGATCGGAAGAGCGAGCGCTTGCTCCGTCAGGGGAACAATATCGCGTCCTTCAGGTTTGCGGTCGAGAAGCTGGAGGTTGTGATGGTAGATCCGAAAGACAAGGACCCGGCAGAAGGGTCGCGGGAGACCGTGGATAAGGAGCTGGCACGTCAGGGGGAGGGCAAGTCGCACAGCAGCGCCGGCAAAAGCGACGGACAAAAGGGACCGGCGCAACCAAGCCCGAGGAAAAAGTGAGCTGTTCAACCCCCTGTTCCGTGTGATGAAGCCGCTGGAATTCCTCCCGGCGGCGGTTATATAAATTCTTGAGTGCAAGCACGAGCGTTGCCGGGGAGAACGAAAATGGAATGGAGAGGCCGGCGTCAGTCCGACAATGTCGAAGATCGTCGCGGCGGTCGCACAGGGGGCGGTTTTGGCCGCGGGAGCGGTTTCAGCTTTCCCTCTGGCGGCGGCGTTCGCCGCGCCGGCGGCGGCTTGAGCATCGGAACGATCATCTTCCTTATCGTCATCTATTTCATCTTCAAGCTGATGGGTGTCGATCTGCTGCAGGTGCTCGAAACCGGCGGCATGTCGAGCGGCCCAGGTTACGAGCAGAGCCAATCGGACACGCGCACGCCGGCTAATGACGAGATGACCGCCTTCATGCGCACCGTTCTTGCCGAGACCGAGGATACCTGGAACGGCATTTTCCAGGCACGAGGCCAGACCTACGAAGAGCCACGTCTCGTGCTGTTCTCCGACCATACGCAGTCGGCCTGCGGCTTCGCCTCAGCCGCCACCGGTCCGTTCTATTGCCCTGGCGATCGCAAGGTCTATCTAGACACGACCTTCTTCAAGGAGCTGTCCGACCGGTTCGGCGCATCGGGCGATTTCGCCGAAGCCTATGTCGTCGCCCATGAGGTCGGCCATCACGTGCAGAACCTTCTCGGCATCCTGCCGAAATTCAACCAGGCACGTCAGCGCATGAGCGAGGAGGAGGCCAATAAGATGTCGGTGCGTGTCGAGCTGCAGGCCGATTGCTTCGCCGGCATCTGGGGCAAATATACCCAGCAGAAAGGCCTGCTTGAGGCCGGCGATCTGGAGGAGGCGCTCAACGCCGCCCAGCAGATCGGCGACGATACGCTGCAGAAACGCTCGCAGGGTTACGTCGTGCCCGAGAGCTTCAACCACGGCACCTCGGCGCAGCGCGCCAGGTGGTTCAAGCGCGGTTTCGACAGCGGACAGCTGACGGCGTGCGATACGTTTTCAGGTCCGGTCTGAAAAGGCGAGATCATGCCGTGCAACTGCACGGCATGACGCTTCAGCCCTTTTACCCGACCTTACTTCTCACTATCCATATGCTGGAGCATATGCTCGGGATAACGCCCGCCGGCCGCCGCATCCTTCGGAATTGCCCTTTCGATTGCAGCGAAATCTTCCGGCGACAGGTCGACCGCGCGTGAGCCGAGCGCCTCGCTCAGCCGGTCGCGGCGGCGGGCGCCGATGAGCGGGACGATGTCCTTGCCCTTGGTGGCGACCCAGGCAATGGCGATCTGGGCGACTGAGACGCTTTTTGCTTGGGCGATCTCGCGCAGCTTTTCTACCAGTGCGAGGTTCTGATCGATATTGCCGTCCTGGAAGCGCGGGCTATGGGTACGGAAGTCGCCGGCGGTGGCCTGCCCCTTCTGCCAATGCCCGCTGATTAGGCCGCGCGAAAGCACGCCGTAAGCGGTAATCGAAATGCCTAGTTCCCGGGTCGTCGGCAGGATGCGGTCCTCGATCCCGCGCGAGATTAGCGAATATTCGATCTGCAGATCGACGATCGGGGCGACGGCGGCGGCACGGCGGATCGTGTCGGCGCCGACTTCCGAAAGACCAATATGTTTGACGTAACCGGCCTCGATCAAATCGGCGATCGCGCCGACCGTGTCCTCGATGGGCACATTCGGATCGAGGCGGGCAGGGCGGTATATGTCGATATAGTCGACGCCGAGGCGCTGTAGCGTGTAGGCGAGGAAATTCTTCACGGCTACGGGGCGGGCATCGATGCCGCTCCATCCGCCTGCGGGATCGCGAAGCGCGCCGAACTTGACGCTGATGACGGCGTCTTCGCGCCTGCGGCCCTTCAATGCCTCGCCGATCAGCATTTCATTGTGGCCCATGCCGTAGAAGTCGCCCGTGTCGAGCAGGTTGATGCCGGAATCGAGCGCGGCATGGATTGTCGCAATGCTCTCTGCGCGGTCGGCGGGACCATACATGCCCGACATGCCCATGCAGCCGAGGCCGATGGCCGAGACATCGGGTCCGGTGTGTCCCAAACGATAGGTCTGCATTGTCTTCTCCTTTGTTGCGCCGCTGGCGCGAGGGACATCCGCGCCACCGCGGCGCTGCCGACGCCGTTTTACCGTTTCCGCATTCGGGCGATAATCGGACGGTGTCGGACAGGCCGTGCGGGAGAATGCACAATGGATAATTTGCCCGCTCAATCTGGATGCCTTCGCGGCCTTTGCAGGGGAACGGACCCCCGGCGATCTTGCGTGCATCGGTTGAGGCTCTGATGATTTTCCCGTACAACTCAGCGGATACATTTGAATGTTCACGGATTGTTTCGGTGTCTTTTCTGAGCTATGTCACTGTGGAGCGCCGTGCATCTTTTCGGATGCACGAAGGAAGCTCTGACACTCTGAAGCTGCGCATCGTGCTTTCCGAAATCGATGCCGACTTTCGGGCCGATACGCTCGCGGTGACGAGATCGTCTTTTCAGAAACGATTGCTGTAGAGATGCTTCATGCTTGATCCCAGATTCGTTCGCCGTGGCCTTTTCCTGGTCTTCATCATCCTCTTCCTCGACATTATCGGCATCGCCATCATCATGCCGGTGCTGCCCGCCTATCTGGAGCAGCTGACCGGCGGCAGCGTCAGCGACGCGGCGATCGACGGCGGCTGGCTGATGCTCGTCTATGCCGGCATGCAGTTCCTGTTCGCGCCGCTGCTCGGAAACCTCTCCGACCGTTTCGGCCGCAGGCCGATCCTTCTTCTTTCGGTGCTGACCTTTGCGATCGACAATTTCATCTGCGGCATCGCCACCAGCTTCTGGATGCTGTTCGTCGGCCGTGTGCTTGCCGGCATCAGCGGCGGCAGCTTCGCCACCTGTTCGGCCTATATCGCCGATATCAGCACCGAGGAGAACCGGGCGAAAAATTTCGGGCTGATCGGTATCGCCTTCGGCGTCGGCTTCACCATCGGCCCTGTCATCGGTGGATTTCTCGGGGAATTCGGCCCGCGCGTGCCGTTCCTCGGCGCAGCCGCTTTGTCGCTTCTCAATTTCATTGCCGCCTGCTTCTTGCTGCCGGAAACGCTGGAAGCGAAGAACCGACGCCGCTTCGAGTGGAAACGTGCCAATCCGCTCGGCGCGCTGCGCCAGATGCGCCATTACCCCGGCATCGGCTGGGTCAGCCTCGTCATGTTCCTGTTCTTCCTGGCGCATGCCGTCTATCCCTCGGTCTGGTCTTTCGTCTCGACCTACCGCTATGGCTGGAGCGAGGGCCAGATCGGCCTGTCGCTCGGCATTTACGGCATCGGCGCGGCGCTCGTCATGGGCTTGGTCCTGCCGCGTGTCGTGCCTCTGCTTGGCGAATGGAAGACGGCGCTTCTCGGCCTCTGCTTCTCCGCCGCAGGACTGACCGGCTATGCCTTCGCCTGGGAGGGCTGGGTGGTTTACGTCGTTATCGTCGCGACCGTCATCGAAAATGTCGCCGATCCGCCACTGCGCAGCATTGCCGCCGGCATGGTGCCGCCGTCGGCGCAGGGCGAATTGCAGGGTGCGCTGACCAGCCTCAGCAGCATCACCACCATCGTCGGCCCGCTGATCTTCACGCAGATGTTCGGCTATTTCACACGGCCTGAGGCGCCCGTCACTTTCGCCGGCGCGCCGTATCTCACGGCCGCCGTGCTCATCCTTCTGGCCGCCGCGGTATTCCTGACACGGGTTCGGGCGAGGGAGCCGGCCGAGGCGCTGGAAGCCGCCGGCTGATTGATCAGAAATGGTGATGCGATGATGAATTTTTCATCATCTGCTTGTTTTGGGGTAGTTCTTGTCCGGGCTTTGATCTAAGTCCGAATGATATTTCGCAGCAAGTTGCGACGACCACATATTTCAATCACAGGACCGGTGTCATGGACACGTCGATCGACGCGCGCAGCCTTGCGCCGACAAACGATAATCGTTGGGGCGCACATTTCCGTGCGACGCTGGCGCTCGGCATTCCGCTGATCGGCGCCCAGCTCGCACAGCTCGGCATCCACACCACCGATGTGATGATCATCGGCCGCCTTGGCGCCGAGCAGTTGGCGGCCATGGTGCTGTCAGCCCAGTTCCTGTTCACGATCCTCATCTTCGGTTCGGGCTTTTCCATTGCCGTCATTCCGATGGTGGCGCAGGCCTATGGCCGCGGCGACGTCGTCTCGGTGCGCCGATCGCTGCGCATGGGGCTCTGGGTGGTGATCGGATTCTGGATCATCGCGCAACCGGCCTTTTTCAATGCAGAGCAGATCCTGCTCTTTGCGCAGCAGAAGCCGGAGGTGGCCAGGCTCGCCCATGGCTACATTCTGATCGGCCAATTCGGCGTGCTGCCGGCCCTTCTTTTCAATGTCCTGCGGGCCCTGGTCAGCGCCATCGGCAAGGCGGGCATCATCCTCAACGTCACCATCGTCACGCTGGTGATGAATGCGATTTTCGCCTATGCGCTCGTGCTCGGCCATTTCGGCTTGCCGGCCATGGGGCTCGAGGGCGCGGCGATCGTCTCGGTGGTCGTGCAGACGGCGGGCTTCCTCTTCATCCTCGTCTTTGTCCAGCGGCGGGAAGAGACGCGGCGATACGAGATCTTCGTGCGGTTCTGGAAGCCGGACTGGCACGCGCTGCTGGAGGTCATCCGGCTCGGTTTCCCGATCAGCGTGACCGTGCTTGCCGAGGTCAGTCTGTTTACGGTCGCGTCGCTCTTGATGGGTTATATCGGTACCATCGAGCTCGCCGCCCACGGCATCGCCCTGCAATGGGCCTCGATCGCCTTCATGATCCCGCTCGGTCTCAGCCAGGCGGCGACGGTGCGCATCGGCGTCGCGCACGGGCAGGGCGATTATGACGGACTGGTGCGCGCTTCGATCATGGTCGTGATCATCGCTTGCGCCATCTCGGCGGTTGGATCGGTCATCTTCGCCACCATGCCGCAATTCCTCGGCAGCTGGTTCCTCGACGTCAGCTCGCCCGAGGCGCCCGAGGTGCTTGCCTATGCCGGGCCGCTGATTGTGGTTGCCGGGCTTTTCCAGCTGGTCGACGGACTGCAGGTGATCGCCAACGGATTGCTGCGCGGCCTGAAGGACGCGCGCGTGCCGATGATCATGGCGCTGATTGCTTACTGGCCGATCGGCTTCTTCCTCGCCTGGGCCTTTGCCTTCCCGCTGGGTTTCGGCGGCATCGGCATCTGGTTCGGCTTCCTCGTCGGTCTGGCAGCCGCCGCGACAATGCTCTGTGGACGGTTCTACCTTCTGCTTCGCCGGGAAGGGGCAGCGGCCGGCGCCTGAGCCGGCCCGTCTTGCCTCAAGCTGCGACAGGCTTGTAGCTGGCGATATCGGCTCTGATACCGAGACGCGAAAACATTTCCTGCGGATCGAAATTTGCGGCCTTATGGGCGGCCGCCACGGCTGCCCGCGCGCGTTCGACGAACTCGGAATTTTGCCATTCGGCAATGGTGACGAAATTGAACTCGCCGGGACCTGCGATCTGCTCCAGCACCCTATGTTCGACGAATCCCTCCTGTGCCTCCAGCAGCTTGTGGGTCATCATCACTTTGACAAGAAACTCCTCACGCGCCGCAGCCGGCACGATGAACTTGTCGACACGATAGAAAGTTCCGCTCATGTGTTTCTCCTGCATCGGATCTGCAGGCACTTCTGTAATTCCTCAACCATGGTTGAGGTCAATATGGTAGTGAAAGGGACCCGGTAGACCGCGAAGCGCCTCCCGCCGATCTATGGAAGGCTTGCCGCAAGCGCGATTATATCAGAGCGCACATTTCACCCGACACTGCAGAGCAGTTCGTCGACCATCACGTCCTGATGCTAGCTAAGAACGCGGCCTGGCGGTTATGGGTGGCGCCAAGATCGTCACCGCGGGGCAGTTACCTCGTTGAACGCCTGATACGATCGCCGCCGACGATTTCGCGGCAGTGGGATCGAAGCCCTCCGTCCGGCGAAAAAGGCGCGCCAGATGTTTTTTGGCGGTGCGACCCTCAAGAGCCGCACCAGCGGGGCGTGGAACCTGCAGTCAATTAAGAGGAGGTACCGGGTAGAGCAGCGCGTCCCGTCCCGCAGGCCTATTCGGCGGCATCTTTCAGCGCTGCGACAACGTCTAGATTCTCCGACTGAAGACGTCCACCCGCGCCGGCAAGCTCCAACGGATATTCATTGCATAGGATCAAGATGTCATCAGTGTTGGCAATGCCGGCAAACGCCCTCGCGACGGCGTCATTCAACTTCTCTATCAGCGAACGCCGAGCGTCCAGACCTGGCAACCGCGGCGCCTCGACGAAGCAGACCGGCCGGACTGGTTCTGCTTCGATACGACCGTCCTGTGCCACATTGGCAGGTGCGTGCTCACGGAGGAAGATGCGGACATCTGGGATGTGGTAGGCCTCCTCGAGCGCAGAGGCTATCTCTCCCATCATCTTCGTCCTGGCCTCGCTTCGCAGACCCTGAGGGCCTTCGATAATAAAAGTGGGCATGTCGTTTCTCCTGGTTAAATCAGTGGCGCTGTCCGGCTTCGCACAGAAACAGTGCTTGGACCGGGGACTACACAGGAGAAGACGACCGGATTGTCGAAAAGGATTCGCAGAGATTTTTCCACGGTAGGCGAATCTTTCTAAGCCCGACAAGCGTCTCGTAGAGGAGATCGCTAATCGAGGAGGCATTGATGAAACGCATCGCAATCCGCTATAGAACGAGACCCGAGAGCGCTGACGAGAACCAGAGGCTGATCGAGGAGGTATTCCGGGAGCTGACCGAAAACGCACCTTCCGGCGTGAAATACGCTGCTCTGCGGCTCGATGAATCCGTCTTTCTGCATCTCCTCGCAGTGGAGGATGGTGTAGACGACTCTGTCGCCAGCCTCCACGCGTTCGGTGCGTTCCGGAACGGCATTCTTAATCGCTGCCTTGAGGAACCGGCCCAAGCCGTAGTGCAGGTAATTGGCGACTTTGAAATGTTCAGCAAATGAGCGACGAATGACCGCCCCCGCCGCATGGAGTGAGATCTTTGCCGCAACCTTCGGTCCGCGGCTCGGGACATTGAGGCCAAAGCTACACCGCTACTGCGCACGCATGACCGGTTCGGTAATCGACGCAGAGGATGTCTTGCAGGACGCTCTGGCGAAGGCGATGGAGGCACTGCCAGCGGCAGCGCCGATTGCCAATCCCGAAGGTTGGCTGTTTCGCATTGCTCATAACGCTGCACTCGACTTCCTGAGGCGACGTAGCCGGCTGGCCGATCTCATCACGGAGGAAGAGGTTGACATGGTTGTCGAACCTCTGTCCCAGACCGAGGCGCGCGAGATCGCTGCCACCAGCCTACGCACCTTCATGCGGCTGCCAGTTCGCGAGCGCAGCAGCGTCATCCTGATGGATGTGCTCGGCTATTCGCTGCGTGAGATTTGCTCGATTACCGGTGTTACCCTGCCCGCCCTCAAGGCGCTTCTACATCGCGGTCGGATCAGGCTGCGCGACGTAGCGGCCGATCCGGTAGAGCGGTTGCTGCCCGTTCTTTCGGCCGCGGAGAAAGAGCTCCTCGCCTTTTATATCGATCGCTTCAACGCGCGCGATTTCGACGCGCTAAGGCAAAGACTTGCCGAGGACGTTAAAGCAGATCTCGTTGGTGAGGTGGTGATGCATGGTCGGAGCCAGGTCTCGTCCTACTTCGGTAACTACTCCCGCGAAGACAGATGGAGGCTCGGGGCTGGCCTAATTGAGGGCCGTCCCGCGGTACTGGTGTTTGAGCAGGGCCCCATCAGCAGTCATCCTGCCTATTTTGTTCTCTTAAATTGGGCCGGTGATATGCTTCACACGATCCGTGACTTTCGTTACGCGCAATATGCCATGGAAGCCGCGGACATTCGAATTCTGGACTTGGCGATCTCGAAGGACGATCGAAGTTAAAACGGTCAAGAGGGGCATTGCATGTCGATCTCGCGGGGGGCTAGCGGCTGACGGCCAACCGATACAGCGGATACCGGTGACGGCAAGTTGCACGCAGACCCGCTTTTGGTTTGCGAAGAAACCCGTCCGCTGTAGCTTGGCGCGTCAGCATGGCTGATGCGACGTTCTCTGTCGCCGCCCAGCGACACCTGTTTCGATGATCAGGCATCTTGGGGTCGCCGAGAGAGTTCTGCGATCAGATAGTCCGCGACCGTTCGAACTGAGGGGAGCTGTCCGCGGCGATGGGGGATCAGCAAGGTTGTCGTCACGCCACCTGCTGTCCATTCGGGTAAAATGCGAATAAGCGCGCGAGATGCAACGAGTGGTGCACAGAAGCTGCTTGCAAGGCAAGCCACGCCAAGACCGGCCTTTGCTGCTTCCAGTAGCGAGATAGTTTCATTGGCCACATAGCGCGGCATTGGCGTGATCTTGGCGACGGCGCCTTCGCCATTTCGAAGTGTCCATACCGTTTGCGAGGGCGATGCCATGAGCCCATCGAGCTCACTTGCTTCCTCGGGTCGAGAACACACGCCTTTCTCCCTGATATAGTCGGCGGAGGCGACGAGCCAGGCGGGATCGTCATAGATCCGACGTTGCACGAGATCGGTGTCGGGCAGCGGGGCGAAGTGGTTGCGGATGGCAATGTCAAAGCCCTCCTGCACGAGGTCCACGAACCTGTCGGAAACGTCAAGTATGATGCGCACCTTCGGGTAGATCGCTGCGAGGCGCGGAAGCAGCGCCGCCAAGCGGAATTGGGCAATTGGCAGCGAGGCCGTGATCCGAACAGTTCCGCTCGGTTCCGCCAGACGGCCCTTGATGACATGCTCCGCCGCCTCCGCCTCGATGAGCATGGCGGCGGCATGACGATATAGTTCCTGGCCAATCTCGGTCACGGCGAAGCTGCGCGAGGTTCGCTGGATTAGGCGGACGCCGATTTCCCTTTCCAACTCGGCTAGCCGTTTGCTGAGCGTGGACTTGGGAAGGCGCAGCGCGCGACCGGCTGCAGCGAAACCGCCGTGATCCACTACGTGAACGAAAACGAGAAGGTCGTTGAGATTCAGCATTGATCCGTCGTTCCGATTTGTAGACGATGGGTCTGTGAATAGCCCACTACTACACAGCCGTCCAATATTGCATCTTTCGGCGACCGCTCGCTCGGGCGGGCGTTGCAAGAAGAAGGTGAAAGGACGGACACATACATGGCCAATATCTCGGTTCTCGGCCTGGGAGCGATGGGGCAGGCGCTGGCGGCCCGCTTTCTCCAACAAGGTCATTCAGTCACCCTATGGAACCGTACGCCCGGCAAGGCTGGCTCTTTGGTTGCCAAGGGAGCACGCGAATGCAGCAGCGCGGCAGACGCCGTCGCCTCAAGCGATGTCACCGTGATTTGCGTCTTGGACTACGCCGCATCGAATTCCGTGCTTGACGGTGCGGCCTCGGCGCTCGCTGGGCGTGCGGTGGTCAATCTAACCAATGGAACGCCGGCCCAGGCCCGCGCTGTCGCCGAGCGGGTCGCAGGCCTCAGCGCCGCCTATCTCGACGGCGGCATCATGGCGACGCCTCCGATGATCGGAGGCGACCATGCGCTCATCCTCTACAGCGGTTCGAAAGCGACTTTCGATGCGCATGTCCGCACTCTTGAGGCGCTTGGCGCTGCGACCTATCTCGGTGCGGATGCCGGACTGGCGTCGCTACACGATCTCGCTCTTCTCAGCGGCATGTATGGCCTTTTTGCCGGCTTCTTTCAAGCCAGCGCCCTCGTCGATTCTGAAGGCATCCGTGCAAGTGAATTTCTGAAGCTGCTTGGCCCCTGGATGACCGCGATGATGGGTGAACTTCCAGGATATGCGGAGAAGATCGATAGCGGCCGGCACGGCGTCAATGTCGTGTCGAATCTCGCCATGCAGACCGCCTCGCTGCAAAACATCCTCACCGCCACCCGCGAGCAGGGTGTCGCCACCTATTTGCTTGAGCCCATGCTGGAACTGTTCCGCAAACGGGATGGTGCTGGACATGGAAACGAAGATATTTCAGGCGTGTTTGAGCTGATCCGGCTCAAGAGCCGCGGAGGAAGCTGAAGCTATGATATCACGCCTGTTCGCTGCGGGCTTTCACGCTCACTTGGGCCAGGATTTAGCGGACGAGCGCCAATTTCCTCGCTCCGTTCATGACGATTAACGCACTTACGGCCAGACAGTTTAGGTGTTCACTATGTTCACTCTGCCCGTCAGCGGCGTAGGACTGACGTTAAGCGATCTCTCGATCTGCCGAGGGTCTCGTGCGCCATCGAAAAGTGCCCTCGTGGAATTGCACTCTCCTTAGGCACGGTTTCGGCAAGCCGCGTCTTGTCTTCGTGAAATGCTCGTTGCGGAGTGACAAACAACTGGCAGACCGGGTTTGCGGCGAGGGGCCCAGTTATGTTGAGCTTGCGACAGGTGGGCGCAAAGCAGCCTTACCTTCGACACCAAAAAAGACCGCTCACGCAGATAGCGGCCCTTCTCTTATTGCGGTGTTTCAAGATTCAAGAGAGTCACATCGCAGGAGTGGCTGCCGGTTCGGCGGCCCTTCTCGAGATCGACCTTCATGAAATCAGCGTTCTGAGAGCGCCGGTTCGCCCTTCTTCTCGCGCACCATGTTGATGAAGCGACGGAAGAGATAGTGACTGTCCTGCGGACCGGGGGAGGCCTCCGGATGGTGCTGGACGGAGAAGACTTGCTTGCCGAGCACGCGCAGGCCGCAATTGGTGCCGTCGAACAGGGAAATATGAGTCTCTTCAACCCCGTCGGGCAGAGACTTCGAGTCTACCGCGAAGCCGTGGTTCATCGAGACGATCTCGACCTTTCCTGTTGTGTGATCCTTGACCGGGTGGTTGGCGCCGTGATGGCCCTGATGCATCTTTTCGGTCTTGGCACCCAAGGCGAGACCGAGCATCTGGTGGCCGAGGCAGATGCCGAAAACCGGTATATCGGTTTTGATCAGCGTCTTGATGACGGGCACGGCATATTCGCCGGTCGCCGCCGGATCGCCCGGGCCGTTCGACAGGAAGATGCCGTCCGGCTGCATGGCAAGCACATCTTCGGCGCTGCTGGTGGCCGGCAAGACGGTTACCTTGCAATCGAGGCCGGCAAATAGGCGCAGGATGTTGCGTTTGACGCCGTAATCGAGGCAGACGACGTGATATTTCGCATCCGCCGCGCCGAGTTCGCCGTAGCCTTCGTTCCAGACCCACGGCGTCTGTGCCCATTGCGAGGACTGGCCTGAAGAGGCGATCTTGGCAAGATCGAGACCTTCAAGGCCGCTCCAGGCCTTGGCTTCGGCCTTCAGCGCCTCGATGTCGAAGACGCCGTTGGAGTCGTGGGCGATCACAGCATTCGGCGCGCCGTTCTCGCGGATCCAGGCGGTCAGCGCACGCGTGTCGATGCCGCAGAGACCGATGATGCCGCGGGCCTTCAGCCATTGGTCGAGATGCCTGGCGGCGCGGTAGTTCGAGGGTTCGGTGATATCGGCCTTGAAGATGACGCCGACGGCGCCGTGGCGGGCGGCGGGAGTCAGGTCCTCGATGTCTTCCTCGTTGGTGCCGATATTGCCGATATGCGGAAAAGTGAAGGTGACGATCTGGCCAAGATAGGAGGGATCCGTCAGGATCTCCTCGTAACCCGTCAGCGCCGTGTTGAAGACCAATTCGGCCTGGACCTTGCCGGTGGCGCCGATCCCCTTACCTTCGATCACTGTGCCATCGGAAAGAACGAGCAGGGCGGTCGGCTTTTCGGTTGTCCAGGGTGCTGTTGCGGTCATCTTCATCCCGTTTCCGGCAATCGATGCGCCTAGCCGCGCTCGTCGCCATTTGATCTCGCAGACGTGTGGGCACGGCAATGCCGCGTGCTTTCAGGCCTGATCACGAATTTTGGTGCAGGTGGCGGTAAATAGCCACGCAATCGCTTAGCGTCAATCTTTGTAGCCGGGATTGCGGCCGTTTTCCTGCGCTTTCTCGCGATGATCGCGCAATTTATTTGATCCCCCGCATCGGCGTGGTTTATGAAGCGGCATCAAAAAAGGAGTGAAGACATGCTGCGCGATCAACTCGCCACCCAGCTGAAAGAGGCGATGAAGGCCAAGGATTCGGAGCGGCTGTCCACCGTCCGGCTGATTCAGGCCGCGATCAAGGACCGCGATATTGCCAATCGCGGCGCCGGCAAGGAGCAGGCGAGCGACGACGAGATCCTGCAGATTCTCGCCAAAATGGTGAAGCAGCGCGACGAATCGGCCAAGATCTACGGCGAGAACTCCCGGCCGGAGCTTGCCGCCAAGGAGCGTGCGGAAATCGCAGTCATCCAGGACTTCATGCCGAAGCAGCTTTCCGACGGCGAAGTGCGCGCCAATATCTCGGCGATCATCGCGGAAACGGGTGCTGCCGGGGTCAAGGACATGGGCAAGGTGATGGCGGCGCTCAAGGAGCGTTATGCCGGCCAGATGGATTTCGCCAAGGCGTCGGCAACCGTCAAGGAACTCTTGAACTGATCGCTTAGAGCGCCGTGCGTCCTTTCGGACGCACGAGAACGCTCTAACACTCTGAATCTGCGCATCGTGCTTTTCCGAAAATCGACTCCGATTTTCGGCCGATGCGCTAGACGACCCGCCTTGCCTGCAGTTCATCGCGAACCGCAGGCCCGAGTACGGTCTCGGCAGCGGCGTCGACAATGGCGAACTTCGCCGCTTGGTAACTGCGATACTCAAGGATGAAACGGCCTGACAGCCAGAAGTCGCCCTTGCGGGCAGGCTTGGTCCAGCCAATGCTTTCCATGGTCGCCGCCTGGGTCAGAAGCCGTTTCAGATGCGTGTTGGAGATCATGAACTGTTCGCGGATTTCCCTGAGCGACAGCGAACCGAGGACGACGCGTTCTTCCGTCTTGGGAAATTCCGGGAGGCGTGAGATCAGGTAGTCCATCACCAGCCCGCCGGAATTCGCCCAGTTGAATAAGTTGAAGGTGGGGCCGGGACTGCGCACCGCTTCACTCCCTATGATCGCCGCTGCGATCCGCGGCTGGATCGCCGCCATCATGGCCGAAGGATCGGCGACGATCCTGTCGGCGCGCCCGCCGCCATCGAGGCTGTCGAGCATCATCATATGGGTGACGAGCCATCGGGTGAAATTCTGCTCGGCGATCTCGGTGGGTTCCAAATAGCGCGTGCGCCTGTCGGGGCCGGGAACCAGTCGGAGGAAGCGATAGGCCAGCATTTCCTGCATGAAGGCAGCGGCCGTGTTGCGGCTGGCGATGTCATTCTTGACCGCGAAATCGATGAAGCGACCGGAATAGAGACCGGGGCTCTGGCCGTCGTCGGGAAAGCCGTAATGAAGCGCAAAGCCGGCATGCGCCATCAGCCAGCGCTGCTGCGCTGCGAAGATGGAGCCGATGCGCGGGCTCTCGTGATAGATCGCAAGGAGCTGATCGGCGCAATGAAGGATTGCAGCGAGAAAACGATCGTCGGCCGCAAGATTTTCCGCAGTGAAGGCCATTGAAAGCGGTCCAGGATGTCGGCGCATTCATCTTTCATGCGAGCGCAGCATGTCAATGCTATTGTCAACAAACGGTTAATTCTAAAAGCGAAACTCTCTCGGAGAGAGCCAAAAATTAAGAAGGCAGGAGCTGGGGGCGCTCCTGCCTTCTTGCTCTTTGCTTCCGCCGGCAACGCAGGGCCGAGGCCCAAGCCGGAGGGTATTTGCAAAGGCACCCTTGCGAAGCGGCGCCGGGGGTAGGGATGGTGCTTCGCTCGGGGATCGCTTTGTTGAGATCGAACCTATTGCGGTGCGGCGGCTTGTTCAAATTACAAAAAAATAATGATTGCCGGAAATGGCACTTTGAGAGGCTTCGAAGCGAGGGTTCAGCAGGCGCCACGAAGATCACGACGTGCGTCGACGATGGCCGTAAGCTTCTGTTTTCAGATGTTTTATTCCAAATTCTGTCCGCACACCCCCCATGCCGGAGCACTTGCGGTGGCCGGCCTCCGCCTGTTCGGCGAAAATAATGTCGCACCCTGTCGCAGGGGGTGCTCACGCGTTGTTGATTGGATAAACGACGCCGCCGACGTCCGGTGCACTTGCCTGTGAATAGCGGGTTTTCCTGACGAGTTTCGTGGCATGGTGCGGCAAAGCAGCTTATATGGAGCTTGGCCAAGAGGTATAAATGCGCTTTTCCAACACCTTTCTCGATGAAATCCGCGACCGCGTTCCGATTTCGAACGTGATCGCGCGCCGAGTCAGCTGGGACAAGCGCAAGACCAATGTCTCGCGTGGTGACTACTGGGCCTGCTGCCCCTTCCATGGCGAGAAATCGCCGAGCTTCCACTGCGAGGATCGAAAGGGCCGGTATCATTGCTTCGGCTGCGGCGTCACCGGTGACCATTTCCGCTTTCTGACGGAGCTGGAGGGCTTGAGTTTTCCCGAGGCAGTGCAGCAGATTGCCGACATGGCAGGCGTGCCGATGCCGCTTGCCGATGCCGCGATGGAGAAGCGCGAAAAGGAACGCGGTTCGCTGATCGACGTCATGGAAATGGCGACGTGCTTCTTTCAGGATCAGCTGCAGACGGCGAATGGCGCAAAGGCGCGCGCCTATCTGCGCGATCGCGGGCTGACCGGGCGTACCATCGAGACCTTCCGTCTCGGTTACGCGCCTGACAGCCGCAATGCACTCAAGGAATTCCTCGCCGGCAAGGGCGTTTCCAAGGAGCAGATCGAGGCCTGCGGCCTGGTCGTTCATGAAAACGTGCCGGTCTCCTATGATCGCTTCCGCGACCGGATCATGTTCCCAATCCTGTCGTCCCGGGAAAAGGTGATCGCCTTCGGCGGCCGCGCCATGTCGTCCGATGCGCCGGCGAAATATCTGAACTCCAATGAAACGGAGCTCTTTCACAAGGGCAACGTGCTCTACAATTTCGCCCGCGCGCGCCGCGCAATCCAGGGAGCGGGGCGCGGCGATCCTCAGGATGAGAATGCGAGCGGCACCATCATTGCCGTCGAAGGCTATATGGACGTGATCGCACTTCATCAGGCGGGCATCGAGAACGCCGTTGCGCCGCTCGGCACGGCGCTCACGGAAAACCAGCTCGAGCTGCTCTGGAAAATGGTGCCGCAGCCGGTGCTCTGCTTCGATGGCGACGGCGCCGGCATTCGCGCCGCCAATCGCGCTGCCGAACTGGCGCTGCCGCATCTGAAGCCCGGCCGCTCCGTCCGCTTCGCGCTCCTGCCCGACGGCAAGGATCCCGACGATCTCGTGCGTGATGAAGGGCGCGCTCCCTTCGACAAGGTGATGAGCCAGGCAAAGCCGCTCTCCGATATGCTCTGGAACCGCGAGATCAACACCGGCAAGTTCGACACGCCGGAAGCGCGCGCCGAGCTTGAGGCGCGGCTGAAACAGCTCGTCTCCGTCATCGCCGACGAAAATGTGCGCCGTCACTACCAGCAGGATATACGCGACCGGCTGAACGCCTTCTTCCAACCTCAGTTCCAGAACCGCGGCAATGGCGAGCGGCGCGGCTTCAGCGGCCGGGCAGGCCGCGACAATGGCGGCAAGGCGGGGCCGAAAACTCCGAACGTCATTTCCGACCGGCTTGCCCGCTCCGGCCTTGTGCGCGGTCATCAGGACAATACGGCTCTGCGTGAAAGCGTGCTGGCGCTGACGATCGTCAACCATCCCTCGCTGATGATAGACGATTATGACGAGATCGCTGCAATCGAATATGACAGCAAGCCGCTGCAGCGGCTCTGGTCGGCGATGCTGGGGGCTGCGGCTGCCGTCGCCGGTCCACATCTGACGCGGGAATATCTGACCGAAAGACTGGAATTCGAAGGTTTCGGCCCGCTCATCAAGAGCCTCGATCAGCAGGTGCGCAATGCCCGGCTGTGGACGGCGACCGAGGAGGCGGCGATTGAGGATGCACGCGAGGGATATCGCCAGGCGCTCGCCTTTCACAAGCGCGCCAAAGCGCTGCGCCGGCAGAAGATGGAACTCGAGCGCGAAATCGCGCTCGCGACTGAAGCCGGCGATGGCGAGGCAATAGCGCAGCTGATGCGGGCGCAACAGGAAGTGCATTACGAAGGTGTGCGCCTGGAGAACCAGGAGGCGATCATCGACGGCTTCGGCGTGCTTTCCGGCCGCGTCAAGGGGGCGGCGAACCACTGATGCCGCTCAGCGAACGTAATGAACCTGGCTTTTCCGCTTCCGATGCGCTGTTTTCCGCCGGCCGCTCGCCGCTCGACGTCCTGAAGCAGGTCTATGGCTATTCCTCCTTCCGCGGCAAGCAGCAGCAGGTGGTCGAGCACGTGGTTTCGGGCGGTGATGCGGTGGTGCTTTTTCCGACAGGTGCGGGCAAATCGCTGTGCTTTCAGATTCCGGCGCTTTGCCGCGACGGCGTCGGCATCGTCGTTTCGCCGTTGATTGCGTTGATGCGCGATCAGGTGGAGGCGATGAAGCAGCTCGGCATCAGGGCTGCGGCACTGAATTCGTCACTATCGCGCGAGGAATTCGTCGAGGTCCGCCGCGCGCTTTCGGCGGGAAAGCTCGACCTTCTCTACGTGACGCCCGAGCGCATCCTGACCGACGGTTTCCGCGAGCTGATCGCAAGTGAGAAGATCGCGCTGTTTGCCATCGATGAGGCCCATTGCGTCTCCCAATGGGGTCATGATTTCCGCCCGGAATATCGCGAACTCGGCCGCCTCGGCGCGCAGTATCCTGATGTACCCCGCGTGGCGCTGACGGCAACGGCCGACCCGCATACGCGTGACGATATCGTCGAGCGGCTGGGGCTCGGCAATGCCGAAGTCTTCACCACCAGCTTCGACAGGCCGAATATTGCCTATGAAATCGTCGAGCGCGACCAGCCGCGCCAGCAGCTCCTGCGCTTCCTGTCCGGCCATAAGGGCAACAGCGGCATCGTCTATTGCCTGTCGCGCGCCAAAGTCGAGGATACGGCCGACTGGCTGAACGGGCAGGGCATCCGTGCGCTGCCCTATCATGCCGGCATGGACCGGGCGCTGCGCGACGCCAATCAGGATGCTTTCCTGAAAGAAGAGAACCTCTGCCTGGTCGCGACCGTCGCCTTCGGCATGGGCATCGACAAGCCGAATGTGCGTTATGTCGCCCATCTCGATCTGCCGGGCTCGGTGGAGGCCTATTATCAGGAGACCGGGCGCGCCGGCCGAGACGGCCTGCCGTCCGACGTTTGGATGGCCTATGGCATGGCCGACGTCATCCAACGCCGCCGCATGATCGACGAGGGCAATGCCGCAGACGAGATCAAGCGGGTCGAGCGCGCCAAGCTCAATGCCTTGCTGGCGATCTGCGAAACCGCCTCCTGCCGTCGGCAGGCGATCCTTGCCCATTTCGGCGAGGCTCATGCCGGCCGATGCGGCAATTGCGACACCTGCCTGAAACCGGTCGAAACCTGGGAGGGCACGGAAGCGGCGATCAAGGCGCTCGCCGCCGTCTACCGCACCGGCGAGCGGTTCGGCGCCGGCCATGTGATCGATGTGCTGGTCGGCAACGTCAACGAAAAGACCGAACGTTTCGGCCATGTCGATATGCCGGTCTTCGGCGCCGGCAAGGACATTCCCGCGCGCACATGGCAATCCGTCTACCGCCAGCTGCTCGCCATGGGGCTGATCCGCATCGATCATGAGGCTTATGGAGCGCTGAAGCTGGAGCCGGAGGCGCGCGCCGTATTCAAGCAAGAGCGACAGGTATTCTTCCGCAAGGACAGGCCGGCCTCGGAGCGGCGCACGAAGAAGGCCGAGCGCAGCGAGCGCAAATCGGGCCTGTCGGGCGCCGACGGCACGCTTTTCGAGGCGCTGCGGGCCGAGCGCATGCGGCTCGCCAAATCGCTCGGCGTGCCGCCCTATGTCGTCTTTCCTGACACGACGCTCATTGCCTTCGCGACGGAACGGCCGCGCAGCCGCAAGGAATTGCTCGGCATATCGGGCGTCGGCCAATCGAAACTCGAGCGCTATGGCGACGCGTTTCTGGAGATCATTCTCTCTCACGACAAGGACTGAAGGGTCAGGGCGATCCTTGAGATCGGCCGGATTGGCATGATAGATGCTGCTCCGAGGAGAAATGCCGATGGCTCAGAATATCTACGACCGGCCGGAATTCTTCGCCGGATACAGCGACCTTAGCCGATCTCTTCGCGGGCTCGGCGGAGCGGCCGAGTGGCCAGCGGTGCGTGCGCTTCTGCCCGATCTTACCGGCAAACGCGTCGTCGATCTCGGCTGTGGCTTCGGCTGGTTTTCGCGTTTTGCCAGAAGCCAGGGTGCCGCAAGCGTGCTCGCACTTGATATTTCAGAAAAGATGATCGCCAGAGCCAGGGCCGATACGAGCGATGCGGCGGTCACCTACGAAATCGCCGATCTCGAATATCTCGAACTTGCCGAAGGCGCTTTCGATTTCGCCTACAGTTCGCTGGCGCTGCACTATATCGAGAATTTCACCGGGCTCGTCGCGATGGTCCAACGCGCGCTTCTGCCGGGATCGCATTTCGTCTTCACCATCGAGCATCCGATCTATATGGCGCCAAGCAGACCGGATTGGACGAGCGATGCCGAAGGGCGACGGATCTGGCCGCTCGATCGCTATTCCGTCGAAGGCGCGCGCACGACGGACTGGCTCGCCAAGGGCGTGATCAAGCAGCACCGCAAGCTTGGTACGACGCTCAACGCCTTGATCGGGGCTGGCTTTTCCATCCGCCATGTCGAGGAGTGGAGCCCGACCAAGGAGGAATTGCGGGATAATCCCGACTGGACGACGGAAATGGACCGGCCGATGTTCCTGCTGATCTCGGCGCAGCGCTGAAGAAGACAAGCCGGTGGCGATATGCTAACCCGAGGCCTATAGAAACGTCAGGAAGGGCTGCCCATGACCTCGCCATTTCTTTCCCATCTCCGGGCCGAGATTTCGGCCCTGAAGGATGCCGGCCTTTATAAGTCGGAGCGGGTCATCAGTTCCAAGCAGGCCGGCGAAATTGCGATTTCCACGGGCGAGCGGGTGCTGAATTTCTGCGCCAACAACTATCTCGGCCTTGCCGATAATGAGGAACTGGCCGAGGCCGGCAAGAGAGCGCTCGACCGCTACGGTTACGGCATGGCGTCGGTGCGGTTCATCTGCGGAACGCAGGAGGAGCACAAGCAGCTCGAAGCGCGCATCTCCTCCTTTCTCGGCATGGAAGACACGATCCTCTATTCCTCCTGTTTCGACGCCAATGGCGGTCTGTTCGAGACGGTGCTCGGCGAAGAGGATGCGATTATTTCCGACGTGCTGAACCATGCCTCGATCATCGATGGCGTGCGCCTCTCCAAGGCAAAGCGCTTCCGCTACGCCAACAATGATATGGCGGCGCTGGAAGATGAGCTGAAAAAAGCCGAAGGCAGCCGCTTCAAGATGATTGCGACCGACGGCGTCTTTTCCATGGACGGGATCATCGCCAATCTGCAAGGCGTGTGCGATCTCGCGGAGAAATACGGCGCGATGGTCATGGTCGATGACAGTCATGCGGTCGGTTTCGTCGGCAAGAACGGCCGCGGTTCGCCGGAATATTGCGGCGTCGAAGGCCGGATCGACATTATAACAGGCACGCTCGGAAAGGCGCTCGGCGGAGCCTCCGGCGGTTACACTTCGGCGAGAGCTGAAATCGTCGAATGGCTGCGGCAGCGCTCTAGGCCCTATCTGTTCTCGAACACGCTGGCGCCCGTCATCGCCGCTGCCTCGCTGAAAGTTTTCGACCTGATCGAAAACGGCGATGCCCTGCGCAAGCGCCTTTCCGACAATGCCGATCTCTTCCGCACTGAAATGACGAAGCTCGGCTTCAAGCTCGCCGGGGAAGGCCATCCGATCATCCCCGTCATGCTTGGCGATGCCAAGCTCGCGCAGGACATGGCAAGCCTGATGCTGAAGAAGGGGATCTATGTGATCGGCTTCTCTTTCCCCGTCGTGCCGAAAGGCCAGGCCCGGATCCGAACGCAGATGTCGGCGGCGCATTCGAAGGCGGACGTCGAGCGGGCGATTGCGGCTTTTGCGGAGGCAGGGCGGGAATTGGGCGTGATTTGAGGATGGGGATGTCGCGATTTACTCCTTCTCCCCAGCGGGAGGAAGAGGGGATAGCGAAGCTGGCGCGAAGCAAAGGCGGGATATGCATATGTCTAACATGATGAAGGCGCTGGTCAAATCGAAGCCGGAAGTCGGGCTTTGGATGGAGAATGTGCCGGTGCCCGAGGTCGGGCCGAACGATGTGCTGATCCGGGTGAAGAAATCGGCGATCTGCGGCACCGACGTGCATATCTGGAACTGGGACCAGTGGGCGCAGAAGACCATTCCGGTGCCGATGGTCGTCGGCCATGAGTTCTCCGGCCAGATAGCCGAGATCGGCTCGGCGGTCACCCGCTATCATATCGGCGAGCGGGTCTCCGGCGAGGGGCATATTGTCTGCGGCAAGTGCCGCAACTGCCGGGCGGGCAGGGGGCATCTCTGCCGCAACACGCTCGGCGTCGGCGTCAACCGGCCGGGTTCCTTCGGCGAGTTCGTCTGCATTCCCGAAAGCAATGTCGTGCCGATTCCGGACGATATATCAGACGAGATCGCAGCGATCTTCGATCCGTTCGGCAATGCCGTGCATACAGCACTCTCTTTCGATCTCGTCGGCGAGGACGTGCTCGTCACCGGCGCCGGGCCGATCGGCATCATGGGAGCACTGGTCGCCAAGCGTTCCGGCGCCCGCAAGGTTGTTATCACCGACATCAATCCGCACCGTCTGGATCTGGCGCGCAAGCTGGGCATCGATCATGTCGTCGACGCATCGAAGGAAAATCTTGCCGATGTTATGAAGGCGATCGGCATGACGGAGGGTTTCGATGTCGGGCTCGAGATGTCGGGCGCGGCGCCTGCCTTCCGCGACATGATCGACAAGATGAACAATGGCGGCAAGATCGCCATTCTCGGAATTGCGCCGGCGGGCTTCGAGATCGACTGGAACAAGGTGATCTTCAAGATGCTCAATCTCAAGGGCATCTACGGCCGCGAGATGTTCGAAACCTGGTACAAGATGATCGCCTTCGTGCAGGGCGGCCTCGATCTTTCGCCCATCATCACCCATCGCATCAAAATCGACGATTTCCGCGACGGGTTCGAGGCGATGCGCTCCGGCAACTCAGGCAAGGTCGTGATGGACTGGATGTGAGGAGGATGCAATTGCGGCATCGCGCCCTGCGGCAAGCCCGTGGGCCTATAGCGCCCGATCAACCTGCGCTGCATTGCTGAGTTAGATCTCGGCGTGCTGAAGGTGACAGCCTATGACGGCGCGACGCATCAGCCCGGCCGATGCCCGCCCGCTAAGAGGGCATATATTTCCGGCACAACTTCGAAAGCCGCCGCAATGATAGATGCAGCAGGCAAAATCTTTGCCACCCTTGTCTTTTGTTCGCTGCTTCTTAAATAAGGTTCGCAATCGCAGCCGCGGTTCAAAGCCTGTGGATAAGGCTTTTTCCGAGTTTTCGCGTGCTTTTTTGCTGGAAAAGCTTGACGAGAACAAAAAATGTGGGAATCACCGTTCGACTTGTTGAAACGGTGAACTGGGTCAAGGCGGATCGCGCAACCATGGCCGGAAAGCCAAAAGCAAGAAATCTTTGCTGTCCGGCACCGGCTATCGTGGTTAATCAGACTTTAAACGTCATCCCGTTAGGTGGGCAAGGTGATTCTAGGGCGGCGCGAGCGGTGCGTCAGGCCTGAGACGGCCCATTCACCGTAGCGAGATTGGATAGCGTCAGGAAGGCGACGATATAAATGGCAACCAAGGTCAAAGAGAACGAAGACGCGGAAGTCGAACGCGACGGCGCAAGCGACGGCCCTCTTCTCGATCTTTCCGACGACGCGGTCAAGAAGATGATCAAGGCCGCCAAGAAGCGCGGCTATGTGACGATGGACGAGTTGAACGCCGTCCTGCCGTCCGAGGAAGTCACCTCCGAGCAGATCGAAGACACGATGTCGATGCTGTCTGACATGGGCATCAACGTCATCGAGGACGAGGAAGCCGAAGAGGCCGGAGCCCAGGGCGGCGATGACGACGACGCTGGTGGCGACGACGACAGCGAAGGCGGCGAACTCGCGCCTTCGGGCGGCACTGCGCTTGCGACCGCCAAGAAAAAGGAACCGACCGACCGCACCGACGATCCGGTTCGCATGTATCTGCGCGAGATGGGCTCGGTGGAGCTTCTGTCGCGCGAGGGCGAAATCGCGATCGCCAAGCGGATCGAAGCCGGCCGCGAGACGATGATCGCGGGCCTCTGTGAGAGCCCGCTGACCTTCCAGGCGCTGATCATCTGGCGCGACGAACTCAACGAAGGCACGACGCTCTTGCGCGAGATCATCGATCTCGAAACGACCTATTCCGGTCCGGAAGCCAAGGCTGCGCCGCAGTTCCAGAGCCCCGAAAAGATCGAGGCCGACCGCAAGGCCGCTGAGGAGAAGGAAAAGACCCGGCGCGCCCGTTCCGGCGACGACGACATCACCGATGTCGGCGGCGAAGGACTGCCTCCGGAAGAGGAGGAAGAGGACGAGGACGAATCCAACCTGTCGCTGGCGGCCATGGAAGCCGAGCTTCGCCCGCAGGTGATGGAGACGCTGGATACGATCGCCGAGACCTATAAGAAGCTGCGCAAGCTGCAGGACCAGCAGGTCGAGCAGCGCCTGTCGGCGTCCGGCACGCTGTCTTCAGCCCAGGAGCGCCGCTACAAGGAGCTCAAGGATGAGCTGATCAAGGCGGTCAAGTCCCTGTCCCTGAACCAGAACCGCATCGACGCTCTGGTCGAGCAGCTCTACGACATCAACAAGCGACTCGTTTCCAACGAGGGACGTCTGCTGCGTCTGGCCGAATCCTACGGCGTGAAGCGCGATAGCTTCCTGGAACAGTACCAGGGCGCCGAACTCGACCCGAACTGGATGAAGTCGATCGGCAATCTGGCCGCCCGCGGCTGGAAGGAATTCGCCAAGGGCGAAAACACGACGATCCGAGACATCCGCCAGGAGATCCAGAATCTGGCGACCGAGACCGGAATTTCGATCTCGGAATTCCGCCGCATCGTGCATATGGTGCAGAAGGGCGAGCGCGAAGCCCGCATCGCCAAGAAGGAAATGGTCGAAGCGAACCTTCGCCTCGTCATCTCCATCGCCAAGAAGTACACGAACCGCGGCCTGCAGTTCCTCGACCTCATCCAGGAAGGCAATATCGGCCTGATGAAGGCGGTCGACAAGTTCGAATACCGCCGCGGCTACAAGTTCTCGACCTATGCGACGTGGTGGATCCGTCAGGCGATCACCCGTTCGATCGCCGACCAGGCCCGCACGATCCGCATTCCGGTGCATATGATCGAGACGATCAACAAGATCGTCCGCACATCGCGCCAGATGCTGCACGAGATCGGCCGTGAGCCGACGCCGGAAGAACTGGCCGAAAAGCTTGCCATGCCGCTCGAAAAGGTCCGCAAGGTCCTGAAGATCGCCAAGGAGCCGATCTCGCTCGAAACCCCGGTGGGCGACGAAGAGGATTCGCATCTCGGCGATTTCATCGAGGACAAGAACGCGCTGCTGCCGATCGACGCCGCCATCCAGGCGAACCTGCGCGAGACGACGACCCGCGTACTCGCCTCGCTGACGCCGCGCGAGGAACGTGTTCTGCGCATGCGCTTCGGCATCGGCATGAACACCGACCACACGCTCGAAGAAGTCGGCCAGCAGTTCTCGGTCACCCGCGAGCGTATCCGCCAGATCGAGGCGAAGGCGCTGCGCAAGCTGAAGCATCCGAGCCGCTCGAGAAAGCTGCGCTCCTTCCTCGACAGCTGACGTTTCGACAATGCCATCATGATTTGGAAAAGCCGGGTTTTACGCCCGGCTTTTGCTTTTATGATTAGTCCCGATGATTCCGCCGGCTTTCTTGTCGCCTTGTGGTGACAAGCCTATAATCCGGCCGCGGGGGAGGGATCGATCGCAACGCGCGAGCGAGGGGCGACATATGCCTGCACGGCCTATCCTCCGCTGGATCCAGATGATTGCAGGCCCTGCCGGCCTGAAATCCGAATCCGGATCTGCATCAGGAAATAGAGCATGATGTCGTCTGCTCACCATTTCGGCACCACGCTCTGGGAGGTGCGATATGACCACTTACATTCTTTTGATCGATTGGACGGACCAGGGCATCCGCAACGTCCGAGACTCGCCAAAACGGCTGGACGCGGCGAAGAAATTGCTCGCCAGCGTCGGCGGCTCCTTCACCCAATTTTATCTGACGATGGGCGGGCATGACATGGTCGCCGTCTGCGAGGCGCCCGATGATGCCGTCATGGCGCATTTCACCCTGGCGCTGTCCATGGGCGGCAATGTCCGGACCGAGACGCTGAAGGCTTTTCCGGAGGCGGCCTATAGGGATCTGATAGGTTCGCTCAGCTAGACCGAAGCCACAAAAAGCTTGCGACGGCCGCCCTGCCGGCCGATGAGGGACGGCGATCACGAGGTTTTTTGCTTTTGCGGCTTGATGCTGCCGGCTTTAAAGGCCACATCGCTGCTGTGACCGAAGAAGTGGAATTGGCAGAGACGAATCATGAAACGGTAAAACGGCGGCCCGAAATCCGCTGGGGTATCGGCGCGTCCGTGCTTCTGCATGTGCCGGTCGTTGCCCTCCTTATCTTCGGCCTGCCGAAGATCGAGCCGAAGCCGCCGGAGGACGAGAGCGTGAAGGTGGAGCTCGTCCCGCCGCCGGAGGAGAAGAAGCCGGAAGAGAAGAAACCCGAAGAGAAACCGCAAGAGCCGACGCCGCCGCAAGAGGTTAAGAAGGCGCCTCCGCCGCCACCACCGCCGCCGTCCCCTCAGCCAAAGGAAGCTGCAGAGCTTCAGCCCGAGGTGCGCAAACCACTGCCAGCGACGCGTCCGGTCTTTGAATTCGGGGACGAGGATACCGGCCCGAAGAAATCGAGCACCGGAAGTTCCTCGCAAGGTAAGCCAAATGCGGCGCCTGTTCCTCCACCATCCGAGCCGACACCGACGCAACCTGAGCCCGCCGAGAATGCAGCGGAAAAGCCGGCTTCGATCCAACAACCTTCGGGCAATCCTGTTCCTAAGGACGTGAATTTGCCGGAAGTTGCTGCGGTGGATACTCATCCGGAACGAGATGCGCCTGTCGCCGCTACAACGGAAGAAGCGCAGACGAACTTCGAAATGGAGGGGCCTTCCGAGACAAAAAAGCCGACGCAACAGGAGGACGAGGCGCGGAGGGAGCAATTGCCACAGGCAAAGACGCTGTTTTCACGTAGTATCACCGATGATCCCGTTGCTCGCACGGCGATCGGCAATATGTCGCGCGGTCAACGCATGGACGAACTGTGTCGAACCGAGCTCGGTCAACAGCTTGAGCACGAATCGCCTAAGTATCGAGGAGCTGGTCTTCCTTCCTATAAGTTCACGAACGAAACAGTGGTGGAGGTGCGGCAGAGGGGCCGTTTCGTGAGCGGCTCCGGCCGTTGGTATCGTATTCAGTTCCGGTGCGAGGTAAACGCTGATGCCACAAAGGTCCTGGCGTTCTTCTACAAAGTCGGAGACTTGATCCCCCGCAGCCAGTACGCCGAATTTAACATTCGCGACTAGCTCCTCGTGATCCTGAACTGCGCTCAGAAACAACCAGCCACGCGCAAGGAACCCTACCTAACCTCTCCTCATTGGCCGTGATGGTACGGTGAAGAAGGGACAATGATATGTCGAACGAGATCGAGCGTTTTCTGGAGCGGCAGGACGAAGCCGTGAGCGCGCTGTTTTTGGAAAACAAATCCGACGAACTCACCGATATTCTGGTGGCGGCGCTTGAAGAGGCTTTCGAGATCCTGCTCGAAGCAGCCCCCGCCGAAACGCTTCATTGACATTTTCAAGGCATTGCCGGCTGGATTCTGCGGCGGGCGTCTGGCCGGCCATCAGGATATCGCGCTTGCCTGCCGCAGCATCGCCTCCAATTTCGGCGAGGCGCTGGTGCAGCCTTTTCTCGATCGGTACGGGATGCCGGCGCCGGATCCTGCGCGGCTCCATTACTATCGGCTGCTCGACGAGTTCTTCTAATCCGTAGCGGCGGTTGCGCCCCATCTGTCCGGCTGGCAAAGTGGCCGGGATCGGACCTGCGGATGTGAAATGCCGAAAAACCAGTTCAGGATGCTGCGCTCGGCGCTGACAGGCGTCGAAGCGGTGGAAGCCGAAACGCCTCACAGTTTCGCCAGGCACACGCATGAGCAGTTCGGCATCGGTCTCGTCTGGTCGGGGGCACAGAAATCGCTCAGCGGGCGCGGCATGGTGGAGGCCGAGGCCGGCGATATCATCACCGTCAATCCGAACGAGGTGCATGACGGCGCGCCGATAGGCGAGCGCCGGTCGTGGCGCATCCTCTATTTCGATCCCGAGATCCTAACCGGTCTCTCGCAAGAGATCGGCGCAGGGCGCTCGGAAATCCCGCATCCCGTCATTCGCGACGCGGCGATCGCCGGCCGCTTCGAAACGCTGTTTCGGGCGGCGACCGCCAGTGCGGCCGACGGGCTGCACTGCGAGGAGCTGCTTCTGCAACTCGTAGCCGATGTCATGCGGGAAAGCGGCGGCGGTGAGGAGAGGCCGCCGGTGCCGGCGTCCATTCGCGCGGCGCTGGATCTGATCGATGACGATCCTCTTGCCGCCGTCTCGCTTGCCGATCTTTCCAGGGAAAGCGGCCTCAGCCGCTTCCAGGTGCTGCGCGGCTTCGCCAGGGCGACGGGCCTGACGCCGCATGCCTATCTCGTCCAGGCCCGCATCCATATCGCCCGGCGGCTGATCGCTCAGGGCACGCCGCTTGCGGACGCCGCCTTTGCCAGCGGCTTTGCCGACCAGAGCCATATGACGCGCGTCTTCGTGCGCAAATACGGCCTGTCGCCGCGGCTTTATGCCGGCGCGTTTATCTGAGGTCCGAGGTCCAGCCACCCGCCATCGACCTTCGAGGCCCCGGCCTGCGCGCCTCGGGAGGAGGGCTGATCGTGGAAGACGCCCTGCAATTTCGTTCAAGACCCGGACCGGTCCCTGCTGTTTCCTCGGCGCATCCAACAGGAGCGCTGCATGTCGAGACAGGTTCAAGGCTATTTCTATCTGACGCTGGCCATGCTGACGGTCGGTAGCACTGTCATTGCGAGCAAGATCATTGCTTCGGGACTGCCGCCGTTCACCGCCACCGCCTTGCGTTTCGCCCTCGCTCTCCCCGTCTTTTTCCTGCTGATGCGGGCAAGCGGCGCCCGGTTGCCGAAGCTCTCAGGGCATGACCGTCTCATCCTCCTCATCCAGGCCGGCGCCGGCAGCGTCGGGTATACGACGCTGCTGATATCGGGCCTCAGCCTGACCTCGGCGGCCGATGCCGGCGTCATCATCGGCACACTGCCGGTGGTCTCGGCGGCGGTTTCGATCCTCGTGCTGCGCGAACGGCCGGGGCGCGCCCTGCTTCTGGCGGTGGCGCTGGCGAGCGCCGGTGTGTTTTCGATCGCCTTCACGTCGGAGGCGACCGGTGGATCCCTTGCCGGCAATGCGTTGATTTTCCTCGCGGTGATCTGCGAAGGCTTGTTCATTCTCCTGAACAAGCGGCTGACGGCTGACATTGCGCCGCTTGCCCAGTCGACGCTGATGACCGGCATCGGCTTCGCCGTCTCTATCATTCCGGCCATTTTCGAGGCGCCCTTTGCGCATGGATTTTCCACAAGCGCTGCCGCTGCCATCGTCTATTATGCCCTGGTGCCGACCGTCGGCGGCTTCCTGCTCTGGTATGCCGGGGCAGAGAGGGTAAGCGGCACCGAAGCTGCGCTCTTCACCGCGCTTGCTCCGGTTTCGGCCGTCATGCTCGCCTTCGTCATTCTCGGCGAGCCGGTCGACTTCAATCAGATTGCCGGCATCGTCTGCGTGCTGGCGGCCATGTCCGGGCTTGCCTTTGCAGGAAGCCACAGGAAATTCATCGAGGGGAAATAACCATGCAGTTCAGCCATTCCGATGCGATATGGCAGGCTTTTCCGGAACTTGGCGCCGGCGTGCTTCACGCCGAGGGCATTCACTCGGCGGCAGACGTCGAGGAGGCGATCGCAAGTTTCAGCGCGATTGCCGAGGCCCGCTTGGCCAAAGCCCAGGAAAGCGAATTCCCCGAGATCCAGGCCTGGCGGCGCGGCTTTTCCCGCATGGCCTTGAAGCCGACGCAGTATCGCTCCGCCTCCGAGGCGCTGCTGCGCCGCTTCCGCCAGGAGCGCACACTGCCGCGCCTTCATCCGCTCGTCGATCTCTGCAATGCGATTTCACTCGCCTTTGCCATTCCTGTCGCCGTCCTTGACACAGAAAAAATCGCCGGCGATCTCCAGGTGCGGCACGCAACGGGGCATGAGACCTATCTCACCTTCGGCGGCCTAAGCGAGCATCCGGAACCGGCCGAGGTGATCTTTGCAGATGGAGAAGGCAGAGCGCATGCGCGCCGCTGGACGAACCGGCAGAGCGGGCTTTCGGCGGTGCGGGAAACGACGGCCTCGGTGCTGATCGTCGCCGAGGCGCTTCATGCCGGCGCCGGCGAGGATACCGGCAGACTGGTCGCGACGCTGGCGGATGCGCTCCGTCATCACTGGTCGGTGAGAATATCGAGCGCTACCCTCAGCCAGGCATCACCGCGTTTCGCGTTCCAGGCGTGAGGCGAGGGAATGTGAGGTCTTGGGCCGGCGGCATGGGTGCCCTATCTCATGGGCATCCTTATCTTCCGGAGACGAACATGTTGGACAAGTCGATCAAGATTCCGGGGCCGGACCATCCGATCACCGTCGAGCACAATCCCTGCCGCGTCATCGTCACCTTCGGCGGCAGGACGATAGCCGATAGCCGCAACGCGCTGACGCTGCGCGAGGCCTCCTATCCGCCGGTCCATTATATTCCGCGTCGGGATGTCGACATGACCCTGCTTCAGCGCACCGATCACCGCACGCATTGCCCCTATAAGGGCGACGCCTCCTATTACAGCATCGCTTTGGGTGGCGAACGCGCTGAGAACGCCGTCTGGACTTACGAAGCCCCGCATGCGGCTGTCAGCAACATCAAGGACCATCTCGCCTTCTATCCCGACCGTGTCGACGCGATTGAGGAAATGGCTTCGCCCGAGCCCGGCGCCTTCTGACGCCACGGTGGCGGCCGCTGAAAATTCTCCCGGCGGAACCTGCCGCCTGCGGGATCGTTAGGGGCATTATCGAAGGAGCATGCCGTGCCGAAATTCCACTTCCAGCTCTTCGATCGTGATGGTGTCGGCACCGAGACCGGATACGAATTCGAATCCGTCGAGGCCGCCAAGGCCGAAGCGCGAAGGGTGCTCGCGGAGATGGCAGCCGAAGGCCTGCCGACTGCGCCTTTGAACATGCTTTCGGTCGAACTCTTCGACGAAAGCCGCAAACCGCTTGCGGAGATCCGGCTCATTCTCGAAGAAATCGCGAAATAGCCGTAATTGGTATCCGCATGGACAATGCCTGCAGGCGTCGCCTTGGGGCGGCGAAACTATGTCAAATTTAATTGCCGCCTTTGACAGTGGGCCTTAGCGTCGCGTCCATCGACCGAGTCGGATTGATGCAAATACGGGACCCGGCGGCAGCCTCAATGGAGGCCGTCATCGCATGACGTCGAGCCATTCATTGCTGAAGACGAGGCTGGCGACCGTGACCGGATCGCCGCGCTCGTCGCGGACGGTGACGGCAATCGTCATGCGGTCACCTCCCGGCAATTCGTCACGGGCCACGTCCAACAGGATGCGGGTCACCTCTTTGGGGATGTCTTCACGAGATTTGAGCTCGGTGCCGTGCTCGTCGCGCGTCGGACCTTCCCCGTTGTGCAGATCGAAATAGTAGCGAGCCATGTTCTTTCCTGCGCGTCACAGGAGAAATAACTGATGAAGACAATTGTTCCCGAGGCTAGGCATTGATTCTCATAGAAAATATGGATCGCACCGAGGCGGTCCCTAACCCTCGCAAGATTGGGGGACATGACCGTGATTGAAGCCTTGTTGCTGAACCTTGGAAGCCGTGACGTGCTGTCGAGCGAGGAGGAAAACCTTCTCCGATCCATCCTCGTCAAGGACCGGCATTTTGCCGCCGGGGAGGATCTCGTCCCGGAGGGAAGCCGGCCGCCCTACAGCACGCTGCTGCTCGATGGCTTTGCGGCGCGCTACAAGGTGATGGCGGACGGCAGCCGGCAGATCACCGCCCTGCATGTCGCCGGCGATTTTGTCGACCTCCATGCCTTCCCGGTCAAGAAGATGGATCATGGCATCGTCGCGCTCTCGCCCTGTCACGTCGCCTTGGCCGATCATGCCGACTTGCGGGCGATCACCGAGCGCATGCCGCATCTGACGCGGCTGCTCTGGCTCGACACGCTGGTCGATGGCGCAATTCATCGGGAATGGATCGTCGCCATGGGCCGGCGCTCGAAACGAGCCCAGATCGCCCATCTCGTCTGCGAGCTCTTCATGCGGCTGCAGGTCGTCAGGCGGACGCGGGGCGAAAGCTTTCAGTTTCCGCTGACGCAGATCGAGATGGCAGACGTGCTCGGCATTTCGGTCGTCCACCTCAACAAGACGCTGCAGGCCCTCCGGCGCGAGGGCGTCTTCACCTGGGAAAACCGCACCATCACCATCGTCGACTGGGAACGCCTGCAGGAGATCGCCGAATTCGACCCCGTCTATCTCAGCATCTCCAGGGAGCCGCGCTGATATCAGCGGCCTCGCATGCGCGTTGAAAGCACGGAACGGCATCGTTAGGTTCGGCGGCGGGAATCATTCGGCGGGGCGATGCGTGAAGACGATTTTTCTACCTTGTGTGCTGGCGGCGGTTGCCGCGGCATTGCCGGCGGCGGCGAAGACCGAATGGCAGGCAATCGAGGAGGTGCGGCCCTATTCGATTTCAGGCAGGACGGGTGCCGAGCTTTATGAATCGATCGGGGCACAGGGGCCCAAGGCCGGCGTCACCGGGCGGGTCATCGCCCATACGACGTTCAAGCTCACCTGGACCCGCAAATACGAGCCGCAGGGCAATGCCTGCGTCATCGTCACAAACCGGCCGAAGCTCATTATCACCTACACGCTGCCGAAGCCCTCGGCCGCGCTGCCGCCAGCCGTCAAGAGCAGCTGGGAGGGCTTCATCTCGGGCGTTGCCGCGCATGAGCGGGTGCATGGCGAAACCATCAAGGAAATGGTCAAGGAGATCGAGACGATGAGCGTCGGCCTCACCGTTGCCGACGACCCAGACTGCAAGAAAATCCGGGTCGAACTGACACGCCGCCTCGGCGAGATTTCCGCAAGGCAGCGCCAGCGCGGGCGCGATTTCGACAAGGTCGAGATGGGTGACGGCGGCAATATCCACCAGCTCATCCTCAAGCTGGTGAACGGGCCGTGAGTGCATGAAGAGCCTGCCTTCCGCTTCGTACCTGGACCTGCCCCGCTGGCCTCCTATCTCTGCCGCTAACCGGGATGAGCGAGGAGGTGTGTTATGTCCTATGTCGATGGTTTCGTCGTAGCGGTGCCGAGGGAGAACATCGAGGCCTACAAAAAATTCTCGACCTTCGCCGGCTCGATCTGGAAGGAATATGGCGCGCTCGAATATGTCGAATGCGTCGGCGACGACGTGCCTTATGGCGAGCTGACCTCCTTTCCCCGCGCGGTGCAGGCCAAGGAGGACGAGGTCGTGGTGTTCTCCTGGATTACATACCGGTCGCGACAGGAACGCGACGACGTCAACGCCAAGGTGATGGGCGATCCAAGGCTTCAGGGCGATCAATGGCAGATGCCGTTCGACGGCAAGCGGATGATCTATGGCGGTTTCGAGATGCTGCTGAAGCTCTGACCCCGCTCAGCCGCGGCTTCAGCCAGGCATTGACTTGGCCGTCACGGCGCGCCAACTCGCGGGGAGTGTCATTGCGAGATGGAGAGCGCCCGTGCCCCAGACAATCCTCACCCTGTCCACGCGCGGCCAGGGACTTTACGAATTCACCGATCAGGCGGCGGCCTTCGTCAGCGCCTCGGGGCGGGAGGAGGGACTTCTCACCGTCTTCGTGCGCCACACATCCTGTTCGTTGCTGATCCAGGAAAATGCCGATCCCGACGTGCGCACCGACCTTCTCGCCTTTTTCCGCCGCCTCGTGCCGCCTGCCTCCGATCCGTCGATGGGCTGGGTCGTGCACAGGGCCGAGGGGGCGGACGACATGCCGGCGCATATCAAAGCGGCGCTGACACAGGTGTCGATCGGCATTCCCGTCGCCAGGGGGCGCCTGACGCTCGGCACCTGGCAGGGCCTCTATCTCTTCGAGCATCGCGACCGGCCCCACAGGCGCGAAATCGTGCTGCATCTCGGGACCTGAGCGTGCGTCCTTCCCTCTCCGGGGCCTTGACACCCCGATCAGCCCTCGTCCTTGTACGTTGCCTTTGGTGTATAAACGGGTTGCGAAGGGCGTGGGTGGGTTGATGACGATCGAAAACCACTCATCTTCTTGTGAATGCAAACTGAATGCCCGGTTCGAACACCATTCAGCTTGCAGCGTTTACTGTCGAGGCAATCCCTGAAGGGAGAGCTTAAAAGACCAATCGACGGAGACACTCCATGACGCATTTCCTCACCAAGGCTTGCCTTGCCGCAGTGCTCGCCCTCTCATCAATACCGGCCACTGTTTCCACGGCGGCAGCCGCAGGGCCGCAGACGAGCTTCATCGTCGAGGCGCAATATCACCGCCCGATCCGCGGCTGCTCACCGATGCACGCCGTGCGCAAGGCGCGCGATTTCGGCCTGCGCAGAGCCCATGTCACCCGCATGTCGCCGCGTGTCGTCGTCGTGGCCGGTCGCGACCGTCGCGGCTGGGACAGGATGGTCTTCGCCAATGTCCGCGGCTGCCCGCTGATCCGGCGCTGAGCCTCCGAGCGGCAGGCGCCGACACGCGCTCGCCGCTCCTTTTGCCTTGACGGCGGCACTTCCAGCCGTCTCTTCTCAGATTTGTATAAGTGATTCCACTGACGCTTTGATGCGGAGCGTGGGGAGGGCGGTTCGACCGCACCGACTATAGAACGAAAGGCTTTTTTGATGATGCAGTTTCTGGCAAAGGCGGGTCTTGCCGCCATGCTGACCGCCGGCACTCTTGCCGGCACGGTGGTTCCGGCTGCCGCGCAGTTTAGTATCATTATCGGTGATCCGGATCGCGAGCCGCCGCGCGATTACCGCCGTCCGCCTCCGCCGCCGGGCTTCAATCGGCGTCCGCGCGGCTGCGATCCGCGTCTGGCCGAAGATCTCGCCCGCGATTACGGCTTCCGCCGCGCGCGCGTCGTCGACATCACCCCGCGCCGAGTCATCGTCCAGGGCTGGACCCGTCGCGGCCCCGATGAAATGAGCTTCGGCAACGTCCGCGGCTGCCCCCCTCTGCGCCGCTGATTTTTGTAGATACGGGCCGCGTCTCCCCGATGCGGCCGCCAGAACCGCCTTTGCCGGTCTCCACGATCGGCAAGGCGGTTTTCTATTTTGTGGGATTGTTTTGCGCTCGGTTCGACCAGTGCCCGAGGCCAACCCCTCTCCAAAAGGGGAAGGGCTAAGCTGCGGTCTCCGCCGACCAAAAGGAGAAGCCTTGCTGGCTGTTCCTCTTTTTGCCGACTGGTGCGATAGGGTTTTATGTGAAGCAGTGCGGCATCTTAGCCCCTCCCTTTTATGGGGAGGGGCCGTTGGACGGCCGCAGCGCAAAACCGGGCTCCATCAACCTCTCGTCGAGGATCTGCTGCCCATTGCACCTCTTTCCAGGTGCGATTTACTGCTCGATGGCAAAGGTCACAGTGACGCTGACAGTGTAATTGTTCTCGCCGCCCTGGACGGGGACGGCCGCTACGTCAGCTTCCTTCATCATCGTGGCGCGATAGACCGGCTGCGGCAGCGGGCGAGGCACATTCTCGTTGATCTCGAGGATGCGGCCGAGCTTGACGCCGGCGGCTTCGCTCAACGTCTTCGCCTTCTTGACTGCTTCAGCGACGGCGTTCTTGCGCGCCTCTTCGAGCGCCGCGTCCGGCTTGTCATTGGTGAACTGGATGTCGCCGCCCTGGTTGATGCCGAGCGTCACCGACTGGTCAATCACCTGGCCGAGCTTGGAAAGATCACGCAGGCGGACGGTAACCGAGTTGATCGTCTGATAGCCGATCAGCTGCGGCTGCTGTTGCTGGCCGTCGACCGGCTGCGGATAATTATACTGCGGCTGGATGGAAAAGCCCGAGGTCTGCAGGTCGCGCTCGGCGATACCGCCGTCCTTCAGCGACTTTAGCACGTCGTTCATCGCCTTGTTGTTCTCGTCGAGCGCCTCACGGGCGGTCTTCGCCTGCTTGACGACGGCGAGGTTGACGACGGCCATGTCGGGCGCCAGCGACGATTCGCCATCGCCCGTCACCGAAATCACCGCCTCACGCGGCTTTGTCTCCTGCGCCAATGCAGGCGCTGCACTGCCGAGCGGCAGGGCAAGAAGGGCAGTCATCATAAGTGTCTTCGAGAGAATCGGCGCCATGTTTCATTCCCTAGTTGTCGTTTCCCGATCAGCTTTCTGTCGGTTGATTGTGAAGCTATTGCGGCGGAAGGAACGGGCGCGGCCGCATTGGCAGAAAAATGTCAGAGCGTCCGGCTTGCCGCAAAGCCAAGGCCGTCTGGACCGCAGCCTGCAGGCCGTTATCATGCGGCAACTATCATGGCGAGGAAACAATGTTCGAAATGCTGGATCCCGTGCCGGCCGATATCGTGGCTGCGATTTCCGATGGCCTCAGCGCCTTCAACGAGAGCTCGAACATCCGGCGCGAAGCCTTCGCCATCATCTGGCGCGAGGATGGGAGGCTTTTCGGCGGAATCACCGCGTCCGTTTCCGTCTCGATCCTCTTCATCGGCAACCTGTGGGTTGAGAAATCGCGGAGGCTTACCGGCATCGGCACGAAGCTGATGGCGGCGGCGGAAGAGGAGGGGCGACGCCGTGCTGCCGGCACGGCCTGTGTTGATACGCTCTCGACCCAGGCGCCGGCCTTTTATCCGAAACTAGGCTATGTCGAATTCGGCAGGATCGGCGGGCGGGCCGAAGGCCGGCCGGTCGATCGGAGATGGTTCCGAAAAGAATTGTCCGCCGCCGCTTGATAGGAGCTGTCGGCGGCGGCTTCGCGGCGCGTCAGGCGCCGAAATCATCCATGAAGGAGGGATGGATCGCGGGCTTGCGCTCTTCGCGGGCTACGCGGATGCGCTGGGGAACCGCACCGAGACCGGCGACGAAGCGGGTCAGGAGGTTGCGGTTGAAAAGTTTCTGTATGCTCATGGCAGTTCACTCATTCTTTTTTTTGTTAGCCGGCCGCATATATTTTGCCCAGGCTGCCATAACAATGGGCAATTTGGCATGACTGCTATGCACAGGTGTGCAAAGCGATCACATTGACGTTAAGAGCGGCCTGTGGAGGGTTAACCGGCCGTTATCAATCCTCCCTTGTCCATCGCGGCGTGGTAGATTGCAGGCTCGGGCTAAGCTACGCCCCTCCGAAGGAGAAGTTCAGATGAACCGTTTTTTCGCATTTGTCGCGACCGGAACGCTGATCAGCCTTGCCACGGTCACTTCGGCCTGCACCTCATCAGGAAATGTCGATCAGGCGTCGTCGATCGGCGGCTATTATCAGGAAGGGCGGCCGCTTAATCCGGCTTGCGGGAATGGGTTCAGGCCCAGCGATGGACGCTCTTGCAGTTATTAGAAGGCGCGACACTTGCCATGACAGATTCGGCGGATATGTTCTCTACCGTACAGTTCTGCGAGTGTGTCTTTGGCGTTACAGCTATTTGTTGAGTTAGGCTGTACCCTCCAGTTGTGTTGCAAGACATGGGGTCACGAACATGAAGCTCACGATCGCCACCACCTTCCTAGCACTTGTCGCAACGACCGCGGTTGCAGCCGATGCCGTGCAGGATGTCCCGGCCGCACCTGTTGCGGCTGCGCCAACTTTCACCTGGTCAGGCCCTTATCTCGGCATCGATGGCGGCGCCAGTTGGCTAAACGGCGACTTCAGCCTCGGTGGCGCCAGCGATTCCCAGGATTTTAACGGCGGCGTCTTTGGTGGATTTGCGGGTTACAATTTCCAGTTCGACAACAACATCGTCGTCGGTATAGAGGGCAACCTCGAATACAATTGGAACGAAGAGGAAGCGCTGGGGGCGGACGTCGGGACCGATTGGGCCGGCGCAGTTCGTGGTCGTGTCGGCTACGCCTTCGACAGAGCGCTGCTTTATGGCGCAGCTGGTTGGACCGCCACGCGTGGATACGTCGACCTGCCGGGATTAGACAAGGAAACCGAGACCTTCAACGGTTACACCGTCGGCGCCGGCGTCGACTTTGCTATCACCAACAACATCTTCGCCCGTGGCGAGTATCGATATAACGACTTCGGCGAGAAAGACATTCTCGGTATTGATGTCGACGCCGACCAGCACGAACTCAAGTTCGGAATCGGCGTGAAGTTCTAAGAATTGTCCGGTGGATCAGCGATAAGCCCGACGATCTCCCTTTCTGGCTTGGCGGGCTCGATGGTGGCGTGGGGGTCGACCTCCCACGCCGGTCGCTTCACGGGCCGCTGTCGACATGAGAGCGATATCTAGCCGGAGGGGCGGAAGTGCTGTGTCCGTCTGCCTTTAAATCGCCGGGGCGGTCCACCGTTTTCCCGGCGCCAGGATCGACATGGCAAAGTCAAGTTGCCTTTTCGTGACTGACGGCGAGTTCGCCAGACACCTTGGCCTCGCGCGTAACAGACCACGCTGCAAGCGGCCGCGAAGTCGGGCTTTCAAATGAAGGATGCGTTATTTGCAGATCGCCGATGCTGGCTGGCTTGCGTCGCTTGTCACGATCAGAGCTCATGATCGTTTTATCCCGAGAGCCGGCCGGCAAAGGTATATTCCATCTTATCTCGTGCCAGCCTAGGCGGGCACGAGATAGCTCTTTATGGCGATGACAAATAGTCTAGCACTGCGGCTCACCCCATCGATTCCGTCAGCCCTTGTCCCAAGCCGCCGTCTACCTTGATGCGCTCTCCTGTGGTGAAGGTAGCGTCGAAGGCAAGAAACAAAACTGCGCGCGCCACCTCATCCGGGCTACCGTGGCGCTTCATCGGCGTCACCGCGTCACCGATCTTCATGAATGCCGCGCGTTCTTCCGCCGATGCGCCGGCGACGCCCATAGTCGGCGTGTCGATGAAACCCGGGCTGACCATGTTGACCCTGATGCCGCGCGGCAAGAGTTCCGCCGCCAGCACCTTGCCGAAGGCCTGCAGCGCGGCCTTGGTGGCGGAGTACACCGCCATGCCCGGGATCCCGGAATCCTCAGCGATCGAAGTGGTGAAAACAATCGCTCCGCCTCTTTTAATGAACGGAATCAGGCGCTGAGTGGTGAAGAAGGCACCTCTGGTATTGATGTTGAACTGGCGATCGTAAGATGCTTCGGTGACCTGGCCGAACGGTTCCAGTTCCGACACGCCGGCGTTCACATGCAAGAAATCGATGTCGCCGAACTTCTGCCCTACCTCAGCGCCGAGCACGGCGATATCCTCCATGCTGGCGATGTCGGACCGGACCGCATGCACGCTACCGCCAAGCACCTGGCGGGCATCCGCAAGGTTCCTTTCATTGCGCCCTGTGATCAGGACTTCGGCGCTTCCGGCGATCAGCGCCTGCGCCACCGCCAGTCCCATCCCATGCGTGCCACCTATGATAGCGGCCTTTTTGCCGTGAAATCTGCTCATGCCTCTTCCTTTCCCAGCGCCGAATGCGCTGTGATCCGTGGTTTGAAAATCTCTGGAACAGCCGCTTTGCGGTGCGAAAACTATCCCGGTGGAAGCTTTGCCTCTGGTCTTTTTGCCGCGCGCTCCGCCACCACGACAGAACTAGGCGTGCGCTTCTTCTTGCGCAAGTACGGACAAAAATGTAAGGTACTTACCAAAATGCCGGAATTGGAGATTTCATTGGCAAGAAAACAAGGAAATTTGCCCGACAGTTGTGGATTGGGTTCGGCGTTTGCAGTTATCGGCGGCAAGTGGAAGGCGCTGCTGCTCTGGCAGATCCATCAGGCCCAGCCCTGCCGTTTCGGTGAGCTGAAACGGCTTGTCCCGGAAATTAGTGAAAAGATGCTGATCCAACACCTGCGAGAGATGGAAGCCGACGGAGTGATTCACCGGGAGGTTTTTCATCAAGTACCACCCCGCGTCGAATATTCGGTCACAGAGACCGGCGCCGACCTCGACTACGCGCTCGCTCCGCTGGCGGAATGGGGCAAGAAGCACCAGGCCCGTACTGAGAAGGATAAAGGCGAACGCAAGCATGGAGATGGGCACTCAGTCTTGGCTGACTGAGAGTATCCGCATGCGGGCAGGTGAGCTGGTGGTCACGGACGCGTTCCTTCGGTTCGCGTAGACCATGGGCGGCGACCGGAGGCCAAGTCGATCCAGCCGGTTCAGACCCAGTCGGCGCAGGATCAGAGCTACCGGCGAATGCCGCGCCAGGCACGCGAGAACTCAAGGACCCGTCTGCCGCTGCCGCCGTATATGCTCGATGCCGGCGATCTGCCCGGCCCAGGTTGGTGTGGGCGCATGTGCCGAGCTGCGACCGTGGAGCTGCCGATCCTCGGAGCGATGCCGTCGCAGCCAGTTAGCCAAGACACTTTCCGGAAGGATTTCTCCAGAAAATGGTGGTGCCGGCGATGTACGTCGGCTCCGCGCGGCGGTTACTTCGAGGTGGCCTCACCGTCCACGATATAGTCGTAAACAAATATGCCGGTAACCTTGCCGTTTGCGTCGCGTTCAAAATGCGGCTCAGCAAACTGGGCGACAGCCTGATGGCTCGGATCCATAACCTCCGAATAAGGTTTGCCGACGAAGTAATCCCGATCCTCCCGGCTGGCGAATATTACGAGAAAGCCTTGTTCGAAGCCTTGGTCGAAGCCTTCCTTGCTGATGCCATCGCCGCCGGTAATGGACATGATGTAGGGCTTCCCATTGCGCATCGAAGTATTTTTCAAGGCTTTGAATCGCTCGGCGATCTCGGCCTTGACCGAGGCGTCCACGTTCCGCTCGTAGCGCAACGCGACGAAGTGGTGGACGTCCGCGAGAGCCGGGGCGGCAAAGAGCGTCAAGATGAGCGAAGCTGATGCAATCATTCTTATTTTCATAGTCTGTCTCCATGTTTCGAGCGTGAATGCCGACCTCCTTGAAATAGTGGCAGCGGCGCGGACGATGAATGCCGCAAAAGCCGAATGGTGTTGCCTTTCGTCCAAATGTGCGATCTTGGCGGAATGGCTGGTGCCCCCCGCGATCAGTACGCGGAAGCCGCGCGAGAACGTTGGATGTGGATAGCGCGAAGGCGGTACCGTTGGGCTGGACAACATACGAGAGTGTGCGCTCTGCGACGCGACCTCAGCCTGGCCTCGACAAGTCGGGGGTGCGGCGCTGTCGTTTTGGTGCTATTTTCATGGAATGCTTGATCGTTCGTCCAACGCTTCACTATTTGGAGGCAGCGATGCCGTCAGCGACCTGCTGCGCGGCCTGCGGCTCGACGGCGTCGACTATGGCCGCTGTGAAATGGGGGCGCCCTGGGGCATCTCTTTCCCCGCACAGACTGCAGCCCGCTTCCATTTCATCGATGGAAGCAGTTGCTGGCTGAAGGTTTCAGCAGGTGATTGGCTGGAGCTGCGCGCTGGGGACGCCGTGCTTCTGCCGCGTGGTCGCGAACATGTGCTGGCGAGCGCGCCTGATGTTCCATCTCTGGCGATCAGGAGCTTTAGCTTCGAAGAAGTCAGCCAAGGTATTTATGAGATGCGCGGCGGAAATGCGGAAGCAACGACAACGCTGTTCTGTGGCAGCATGCACTTCAATGTTGGCGTTGTACATCCGTTGCTCAGGATGATGCCCGAAACTATGCGGGCAACCGAATTGGCTGGGCGTGATCCCGCAATCCCACATCTGCTCGAAGCGATGACCCGTGAAGTCGACATGAAGCGCGTCGGCTCCGCAGGCATTCTCGCACGTCTGGCCGACGTCCTCGCCGCCACGATCATACGCGCGTGGGTCGAGCGCGGCTGCGGAGACTCGACCGGATGGGTTGCGGCGATCAGGAACTCCGACATCGGGAAGGTTCTTGCCGCAATTCATCGCAGTCCGGATCACGATTGGACCGTCGAATCGCTGGCAAAATTGATGGGTGCGTCTCGCTCGAGTTTCGCGGAACGCTTCACCGCGATCGTCGGTGAGACGCCGGCGCGCTATGTCACGCGGGTTCGGATGCACCAAGCCATGCATTGGCTGACGCGCGACCGACTGCGGGTCTCGGTTGTTGCCACACGGCTTGGCTATGACTCGCAGGCTTCCTTCAGCCGCGCATTCAAGCGCGTCATTGGCGAACCGCCCAGCCATTTCCGTGACGACGCCCAGGGTGAGGGCTTGTTCTCGTCTCCTCTTTTCTGAGGAGGAGATAGGCGCGACTGCTCACGTTCGTTCGCGCGGATGGGTGTGGTCGCACGAACCATGAGGGCTTCGACAAGCGGCGATCGCGTCGCTTGCCGCGATCGAACACCCATGGGCGTAGCCGATGCAGATGGAGGAATGCGCTTGATCCCTGATCACTCGACCAAACCCTCCATCAGCCAGGGACACGCATAGTAATCCGAGATGCTCAGGCCTCCATCTACGCCGATCTGAATGCGCACCGGATAGGTCGGACGCCAAGAGTCTTCGACCCAGTTGGACACCATCATGAGCAGCTCACCGTCGAATCGGGCGAGATCAAGATGCCAGGGGGTCTTGGACTTCTGGAACTCTGAAAAATACGGCGCGTTGCCGATTTCGCCGTCATAGCAATCGGCGACGTGCAGGTGTGCGTCGGCACTCGTCAGCTCGACAACGCCAGCCCAGTTCCGTTGGTTGAACAAGGCGACATACCGCTCCAGAAGTGCGACGAGTGCCGGATCGTCGGAAGCGGGTCTGGCGGACACTTCCGACTGCGCCGCTAGTCGCGCCCGGCCGCGATGCAGGGCAGACTTCACGCCGCCCACGCTGTTGCCGACGACACCTGCCGCCTCTTCGAGAGAGAGGTCGAGCACGTCCTTTAAAAGCACGCAGGCGCGTTCCATCGGCGGCAGCGTTCTCACGAGCCGATCGATCGCGTTGGTGGTGCCGAATGCCGGTATTTCGGGGGGCAAAAAGGCTGGCGCATTCGCTTCGTCCAGTTCAACGAAATTCCAGGAACGCTTCGTGCGGATATGGTCGAGGCATCGATTGTGGGCGATGCGAAACAACCACGCCTTCATCGCCCTTGGCTCCTTGAGCAAATCCAGCTTGCGATAGGCCTCCAGCAGGACATCCTGCATCACGTCTTCGCCGTCGAGCACCGAGCCGCACATGCGCGCACAATAGCGATGCAAGATGGCGCGATGGCCTCTCACCGTTTCCAGAAACGCCGCGTAGCGAAGATCGAAGAGGCCCCTGGGAAGCTGGTTCTCAGGCATTGCATTGCCTGGGTTTAGGAGTGTACGTCATCACCACGACCCCGTTGCTAAACGAGCGCAGTCCGGCAAGGTCGAAGTCGACCAGCTCCGGCGGCACATCCTCGAACGCCCGTTTGCCCGCGCCGACGCGCGTTGGAATGATCGAGAGCTCATAGGCATCGATCAGTCCATTCTCGAGCAGCGTGCGGTCAAGCTCACTGATGCCATACTTCAACAGGTTGCCGCCATCCTGCGTTTTGAGCTCGCGAAGCTTGCCGACGATGTCGCCGTTCAGAATCGATGCGTTCCATCGAACGTCGGCCAACGTATTGGACACCACAAGCTTTTTGAGGCCGTTCATTCGATCCATGTACTTTCCCGTCAGCGCCGGCCACCTGGCGGCGAACATCTCGTATGTCTTACGCCCGAGGAGGAAGTAGTCGGCCTCGCCGGCCTTCTGATAGGCATCCTCGACCGCCTCGTCGGTGAAGAAGCGACTGGCCCAGGCCATTGGGCTCTCGATGACGCCATCGAGCGAAACAAAACTTCCGACAATTAACTTGCGCATGTGCGTACTTCAATTGAACTCCGCGTGAGCAGGGCACATGCAAGGACGTTCGGCAGCGACAGAAAGATACTTCACTATCGACGTATCCTTGTCGTCGGAAAGCTCGTCTTTGTTTTCGTCACAGGTTCAAACGGGAGACGAAAGTGGCAAGCAGAGCCAGCGCGGCCAATCGGCGGCACTACGAAGCCCTCGCTGCATCACCCCAGGCGGGTAGCGACGAGCTGACGAACGAGCAGATCCAGCACCGCGCCGACCTCCACTGGTCGAGCCTCACCGCGGAGCCGGGCAGCGTGGACTATAGCGAAGTCACGGTTGCCGGCCGCCGAGCCCTTTGGATCGTGCCCGAGGGATCGAGGGCCGACCAGGTGCTGTTCTATGTCCACGGTGGCGGATTCGTCGGCGGCTCGATCTACTCTCACCGCAAGCTCGTCGGCCATCTGGCGAGCGCAGCCGGCACGAAGGGCCTGCTGGTCTCGTACCCAATGTCGCAAACAGCGAAGTTTCCAGCCCAACAGCAGCACGTGAGAGACGCCTACAAGTGGCTGCTGAAGACGGGGTGTCGGGCCGAGGGCATCGTTGTGGGAGGAGACTCCGCCGGCGTGGGCGCTCTTTTTGGTGGCCTGCTTCTCGCCAAGCAGAGTGCCCTTCCCATGCCGGCTGCGGCGCTGTCGATTTCCGGCTGGGTCGATTTCACACAATCGGGCAGATCGTATCAGACAAACCGGGAGCGGGATGCGTTCTTCCAGAAGCCGACGGTCGATTTCCTTGCCTCATTGGTGCTAGGCGGCCTGGACGCCCGCGAAGCCAGCCCACTTTCGCAGATCTCACCGGCATGCCTCCCACGTACCTGCAGGTGGGGGAACACGAGGCATTGCTGGACGACAGCGTCAGGTTCGCCGAGGCGTTAAAGGCGGCTGGCGTGGAAACTCGCATCGACATCTTTCCTGAGATGCTGCACTCGTTCCAGATGATGGCCGGCTTTGCTCCTGAGGCCGACGATGCCATAATGCGCTTTGCCGGCTGGATGAGGCCACACCTTGCTCAAAGGGTGCCGCCAGAGCGCTGATGGCGACCCGGCTCTGGAGATTTCCGCTTTCACGCGACAGGGCTCGCAATTCCTGGCGGACCGGCGACGACGAAGCCGAAATCACCGCTGGCTGACCTCGGGCAAGAAGACCTTCGTGGCTGGCTGCGATGCAGTACATTTGAACGGGGCCAGGCAGCGCTGCTTCGCGCCTCGAGGGGCTCCATGTCAGGCGCCAAGGTTTTGACCTATGCCGTTTTGCCACCTGACGTCTGTTCCGGCCAGTCGTTAATCAAGGCATTGCCGACCTGCAGAACTGTCCGAAGCGTATCGGCTTTGAGAAGACGAGCACTTTATCTACTGGGAGAGCTTCGAAGAGAACTTTCGAGAGCCCATAGGTGAAGCGCCCGTCAACCGCGGACGTTTGAGACTCGCGAGCTCGACGGGACAGTCTCGATCCCACAATGGGTACGACAGCAGACATTTAAGTCACTGCTAATTCTCCCCATATATCACGTTGCGCCGGTTGCGTTCTTCGTCCGGCGTAGCGGCGTGCTCCTGCGTTCATGGATGGTGCAGTTGAGCCGCCGCACTTCTCACTCAACGGAAGCCGAAGAAGCTCAGGATAGCGAGCACGATGACTACGGCGCCGACGAGCCAGATTATGTTATTCATGTGAAATCTCCTTCAAAATGGAACGAGTCAGGCTGCAAGCAGATAATGTGTGGCGGCAGCTCAGGTTCCAACTCCCATCACCTGGCGCGCCTCCTCTCGCGACAGATAGTCCTGCGCCGCTTCCTCCTGATCTCGCCTTGGAGCTCGATCGGGTACCTGCGGGACAGATGACATTCCTGGTCACTGAATACGGCAAGCCATTCTCCGACAGGGGCTCGGAAACAAGATGCGTCAGTAGTGCCATGAGGCAGGACTGTTTCACTACTCGGCGCATGGCCTTCGAAAGGCAGGCGCTTCCAATCCCCGCTGAAAACGGTGCGATGAGCGGCCAGCTCGAGGCCATTGTCGGAGTCAGCAGGCAGACCTGTACACCGCGCGGCTCGTCGCAGGAAGTTGGCCGGCGCGAATGCAAAGCTGCTTCTCCCTGATCGGAACGAGGACAAAAGTGTTCCAACTGACGGTTCAAGTTTTGAAAATTGGGACATTGGTGCCATAGATCTGCAACGGAAACAGCGGCTTACAGAAAACGATGGTGGGCCCGGAGGGACTCGAACCCCCAACCAAGCGGTTATGAGCCGCCGGCTCTAACCATTGAGCTACAGGCCCTCGGCGTCGGATGTTCGACGCCTGGGTGCCGGAGGCCGGCACCTTGATGCCGGGGCAATGGTTCCCGCAGCATTGGTTCGCTCTAGCCCAAATTGCAGGGAGCCACAAGCCGTCAGCGCAACATCTGTGGATGATGCATAATTCGTGGGCAAAAGCACTGGAACCTTCCAGCGCGGAATACACTTATTCGAATCATATACCGCATCAAAAGGGCGATCGCAGATGGTGGCTTCGAACAGTGCCGTGGTGCTCATCGTGGAGGATGAGCCGCTGATCCGGTTCAATGTCCTCGATGTGCTGGAGGATGTGGGCCATGTGGCGCTGGAGGCGGCTAATGCCGATGAGGCAATGGTGGTGCTGAAGGGCCGGCCGGATGTCGATATCCTGTTCACCGACGTCAACATGGCCGGTTCGATGGATGGGATCCAGCTTGCCAAGCGGGTGAGGGCGATGCGGCCGAATATCGGCATCATCATCACCTCGGGCATGGTGCGGCTTGATCCGATGGCGTTGCCCGCCAATACCGCCTTCCTGCCCAAGCCCTATCTGCACGACACGCTGATTACGACGATCGATTCCCTGATGGCGTGACTTCCCCCATGGTGTGACGCCCCCGACAAGGTGAGCGGGGGCGCGCAGCCGCAAAACGGGGACAGGTTTTGCGGCCACGCGCGAGGCGCCGGGAGGTGTGCCCCTCTTCAGGCGCGGCGGAGGGGCCCGCGCCCTCAGCCGAAGCTGCTCTTCAGCGCCTCATTCTCGTGGTGTGCCTTCTTTTCGTAGATCGTGAACAGCGCCATCGAGAGGAGATAGGAGAGGAAGGGATCCCCTATCTGCGTGGCGATGTCGCGGGATGCGAGGACATGGCGCTCCAGCGCGCCAATGTCTTTCGGTGTTGCGGTTTCAACGACGCGTTTCATGCTGCCATCTCCAGGAATTGCGTTACGACCGAGCGGGCCGGAACATGTCTGACATAAAGGGGTAGGGTCAGGCCGAGGGCGGCGCGCATCTTGCGCAGCACGCGGTCCGACACTTCAAAGGCGCCGCAGCAGACGGGATACTTGCCGTAGCCGTCTGCGCGGCCGAGTTCTTCCACTTCGGCGCCTGCGCGTTTGTAGACGCGCTTGAGATAGGGTTCGTAGTTGGAAATCATCGTATGGATGCCGTGATCAAGCGCGCATTCGCATAGGGCAAGCAGCATCATCGAGAAGGCGCGGCCGGCGTCGACATTGGGGAAGTCCCTGGCGATCGCCTCCTCGTCGATGCACATGCGCGTGCCTTCCCAGATGCCAGGGGCGACGAGATCGGCTGCAGCCGGAAAGGTTTCACGGAAGACGTCGTAGAGAAGCGTCGGACCAGTCGTCGGCATCAGGCGCATGCCGCCATAGAGGCGCGTGCGGCTGTCGTTGCACCAGACGAGGTAGGCCGGAGAAAGCGAATCGTAGCTGTCACGTTCGTAGGGACCGATGACCGGAACGTCCCAGCCGAGCTGGTCGGCGAAGACCTTTTTGCGCAGGCGGAACATCTGGTCGAGTACGGCGGCGTATTTCTGATACTCATGTGCTTGAATGATAACGAACATTTTGCCCTCCAGCGTTTGCAGTTCGTGGAGAGCAGAATGGTTCAGCCGGGCCAGATCGGAAATTCCCTCAGATGGGCCCCCTCAGATGGGGGGATTAGCCCAAAAGTATGAGGATTAGGTCACGACACGCGGAAACAAGGCGCAGCCCGGAAGCACCGCGATCCTTCGGCTTTTGACCCGACACGGCGTATTTTCAGAAAAGTGGTTCCGATCCTCAGGGATTGATGATGCGCAATTGCACCGCGCGCGAGGCGGCCGCCGAAATCGTGGCGCAGCCGAGCTTGAAGCGCGCGGTTTTCAGATAATCCCGTGTCGTGTGCTCTGATATGCCCAATATGACCGAGATATCCTTGTAATCCTTGCCGAGTGCCGTCCAGTGCAGGCACTCGATCTCGCGCGGCGACAAGGTCGGCACTGGATCATTCTCGCCATGCAGCTCATAGACGGCCTTGCGGTGGATTAGATGGGCGATCTCGATCCATTCGTTGCGGCAGCGGCGCACGAGCTCCGACCAGGCGTCGGCCGGGATGCGGGCGTTCAGCGACAAGAGCGCGCGGCGCTGCGCCTTGTCGGCGACGGGAATGGAATAGCCGTTGCCGCCGATGCCGTGCTTCTGGGCGTCGACCAGCATGGCATAGGCTTCCGGCGTCGGCTCGACCTCGCTCCAGTCGAAGGGCAGCTGGCGCTCGAAGCCCTGCTTGACGATCGGATCGACCTTCACATAGCTGTTCAAGAGGTAGCGGGAGACCCAGGCATCCGGATAGGTGGTGCGCACGAAGGGGGAATCGATCTTGCTCGCGATCGTCTGGGCGAGATGGTAGGTAACGAAATCGAGGCCATATTCCGCCTGCAGAATGCGGATGGCGCCATCCACATTTGCCGCAGCTTTGATCTGTTCGAAAGCGGGTTCGAACCTGTCGCTGTAGGTATTCTCGATCATTTCCATCGTCCCAATTCCCTCAATCCTACCGTGAGGACCGTCATAAATACAAGGCATCCCCACATATGCGGGGAATGACAATCCGGCCGCCGCCTGCTAGCGCCTTCATGAGGAGACCTCATATGGACAGCAAGAGACCGTTCGAGATTGCCGAATGCCGACAGGCCGCCAAAGGCCTGAAATCCAGCTGGCAGGACATGGCAGGTTCCGAAGCGTTGATCCGCGCCCTTGTTGCCGAACGCAACGGCGACACCCGGCTGGCACTGTTCTGGACCGAGGTCCACCGGGCGCTTTGCCAGGAAAACAACGCTTTCTGACATGGCCCGCCCCGGCGGGCGGTTTGAGGCTTTCCCCGACACTAAAGGCCCGGCCGGGCAGCGATCAGCGGCGCGACCGGATGAAACCATGCTTCGCGCGTGAGCACGGTTTCATTCCTATTCCGTTTCGGATTTTGCGAGGAGAGTGTCGAGCGGCAATGTCGCGCTAGGGTGAAACAAAAACAGGTCCTCCATGGATTTGTGCCAATATGCTTGACGAAGTGTTTCAAGCGGAAACAGCAGCGTTCGGGGAAGCGGTTGGACTGTGCCATTCTTGACGCTTCACCGTCCTGCCCATCACCCGCCCCCGTCCTTCGAGGCTTCGGCCTTTTGCCTACGCGCCTCAGGATTGGGGCTGATCGGTGTGCTGTGTGGCTGATGGGGCGATGGGTATGCCGTGTGGCCGGTCGGTTGGACGGTGTAGCACCTGGCTAGCGGCTGATCTCTATGTTCGGTGTTGCAGAGTGATACCTCGCAATCGGGCGTTGACACTCCCAAGACCCCTCCGGTGCCGCAAGTCGCACCCTCTCTCCGCACTCATCCTGAGGCGCCCCCCGCGGGCCTAGCGGGACGAGGTCGGCCACCATCGCCACCGCTCTTACTTGGCCCCGACCGGCCCCCGTTTGGACAAATCCGGCAAGGCCTCGTAGTCCATGGCGATCAGTGCCTCCTTCTTGCGGCGCACCAGCCCTTGATCTGCCGCTCGCGGGCGATGGCGTCGACGATGCGGTCATAAGTTTCGGTAAAGACGAGTTCGACCGGGAGGCGCTTGGCAGTGTAGCCGTCATAGGTCCGGGCATTGTGCTCCCACACACGAGCCTCGATCTCCTGCTTGGTCAGCCCGGTATAATAGGAGCCGTCGCTGCAGCGGAGGATATAGACGGTGACTTCCATGGCGCAGGCTAGCATAGGGAGCGAGCGGACAGCAATCGCGTGGCGCCGGAGTGCTCCTGCCGCCGGTGGGGCAAGCCTCACCTTCTCCCCGGCATCGTGGGCAAGCCGCACCTTCTCTCCGCCATCGTGAGGCAAGCCGCAGGGGCTCGAAGGACGAGGGTCGGCCACCGCCCCCGTCCTTCGAGGCTCCGGCCAATGGCCCTGCGCGCCTCAGGATGAGGGCTGATCGTGGTGCGGTGTCGCAATGGCCATCGTGTGTCGTGTGGTCACAAGCCACACCCCCGCAAGGGCCCCGACGGACGAGGCTGGCCAGGTACCAGGGATGTGTTGCGTTGAGCAGCCCGGTCGCCGCTGAAGTCGGATCAGCCAGCCTTGGCGGGGGGAGTGACCCATCCAGCGCGCGGCAGTTCCGGCCGCTGCGGCTTCGGGCGAAACTTCACCAGCACCTCGCGTCCGTCGACCGAGGCCTGCGTGCGTTCCAGCGCGTCCCGTTCGGCGACCGCCTGACGCCAATGTTCACCGTCCCGGCCGTCGGGGCGGCCCTGTTCTTCCCAGATCGCATAGGCCCTCTTGCTGATCCATTCATGGCGTCTGTCGCTCATCTATCGGTTCCGTTCGTGAAAGGTGTCATTCGCAATTCTGTCCGGCAGAACAGGCGCGCGGCGCTTGGCCGCCATCAGCAAGTCGAGTTCGATCGAGGAAGGCCCGAAACGGGTAAACAAGCTTTCGGCCTGGTCGCTGCGCAGGCCGTATTTAGAAGCGAATTCATCAAGGCTGTAAGGACGGCCGCGTAGCACTTTGCTTCGCCGCTCCGGTTCACGGATCTGCGTCATTGGTGGTAACCCCATCTGTACTTTCGAAGTATGCGAACAAAACAGATTACAGCCGCAAAAGTTCCGTGATTTTTCAGGGTTTTTTCAGCCTTTCCGGCCGCTCCCGCGCGCTGGCATGGAATTTCAAGAATAACGGGTGCAAAGAAAATTTCGCCTAAAACATGCAGGAATTTCATGCCTTTAGGGAACGGGATGCCGCCGCGGTCGAGAAATGGGGTTTATCCCCGGGACGTTACTCTATAGAATCAATCGTGTTATTCGGTCCGCAGGGGGCAAAAAGCGCTGAGTTCCCCGCGTTTATGCCGACCGATCCAGGAGGAATTTGGCTTAATCCATCAAGAGGAGACAGACATGATGAATGCCCTGCCGCCACTTCACAACGGCCACGCGCCGTTTACCCTCCAGCAGCTGTTTCGCGAAGCACTTTACGCCTTCGAGGAATGGGACAGCGAATTGACCGAACCGATCGTGACCCATGAAGGACGGGTCATCCCGATCAGCTTCGTTTTCGAAGCCATGCGCGAATGCACCGATATCGTGCCGATGAATATAGTCGGCGCTGTCACCGAGCGGCTGACCAAACCGTGGGAAGGTGAAGGTCCGCTCGATCAGATGACCTTCTCGACGGCGGCACGCGTCATGCGCGTGCTCGTACGCAAACGCCTCCTGGCCAATGGCACCGCGGACCTCGTCGCCGTCTCGGCGCATGCGGCCGAGGACCAGAGCCGCGACTAACCGGAAAGGGATCGCGGCCAGAGCATGTTGCACCAAACTGTGCTGCGGTTTTCATAACGGCATGCTTGGGACAAAGACCTGAAGCGCAAGCGATCTGAATCGCGATGCACTTTGGGGGCTGCGATCCTTTTCGGCTTCTTCGGAACCTCCCTCATTTCCGGCCGTTTACTGAATGATCCGAGTTCGCACCGAACTGGGAATTATCAGTTATTCAGCGCGTTAAAGCGTGCTTGCGCGCATGAAAGGCGCTGACGCTCGAATGCCGCAGTCACAGCCCGCGAGATGACGGGCGAGGAATAACGCCATGCTAAGATCCATCGTTCATGAAATCATCGGCACACCGCGACGTGAGCCGGAACTTCCACAATCGCTCGAGCAGTTTCGCGACAGCAAACGGGTGCTGATCATTTTCGCCGATGCGCTGGACGATCGCGCGGCAATCCAGGATGAATGGTTGCGGAATGCACATATGCGCCTCATCGAGGAAGAGGTCGAAGTCTTCATCATTGCCGGCGGCGGCGCTTTCTCGCTGTTCGACGACGGCTGGGAACTTGATGCGGACGATATTCGCGAACGGCTGCAGGGGCCGCCACACAGCGAGTTCGAGCTGATCCTGATCGGACGTGACGGCACAGTGAAGCTGCGCTCGAGCGAGCCGCGCACGGTGGAAGAAATTTTCGCCGCGCTGGACAAGCTGCCGAAGAAGGCATCGTGAATAGCTGCGGGCGACGTGCGCCCGCTCGTTCAAAGTTCGAAGGCTTCCTTGAGGCCGAGGCTCTTGCGTTCGCGTAGGTCGAGATCGGACTCGATGTGCGTGATGTGATGCAGCATCAGCTGGCAGGCGCGGTCGAGTTCGCTGTCTTCGATCGCCGAGATGATGTCGCCATGTTCGGAATGGCCGCAGCTCGAAGCCGTCGATTGGCCGTAGAGCGCGATGACGAGGGATGAGCGGGCGACGAGCTCCTCCATGAAACGCTGCATGATGGCATTGCCCGAGATTTCTGCCAACATCAGGTGGAAATCGCCGGATGCCTTGATCTCGGCGCGCCGCGCTGTCTGGCCACGCTCGCTCATCAGGCGGCCTTCTTCCTGCAAAAGCTCTCGCAGATTCCTGATGTCATCCGGCGTGATCCGCGCCGCCGCCTCACGCAATATGCCGGGCTCGACGAGACGCCGGGCGGAAAAGATCTGGCGGGCCTCATCAGGGGAGGGGTAGGCGACAAAGGCGCCGCGGTTCTTCTCCACCCTGACCAGGCCTTCATAAGAGAGCGCCTGCAGTGCCGCGCGGGCAAGCGTCCGGCTGACGTTGAAAAGATTGCCGACATCATTTTCGGAGAGCTTGGTGCCTGGGGAAAGCCTGCGCTCGACAATTGCCTCGCGAATGGCATCGCGGATCTGATGCGCGCCGGTTTCGGCGACTTCTTCGGCCTGCATGGCCTTTGCGGCGGATTTCATGAAAACTATTCCCTGATGGCGAGCAAACCATACCCGGCTTCGCGGCAAAAGTTAAACGGAATTTGTGATCGAAATCACGGTCGAATTGTATACGATTTTTTGCGCAAATTGCAGACGATAGCCTAAATGATGTGCAGACGATGTTTTGCCTACAAAAATGGCCTGCACGGGTTCTGGCGAGAAAACCGTGCTTTGCCAATGGTATAGCCTATTCCTGCGGCGATTGGCACGGCAGATGCATCATCTTTCCCGAACAGGGGAAGGCATGATGTCGAAAGCGGCAGAGATCGATATAGTATCCGTTTCGAAGGTCTACGGAACGACCACCGCCGTGCACGGGATCAGCCTGAAGATTCCGGCCGGTTCCTATTGCTGTTTCCTCGGCCCGTCGGGCTGCGGCAAGACATCGACGCTGCGCATGATCGCTGGCCACGAGAGCATTTCTTCAGGAGACATCAGGCTCGGCAAAACGGTCGTCACCGATCTTCCGCCAGCCAGGCGCGGCACGGCGATGATGTTCCAGTCCTATGCGCTCTTCCCGCATCTCGACCTGGTCGACAATGTCGCCTTCAGCCTGAAAATGAAGGGCGTCGATAAGGTGGAGCGCCGCGCCAAGGCGCTCGAGATGCTGAAGCTGATGCAGATGGAGCCGTATGCCAACAGGCGTCCGGCCCAGCTTTCCGGCGGGCAGCAGCAGCGCGTGGCGCTCGCCCGCGCGCTGATCACCGATCCGGAGGCGCTGCTGCTCGACGAGCCGCTGTCCGCGCTCGACCCCTTCCTGAAGATTCGCATGCGCGCCGAACTCAAGAAGCTGCAGAAATCGCTCGGCATCACCTTCGTCCACGTCACCCACAGCCAGGAAGAGGCGATGGCGCTCGCCGACGTGATGGTTATCATGAACGATGGCCGGATCGAGCAGGCGGCGGCGCCGCGCGAGGTTTTCGAGAAGCCGGCAACCGCCTTCGTCGCGCGGTTCATGGGCGATCACAATGTGCTCACAGGCAGGGTGACGTCGAGCGCGGACGGCGTGCTCATCATGACCGTGCCGGAGGGGCAGAGCTTTTCGGTGCGCGGGACGGGCAGGGAAGTCGGCGAGCCGGTCGACATCGGCGTCCGCACCGACCGCGTGCGTCTGCAGGTGGCAACCGAGTGGACGCTCGGCTTCAACGGCATCGTCTCCAACATTGAATATCGCGGCTCCTCGGTGAAGATCACCGTTCTCGGCGCCGGCAGCGACGACTTCACCGTCATTTCAGACGACGAAGACTATTTCGCCCGGCCGGTGTCGATCGGCGACGCCGTCTCGCTCAGCTGGGCGCTCGAGGATGCCGTGCTTCTTGGCCGCGCCTCCGCATGATCAATCAAGAACCATGAACTTCCACATCAAGAAAAGGGGAACTCACATGACGACTGAAACGACATCGACCAAGGCTGCGAAGGGTCTTTCCCGCCGCACGCTCTTGAAGACGGGTGCTGCCGCCGTCGGCGCCATCGCCGGCTCCGGCGCCATCACCGGCTTTCCCACGATCTGGGCGCAGACGAACATCACGCTTCGTCAGTTCGGCACCGGTGTTTCGAACATCAACGCCATTGCCGAGAAGTGCAAGGCCGACCTCGGCATCACTCTGGAAATGACGGCGACCGATTCCGACGCCGCCGCCCAGCGCGCCGTCACCCAGCCCGACAGCTACGACATCGCCGATATCGAATACTGGATCGCCAAGAAGGTGTATCCAACTGGCGTGCTGCAGCCGATGGACGTTAAGAAGCTCAAATATTACGACAAGATCGTGCCGCTCTTCATCAACGGCAAGATGAAGCCGGACAGCGTCATCGCTCAGGGCACGGCGCCGCATACTGTCGGCTTCGTCGAGGCGCAGGACGCCAAGAAGTTCGCCAAGGAGCCGACGCAGTGGATGACAATGGTTCCCACCATCTACAATGCCGACACGCTCGGCATTCGACCCGATCTCGTCGGCCGCGACATTACCAGCTGGGCCGACATCATGGATCCGAAGTTCAAGGGCAAGACTTCGATCCTCAATATCCCGTCGATCGGCATCATGGACGCGGCCATGATCATGGAAGCCATGGGCAACATCAAATATGCCGACAAGGGCAACATGACCAAGGAAGAGATCGACAAGACGATCGAATTCCTCATCAAGGCCAAGGGCGACGGCCAGTTCCGCGCCTTCTGGAAGAGCTTCGACGAGTCGGTCAATCTGATGGCTTCGGGCGAGGTCGTCATCCAGTCGATGTGGTCGCCAGCTGTCGCGGCCGTCCGCTCCAAGGGCATCGCCTGCAAATATCAGCCGCTCAAGGAAGGCTATCGCGCATGGGGTGGCGGCCTCGGCCTTGCCGCGCATCTCAAGGGCGCGCAGCTCGACGCGGCCTACGAATATATCAACTGGTACACGTCTGGCTGGGTCGGCGGCTACCTCAACCGCCAGGGCTACTATTCCGCCTGCATGGAAACCGCCAAGAACTTCATGACGGCAGACGAATGGGGTTACTGGATCGAAGGCAAGCCGGCACAGGGCGATATCCTCTCTCCGGAAGGCAAGGTCATGGAGAAAGCCGGTGCGGTGCGCGACGGCGGCTCCTTCGAAGCCCGCATGGGCGCCGTCGCCTGCTGGAACTCGGTCATGGACGAGGACCGCTACATGGTCCGCCGCTGGAACGAGTTCATCGCGGCGTAACGCAGGCCGGCGTCTGCCGCTTTTCCCTCCCCAACCCTCCCACAAGGGGGACGGAGTTCGGAGGCGGTGCGAGCTGTCTTTCGCTGATGCTCAAGACGTCGCCTCGCTCCGCCCCCTCATCTGCCCTTTGGGCATCTACCGGGGCGAGTCGCGGGTCTCGTCCGTCCTTCCGACCCCCGCTGGGGAGAAGGGAGAGCTTGCCGCTGGGCAGATAACAAAGAGCAAGGTTCGCGGTGGTCGAGGCGCTGCCGCGAATCTCTTCTTCCCAGCGGGGTCCGAAGGGACTGGTCGAGACCGGCGGCTCGGCCCAGGCAAGGGTGCCGGCAGGCGGAAGAGGGGGGGCGGTACGCGCCCTCCGTCACTATCCCGGTCAACGAGATAACGGAGAATAGATGATGGCGACGATCGTTTCAGAGCAGACGGATCAGGCTTCGCAGCCTAGGCGTGGCCGCGTCTTGCGCCTCTCCCCCTCAGCCATCTCCTATCTCCAGGCGACGCCGCTGATCGCCATCCTCGGCTTCTTCTTCCTGCTGCCGATCGCCATGATCGCTGTCGTCAGTTTCTGGGATTACGATTTCGCCGGTCTCTATCCCGATTTCCTCACCATGAACTACACCGATACGCTCGGTTCATGGGTGACATGGAAGACCTATCTCAACACGCTGAAATTCACCGCCATCGTCTGGGCGCTGACGCTCGTCATCGGATTCTGGGTCGCCTATTTCCTGGCCTTCCACATCCGCAGGACCTCGACGCAGATGATCCTCTTCCTCATTTGCACCGTGCCCTTCATGACGTCGAACATCATTCGAATGATCTCCTGGATCCCGGTGCTCGGACGCAACGGCCTGGTCAATTCGGCGCTGATCGAGATGGGCGTTATTCCGCAGCCGATCGAGTGGCTGCTCTATTCCGATTTCGCCGTCGTGCTCGCCATGGTGCACCTGTACACGCTGTTCATGGTGACGCCGATCTTCAATACGCTGATGCGCATCGACCGGTCGCTGTTCGAGGCGGCCCGCGATGCCGGCGCATCCGGCTGGCAGGTGCTCTGGAACGTGGTCATTCCGCTTGCCAAGCCCGGCATGGCAATCGGCACGATCTTCGTCGTCACGCTCGTGATGGCCGACTTTTCAACCGTGCAGGTGATGTCCGGCGGCCAGAGCGCCTCGGTGGCGCTGATGATGAAGAACCAGATGTCGTTGTTGCAATATCCGGCCGCCGCCGCCAATGCCGTGGTGCTGCTTGCCGTCGTGCTGCTGATGGTCGCCGCCATACTGCGTGTCGTCGATATCCGCAAGGAGCTTTGAGATGAACCACGAAAAGCGCGGCCTCCAATTCTACCTGCTGGCGATCTTCTTCGCCGTCTTCGTGCTCTTCCTCTACGGCCCCCTCTCGGCGATCCTGATCCTCTCTTTCCAGGGGCCGGACGGCGGCCTGACCTTCCCGATGAACGGCGTTTCCACCCACTGGTTCTTCAACCTGTTCGAGAAGCAGGCGGTCGGTGATTTCGGCGCCTCATTCAGGCGCTCCTTCACCCTCGGGCTGATGGTGATGGTGGTGACCGTCGTCGTATCGCTGCTTGCCGGCCTTTCCTTCCGCCGCCGGTTCCGCGGCTCAACCGCCTTGTTTTACGCCACGGTCGCCAGCCTCGTCGTGCCCTCGATCATCATCTCGCTCGGCATCGGCGTCGTCTTCCAGGAGGGCGGGCTGAAGCCCGCCTGGTATTCCTCGGCCTTCGGCGCCCATCTGACCTGGACGCTGCCCTTCGGCGTGCTGATTATGTTTGCCGTCTTCAACCGCTTCTCCCCGGCGTATGAAGAGGCGGCGCGCGACCTTGGGGCCACGTCCTGGCAGACGTTCCGCCATGTGGTGCTGCCGATGATTGCGCCGAGCCTGATCGGCGTCGGTCTGTTCGGCTTCACGCTTTCCTATGACGAATTCGCCCGCACGCTAATGACTTCGGGCACCTACAATACGTTGCCGCTGGAAATCTACGGCATGACGACCAATGTCACGACGCCGGTGCTCTACGCGCTCGGCACGGTGACGACGCTATTTTCCTTCACCATCATTCTTATCGCGCTCGGCATCATGATGATGCTGGGGCGACGGCAGGCAAAGATAGACTGACATGCGCATCCTCATCGTTAATCCGAATACGACGGCCTCCATGACCGAGAAGGCTGCCGCCGCCGCGCGCGCGGTGGCTGCATCCGGCACGGAGATTGTCGCCGCTACCTCAAGCATGGGGCCCGTCTCCATCGAGGGACATTACGACGGGGCCTTGGCGATCCCCGGCCTGCTTTTCGAACTCAATCAGCGGCAGGCGGCGGGTTATGACGCGGCTGTCATCGCCTGTTTCGACGATACCGGCCTCGAGGCGGCGCGAAGCTTCGCCGATGTGCCGATCCTCGGGCTTTGTGAATCGGCAATCGCGACAGCGGGCTTCCTCGCGCAGCGTTTCACCGTGGTGACGACGCTGGAGCGGTCGCGGGTGCTGATCGACAATCTCGTGCGCCGCTACGGTATGGGCGAGCGCGCGAAGGTGCGCGCCTCCGACATTCCGGTGCTGGAGCTGGAGGATGCGGCCTCGGGCGCAATCGGCAAGCTCAGGGCCGAGGTCGAGCGGGCGCTTGCCGAAGACGGCGCCGAGGCGATTGTGCTCGGCTGCGCCGGCATGACCGATCTTGCGCGCCAACTGCACGATATCTACGGCGTGCCCGTCATTGACGGTGTGGCGGCGGCCGTCAAGCAGGCCGAGGCGCTGGTGTCGCTTGGGCTTTCCACCAGCAAGCGCGGCTCCTATGCCTCGCCGCTGCCAAAACCCTTCACCGGCGCGATGAGCGGTTTTTCGCCGGTGTCGAGGATCGGCTGAACCATGGCCGTTTCCTTCGATTTCAAGCAGCTTTCGGAGCGCGAACGCTACAAGCTGATGATCGGCACGATCATCCCGCGGCCGATCGCGCTGGTGACGACGGTCGACGAACACGGCCGGATCAATGCGGCGCCCTTCAGCTTCTTCAATTGCCTGTCGGCCGATCCGCCGATCCTGGCGATCGGCGTCGAGAACAATGCCGACATGTCGTTTAAGGATACCGGCCACAATATCCGCATGACCGAGGTCTTCACGGTCAACATCGTCTCCCTGGCGATCGCCGAGGCAATGCATGTCTGCGGCGCTAAATATCCGCGCGGCGTCGACGAACTGAAGGAGGCGGGCCTGACAGCGGTCCCGGGCGCGAAGGTGGCGTCGCCCTTCATCGCCGAGGCGCCGGCCGCCTTCGAATGCAGGCGGCATGTGACGCTGGAGCTCGGCCGCTCACGGCAGATCGTCATGGGCGAGATCGTCTACGCGCATTACCGCGAGGGCGTCGTCGATACCGAGAGGCTGCATGTCGATCCGGCGGCGGTCGATGCCATTGCGAGGCTCGGCGGCGATATCTGCGCTACCATCCGCGACCGCTTCGAGATGCTGACGCCGAAGCTCTGAGATCGGCGGTAGCGCTAAGTTTTTGCTTTACTTTTCCGCATCCGGCGAGAATGGTCTGCAGCGGATCACGCGGCAGAGGAGGCCTATCCATGACAATCGAAGACGATCTCAGCCGGATCGCAGAGCAGGAACAGGCGCTGAGCTTCGACGCCTTCGATCTCACCACGGCATGGCAGCTCGGCAAGCTCCTGCAGGAACTCGGCACGGAGCGCGGCCTTGGCATTGCGATCGACGTAACCCTGCATTCGATGCCGGTCTTTTATGCCGCGCTTCCCGGCGTCACGCCCGACAACGTCAATTGGGTCAGGCGCAAGCGCAACATGGTGCTCCGTTATTTCCGCAGCAGCTATGCTTCCGGGCTGAAACTCAGGAGGGACGGCAAGACGGTCGAGGACAATGGCCTCGACGGCGCCGATTACGCGCCGCATGGCGGCAGTTTTCCGATCAACGTCAAAGGCACGGGCTGCATCGGCGCGGTCACCGTCTCCGGCCTGCCGCAGCGCGACGATCACAATCTCGTCGTCGAGGCGCTCGCGCTGATGCTGGCGAAGGATCTCGATACGCTGCGTCTCTCTGCGCTGTGACGCGGCCGCATCTGCCGGCCCCTGAAACAGCCGTCAGAGCCTGCCGCCGGCCTCGGCGATGCCTTTCGTCAGGCTGCCCGTTGCCGGGAAGAGTGGAATTAGACACGCCTGCAATGCATGATAAATGTCGCCCTTGCCAGGGAAGAGCGAGTGCGAGGGAACGAGGTCTTCCGTCAGTTCCTCATGCCAGCCGCCATTCCGATGGTCGATGAAGGCGCGTTCGATCACGTTCCAGATCTTGCGGTAGCTTTCCTCGTGGAAATCGCTCGGCAGATGCTCGTTGAGGAAATGCGCGGCAGCCGCACCCTCGCAGGCCGGCCACCACAGCTTGTTGCGCTTGGCCGGCTTGTCGTCCCAATCGAGCGTATAGAAGAAGCCGCCCTTGTCATTGTCCCAACCGAGCGCCATCGACTGGGCGAAAAGCGCCTTGGCCGCATCCGGCATCCATTCGATTCGCTTGCCGCCGAGCGCCCAGAGCTGCAGGATGAGGCGGGCCCATTCCAGCCAGTGGCCGGGTGTCGTGCCGGCCGGACGGAACATTTCATTCGGATGGTAGTAATCCTTATCGAGGTTCCATTCTGCATCGAAGTGCTCGGCGACGCGCCAGTCGACCGAACCGGCCGCACGGCGGATGACGAGATCGGCGATGCTTTCGGCCTTGGTGAGGTAATCCCTGTCGCCGGTGGCTTCGAAGGCCGCCATTAGCGCCTCTGTCAGGTGCATGTTGGAATTCTGGCCGCGATAGGCGCCGCCGTCGAGCGGCTGCCAGTCAGCGGTGAATTCCTCGGCGATCGCGCCGTGACGCGGTTCCCAGAACCTGGTGTTCAGGATTTCGGTGATATCGGCCAGCATGCCGTCGGCAAGCGGATGGCCGATCGTCTTTGCCGAAGAGGCGGCGAGCAGGACGAAAGCGTGGCCATAGCCCTGCTTGTTGGAATCGACCGGGCCGTTATTGTCGAGCGACCAGAAATAGCCGCCGTTCTTGCGGTCGCGATGGTGGTTCCAGAGATAGTTCATGCCGTGGTCGACGACGTCGAAGGCGCCGGGACGGCCGAGCAGGGCACCGATCGAGAAGCAATGGACCGCGCGAGCCGCGATATGGATGCCGCGCACTTGGCCATCGGCGTCGAGCGGCCGGCCGGTGTCGTCGAGATCGTAGAAACCGCCTCTGGGATTGATCGAATTGTGCTGGAAGAAATCGAAGAGGCCGTTTGCCTGGTTCAGCAGCCAGCCGCGATGATAGGCGCGGCTTGCCCAGTTTCCGAGCGCGGCATTGCCGGTTGCGGGTGCCATGATACTCCTCCGATTTTGTGCACAAGCGTCGCAAAGGCCTATATAGAGCTCCAGCGAGCCTGTCATCGGCGAAGCTTTGCAAAGCACGAAATCGATAGCCATATATTGACATAAAGATATCTTTATGTGATCTGGAAGTCTGGTCTTACGACGTCAAGGAGCCCTCCCGTGTTTGACAATCTCTTTGGTCCGGAAACGGGCAAGCGTGACGGCAGTGAAGTTTTCGCCGCTTTGAAAAAAGCCGCGAGCGAGCGCATCCTCATTCTCGACGGCGCCATGGGCACGCAGATCCAGGGCCTCGGCTATGACGAAGACCAGTTCCGGGGAACCCGCTTCATCGGGTGCGCCTGCCACCAGAAAGGCAATAACGACCTTCTGATCCTGACCCAGCCGGACGCGCTCGAGGAGATCCATTACAAATACGCCAAGGCCGGCGCCGATATCCTCGAGACCAACACCTTCTCCTCGACCCGCATCGCTCAGGCCGATTACCAGATGGAAGGCGAGGTCTATGCGCTGAACAAGGAAGGTGCGGAGATCGTGCGGCGGGCGGCGATCCGCGCCGAACGCGAGGACGGCCGCCGCCGCTTCGTCGCCGGCGCCATCGGGCCGACCAACCGCACCGCCTCGATCTCGCCCGACGTCAACAATCCCGGTTTCCGCGCCGTCACCTTCGACGATCTCAGGGAAGCCTACGGCGAGCAGATCGACGGGCTGATCGACGGCGGCGCCGACATCATCCTCATCGAGACGATCTTTGACACGCTGAACGCCAAGGCGGCGATCTTTGCCTGCGAGGAGCGCTTCGCTGCCAAGGGTGTGCGCCTGCCGGTGATGATCTCCGGCACGATCACCGACCTTTCCGGCCGCACGCTCTCCGGCCAGACGCCCTCGGCCTTCTGGAATTCGGTGCGCCACGCCAACCCCTTCACGATCGGCCTCAACTGCGCGCTCGGCGCCAATGCGATGCGCCCGCACCTGCAGGAGCTTTCGGGCGTCGCCGATACCTTCATCTGCGCCTATCCGAATGCCGGCCTGCCGAACGAGTTCGGCCAATACGACGAAACACCGGAACTGATGGCCGCGCAGATCGACAGCTTCGCCCGCGAAGGCTTGGTCAACATCGTCGGCGGCTGCTGCGGCTCGACGCCGGAGCATATCCGGGCGATCGCCGAGACCGTGGCGAAATACAAGCCGCGGCCGATCCCCGAGCATCGCCCCTTCATGTCGCTGTCCGGCCTCGAACCCTTCGAACTCACCAAGGACATTCCCTTCGTCAATGTCGGCGAGCGCACCAATGTCACCGGGTCGGCGAAGTTCCGCAAGCTGATCACCAACGCCGACTACACGGCGGCACTCGATGTCGCCCGCGATCAGGTCGAGAATGGCGCGCAGGTGATCGACATCAACATGGACGAGGGTCTGATCGATTCCGAAAAGGCGATGGTCGAATTTCTCAACCTGATCGCCGCCGAGCCCGACATCGCCCGCGTGCCCGTGATGATCGATTCGTCGAAGTTCTCGATCATCGAGTCCGGCCTGAAGCGCGTGCAGGGCAAGCCGATCGTCAACTCGATCTCGCTCAAGGAAGGCGAGGAGAATTTCCTCGCCCAGGCGCGGCTCCTGCGCAATTATGGCGCCGCCGTCGTCGTCATGGCCTTCGACGAGACGGGGCAGGCGGATAATTACGACCGCAAGGTCGAGATCTGCACGCGCGCCTACAAGCTGTTGACCGAAAAGATCGGTTTCCCGCCCGAGGACATCATCTTCGACCCGAACATCTTCGCGGTCGCGACCGGCATCGAAGAGCACAATAATTACGGCGTCGACTTCATCGAGGCGACGCGGACGATCCGTGAGCGCATGCCGCTCGTGCATATCTCCGGCGGCGTCTCCAACCTGTCCTTCTCGTTCCGCGGCAATGAGCCGGTGCGCGAGGCGATGCATGCCGTGTTCCTCTACCACGCTATCCAGGCGGGCATGGACATGGGCATCGTCAATGCCGGCCAGCTCGCCGTCTACGACAATATCGATCCCGAGCTTCGCGAGGCCTGCGAGGACGTGGTGCTGAATCGCCGTCCAGACGCGACCGAGCGGCTGCTCGAAGTGGCCGAGCGTTTCCGCAGCGCCGGCGCCAGGGAGGGCCGCGTTCAGGATCTCTCCTGGCGCGAATGGAGCGTCGAGAAGCGCCTCGAGCACGCGCTGGTTAACGGCATCACCGAATATATCGAAGCCGATACCGAGGAGGCGCGCCAGCAGGCCGCCCGGCCGCTGCACGTGATCGAAGGGCCGCTGATGGCCGGCATGAACGTCGTCGGCGACCTGTTCGGCTCGGGCAAGATGTTCCTGCCGCAGGTGGTGAAATCCGCTCGCGTCATGAAGCAGGCCGTTGCCGTCCTGCTGCCCTATATGGAAGAGGAAAAGCGCCTCAATGGCGGCGATGACCGGCAGTCCGCAGGCAAGATCCTGATGGCGACCGTCAAGGGCGACGTGCACGATATCGGCAAGAACATCGTCGGCGTCGTGCTTGCCTGCAACAATTACGAGATCGTCGACCTCGGCGTCATGGTGCCGGCGACGAAGATCCTTGAAACGGCGATCGCCGAGAAGGTCGACATCATCGGTCTCTCCGGCCTGATCACGCCGTCGCTCGACGAGATGGTGCATGTCGCGGCCGAGATGGAGCGGCAGGGCTTCGAAATCCCGCTCCTGATCGGCGGCGCCACCACCAGCCGCGTGCATACGGCCGTGAAGATCCATCCCGGCTACAACAAGGGGCAGGCCATCTACGTCACCGATGCGAGCCGCGCCGTCGGCGTCGTGTCGGCGCTGCTCTCGCCGGAGACGCGGCAGTCCTATGTCGACGATATAAGAGCCGAATATGCCAAGGTGGCGGCCGCGCATGCCCGCAGCGAGGCGGAGAAGGTGCGCCTGCCGTTGTCGCGCGCACGCGAGAATGCGCACAAGATCGACTGGCCGGCCTACAAGCCGACGAAGCCTGAGTTCTTCGGCACGCGGGTGTTCGAGGATTACGATCTGGCGGAGCTTGCCAGATACATCGACTGGACGCCGTTCTTCCAGACCTGGGAACTGCGGGGCCGTTTCCCCGCCATTCTCGAAGACGAGAAGCAGGGCGAGGCGGCGCGTGCGCTCTGGGCCGATGCCCAGGCGATGCTCAAGAAGATCATCGACGAGAAGTGGTTCCGCCCGCGCGCCGTTATCGGCTTCTGGCCGGCGGGCGCCGTCGGCGACGATATCCGCCTGTTTACGGACGAAAGCCGCAGCAAGGAACTTGCCACTTTCTACACGCTTCGCCAGCAGCTGTCGAAGCGGGACGGGCGGGCGAACGTGGCGCTGTCCGACTTTGTCGCACCTGTCACAAGCGGCGTGCAGGACTATGTCGGCGGCTTCGTGGTGACGGCCGGCATCGAGGAAATCGCCATCGCCGAACGTTTCGAACGGTCGAACGACGACTATTCCTCGATCCTCGTCAAGGCGCTGGCCGACCGCTTCGCCGAAGCGTTCGCCGAACGCATGCATGAGCAGGTGCGACGTGAATATTGGGGCTATGCGAGGGATGAGCAGCTCAGCAACGAAGATCTGATCGGCGAAGCCTATGCCGGCATCCGCCCGGCGCCCGGCTACCCGGCTCAGCCTGACCACACCGAGAAGAAGACGCTGTTCAAGCTGCTCGATGCGGAACACACAGCGGGCGTGAAGCTGACGGAAAGCTATGCGATGTGGCCCGGCTCATCCGTTTCCGGCCTCTATATCGGCCACCCCGACTCCTATTATTTCGGCGTGGCCAAGGTGGAGCGCGATCAGGTGGATGACTATGCCAAGCGCAAGGGCATGGAGGTTTCCGAGGTCGAGCGCTGGCTCGGGCCGGTGCTGAATTACGTGCCGCGAAAGGCGGACGAGGAGATTGAGGACGCCGCCTAGGGTCGCTGTCGTCCTTAATGCAACGAATCAAGAGACATTGAAGCCGCAAAGAGATTCACTCTCCGGCTTCATGCTTTTGATATTGCTATATTTTATGCGCTGGGCCTACGCCGCCCCGATCGTCAGTTCCGCGACAAAATCATAAGCGTCACCGCGATAGAGCGAGCGGGTGAATTCCACGGCGCGGCCGGAGCCGAGATAGGAGATACGCTCGATCGACAGGCCGGCCGCGCCCAAGGGGACGCCGAGAAGCTGGGCGTCGGCTTCTTTCATATTGGTTGCGGAGATACGCTGAACGGCGCGCACCGGACGAACCTGGCGGCGTTCGAGTTCGGCGTAGAGCGAAGTGGTGACGATGGAGGGATCCGGCAGGAATTCGCCGGAGACGCTGGCGTTCTCGATCGCTAGTGGCTGGTCGTCGGCGATACGCAGGCGCGAGAGGCGCGAAACCTTTACGTCGGCGGCGAGGCCGAGGATCATCATTTCGTCGGGTGAGGGGGTGTGAATGCCCTTGTGCAGCCATTCGGAGCGGGAGGACATGCCTCGGCGCGCCATATCCTCGGTGAAGGAGGTGAGCTGCGACAGCCGCTGCTCGACTTTGGAGACCGGCTTGGCGACAAAGGTGCCGGAGCCGTGGCGACGCACCAGCAGACCGTCGGCGACGAGCTCGTCGATCGCCTTGCGGACGGTGACGCGGCTGACGGCGGCAAATTCGGCGATGTCGCGCTCTGGCGGCAGCGCATCGCCGTGGCCGAGCGTGCCGGTGCGCACGGCTTCTTCGAGTGTGCGGCGCAGCTTCACATAGAGGGGGCCCGTGCCGGCCGCCTGCAGGCGCTGCAGGGACAGGAGGGTGGCGAGGTCGTCGGTCATGCCGCACCGCTCTGCTGATCATTCAGGAGCTTGACAGCAAGTTCCACCGCGCCCTGCAACGCATCGTTCTTCGGCTTGGCGAGCAGCGGCTTGTAGCGTTCCGAAAGCCAGGGCTCATAAGCTTCCGCAAGGCCGCCGAGCAGGCAGATGGACGGGCATTCCGGCCAGAGGAGAGCATCGAGGCTTTCGCCGATCGCCGTTGCGGCATTCCTGACGATGTCGACCGCAACGGCATCGCCCTCGGCAGCATGTCTGAAGACCATAGGCGCGTAACGGGCGAAATCCGTCGGCCGTGCCGTATGGGCGAAGTTGACGATCCGCTCCGGATCGTCCCCGTATTCGGCCATGACCGCTTCTGTGACCGGCGATGCCGGGCGCACTCTGTCATGGGCGAGCAGCGACCGTTCCATGAGGTCGCGGCCCAGGCGGGCGCCGCTTGCCTGGTCGCCGACGATGAAGCCCCAGCCGCCGATGCCGTTCATACTGCCGCCCCTACGCGCATTATAAACCGAGCCGGTGCCGAAGGCGCCAACGATGCCGTCGGCATCGCCGAGCGCGCCCTGCAGGGAGATCAGGGCATCGGTGACGACACGGCCTTCGGCAAAGGGCAGGGCTCTTTCGATTCGTTGGCCGTAGTCCATGACATTGGCGCCCGCGACGCCGACGACCGATACGACGGAGGTCACCACTTCGGCGTCAAGACCGGCGTCGCTGAGCGCTTGCCGGGCGGATTCGACGATGTTGACAAGAGCGTTCTCCAGGTCGGACAGGATGTTGGCAGGACCTGCCTTGCCGCGGCCGAGAATGTTGCCGTCTTTATCCGCGACTGCTGCCCGGCAGCTCGTTCCGCCGCCGTCTATGCCGATTGCAAGCTCCGTCATCGGGCCTCCGATACGCCGTTCCCCTTGGTTTTTCTTACAATACCAAAAAAATACCATTTACCAAGTAGGAATGACGACATAAATCGATCTTTTTAATCTGCTGATTTTGTTGAATAAAATTTTTAAATGAGTTTTTGAAAGCCAAAAGGTTAAAATTCGGCTAGACAATTGGTATTTTTTTGGACTTAATTCGGTAAAAGGGAACAGCAGTTCGAAGCCCGCGAAAACCGGCAGTAAAGCTAAGCCGGGCCGCTTCGAGGATGATCAAGGAATGGCGTGTCGGCTTGCCAAGCCGATGGCGAATTCAGGGGTCTATCGGCTTTCCCACTTCATTCGCCGCGCCCGGCCAGCACGCCAGGGGCGCAGTCAGACCGCAGGCGATCCCGCTTTCGGTCCGTCGAGCTTTCGGGGCCGGCAGTCGCTGGCGGCCCTCCAAGGGGCATTGGGTGTTTCCTCAGACGCGCCAATTGCTTGTTTCAGATCAAAACGGCGCCTTCCGGTGCTAAAAACAGGAGAGGGAAATGAAAAACACTGCTCTGAAAAGTCTGCTGCTTGCCTCAAGCCTGCTGAGCTCGGCAGGTCTCGTCCATGCCGCCGACGTCACGCTGACGATCGAAAGCTGGCGTAACGACGACCTGCAGATCTGGCAGGAGAAGATCATCCCGGCGTTCGAAGCCAAGAACCCGGGCATCAAGATCGTCTTCTCGCCGACCGCGCCCACCGAATACAACGCTTCGCTGAACGCCAAGCTCGACGCGGGCTCCGCAGGCGACATCATCACTTGCCGTCCGTTCGACGCCTCGCTCGAACTCTTCAACAAGAAGCAGCTCGTCGACATCACCAGCCTGCCGGGCATGGAAAATTTCTCGCCGGTCGCGAAGGCCGCCTGGACGACCGACGACGGAAAGTCGACCTTCTGCGTGCCGATGGCCTCGGTCATTCATGGTTTCATCTACAACAAGGATGCCTTCGACAAGCTCGGCATCTCCGTGCCGAAGACGCAGGACGAATTCTATGCGGCGCTCGACAAGATCAAGGCTGATGGCACCTATATCCCGCTCGCCATGGGCACCAAGGATCTCTGGGAAGCCGCAACCATGGGCTACCAGAATATCGGGCCGAATTACTGGAAGGGTGAAGAAGGCCGCGAAGCCCTGATATCAGGCAAGCAGAAGCTGACCGATCCCGAATGGGTCAAGCCCTTTGAAGAGCTTGCCAAGTGGAAACCCTATCTCGGCGACGGTTTCGAAGCCCAGACCTATTCGGACAGCCAGAACCTCTTCACGCTCGGCCGCGCCGCGATCTATCCGGCCGGCTCCTGGGAGATCGCGCTCTTCAACACGCAGGCGCAGTTCAAGATGGGCGCCTTCCCGCCGCCGATTCCGAAAGCCGGCGATCAGGGGTACATCTCCGACCATCCTGACATCGGCGTCGCTTTGAACGCGAAGAGCACGCATCCCGAGGAAGCCAAGAAATTTCTGAGCTGGGTGGCTTCGCCCGAATTCGCCGATATTTATGCCAACGCGCTGCCGGGCTTCTTCAGCCTGAACTCTAACCCGGTGAAGATGTCCGATCCGCTCGCTCAGGAGTTCGTCTCCTGGCGCGGCCCTTATAAGTCGACCGTGCGTTCGACCTACCAGATCCTGTCGCGCGGCACGCCGAACCTCGAAAACGAGACCTGGGTGGAATCGGCTAACGTGATCAACGGCACGGATACGCCGCAGGTCGCTGCCGAAAAGCTGCAGAAGGGCCTCGACAGCTGGTACAAGCCCGCCAAGTGATGTGATCAGGGGCGGCGTTTGCAGCCCCTCATCCGGCCTGCCGGCCACCTTCTCCCTGCTTGAGCGGGGAGAAGGAGACTCGCAGCGACCTCCCAGCCCGTAATAGCATTCCAGCAGGGCGTTCCCTCTCCTGCCAGGCGGCAGAGAGCTAGGGTGAGGCGCAACATTTTCCATCTGCGCCCGCAAGATTGCGGCCAGGCGACAAGAACAGGCAAAGCCATGAGCGGAACCGACAACGCGGCCGATATCGTCCCGATCAAGCGCCCGGTGCGCTGGCACATCTTCGTCTTCATGCTGCCTGCGGTGATCGTCTATTCCGCCGTCATGGTGCTGCCGCTGATCGAAACGCTCAGGCTTTCGCTCTACAATACGGTAGACGGGCAGCCGGCCTTCGTCGGGCTTGCGAATTTCAAGGTGCTTTTCGGCAATCCGCGCTGGGCGCATGATTTCTGGAACGCCCTCGTCAACAACGTGATCTTCTTCGCCATCCACATGTGCGTGCAGAACCCGATCGGCATTGCGCTCGCCGCGCTGCTTTCCGTGCCGAAATTGCGGGGTGTAGCCTTCTACCGCACGGCGATATTCCTGCCGACGCTGCTTTCCTTCGTCATCGTCGGCTTCATCTGGAAGCTGATCCTTTCGCCGATATGGGGTGTCGCGCCCTGGATGCTCGATCTCATCGGCTTGAAGTTCCTGTTCGCGCCTTGGCTCGGCAAGCCCGGTTCGGCGCTGATCGCAGTGTCGCTGATCTCCAACTGGCAATACATCGGCATTCCGATGATGCTGATCTATGCAGCGCTCCTCAGCATCCCCGAAGAGGTGATCGAGGCGGCCGAATGCGACGGCATCACCGGCTGGGCGCAGTTCTGGAAGATCAAGCTGCCGCTCATTCTGCCGGCGATCGGCATCATCTCGATCCTGACCTTCGTCGGCAATTTCAACGCCTTCGATCTGATCTACACCGTGCAGGGCGCGCTTGCCGGCCCCGATATGTCGACCGACATTCTCGGCACGCTGCTCTACCGCACCTTCTTCGGTTTCCAGCTGCAGCTCGGCGACCGCTCGATGGGTGCCACGATCGCCACGGTGATGTTCCTCATCATCCTCGCCGGCGTCTCGCTTTATCTCTTCGTCATCCAGCGGCGCATGCGTCGCTACCAGTTCTGAGGAGCGCGCATGTCCAAGGCACGCACATCTCCAATCCGCACCGGCCTCGTGCATCTGGCGCTCTCCGCCTATACGCTGGTCGCGCTGTTCCCTGTGTTCCTGACCATCGTCAACTCGTTCAAAGATCGCGCCTCAATCTTCCGCGAGCCGCTGATGATCCCGACGCCGTCGACCTTCAGCCTCGTCGGATATCAGACGGTGCTCGGGCAGGGCGATTTCGCAACCTATTTCCAGAACAGCTTCATCGTGACGATCGTCTCGATCCTGCTCGTGCTGTTGTTCGGCGCCATGGCGGCCTTCGCTCTGTCGGAATACCGCTTCCGCGGCAATATGCTGCTCGGGCTCTATATGGCGATCGGCATCATGATCCCGATCCGTCTCGGCACGGTGGCGATCCTGCAGGGCATGGTGGCGGCCGACCTCGTCAATACGCTGACGGCGCTGATCCTCGTCTACACCGCGCAGGGCATACCGCTCGCCATCTTCATCTTGTCGGAATTCATGCGCACGGTTTCTGACGATCTGAAGAATGCCGGGCGTATCGACGGGCTTTCCGAATACGCGATTTTCTTTCGCCTGGTGCTGCCGCTGGTGCGTCCGGCCATGGCGACTGTCGCCGTCTTCACGATGATCCCGATCTGGAACGATCTCTGGTTTCCGTTGATCCTGGCGCCGGCCGAAGCTACCAAAACGGTGACGCTCGGTTCGCAGATATTCATCGGCCAGTTCGTCACCAATTGGAATGCGGTGCTCGCGGCCCTGTCCCTCGCGATCCTGCCGATTCTGATCCTCTACGTCATCTTCTCGCGGCAACTGATCCGCGGCATCACCTCGGGAGCGGTCAAGTGAGCCAGGAGAAACTGATCCGCGTCCTCGTCGCCGGCCTCGGCAATATGGGCCGCAGCCATGCGCTCGCCTATCATAACAATTCAGGCTTCGAGATCGTCGGGCTCGTCAATCGCTCGACGCCGGTGCTGGAGCCGGAACTGCAGGGCTATACTATTTACCCGGACTTCGCCACGGCGCTTGCGGAGCTGAAGCCGGACCTGTGTTCGATCAACACCTATTCCGACAGCCATGCCGATTACGCGGTCGCCGCCTTGGAGGCCGGCTGCCATGTCTTCGTGGAGAAGCCGCTGGCGACCACTGTCGCCGATGCTGAGCGGGTCGTGGCCGCAGCAAAGACTGCCGGAAAAAAGCTGGTGATCGGTTACATCCTTCGCCATCACCCATCCTGGGTGAAGCTGATCGAGGAGGCGCGCAAGCTTGGCCCGCCTTACGTCTTCCGCATGAACCTCAACCAGCAGTCCAGTGGCCCGACCTGGGCGACGCATAGGTCGTTGATGCGCACGACCTCGCCGATCGTCGATTGCGGCGTTCATTATGTCGACGTCATGTGCCAGATCACCGATGCGAGAGCCGTCGAGGTGCGCGGCATGGGACTGCGGCTCTCCGACGAGATCGCCGCCGACATGTATAATTACGGCCACCTGCAGGTGCTGTTCGAGGACGGTTCGGTCGGCTGGTATGAGGCCGGCTGGGGGCCAATGATCTCGGAGACCGCCTTTTTCGTGAAGGATGTGATGTCGCCGAAGGGCGCGGTGTCGATCGTCATGGATCCGAACGCCAAGTCCGACGATATCGACACGCATACCAAGACCTCGGTGATCCGTCTGCACACCGCCGAAACCGGTCCCGACGGCAAATTCATCCGGCCCGACCAGGATATGAGGATGACGGGCGAGCCCGGCCATCAGGCGCTTTGCGACCTGGAACAAGCCTTCATGCTGAGGGCGATCCGCGAGGATCTCAACCTCGACCGCCATATGGGGGATGCGGTGGCGTCGCTGCGCATCTGCCTTGCCGCCGATGAGAGCGTGCGCACCGGGCAGCCGGTCAGATTGTAAGGGAAAGACAGTGGGATCGCTTCAACTTAAATCCATCCGCAAGACCTATGGTACGCATGAGGTGCTGAAAGGCATCGATCTTGAAGTCGAGGACGGCGAGTTCGTCATCTTCGTGGGGCCGTCCGGCTGCGGGAAATCGACACTCTTGCGCAGCATTGCAGGCCTGGAGGATGTCACCTCGGGCGCCGTCGTCATTAATGGCCGCGACGAGACGCTGACGCCGCCGGCCAAGCGCGGTATCGCGATGGTGTTCCAGTCCTATGCGCTCTATCCGCACCTGACGGTCAAGGACAATATGGGGCTAGGCCTCAAGCAGGCGGGAATGCCCAAGAACGAGATCGACAAGCGCGTCGGCAAGGCGTCCGGCATGTTGTCGCTTGCGCCCTATCTCGCTAGGCGGCCGGCCGAGCTTTCCGGCGGTCAGCGTCAGCGCGTCGCCATCGGCCGCGCGATCGTGCGCGAACCGGAACTCTTCCTGTTCGACGAGCCGCTGTCGAACCTCGATGCGGCGCTGCGTGTCCAGACCCGGCTCGAAATCGCCCGGCTGCACCGCAGCCTGAAGGCGACGATGATCTATGTCACCCACGACCAGGTCGAGGCGATGACGCTGGCCGACAAGATCGTGGTGCTGAATGCCGGCACTATCGAGCAGATCGGTTCGCCGATGGAACTCTACAACCGCCCGGCCAATGTCTTCGTCGCCGGCTTCATCGGCTCGCCGCAGATGAATTTCATCGCAGGAGAGAAAGTCGGCGATCACGGTGCCAAGACCATCGGCGTGCGTCCCGAACACATGACGCTGTCGCGCGAGCAGGGAACCTGGGCCGCGAAGGTCGTGCATGTCGAGCATCTCGGCGCCGACACGATCATCTATCTCGAATCCGAGCAGTGCGGTCTGCTGACGGCGCGTTTGTTTGGCGAGCATCAATACGAGCCGGACGAGATCGTCCATGCAACGCCGGACCAAGCGCACGTACATCGCTTCGATGTGGATGACGAGGCGATCCGATGAACGCATGGGCAGAGGGATGAGCCCCGCCAGCCGGCCTGGCGCGGCTTATCATTCCTGTCGTATGCGGTTTAATCAACCGAGCACGGGCCGCATGAAGCTCCGTTCATAGCTGATGATACTGCGGTTGCGTTTGTCGAGTTCGAAAGCGGCCTCACATTCCGGATCGCTGGCCATGCGCGTGCGATAGTCTTCGTAAGCGGCAAAGCTTGGGAAGGAAAACAACGCAACGGCAATGTTGTTGGCACCCTCTGACGGCAGAAAATAACCATGATGGGTACCACCCATCCTGTTGACGATCGGAATCCAGAGACGAGCATATTCCTCGAATTCCGGGAGCTTGTACGGATCGATCACATAGCGTAGGTGGCAGGTAATCATTGAAATACCCCATTGCGTAGATGCCTGGGCTGCCGGGCTGGTTCGGCTGTGCACAAGTTCCGGCACTGAACCTCGGAAAGCTCAAGTGCTTTGTGGTGATGGCTGCATCACGTTTTCTGACAGGTCGGTCGGCCTGACGTGAAAATGGCGCCGCGACGGCGGCGCCTTCCTGCAAGATCACGCTAGCGGTTCAATCGCGGATGATCAGCAGGTCGGCTGCCATGAAACGGAGCGTCACGGTTTCTCCGGCCTGCGGCGGGGTGACGCCGGGGCTGTTGAACATGTCGAAGGAGATGACGTTGCCGCCAACATTCATGCGGGTGCGGATGACCGAGCCGAGGAAGTGGGCGGAGACGACCTGACCAGTCAAAGCGGTGTCGCTTCTGGCGTTGTCGGAGAGAGAGCCTGCTTCCGGGCGCAGCGCCAGCGAGATGGTTTCTCCGGCCTTGTGGGCTGCGACCGACTGCTTCAGTGTGATCTTCTGATCGCCGATCTGGATGAGGTTGGTGTCGGGATCGATGACCTTGGCTTCGATCAGGTTCAGCGTGCCGACGAAGGAGGCGACGAAGCGCGTGGCTGGTTTGTTGTAGATCTCGAAGGGCGAACCGATCTGATCGGCCTTGCCGGCATTCATCACCACGATGCGATCGGAGATCGACAGAGCCTCTTCCTGGTCGTGGGTGACGAAGACGGTGGTGATGCCGAGCTGCTGCTGGATCTGGCGGATTTCCTCGCGCAGCGACACGCGGATCTTGGCGTCGAGAGCGGAGAGCGGTTCGTCGAGCAGCAGCACCTGCGGCTTGACGGCGAGCGCACGGGCAAGCGCGACGCGCTGCTGCTGGCCGCCCGACAGCTGATAGGGGTAGCGGTCGGCGAGGTGATCGAGCTTGATCAGACCGAGCATTTCCTTGACGCGGGCGTCTATCTCGGGTTTCGGCATGCCGGCGACCTTGAGGCCGAAGGCGACATTGTCGTGCACGGACATGTTGGGAAAGAGGGCGTAGGCCTGAAACACCATGCCGATATTGCGCTGGTTCGGTTTCAGCGCGCTCTGGTCCTTGCCGTTGATGATCAGCGTGCCGCCGGTCGGAGTTTCGAAGCCGGCGATCATGCGCAGGACAGTCGTCTTGCCGCAGCCCGACGGTCCGAGGAAGGAAATGAACTCACCCTTCTCGATGTTCATGTTGAAATTCTTGACGACCTGAACCGGGCCGAAGGACTTCTGGATGTTGTTCAGTGTGAGAAAAGACATGAGCCGGTTACCTTAAGCCTTTGCCGGGCGGGCTTTGCCGAAGCGGGAAACGAGGTTGAGCAGGCCCATGCTGAGCCAGGTGATCGAGAAAGCAATGACGGCCAGCGCCGAAGGCTCATAGGCCTTGTTGGCGCCGACGAGCTGCAGGTAGGGGCCGAAGGCCGGGCGGTTGAGCAAAGCGGCGAAGGTGAATTCGCCCATGACGATCGCCAGCGTGATGAAGGCGCCGGAGAGTACGCCGCTCATCACGTTCGGGAAGATGCAGCGGAACATGATGGTCGTCCAGCGAGCACCGAGACTTTCGGCGGCCTCCGTCAGCGTTCGCACATCGATGGCGCGCATGGCGGTATCGACGGCGCGGTACATATAGGGCAGCGACAGCGTGATATAGGAGAAGACCAGCAGGGCGTTGGTGCCGGTCGTCGAACCCGTCAGCGGCAGATACGACGAGGAATTGTACATTCTGAGGTAGCCGAAGACGATGACGATCGCCGGAATGACGAGCGGCATCAGCGTGATGAATTCGACGACCGGGCGCATCTGCGGCAGGCGCAGCCGCACCCAATAGGCCGTCGGCACCACGAGCAGCATGCCGAAGACGATGGTCAGAAGCGCCATCAGCATGGAGTAGCCGAAGGTTTCGCGGAACTGAATGTCCGAGAAGACTGATGTATAGGCATCCAGGCTGTATTCACCGCGGCGCATGCGCAGCGAAAACTCGACGGTGCCGATCAGCGGGATGATGAAATAGGATGCGCCGAGAATGATGGCGATCCAGGCTCCCAAGCGTTGCGTTTTCATTTTTGCCACCTCTCGGCGCGCATGCGCAGCATGAGGTAAAGGATGTTGGACACGCCTGTGATGACGATCATGCCGAGGGCGATGGCGTAACCGAGGTTGGGATTGTGCAAAACGTCGCCGCGGATCTGCGCGTAGAGCAGGATCGGTACGATGTTCAGCGAGCTGCCGGTCAGCGCAAAGGCGGTGGCGATAGCGCCGAAGGCGTTGGCGAAGAGCAGCAGCGTCGTACCGAGCAGGCTCGGCCAAAGGATGGGCAAGGCAACCATCGTCCAATATTGGCGATTGGTAGCGCCGAGGATCTCAGAGGCTTCGCGCCATTCTTTCTTCATGCCATCAAGCGCCGGCGTCAGGATCAGCACCATCAGCGGGATCTGGAAATACATGTAAGTGATCGTAAGGCCGAAGAAGGACAGCAGGTTGAAGCCTGTGCCGTAGAGATTGAAGCCGAACCATTCCCGCAGGAAAACCGTCACGAGGCCCGTGCGGCCAAGCGTGGCGAGGAACGCGAAAGCGAGCGGCACGCCTGCAAAATTCGAGGCAACGCCGGAGAAGGTGAGAAGCGCAGAACGCACCGAGGCGGGCAGGCCGCCGAGCACGACAGCCCAGGCAAGGAAGAAACCGATCAGCGCGCCGCCTAGTGCCGACGCCACCGAGACGCGGATACTGATCCAGTAAGCGCTCATGATCGATGGAGTAAAGAGATCGCCGATATTCTTCAGCGTAAAATTGCCGTCCGGCGTCAGGAATGCGCCCACTACGAGATAGAGCGTGGGGATGATCAGGAACAGCAGCGAAAAAATAATGAAGGGTGTAATGCCCAGCCAGTCGATCACGCGGTCTTTGCTGATCAAGGGAGCGCTGCTCACCATCGGCGTTGAAACGGTACTCATAGAAAAGCTCATCCTGGGGCGTCGGAGAGAGAAAGCCTCCCCGCCTTGTGAGCGGGGAGGCTGGATCGAATATTACTGAACGTTGGCGCCGACGACGCTATCCCAGTTCTTGGTGATGGTCTCCTTGCCGGCGGCCTGCTCTTCGAGCGTCGGGAAGACGGCCTTTTCATAGGCCTCTGCCGGCGGCAGCTTGTCGAGCAGTTCCTTCGGGATCTTGTTGTTTTTGGCAAGATCGTTGAAGCGGATCGGGTGGCAATAACCCTTCAGCCAGCCGAGCTGACCTTCGTCGGAATAGAGATATTCCATCCAGAGCTTGGCGGCGTTCGGGTGCGGAGCGAAAGCCGAAATGGCCTGCACGTAGACGCCGGCGACGACGCCCGTCTTCGGAACGACGACTTCGAAAGGAGGATTGCCCTTCAGGCTTTCACCCCAGGAAAGCGCATTGTAGTCCCAGGCGATGATGATCGGCGTGGAGCCTTGTGCGAAGGGGGCAGCCTTGCCGACGACAGGCACGAAGTTGCCGGTCTTGTTCAGCTCGGCAAAGAACTTCAGGCCCTCTTCGCCTGCCTTGGCAGCGTCACCGCCGGATGCGGAAAGACCAGCCGCATAAACGCCCTGAACAGCCTGGTTGGCGCTGCGCGGATCGCCTGCGAGTGCTACGCTGTTCGCATAGTCGCTCTTCTTGAGATCGGCCCAATCTGCCGGCGATTCCTTGACCAGATCCTTGTTCACGAGGAACGAGAGAACGCCGTAATAGTCGCCGTACCAGTAGCCTTCGGCATCCTTGGCGCTATCGGGGATCGAATCCCAGGTAGAAACCTTGTAAGGCTGGATCAGGCCATCTTTCTTGGCGGACGGGCCGAAGGAGAGGCCGACGTCGATGACATCGGGGGCCTGCGGGCCGGTGTTGCCCTTGTTGGCCTTGATGGCTTCGATTTCGTCACCCGAGCTGGCATCCGGATTCAACTCGTTGACTTCGATACCGTACTTCGCCTTGAAGCCGGCGATGACATCGCCATAGCCGCACCAGCTGTGCGGAAGAGCGATGGTGGTCAACGTGCCTTCCTTCTTGGCGGCGGCGATAAGTTCTGCGCTCGGTTCTGCGGCGGCAATCGCGGTCGAAGCCACGATCATCGCAGTAGAAAGCGACAGAAGTCGAGAAATGTTAGAGATCACTGTTGTTCTCCTTCGGTTTCAGTGTCTGGCGATGCTGTTAATGAGCTTACATGAAGCTTGTGTGACGGCTGGATGACGTTAATTTTGCCGGAATAGCAGGCGCTTGAGGCAGATGTTTCATTTGCGACTGCATTGCTCATTTCCGCCAATCCGTGCTTGTTTTTCCTCTCCTTAATCTTGGCCCCTTAACCGAGTTTGCGGAAAAGCTTGGTCTGCTCGAATAGCCCTTCCAGCGTCTTCATGCGTTCCTTCGTCTCGTCCCAGGTGGAGTTCTGAACGGCTTCGATCAGAGCCTCGACGATGAAAAGGGTGACGACCGACGAATCCCAGGCCGAAGGCGCTTCGATGCGGACCCGGAAAGCGTGCCGCGCGAGTTTGGCGGCAGGCGAGCCCCATTGGTCGGTGAATAGGACGATTTCGGCTCCGCGCTTGCGGGCGGCGGTGGCAAGGCTCACCATTTCCTGTTCGTAACGTCGGATGTCGAAGATGATAAGGATGTCGCCGGCATTCATGTTGAGGGCATATTGCGGCCAACTGCTGGAATTGGACGACAGCAGCGTCGTTGCCGGCCGGATGACCTGCATGTGAGTGAAGAAGTACTCGGCCAGCGCTCCGGTTATGCGGCCGCCGACGAAATAAAGGCCGCGCTTGCGGTCGGACAACAGCGAGGCGACGCTGTCGAAAGTGGCGGTGTCGAGATCGGTCAGCGTCTGGCGTAGATTGCCCATGATGGCATCGGCAAAGCGGTTGAGGATATGGGTGCCCGGCGCATTTTGCGCCCAGCGGTCATGCTTGGCGATCGGGTTGGAGATCGTTGCCTCGACCTCCTGATGCAGGCGCGCCTGAAAATCCGGATAACCCTTGAAGCCCAGCTTCTGCACCATCCGCACGACAGTCGGCGTGGAGACGCCAGCATTCTCCGCGATGGTGGTGATGCTGCCAAGGCCGGAAACCGGATAATTGTCGAGCAGGCTTTCCGCCAACTGCTTTTCGGCACGTGTCAACACGCTCAGATGCGAGTGTATGACGTCCGAAACCGTCTTCGACGCAGTTGTCACCTAGCTATGCTCCCCGGGATGGTCTAGCGCCACTTTCCCACGCAAAGTTAACAACGCTGTCACAATCAATGTCAACTACTGTCATGAAAAGAAATTTTCAGAGACTGCTTGACACCCGGCAAAACCTGAAGAATTCTTTTCTTAAAGATTTTATTAAGGGATAGGAGTGGCGGCTTTGGTGCTGGCCCGGCCGAACATCCTCAGCGAAGCGGACGGCGATTGCGTCGGGATTGAGCGCGTTGATGGCCGGAGCCCCGTGATGCTCATCTGTGAGCATGCATCAAACAGGCTTCCTGCCAAGTTCGGCGATCTCGGCCTTTCCAAAGAAGCGCTGTCGAGCCACATCGCCTGGGATCCCGGCGCTCTCTCGGTCGCCCGCGGCATATCAGAAGGCCTCGATGCGACACTCGTATACCAGCGGTTTTCCCGGCTGATCTACGACTGCAACCGGCCGCCGAGCTCTCCGGGGGCCATGCCTGAAGCGAGTGAGATCTATGTCATTCCCGGCAACAAGGATTTGACTGCAGAAGAACGTCTTGCGCGCACAGACGCGCTCTACGTGCCCTTTCATGACGCCATTCGCGGGCTGATCCGCGATCGCCGGGCAAAGGGACGGGACAGCGTCGTCGTGACGATGCACAGTTTCACGCCGGTCTATCACGGACGTGAACGGCTGGTCGAACTCGGCATATTGCATGACGAGGATAGCTGGCTCGCCGATCGGATGCTTGATGCTGCGGCCAAAGCGCCGCTTTATAGAACCGAACGCAATCAGCCCTACGGGCCTGAGGACGGCGTGACCCACACGCTGATCCTGCACGGGCTTTCGAACGGCTTGCGCAACGTGATGATCGAGGTCCGCAATGACCTCATCGCAGACGATGTCGGCCAAGGGGTCGTGGCCGATTATATAAAAGGGCTGCTCCAGCAGAGCCTGGACGCCTGATAAAAAGAAGACCCGAGGGAGCAGTCTAACTGCGGACGTCCGAAGGCGAAATGCTGCGGACTATTGGCAATGAACCGGTCGCAATCCCGCGGCCGATCGTCAACAGGGGGAAGTCATGTCGGATTATACCGAATTGGACAAGAAGCAGGATGTTCACATCCTGCATTCCATGGGCTATGCCCAGGAACTCGAACGGCGAATGAGCTCGTTCTCGAATTTTGCAATCTCGTTTTCGATCATCTGCATTCTTTCCGGCGGCATCAATTCGCTCGGGCAGGCAACAGCGGGAGCAGGCGGAGCGGCGATCGGCATTGGCTGGCCGCTCGGCTGCCTAATCTCGTTCATCTTCGCATTGGGCCTCGCACAAATCGGCTCCGCCTATCCGACAGCAGGTGGCCTCTATCACTGGGGTTCAATTCTCGGCAACCGCTTTACCGGCTGGCTGTCGGCCTGGCTCAACCTGCTCGGGCTCGTCACCGTGCTCGGCGCGATAAACGTCGGCACCTTCTATTTCTTCTTCGGTGCCTTCGGCCCGCAATTCGGTATCGAGGACACGCTTCTTCACCGAGTCGTCTTTGTGGCGATCATCACAGGCCTGCAGGCGGGCATCAATCATTTCGGTATCGGCCTGACCGCCAAGCTTACAGATTTCTCGGGATATCTGATCTTTGCAACGGCGATCCTCCTGACGATCGTCTGCCTGGCAGCTGCGCAGAGCTGGGATATTTCACGGCTCTTCACCTTCGCCAACTATACAGGCACCGAAGGTGCATCGCTGGTCTGGCCAGTGACCGTCACCACCGGCATGGCATTCCTGCTCGGCTTACTGCTGCCAGTCTATACGATCACCGGCTATGACGCTTCGGCGCATACGTCGGAGGAGACGCTGAAGGCAGCCGTCTCCGTGCCCCGTGGCATGGTTTCCTCAGTCCTCTGGTCGGCGCTCTTCGGCTATCTCATGTTGTGTGCTTTCGTGCTCATGATCCCGAACATGGACGACGCTGCAAAGCAGGGCTGGAACGTGTTCTTCTGGGCGATGGAGTCGCAGGTGAACCCGACGATCAAAAGCATTCTCTACGTGCTGATATTCGTCGCTCAGTTCCTGTGCGGGCTTGCGACCGTCACCTCGGTTTCGCGGATGATCTTCGCTTTCTCGCGTGACAAGGGTCTTCCGGCATCCTCGACCCTCTCCAAGGTCAGCCCGAGCTTCCGCACGCCGGTCGCGGCCATTTGGACGGGCGCCATCCTCGCCGTCCTCTTTGTCTGGTTTACCTCGGCGATAACCATTGCCGGGACGCCGGCCTATTCGATCGTGGTGTCGTGCACGGTCATCTTCCTGTTCCTGTCCTTCGTCGTGCCCATCGCTCTCGGCCTCGTTTCGATCGGAACGGCGAAATGGCCGACAATGGGGCCATGGAATATGGGAGTGGGGCTGTACAGGGTGGTTGCCGTCCTCGCTATCCTCTCAATGGCGCTGATCTTCTACATCGGCATTCAGCCGCCGAACGACTGGGCGCTTGAAATTACCGTCGGTTTCCTAGTGTTGACCGCTATCGTGTGGTTTGCATTCGAGAACCGCCGCTTCAAAGGTCCGCCGATCGGCGACGCCATTGCCAAGCGTCAGGCTGAGATCGCGGCCGCCGAGGCGGCTGTCGGCGAGGCCTGAGAAACGAACTTCCCTCGATTGGCGGGGCCGCATCCTGCGGCCCCGCCACCGGTTCAACGAAAAGGCATCAGGCCGCGACACCAGGCCGAGCGTATGCAGTTTCGTTGCCCCGATTTTTCAATCCCTATTTCAGGCGGATCAATCATGAGCAGCAGCTATACAATCGACGATCTCAGGAAGGATGTTGCCGAAGGGCGCATCGATACGGTTCTCGCCTGCCAGGTGGACATGCAGGGCCGGCTGATGGGCAAGCGCTTCCAGGCTGAATATTTCGTCGAAAGCGCCTGGAAAGAGACGCACAGCTGCAATTACCTGATCGCCACCGACATGGAGATGGAGACGGTCTCCGGTTACAAGGCGACGAGCTGGGAGAAGGGTTACGGCGACTACACGATGAAGCCCGATCTTTCGACGCTGCGCCGCATTCCATGGCTCGACGGCACGGCGCTCGTGCTCTGCGATGTGCTCGACCATCACACGCACGAGGAAGTCGCGCATTCACCGCGCGCGATCCTGAAGAAACAGGTGAAGCGCCTCGAAGACATGGGCATGAAGGCCTATATGGCCTCGGAACTCGAATTCTTCCTGTTCGACCAGAGCTACGAGGCGGCGCATGCCTCGGGCTACCGCAATCTGAAGCTCGCCAGCGCTTATAACGAGGATTATCACATCTTCCAGACCACCAAGGAGGAAGAGGTGATGCGGGCGATCCGCACCGGGCTGCAGGGCGCCGGCATCCCGGTCGAAAACTCCAAGGGCGAGGCTTCGGCCGGCCAGGAGGAGATCAATGTGCGTTATGCCGATGCGCTCGCCATGGCCGACCGCCATGCGATCATCAAGAACGGCTGCAAGGAGATTGCCTGGTCGAAGGGCAAAGCCATCACTTTCCTTGCCAAGTGGAACTACAATGCCGCCGGTAGCTCCTCCCATATCCACCAGTCGCTGTGGAGCCTTGAGGAAAAGCCGCTATTCTTCGACCATACCGGCAAATACGGCATGTCGCCGCTGATGCACAATTACGTTGCCGGACTTCTCGCCCATGCGAGTGAGATCACCTATTTCCTGGCGCCTTACATCAATTCCTACAAGCGCTTCATGGCCGGCACCTTCGCTCCGACCAAGGCGATCTGGAGCAAGGACAACCGTACCGCCGGCTATCGCCTTTGCGGCGAGGAGACGAAGGGGATCCGCATCGAATGCCGCGTCGGCGGCTCCGATCTCAATCCCTATCTCGCATTCGCAGCGCTGCTCGCCGCCGGCATCGACGGGATCGAGAACAAGCTGGAACTCGAAGCCCCCTTCGTCGGCGACGCCTATGGCGGCAAGGACATTCGGGAGATCCCGCGCACGCTGCGTTCGGCGGCGATTGCGATGACGGAATCGGCAATGCTGCGCAAAGCCTTCGGCGACGAGGTGATCGACCACTACACCCGCGCTGCCGAATGGGAGCAAGAGGAATACGACCGCCGCATCACCGATTGGGAAGTGGCGCGCGGTTTCGAAAGAGCTTAATAGGCATTTCGCGGGGTTGCCCCTCACCCTAACCCTCTCCCCGTAGAAACGGGGAGAGGGGACTTGCCATGCGAGACGTTGCGGGGGGACCGAAAGGTTGCGGCATATCCCCTTCGCCCCGTTTGCGGGGAGAAGGTGCCGGCAGGCGGATGAGGGGCTGTCGCCCACCAATTTTGAAATGATACGAGGACAGGAAATCGATCATGGCAATGATCCAATGCATTTCACCGGTCGACGGATCGGTTTACGCGGAGCGTCCGGCGCTTTCGCTCGATGCCGCCAAGGATGTGGTGGCGCGCGCCCGCAAGGCGCAGAAGGCCTGGGCGAGGCGGCCGCTTGAAGAGCGCGTTCAGCTCGTGCTGAAAGGAGTTGCGCGGCTGAACGAGATGTCGGACGTCGTCGTGCCGGAGCTTGCCTGGCAGATGGGGCGGCCGGTGAAGTACGGCGGCGAATACAGGGGCTTCAACGAGCGCTCCAACTATGTCGCCTCGATCGCGGCTGACGCGCTCGCCCCGCTCGTCGTCGAAGAAAGCGACCGTTTCGAACGCCGCATCGAGCGCGAAGCGCATGGCGTCGTCTTCGTTGTCGCGCCGTGGAACTATCCCTATATGACGGCGATCAATACGATCGCGCCGGCGCTGATGGCCGGCAATACGGTCGTTCTGAAACACGCCTCGCAGACGTTGCTCGTCGGCGAACGGCTGGTACAGGCTTTCGTCGAGGCGGGTGTTCCGGACGACGTATTCCAGAACGTCTTTCTCGATCATGAAACGACGTCGGCACTAATTGCTGCCGGCAGCTTCAACTTCGTCAATTTCACCGGATCGGTCGAAGGCGGTCGCTCGATGGAGCGGGCCGCCGCCGGCACCTTCACCGGCCTCGGCCTCGAGCTCGGCGGCAAGGATCCGGGTTACGTCATGGAAGACGCCGATCTCGATGCGGCCGTCGACACGCTGATGGATGGCGCCACCTATAATTCCGGCCAGTGCTGCTGCGGCATCGAGCGCGTCTACGTGCATGAATCGCTCTACGACGCTTTCGTCGAGAAATCGGTTGCCTGGGTGTCGAACTACAAGCTTGGCAGTCCGCTCGATCCCGAGACGTCGCTTGGGCCGATGGCGAACAAGCGTTTCGCCAAGGTGGTGCGCGAGCAGATCGCCGATGCGGTTTCCAAGGGCGCCAAGGCGCTTGTCGATCCCAAGCTTTTCCCTCAGGACGATGGCGGCGCCTATCTCGCACCGCAGGTCCTCGTCGCTGTCGATCATTCCATGGCCTTCATGCGTGAAGAGACCTTCGGTCCGGCAGTCGGCATCATGAAGGTGAAGAGCGACGAGGAGGCTCTCGCTTTGATGAACGACAGCCAGTACGGGCTGACGGCCTCGCTCTGGACCAAGGATGTCGAGCGGGCTGCGCGTCTCGGCCGCGACATCGAAACCGGCACCGTTTTCATGAACCGAGCGGACTATCTCGATCCGGCGCTCTGCTGGACCGGCGTCAAGGAGACCGGCCGCGGCGGCTCGCTGTCGATCATCGGCTTCCAGAATCTGACGCGTCCGAAATCCTTCCACCTGAAGAAAGTGACAGCATGAGCAGCAGCAACATCACCGCAAACTGGAGCTACCCGACATCGGTCAAGCTCGGCCGGGGCCGTATCAAGGAACTGGCCGACGCCTGCAAGAGCCTCGGCATGAAGAAGCCGCTGCTCGTCACCGACCGCGGCCTTGCCTCAATGGCGATCACGAAGAACGCGCTCGACATCCTCGAAGATGCAGGCCTTGGCCGGGCGATCTTCGCTGAGGTCGACCCGAACCCAAACGAGAAGAACCTCAACGCCGGCGTCAAGGCATTCAAGGATGGCGGTCATGACGGCGTCGTCGCCTTCGGCGGCGGCTCGGGCCTCGATCTCGGCAAGTGCGTCGCCTTCATGGCCGGCCAGACGCGGCCCGTCTGGGATTTCGAGGATATCGGCGACTGGTGGACGCGCGCGAGCCTCGAGGGCATTGCGCCGATCGTCGCCGTACCGACGACGGCAGGTACCGGTTCGGAAGTCGGGCGCGCCAGCGTGATCACCAATTCCGAAACGCATGTGAAGAAGATCATCTTCCATCCAAAGTTCCTGCCCGGCGTCGTCATCTCCGATCCGGAACTGACGGTCGGCATGCCGAAAATCATAACCGCCGGAACCGGCATGGATGCATTCGCCCATTGCCTCGAGGCCTATTCCTCGCCCTTCTATCATCCGATGTCGGCCGGCATTGCGCTTGAAGGCATGCGTCTCGTCAAGGAGTTCCTGCCACGAGCTTACAGGGAAGGCACTGATCTCGAAGCTCGCGCCAATATGATGTCCGCCGCCGCCATGGGCGCGGTCGCCTTCCAGAAGGGGCTCGGCGCAATCCACGCCTTGTCCCATCCAATCGGCGCCGTCTACAACACCCATCACGGCATGACCAACGCGGTTGTCATGCCGGCGGTGCTGCGTTTCAACCGTGCGGCAATCGAGGAGAAGATCAGCCGCGCGGCGGCCTATCTCGGCATTTCGGGCGGTTTCGACGGCTTCTATGACTATGTGCTGAAGCTCCGCTCCGATCTCGGCGTGCCGGAGACGCTGACGGCGATGGGAATCGCCCCCGACCGTATCGACGAATTGTCGGCCATGGCGATCGAAGATCCGAGCGCCGGCGGCAATCCTGTCGCGATGACGCTCGAAAATACCAAGGCGCTTTTCAGGGATTGTTTCTGAGCCTTGAGAGCGAACCTGCGGATTGGCCCGGAAAGCTCGGCTTTCCGGGCTTTTTCTTCTTTTTCGGCGTCCCCAATTTTAGGAATACGAAAAGTACAGGCTGCAATTTGGGCGGGCGCGTTCGGAATTTGTTAACCATGATTGTAAAGGATGGCTTAACCGCACGATGCTCTGACAGTGCGCAAAAGAGCGATGCCGGCTCGTGCCATTTTCCTCCCGAGGACCGAACATGCCAGTGATTACATTCGCAAATACCAAGGGCGGCGCCGGCAAGACGACCGCTGTTCTCCTGCTCGCGACTGAGCTTGCCCGCAAGGGCTATCGCGTCACCATTCTTGACGCCGATCCGCAACACTGGATTACGCGCTGGCACGAGATCTCTGGTCATGTGCCCAATATCTCTGTGATCGATTTCGTCACCACCGCCTCGCTGCCGCAGCATATCAGCGAGAACAAGCATAATACCGACTATTTCATTGTCGACCTGCCGGGCGCGCGAAATCCTCTGCTCGCCACCGCCGTCGGCCTCTCCGACCACGTGCTGATCCCGATCCAAGGCTGTGCGATGGATGCACGCGGCGGCGCGCAGGTGCTCGAACTTCTGCAGTATCTGGACGAGAAGGCCGGCATCAGGATCGGTCATTCGGTGGTGCTGACCCGCGTCAACTCAATGGTGACGACCCGGGCGCTGCAGCTCGTCAAATCGCTCCTGAGCGAACGGCATGTGCCGGTGCTGGATACGGCGATCATCGAACGCTCCGCCTTCCGCGATATCTTCGACTGTGGCGGCACGCTGCAGACCATGGACCCCACGCGTGTCAGCAATCTCGACAAGGCGCGCGAGAACGCCACCTGTTTTGCCGAGGAGATCATGCGCAAGCTGCCGGTCAGGCTTACGGCGTCGACCCACATGGCGACCGCGGCCTGAAAATTTTCCGCATTCTAGGGAAATGCGTCCGGTCCGTCCGCGGCGCATTTTCGCTTTTCAGCCGATGGCCGTGCCGCCGCTATCGTTGAGAGAATGAGCCAGAAGGCCCGACAGACGCCTTTTGACTGCGGCGAGTTCACCCGACATGCGATTGCGCCGCCGCGGCAGCCCTACATCGACCACCTCTTGAATGCGTCCCGGCCAGGGACGCATCACCACCACACGGTCCGCCAGAAAAGCCGCCTCTTCGATGTCGTGCGTGACCAGCAGCATTGTCGTGGCATTTGCGCGCCAGAGGTCGAGCAGATGATCCTGGAGTTCGAGGCGCGTCATCGCATCGAGTGCGGAGAAGGGTTCGTCCGCCAACAGCACGGCGGGCTTTGTCACGAGCGCGCGCGCCAAGGCCACACGCTGAGCCTGCCCGCCGGACAGTTCTTTGATCCAGCGGTTCTCGTAACCACGAAGGCCGATCTTCTCCAGGGCAGCCGATACCTGCTCGTCACTTTCGCTGCTTGGCAGATGGCGCAGGCCGAAACCGATGTTGTCGGCAACCGTCAGCCAGGGAAAGAGGCGAGGTTCCTGGAAGACGATATTCACGAGCGGGTCCGGCTCCGTCAGCCGCCGTCCTTCCAGGCTGATTTCGCCTTGTGTGGGCGCTTCCAGGCCCGACAACAGCCTCAAGAGAGTGCTCTTGCCGCAACCCGAGCCGCCGATGACCGCAACCAGCTCCCCCCTTGCGATGCTAAGAGAAAAATCTTGCAACGCATGCGTTCCATTGGGATAGATCTTGGACAGAGAGCTGATATCGAGCATGTCAGATTCCGCTCCTATGGCTGTCACGCCAGCGCAGGAACGGCGAAGTCGCAATCAGAAGCAGGCTGTCGGTCGCTTTGCCGACGATGGCAAAGATCAAGATAGCAGCGAGGATCTGATCCGGCTTTCCGAGCTGCTGGCCGTCCACCAGAAGATAACCCAGGCCTTCCGACGCGCCCATGAATTCCGCCGCCACCACGAACATCCACCCGAGGCCGAGGCCGGCGCGGAGCGCAAGAACGAAGTCCGGAAGGACGGCTGGCAGCAGGATCAGACGAATGAGTTCCAGCCCTGAAAGGCGGAAGACGCGGCCGACTTCGACGATGCGCCTGTCGACGCCGACAACGGCGCCGTAGACCCCGAGATAGACCGGGAAGAACACGCCGACGGCAATCAGGGCGACTTTGGAGGCCTCAAAAATGCCGAACCACAGGATGAACAGCGGCACCCAGGCAATCGAGGGAATGGCTCTCAAGGCCTGCAGCGTCGGATCGAGCAAGCGTGCGAGCAGCCTGGAGTATCCGGTAAGCGCTCCGAGCGCTGTTCCTGCCAAAGAGCCGAAGGTAAAACCAATCGCCACTCTGCGCAGCGTCGCGCCCACATGCGTTATGAGATCGCCCGATGCTGCGAGCGTATAGACGGTAAACAGAATCTTCGAAGGCGGCGGCATCAAACGGCCTCCGACTATACCTGTGCGGACCAGGATCTCCCAGGCAGCAAACAATGTAACTGGAAAGAGCATACCGACGATCGGATGATCGAAAGGCGAAACTCGGCGCTGCCGGGTCTCCCTTGCTGGTTCCGTATTGCGCCATGATAGCGCGATGTCGACCAACGACATGGAACATGTTTCCTATCGCGTTACTGCCCGAGGGCGGCAAAGGCGTAGCTGGGGTCGATCAGCGCCGATACGGTCTTGGTAACATCGACATCCGCCTTGATGACATCGGCCCTTTGCAAGGCGAGGCCTGCCGCCTCGATCGTCTCCCGCTGTGCATCGCCGATGACGGAGTAGCCGAGATCCGTGCGCTCCAACTGGCGGTCGATCACAGTATTGGGCAACTTGGTGGCGGTGACGAGCGCTTCTTTGAGCTTGGCCGGATCTTTCAGGGCTTCGGCACGTGCCTTCTCGTATGATGCAAGCACGCGTTTGACGATATCGGGATGGGCGGCGGCAAACTCCTCGCGCACGTTGAGCACGCCCCAGCTGTTGTTCTCGGGCTTGCGATAAAAGAGTACGTCGCCATCTTCGATCTCGGCGGAGGCCATGATCGGATCGAGGCCGGCCCATGCGTCGACATCGCCCCGCTTTAGCGCCAGGCGGCCGTCCGCGTGCTGCAGCAGAACAAGCGAAACATCCTTTTCGGTCAGACCCGCCTCGGCGAGAGCGCGGACCAGGAAAATATGCGGATCGGTGCCGCGTGTCACGGCGATGGACTTGCCTTTAAGGTCCTCGACCTTGGCAATACCGGTATCTCTGCGTGTGACCAGAGCGGTCCATTCCGGGCGTGAATAGACATAGACCGATTTGATCGGGTTGCCATTGATCCGGCCGATCAGGGCAGCTGCGCCCGCAGTCGAACCGAAGTCGAGGGAGCCGGCATTCAGGAATTCCAGCGCCTTGTTGGAGCCGGCGGACTGCACCCACGTTACCTTGATCCCGTCTTTTTCGAATTCCTTTTCCAGAATTCCTTCATCCTTCAGGATGAGGCTGACCGGATTGTAGGTTGCCCAGTCCACCCGAATTTCCGACACATCGGCAGCCTGCGCCGTTGCGACCGCTACTAAACCTGCCAAAGTGCTCAAAGCTAAACGAACAAGCGATTTCATAGGACCTCCACAAATGTTATGAAGGAAAATCTACAGATTTAATGTTCTTTGGCGTGCTTTCAGGTTCCAAACTTTGGGAAAGGAGAAGCAAATTTGAACTGCCGCCGCGGGCGGCACTAGATTGTTGTGTCAAACGGCGGGCGGCGGCGATCCGCGCGCGTCTTCGTCAATCCACGAATTCTACCGTCACGCCGGGCTTAACCATCTTGGCAAGCTCGGTGGCATCCCAGTTGGTCAGGCGGATGCAGCCATGGCTCTGGGTACGGCCGATCTTGGAAGGATCGGGCGTGCCGTGAATGCCGTAAGTCGGCTTGGAGAGCGCCATCCAGACGGTGCCGACCGGGCCGTTCGGACCCGGGGGAATGTTGAGGATCTTGTCGTTGGCGCCCTGCTGGAAATTGATCTTCGGATTGTAGGTATAACCGGGATTGAGAGCGACGCGCTCGACTGTCACGGTACCTGAGGGGGAGGGTGTGTCGGCGGAGCCGATCGACGCCGGATAGGCGGCCAACAGATTGCCGGCGCCGTCATATGCGAAGACCTGCTTGCGGCCCTTATCGGCGATGATGCGGGCAACTTCGCCGGTTTTTGGTTCGCCGGGATTGACCACTTTGATCACCGTGCCGGGAACGCTGAAATCGGCACCCGGGTTCATTTCCTTAAGAAAGGCCTCATCCATGTGGAAGCGCTCGGCCAGCATTTCGGTGGTCGAGGTATAGGCAAGCGACGGCAGCATCGCCTTATGCGCATAATCTTCCGGGATCTGGGCGACGAAGGGGCCTGCGGCATCGGCTGGTGTGATCGTGTAGCTTACGACGGGCAGGCCGCCTGTCATGCGGAGTTCTTCGAGAATGGCGTCGGTGTTGTTTGGATCGAGCTTGGAGCCGGTCATCTGGTCATAGGCATAGATCGCCTTGGTGACGTTCGAACCCATATGGCCGTCGATGACGCCAGGAGAGATGCCGGCGCGGTCAAGGAAGACCTGCAGTGCGACGATCTCGAGCTTGGACTTACCCTGGAGCGTAATGACGGGTTCTTCGGGCGCGGTCGTCGGCGCGTCGGCGGGCGGGATCTGCTGGTCGGGATCGATTGAGGCGTAATCTTCGCCCGATTGCGGGTTGCCGATGCTGTTGTCGTCCGGATAGGGCTGCTCGCCTAGCGGCAGGCGCTCGATCGCTGCGTCGCGCGGAATGCCGCCGGTAACGGCGCCGCGCTCGGAATAACGCGTATCGCCATACGGATCGTCGGCATAGTAGGGATCATTGCCGTACTGGTCGGAATAGACCTCGCGCGGGCTGGGGCGCTGCGAATAATAGCCGCGGGCGCGCATCTCAGTGGCGACGATATTGCCGTAGGCGTCGATCAGCACGCGATTGCCGCTGCGGTCGCGGGCATAGGCAAAGCCGCGGGGCACATAATCGAGGATTTCACCGTTCGGCGTGACCAGCACAATATCGCTCTGGCGGCGGTCGCGGAATTGCTGCGCACTTGCATCGGGTGCTGCCAGCGCAAGGGTTGCCAGGACGGCGGCAACCGAGAATGCCGATTTCAAAAAGCGACTCACGTCTCAAACCTCGAACAGTACTGGGCAGACACACACCCGCGAATCTTGACGCTAGTGTGGAATTTATGAAAGCGTGCTGAACAAAATATGAAAATCACTAAGATTTCCTTTTACTCATAAACGTTTGCGTCCTTGTGTCAGTTCCGCAAAATCCACGGTTGCGGCAAAAGCGCAAGAGGCGAAAGGCGCCGATTGACGAAAGACGGCGCGAAACCTAACGCTACGGCGGCCGATAACCCCGAGGAGACCCGAGATGATCGAATTTGCCGCTGCAAGCGGGCCGCGCCTGATGCTGGATGAAACATCGGTGTTGGATATCGGGGGATGTATCGTCGAAGGCGTCGATATCGCGCCGAAACGAGCCATTCCCGACGATGGCGATCCGCGAATCGATCACTCACTTGAGGGCTTTCTCTTCACCTGCGGGCCGGACCATATCCGCCATCGCCAGCTAATCGCCGGCCGGGGCGACGGCAAGGTCTATCCGCTGCACGGATCGGCCTCCGGCCACGCAGCGAAGGTGCTTTGGACGAAGTTCGAGAATGGCAATGCCGAATGCCGCGCCGATGTCGACATCGTAACCATCGAGGGGCTTCCGCATCGCATAGAGCGGCTCTGGCGGATCGACGGCGTGACCGGCGAGGTGTGGCTCGAGGACCGCGTCGTCAACACCAGCGAGGAGACGGTGCCGACCTTCCTGATGTATCATATGAACACCGGCGGCAAATGGCTGGACGAGGGCACGCGACTCGAAGGGTATATGCTGGAGAACGGCGGCTTTCCCTGGACCTTCGGCGAAGAGCCGGGCGGCATCTTCTGTGTTCCGGCGCCCGCGACGGACGAGGGTTTTGCGGAAGTCCGGCTTGGTCCCATCGCCGCAATCGGCGGCAGGACGCTGCGCGTGCGCTTCCGCGCCGATACGCTGCCTTATCTGCAGGTGTGGCGAAACCAGAATGCGCCGGCACATGTCATCGGCATCGAGCCCGTCTCGCATCGATGGGTCCTGCGCGACGAACTCGAGGCGTCCGGCGAGTTCAACATGCTGGCGCCCGGCGAGAGCCGCAGCTATGCGCTCACCTTCGCATTCGTGTAAGCGAAGTGTTGTTGACGCTCGCCAGCCTCCCGTCGTAGACCTTCAGCCCACGACTTATGAGGAGACAAGACGATGGATATTCGCCAGATCGACGATGAATATTCGGTTTCGGGACAGATCACGCTCAAAGATCTCGACGAGATCAAGGCGCTGGGCTTCAAATCGATCGTCTGCCACCGCCCCGACCATGAAAGCCCCGACCAAACGTCGTTTTCCGTCATCGAGGCGCGTGCCAAAGAGCTCGGACTCGATATCGCCCATGTGCCGGTTGGACCGATGGGCGTGACCGAAGAGGCGGTGCAGGGCATGGTCGACGCGCTCGACGAGTTCCCGCGGCCGATGCTCGGATATTGCCGCTCGGGCGCGCGTTCGACGGCGATTTACCAGAAGACCCACCATATCCGCAGTTGAGCGTCGCACCAGCCGCCGATTTTCGGGCGCTGCTCCGCAGCGCCGCCACCTACTATTCACTCAGGAGACGATAATGAGCATTAAGCGTATCGACGTCGGCGCACGCATGAGCGGCGCCGTCATTCACGGCAACACGGTTTATTTGGCGGGCCAGGTCGGCGAGGGTGAAAGCGTCACCGATCAGTGCAAGTCTGCGCTCGCCGAAGTCGACCGCCTCTTGGCGGCCGCCGGAAGCAGCAAGTCGAAGATCCTGCAGACGATCGTCTATCTCTCCGACATCGCTTATTTCGCCGAGATGAACGCTGCCTGGGAAGCCTGGATCGATCCGGCCAATCCTCCGGCCCGCGCCACCAGCGAAGCCAAGCTTGCTGCGCCGAAGTACAAGGTCGAGTTCATCGTCACGGCCGCGCTCGACTAAGGTCACACAGGTTTAAGATTGCTTGAAGCCGGTGAATCTCTTCACCGGCTTATCTTATTGATCAACGTCGTTTCTTACTCGGCGTCATCCTCGGCCTTGTGCCACCGCTGTCCGGTTCGCGTCGATGGCTTGCCCCTCACCCTGACCTTTCCTGGATCTAGCCACTGGTCTCGAGCCGTCCTGCGGACCCCCGTTCTGACGGGGAGAGGGGACGTGCCCCGCGAGAGGTGGTCGGAACGGAGAGCTTGCGGCATCGTGCCTTCGCCCCGTTTACCGATCGGCCACGCTCGAGCCAGTCGAATTCTGCGGCAGATCCTCAGGGTCGGTTCCATCATCCCCTCGGAAAGAGGTTTGTCACCGTCATGTTGGGTAATGCATCGGAACGTCTGCAGTTTGGGATAGGCAGCGGCCAAATAGAGCGAGAGGTTATTGTCCCATCTGAAGAGGGGAAACTGAACGCCCGGTTTCACACCTGCACCAAGATGGTCTGTGATCGAGAGACCGCGCAAGCCGGGCATGACCTGCACATGCTGTCGCCATTTCGAACCCTGGGCATCGTAGTGGCGATCGATATGGATCAAAGAAGGAGGATCTGAGTAAAGATCTAGAGAGTAAGGGCCCGATCCCGGCCGACTTCGCCACCAGTCCGGCTTACTTGCGGCATTTGGCCACTTGGCGGCGATTGGCTTCCGCGGGCGTGCCTTGAGCTTCGCTCGATTCTAAAGTAAGCGTTCGCTTGGACAGAGGTCATGGGGCAGGAGGCGCTAATCTCAGGGCGCTGGACAGTACGCCTCTAATGAGACTTAGCGAAGACATCGAAGGCGACGGTTGGGCATGGTTGATGCGACGGATATATCAGCGGGCGTGGAGTCCCTTTCAAACGTGCGCCGCAGCAAAGGGATCCTCGTAACCAGCCTGATATTCATTATTGCTCTTTCCCTGGTCGCTCTTACCGGAACTTGGGACTGGTTCGCGAAGCGCTTTTTCGGCTTTTTCCCGCTGCTGATCGGTTTGTTCGTACTCGGCATCCACCCCGTAGTTAGAGTGAAGGCCGCAGTAGCATTAAGTGGTCTTGCGGATTGGCTCTCTAGACGTGGGGGCTTCGTATCAAATCCAGAGGAGGAAGCACCGAAATTCGCGCTGATCCGAATAGTATTTGGGCTCCTCATGATCGAGCGCGCCTTCTGGATAATCTCCTATCTTGAGCCTTCGGACTGGGGGCAGCCATGGATTTGGTTGACTGCCATGATGGGCTTGCTCTGCGGCGTCTTAGTGGCAGCGGGTCTGCTGACGCAGTACGCTCTCGTGTACCTGATCGTTTTTCAGTGGCAGATGGGAGACATACTGCTCCGCACATCCACATTGGGAAACTGGATCGCAGCGATGCTTTCAGTGCTTCTGATATTCACAAACGCCGGAGCGAATTTTTCGCTGGACCGGCTGCTTATGAAAAGAAGCACGTTCGCGTGCAAGGTCATCTCAGCCTTCTACTATGACAACGGTTTGCCAAGTGAATCCGGGCTGCAGCTCGCAAAGTTGATGACACTCGCTTGTTATTGGTGCGTGTGCCTGTACTCGCTTTCGATCCATTTGGGCGAGCCTGCCTGGATGTCAGGTTCGGCTGGCCCACTGCTGCTCACCAATAACTTCATGTCCAGATATTCGAGTGAGTTTAGCTGGCTGCTTTCGCAAGGCCCGATCCCGGTTTTGCTGGCGCGCGTATCACTCTGGGCGATGTTGCCGTGGTATCTTTTGCTGCTTCCGTTTGTGCTGCTCGGCGGAGTGTTTCGCAAATATGTAATCGTGTGGGGCTTGCTGTTCTTCGGGCTGAGCCTATTCGTCCTCCAGCTCGGGTGGCTAGCCCAATTCGAGTTCTTGTTCGTGGCCGCCTTGTTTTGGACCAAGACGTTCATCAGTGGCGCAAACAGGCTTCAGGTGGCGTACGATGACCGCTGCAATCTGTGCGATAGAACCGTGACGTTCGTAAAGGCCGTCGATCTCTTCAGGCGGATCCACCTTAAGCCGTTGTCCAAGAACATTCCTTGGCTTATCGAAGTCGGCATCGATCCAGATGATGCACGAAAGGACCTTTACGCTGTCGACGTCAGCAGCGGGAATGCCGTCAAAGGTTACGAGTTCTATGTACTTTTATCGAAGCACGTATTCCTTTTGCTGCCGCTTCATCCGTTGCTCATAGTCGGTCGATATTTGGGAGGACCGGCAGTGTATAGGTTCGTTGCCGAGCGTCGGACGAGGATGTTCGGCGTCTGTCAAATCCCTACGCCAAAGCCAGAGTATACGCTGTTGCCAACGGGCCAGATGGTCCACAAGGACATCGTCCCGGGTGACCCGATCTCCACCGTCTTCTGTCATGTGATTATTTTGCTGGCATGCTTTGTTATCTCGCTTCCTCTGCCGTATCTGGTCAAGAACGATCTGACGGTCCTGCGGAAAATCCAAAGATCCGTTGCGGCGCCGACCGACGCAGCAGGTATATACGGGGTCGGTCCAATCAATGTGTTTAATTCTACCGATCTTCGGATGGCTGAGAACTGGTTTACCCTCAGTAAGAAGACCAAGGACGGCCTCGAACAGCTTCTTCCAATATTCTCCGAGGACGGAAAACGTCTAGCTGCTCACAGATCGGACCGGGTCTATTTTGGGCACACTGTGGCTTTCAGGCGCGGCGTAATCGGAAAGGAGGGCTGCCAATTTGAAGCGTTTCGCCAGCAGGTCAGCTACCTTAGCGAAAACGAACATTCAAGCGGTGAGACCCTCATTTATCGTCAGTACGTGGAGCCGCTACCCAGCGTGGATTTGCTACTGCGGGGCCAATATATGGCGAGCGACAGACGACTGGTTTGCGAAGTGAAGTTTTAGCGGACTGCCGACGTTCGAGGGGCGGCTGTCCATATACAATCACCTTTCATCAGGACTGGGAGGCGAGTTCGCTAATCCTGAACCGTTTTTCTGCGATGGCCCAAAAGGACTTTTTTCCTTCCGCTTCTTGTTAAAACCCTCGTGGTCACGAGGATTATCGTCCTTCGTCGGCGGCCCCTGCGAACCGTCGAGCTGCTGCCCTTGTAACGTGAGCTGGTTCAGTTCAACCCAGTGCTCCTTCGAGAGCGCGCCGCCGTATCGGCCTCCTATCATCGCGGGGCTCATCAAGACGCGAAACCATACCATCTGATTGTTCCGAGACTCTGGTCAGGCCATGGACGATCAGCAGGCGCTGCCAATCTTCTTGAACTGTCACCATACTACTTTGACCAGACAGGGCGAACCCACTGAAAGGCGCTGATGACTTCTTTCAGCCTCTTATTGTACATTTCCCAGGATGCCCCGATCGGGCGCGTTGACGATCTCCCAACAAACAATGATGTGCAGCCGCAGGCGCAGGCGGCTATGATGCCATCCGTACTCAAGAGCTTTACAAACCGACGGCAGCGAGTGAGGCTTTGAACGCCTGCCGAGCCATTCGAGGGAAGGAAATGAAGTGAAGAAGGTGGCTATCGTCCAGTCAAACTATATCCCGTGGAAGGGTTATTTCGATATGATCGCTGCCGTGGATGAGTTTATCCTCTACGACGACATGCAATATACGCGACGTGATTGGCGCAATCGTAATCAGATCAAGACGCCTCAGGGGATTCAATGGCTCACAGTCCCCGTTCAGGTAAAGGGAAAGTACCACCAGAAAATCAGAGAAACTGAGACAGAAGGCACCGAATGGGCCAACGCCCATTGGAAGAGCCTGATCCAGAACTATCGTCGTGCTGCACACTTTGAGGAAATCGCTGTGTGGCTGGAGCCTCTTTACCTGAATGAACCGCCAAGTCACCTTTCGCCGCTCAATCGCCGATTCATTGAAGCAATCTGTAATTATCTCTCAATCCAAACTATAATTTCCCATTCATGGGACTACACGTTAGTGGAAGGAAAGACAGAGCGTCTGGCTGCGCTTTGTGCTCAAGCGGGTGGCACAGAGTACGTATCTGGCCCCGCGGCAAAAGACTATGTAGATGAAGGAGTCTTTGAAGAACGAGGAATTAGGCTTACCTGGTTCGACTATGCCGGCTATCCTAAATACCCTCAGCTCTGGGGTGAATTCGTTCATGGAGTGACGATCCTCGATCTTCTCTTTAATTGTGGAAGGGACACGCGAGATTACATGAGGTACCTGAAATGAAACCTTCACAGCGCCAAATTTCTGGTCCGCTGGTGAGTTGCGCTTTTGAGAGTGGCGGAAATGATTGGGCACCGCTGGAGGTGTTTCGACACTCTTGCCAACTCCCGCGAACAAGGTACCGGGGGTGGATGATCGGCGCTCTCTGAAGCCTGGAGGTTGCGATGTAAATAGCGTGGGGCAGTTTTGATCCTTGGAAGAGGTATCATGAGTTGACTAACATTTGAACCTTGGCGTGGGTTTCCGGTGCCGCACCGCCTTTTGGAGCATTGGTGCGGGTGTGCAGAAAGAAGAAAGCGTACCGGATACCGGCGCCAATCCTCCGCATTTTTAAGGCTTGCGCGTGGTGACAAAATTGCGTTATTGCGGTCCGCTAGCAAGCACTGCGGGGGACTTCGCTTGACGGAATATATTTCTAGGTGTCCCGCATGTGGATCAGCAGATTGTAGAAATCTACCTATTCCGCATGCAGCCCGCTCGATGGTTAGCGACGGCAAGGTGGTATCGAATCCTCTTAGGCGCTGTTCTTGTAACAACTGCGGCCATGGCTTTCACACCCAGAGTTTTTCAGAAGAGCAAATAAAAGAGATTTATAGCGCCGACTACTCGATCGGCCTGCGAGACGCGGTGGCGGACGCTGCGCGCTCCGCCGAATATAGCCGACAGATAGAAGCTTTCTTGATTCATCATCTGGGGAATGAAGCCAATTTTTCCAAAATCGTAGAGTTTGGATGCGGCAGCGGTACGTTGCTCGGTCATCTGACCAATAGGCTTGGCGCTCAAATTTCAACCGGAGTGGAGCCTAGTTCCCGGGTAGCTGCGAATGCGCGTTCAAACGTGGGAGGTCGAATTTCCATCCACGAGGGTTTTGCCGAGCAGTTCGAGGCCCCCCCCCCCGGCTACAATCTTTGCCTGTCCGTTAACGTGATAGAGCACACACGTAATCCCCTCGGTTTTCTGCAAGCATGCCGACGCGCCATTGATAAAACGGGGAACATTGTCGTCATTTGTCCGGATGGAGAAATCGTAGGGTCGGAGTTGCTCTTTTACGATCATATATCCAACTTTACGTCCGCTTCCTTGGCAATGATTGTAGCGGGTGCAAACCTGCGGATGGTTGCGAACTCCCGCTTAACGGGCAGCCTGCAGGGATTTAGGATTTACCTGTTGCAGTGCGGTGACGCTGACCTTGAAAGTCAGACCCGCGGCTTCGCCGTTCTTTCTCAGGAGCGCGCCGAGTATGTGAACACCTGGAGCAGGATACGAGACGCGACCAACCGGGTGCTTAAGGGCCGGAAGTATGGCATCTTCGGCACGGGTGAGTATTCGGATCTTCTTCACGCCTATAGTCCGTCCGTGATCGAAAACGCAGAGTTTTTTGTCAGGGATCAACCGGTAGAGGCGGATTTCTATGGTAAACCTGTTGTATCGGTCAAAGACTTCTTGAGCTTTCCAAGAATGCCCCTGATCGCGGCTGTGCATGAGCGAAGCTGGTCGCTTATCCGAGATCGTTTTGGATCGGAGGATGTTCCGATCTTTCATTCTCTTGAAATTGCAAGGCAGGATGCCACCCTATGACGGAAATTTCTCGCTACGGCGTTATTACGACAACCGAAGCAAACGACATTTACGACATCCTCGCGGAGGAGGTCAGGCTACTGGGGTACACTACGCTAGATTCCGGATTGGCCGGGGCTCAGCTCGATGAACTCTCGCAGTTGTTCAATAGAGCGGAGTTGGAATACGATACCGAGGCAACAGACCGAGGTTATGATCTTAGCAAGATCAATGAGCGTGATACGATTCGCCTCCTTCCGATGGTGTGCCCCAATTTCTGGGAGGTCGTTTTCAATCGGCCACTTCATGCGTTATTGTCGCGGCTCCTCGGCGGTTACTTCATCCTGAACCAGGTGAACGGCCTGATAAACCGCGGCCACCAAAGCAAATACCACCAAGCCCAGTATCACAGAGATCTTCCGTATCAGCATTTCACTAGCTCTCGGCCGCTCGCTATCAATGCACTCTTTGCATTAGACGACTTCACTATCGAAAATGGCTCCACGCGCGTGATCCCTGGAACACATCATCGTGAAGCGTTTCCACCTGACGAAGTTGTTCGGCGTTTGGAGACCCATCTCACCGTCAAGCGGGGGACGTTCATTGTCTTGGACTGCATGGTTTATCACGCCGGCAGCACCAATAAGACTGATAAAAATCGTCGCGCCATTAATCACGTCTTCACGATTCCTATGCTGCGTCAGCAGTTCCATATTCCTTCTGTGCTAGGTGAAGCTCCAGATTTTACCGAGCAGCAAAAGAAAATACTGGGCTATGGCCTAGATGAATTTCGTTCAGTTGGCGACTGGTTCAAGTCTCGGTTGCCGAAAGTCAAATGAGTTCCATGACACGCAAGTTATCCATTGTTACCACTCTATACAGGTCAATGGACACAATCGATGAGTTCATCCAACGTGCCTTGGCGGCGGGAGAGGCGGTGTCGGATGACGTGGAAATCGTGATTGTCGATGATGGCAGTCCGGACGCTTCGGCGAACATCGTGCGAAACTGGGTTGAGCGCGACGCTCGGATCTCGCTATTATGCTTGAGCAGAAATTTCGGACATCATAAAGCGATGCTCGTGGGTTTGGAGCATGCTCAAGGCGACCTAATATTCCTGATTGACAGCGATCTCGAGGAGCCTCCCGAGTTGCTTTCGGAAATGGCGCAGATTTTGCGGGGAAAAGCTGTTGATTGTCTGTACGGGCTGCAGGAACGTCGGAAAGGCGGCCGGATGGAGCGGATATCGGGGCACCTTTTTTATTGGCTTTTCTCCGCGTTAAGCGAGGTACGCATACCCCAGAACGTATCAACGATGCGGTTGATGACCCGTCGCTATGTATCCGCTCTACTTAAATTTCGCGACAAAAACCCCGTCTTCGTTCCACTAAGCATTCTTGTTGGTTATCCCCAGGCATCGTTCCCTTTTATCAAAGCCAGCACCTCGGATACGACCTACTCGCTAGGAAGGCGGATTGCTCTGACCGCCCTTGCCGTCACGACGTTTTCAGCCAAGCCACTGATATTAATGCTGTGCTTCAGCTTAATGATGGCATTCTTAGGGATCGTCTACGGCGGGTTCGTTGTGGTGCGTGCACTGATCGGACCGGTCCAAGACGGATGGGCGTCACTCATGGCTGTCGTGGTCTTTTTCTTCAGCTTGAATGCTGTTTTTACGGGGCTCATGGGCCTTTATGTTAAGCAGATCCTGGAGGAGGTGAAGGATAGACCCCGCTCAATCATTCAAGATATCTATTCTAAAAGGAATTCCTCAGAGACCTAGCCGATGTATTCCGAAAAATACTAACGCGCTTTACAAAAGTTGGAGGGGCATTTCCAACGTCGTCAGCCGGGTGGTATATCCTGTCGCGGGTGTTGAAGTATTGCTGGAATGGCTACCACGTGGCGTGACCTGCCTGGAGTTCATGTTGACGATCGTCCGAGTCAATCGCAGATACCCGTCGCGTGAGTATTCGGACGCGGTAACCGGCTCACGGAAATGACCAAATTGGGATACGAGATGTTGCTGTCCCTCACAAATGCGAGCGCTGAGCGATAACGAAGATCGGAGGAAGAGCTCATATTTCTTTGAGTGGCGGGCTGGTAGTGTGTTTATAGGATTTTGATAACAATTAGCGCCGCTAAACATCAGCGCCCTTACACGTGGTGGACATTCATGGTTGAATCGAGTGACGACATTCTGAAGGATGTGGCTAACTATTATTCGGGACGGATCGCTGAACATGGCCAAACCGCAGCAGGTGTTGACTGGAACAGCCAAGCCGGCCAAATAATGCGCTTCAATCAACTTCTGAAAGTGGTCAATTCTTCGAAACCATACTCTATCGCCGACATAGGATGCGGATATGGAGCGTTGCTTGACCACCTCTCGCAGTTGGGACACGCCACTCGGTACATAGGTGTCGACATTGCTCTGCCGATGATTGAAGCCGCCCGTTCGCGTATCGCGGCGTCGCCGGACGTGACTTTTAGGCTGGGTAACTCGCCAGGTGAGATCGTCGATTATTCTGTAGCGTCGGGAATTTTCAATGTGCGGCTTGGTAGGACGGACGAGGAGTGGCTTGCGTATCTGGTGGAAACACTGGACATGATGGACATATCCAGTCGGACGGGTTTTTCTTTCAATTGTCTAACATCCTATTCTGACGGAGACCGGATGCGGGGTGATCTTTTTTACGCCAATCCGCTGGACTTATTTGATCTTTGCAAACAGCGCTATTCAAGGCAGGTAGCTTTGTTACATGACTATGAGCTATACGAGTTTACGATGATCGTGAGGAAGTTGCCATGATGCGGAAGCTCGTCATTTTTGGGACAGGTGAAATTGCACAACTCGCCCATTACTATTTCGAAAATGACAGCGATTATGATGTGGTCGCGTTCACTGTGGACGAAGCTTATTTAACTGATCGAGAGTTTTGTGGCCTTCCGGTTGTTGCCTTCGAAAACGTCGCTGATCGATATCCTCCGGCCGACCATGCCCTTTTCGTGGCACTCAGCTACTCCAAGCTAAATCAAATCCGCAAGCAGAAGTTCGATGCCGGGCTGGCTCTCGGTTATGACCTGGCAAGCTATATCAGTTCTAGCGCAACAGTCCTCAATGAGCATTCCGTCGGACGTAATTGTTTTATTCTTGAAGACAATACGATCCAACCATTTTCGCGTATTGGTGACAATGTCACGTTGTGGAGCGGTAACCACATAGGTCATCATTCGGATATCGGAAGTCACACGTTCATATCCTCCCATGTTGTGGTGTCCGGTGGTGTCAGGATCGGCGAGCAATGTTTCATAGGGGTCAATGCCACGCTTCGTGATCACGTTAGTATCGGGGCAAAGTGCGTTATCGGTGCCGCAGCACTCATACTGTCCGATGCCGAGGCTGATGGAGTTTACGTAGCTAGCGCCTCTGAACGCTCGCGTGTTCCCAGTTCAAAACTGCGCAAGATATGACCGGCACATGGGTTAAAACCGGCCTGCTCTTCAAACCGTCTGGTTTGCACTCGAAGCTGAGGAGTCACGCTGCCAACCCGCTCGCACTCCACCTTGAAGGTGACACATACAGGGTGTTTTTTAGCGGGCGCGACGGCGAGAATCGTTCCTCTGTGGGCGCCGTTGATATCAATCTCTTGACGCGAGAAGTCGTTCACGAACACAAGCAGCCCTTTCTGGTACACGGTGCTCGCGGCAGTTTCTTTGAAGCGGGTATCAGCATCGGTAACTGCTATTATGCGGGGGGGCAGCGCTATATGCTATTCATGGGATGGCAGAGGCCTCCGGGAGGGCATTGGCGCGGCGATATAGGCCGTATAAAGGTTCGGCCCGATCTGACGCTTGAGCTGGACGCCGACGTAGCGTTCATGGCTTCGGATGAGGAAGATTCCGTCAGTCTTTCCTATCCATGGGTTGAAAAGACGGGTAGTGAAACGTTCAGGATGTGGTATGGGTCCACCGTAACCTGGGACGCGGGCAACGGTGAAATGCTTCATCTTATCAAGTCCGCAAGTTCAAGGGATGGACATATATGGCACAAGGAAGGTGTGGCAATTCCCTATGAAATTGGTAGGGCGCAAGCCTTCTCCAGGCCGACGGTTCTCATTGATGCGGCGTGTGGTTACCGGATGTGGTTCTCTTACCGCAGCGGTCAGGGCGAAGCCTATCGAATCGGGTATTCTGAAAGCCGGGACGGAATCGCGTGGATCTTGAAATTGGACCAGGTGGGTATAGACGTTTCCGAAAACGGCTGGGATAGCGCGATGATCGAGTACCCTTACGTGTTTCGGCACGAGGACAATACCTATATGCTATACAATGGCGATGGCTACGGTAAAACGGGTGTTGGCTTGGCTGTTCTGGACGACAATAAGGTGGAGAGATCTGATTCTGTCTAGAAATAGTATATTGCAGCTGGCCCGTTTTGGATTTATCGGCTTATTGACCAACGGCTTCGGATATATCCTTTACCTCATTGTCACCTTTTCTGGGATTCCGCCAAAGTTGGCGATGACTATACTTTATTTGGTCGGAGTTTTGATGAGCTTTGCCGCCAATCGGCGCTGGGTTTTTATTCAGGCTGCGGAGCAGCAGGGGGCCCTAGTCCGATATGGAATCATCTATGGCATTGGTTACGCGCTGAACTACAGCATCCTTTACGTGTTTGTGGATAGGCTCCATTACGCGCACTTCTACGTGCAAGCATTTGGTATAGTTGCTGTGGCCGCATTCGTATATCTGGCGTCCAACATTTATGCCTTCCCGTCCACTAGCAAGAGAAAACAAAACCCGTGAACTCCCGTTGTCTGGTTTGTGGAACGAAATTCGACAGCGAAGCCGGCACGTCTCGTTGCCCCGCTTGCGGTTGGGAGCCTGACGAAATAGGTGGAATAGCAGCCTACGCTCCACAGTTTGCTAACCAAGGAGGGGGATTTGAGGCTTCTTATTTCAAGGTTTTGTCGGAATTAGAGGCGACGAATTTCTGGTTCCGGTCCCGAAACGATCTTATCCTATGGGCTTTGGGGAAGTACCATCCCAAATTCCGCTCTTTTCTGGAAATTGGCTGTGGAACGGGGTTTGTTCTTTCCGGCGTCACCGGCAAATATCCTGAAGCTGAGATTTTCGGAAGCGAGATATTTATCGAGGGTCTGCGATTCGCTTCTCAGAGATTGCCTAATGCACGACTCATGCAAATGGACGCCCGGGCAATTCCATTCGCGGAGGAATTTGATGCCATCGGCGCATTTGATGTCCTTGAGCACATCGAGGAAGATGAAACCGTCCTGCAGCAAATGCACGCCGCGCTGAAGCCTAAAGGTACGCTGCTGGTGACTGTTCCGCAACATCCATGGCTGTGGAGCCCTCTTGACGATTACGCTCACCATTGCCGTCGCTACACGGCCAGCGAATTGAGCAGGAAAGTTACTGCCGCGGGTTTCACCGTCCTCCGCAACACCTCCTTCGTCTCGTTCCTGCTGCCGGCGATGCTTGCTTCGCGTTTACTAAGCCGAAATAAATCGGTTGACGAGATCGACGTTCGAACCGAGATGCAACTTCCAAGCCTGCTCAATAACGCTTTCAGACGGATATTGCGTGCAGAAAGCGCTCTCATCGGAACTGGTTTGGATTTCCCTTTGGGTGGTTCGCGACTGCTCGTCGCCAGAAAGATGTGAGGCTGATGTTGTCCCTATTCATTTTGTCGAGTGGAAGGGCATTCATCTAACGGACACCGATCGCGGCGAGGCTCTCGCGTGGGACACATGAATGAAAGCGATTGTACTTGCTGGCGGCGCGGGGGTGCGCCTGTATCCTCTGACGCAAGTCTCGATAAGCAGCTCCAGGCTGTTTTCGACAAACCCATGATCTATTACCCTCTGACCGTTCTGATTGCGTCAGAGGTCCTACATCGAGGCAATAGAGCGACGGCAAGGCTTAAAAATCGGTTGTCCGGGAAGAGGCGGCGCTGGTTCGAGGGGTCCTCAGCATTGCTCAATTTGAAACCTTGATTGGGCGCATGCCGGCATGCGAGTACAGCGACTATCCGCGCGGCGTCGCCGACGAGTGGCACAGGGTTCAAGAGGATAAGCAGTGAGCGAGAAAATCCCGTTCAACCGGCCGTTCATGACCGGCAAAGAGCTATATTACATCGCGGAAGCGAAGTTCGGCAACATGCTTGCTGGTGACGGGCCTTTCACGAAACGTTGCCACGAGTGGCTGGAAAATAAAAGTGGATGTGCAAAACCGCTGCTGACGCACTCATGCACCGCCGCGCTGGAGATGGCGGCTTTGCTTCTCGACATCGAGCCTGGTGACGAGATCATCATGCCCTCATATACTTTTGTCTCTACCGCCAATGCGTTCGTGCTGCGCGGCGGTGTGCCGGCGTTCGTCGACATCCGGGAAGATACTTTGAACCTGGACGAACGCCTGATCGAATCGGCTATCACCTCGCGCACTCGCGCTATCGTCCCGGTTCATTATGCGGGTGTCGCCTGCGAGATGGACGCTATCATGAGCATTGCCAAATGCCATGGCCTCAGGGTCGTGGAAGATGCGGCACAGGGCGTGATGGCAGCCTATAAAGGCCGGGCACTGGGCAGCATTGGTGACCTCGGGACCTACAGCTTTCACGAAACCAAGAATGTAATTTCAGGGGAAGGCGGGGCCCTGCTGGTAAACGACCCTGCACTGGCGGTGCGCGCCGAAATTATCCGCGAGAAAGGCACGGACCGTGGTCGCTTTTTCCGGGGAGAGGTCGATAAATACACTTGGCAGGAGGTGGGCTCTTCGTTCTTACCGGGCGAGCTGATCTCGGCTTTCCTATTTGCCCAGCTTGAGGAAGCCGAGCGCATCACCAATCATCGCTTGAGCATCTGGCAACATTATCACACGCTTCTTGAACCGCTCGAGGCTAAAGGATTGCTTCGCCGGCCCATCGTCCCAGACGAATGCCAGCACAATGCCCACATGTACTACATTTTGCTAGCGCCGGAGATCGATCGTCAGAAGGTACTCAGTGAGCTGAAGAGGAGCGATATCTATTCGGTCTTCCATTATGTGCCCCTGCACTCCTCGCCCGCCGGAAAACGGTATGGCCGCACGCGGGGCGACTTGCAGGTGACCAACGCCCAGTCGGAAAGGCTGGTGCGTCTGCCCTTATGGGTTGATCTGACTGCTGAGCAGCAGGAACACGTTGTCAGGGTTTTGGAAGATGCCATCGGGTGACCCATCAAAAGCATCAATGGGAATGGAAATTCTGTGATGGCGGGGCCGGCTTTATCGGGTCGGCAGTTATCCGTCACATCATCCAGAATACCGACCACTCGATCATCAACGTCGACAAGCTGACCTATGCTGGAAACCTTGAAAGCTCGGCGGGGGCGGTGGCTCAGATCGCTGTGCGTTAGAGCGGCCGATATATGCAACCGTACCGAGTTGGAACGGATATTTGCTCAGCAACCAAGAGGACAAGCTTGGCTGCTGGAGTTTTTGCTGGGGTAGCCTTGCAGGATCACCCAGGCTCGACCGCCGCTACGCCGTCGATACCAGCAAAAGTGCGAATTGGGCTGGCCCGACGGTGACTTTCGAGAGCGGCGTTCGAAAAACCGTAAAGTGGTTCTCGAGAAACTCGATTGATGCAAACGCGTACAGGCTGGCAGATGTCAGCGCGGACGTCTGGGGCAGATTCGACAGCCGATGGCTTCTACCGGTGGATTGGAAGGGCGCGCACAGATGGTCCGGATCTGTTAGACCACTTGCCGCCGCATCGCCTTCAACTTTCACCGGGTCGATTGGCAAAAGGGACCGTCAAATCTCAAGAGATCTCTTGCCACGTAGCGTTCTGGATACGTTATCTTGACAATAAAAGCATTGGCCGCATAGGACCATTTGTTTTGCCCGGCGCGTCCGCGGTGAATGATATAGAGGCATCCTGGAACATCAAACGCCGCGTCTTCGACTTTCGTCCAGGCGCCTAAGAACCTTCCGAATTTACTCACAAATCCAGACCAGCCGCCATAAGCGATCATGGAATCATAATTCAGGATCAATGCATCACGGTTCCCGGTCGCGGATTCATGCAGCCCGGCGTATTCGCCCAATCCGGCCGTGGTATCGAAGGCTTGCAGGCCTGATCGGTCGAGGATCACGGAATTGCGGCCTTGCAGGGCGGGAGTGTTCCTGATGGTGTCAGCAAAAGCTTCCTGCCAAAGGTGGTCCAGGTAAAAGGTGCCATAGACGAACCACCAATTCACAATGAACACCGCGATTAAGCCGGCAAAAGAGGCCACTTTCATCCGATGACGTTTATCGGGATTCGTCGCCGGAAAAACGGCACATATGGTCTTAAATAGACCCAGCGTCGAGAAGGCCGCACCGAACGGAAGCAATACCTGAAAACGGGTCGCGGTCCAAGGTTCATAGGAGGGCTCCTTCCCGACCATCACATAAGCCGACGCGCCAAGCCCCAGTAACACGACACCCATGCCAATCAGTCCTCTTCCACTGTGTTCGACCTCGGGGCTGCTGCATACTTGATAGGAGGTGATGGAAAAAACCGCCATCAGGACAGCTGCGAAAACTAGTAAGAGAAGCCTCTTGCCAATGTAAATTCCATCACCCGGAAATAAGTAGAAAAATATTACCCTCATTTCTGAGATTAACGTCGAGGTTTTTACGTCGATTACGTTGTAATCATCAGCAAACATGCCGCTTTTTTTCAATAGAAAATGCTGAATTACAGCATAAACAAAAGGAAGTAATATGATAACGTATGTATTCTTTAGAACGTATTTTGTTACATTAAAATACTTTCGCTGATGGAATTCAGCTTTCAAAGCGTTTTCCTTTTTGTAAAGGAGGTAGGTAGCTAAAAACAACACCAGCAAAAACGACGGAACTAGAGAATTTAATTGGAATGAGAGCACAAACAGTGCGTATGATAAATATTCCTTTTGTTTATTATTCTCATTTATGGATATGACGAAAATATAAACAGCAAAAATGAATATTAATATGAAGATAAGCCCGGGATTATTAATTGCTGCAATTCTAGCATGATACAGAGGTAGGACCGCCACAAGAAACGATAGGGCCATTGCGTCGAATTTCGAGAAATTCAAAGCTTTTAGAACAAGATAAAATACGGCAACGATAAGATAGCCTAGCCAAAAGGTCGAGAAAGGATACAGCCACCAACCGACCAGCTGCACAGCATAGTGATAGTATCCGATAATCGGAAGTCCAGCCTGAGAAAACACGGAAACAAGCATATCTTTACTGGCACCGGAAAGGCTCCAGTCATCCCAATACTTCGCATCCGATAAGAGAAAAATGGGTAAATGGGCGGTCGCGTAAATAAAAAACAACCGTAATTCAACTCTTTTCCAAATAATTTTCATGTCGGGCATACGAGGGCTTTCGCTACGAAAAGAGACATCCATTGTTTTACGGAATGTCAGACTCAGCTGGTTAGAGATATCGAAAGAGGATTTGCCGGTCGTGCTCTGACTCGTCGCGGGCCTTGGGCCATGCCGGATCAGTGGTGAAAGCGTTCCATTTCACCTCGCGATCGGCTAATGATTCCCAGGCGATGAGATAGGTGAGACGTTGCCTCCTTTCGCCCACCATTGTCGTGAAGAAACCCGCCCGCTTGATGACGTGCTTGTTCCACAGGGCCTAGCGTATGTTTGGCAAAGCGGTTGAGCGGCGCGGGAAATCGCGTCGGGCAGGCAGTCGTAAATTCTAAGCTCGTAGATCATAGTCTTGCTTCCTTATGTTGCTTGGGGGAGAAGGTGCCGGCAGGCGGATGAGGGGCTGGTTTCGCCAATCTCCCGGTGTCGGGATATCGCCTGGCATTGAACTCCTGCTCATGTCTCATTTTGCAGGAAGCATCTGAAATTAAAAGAATCAATACCATTCATCCACTCCACATTTCTAAACCGGACAGCCGTGGCCTTTTGCCGAGGATCTGCTGCGCTATCGATCGGTTGCAGATGCTCGGGACAAGCCCGAGCATGACGAAGGAGTGGTTGGTGGCTTTTTCGGCGGTGTTTAGTCGGTCTCTCATCGGTTTTTGTTTGCGCGATTTCGGATAACGTTCTGGTCGGTGTGATCGCTTCCGGGTCGAGCTTCACCTCGATGATCGCCGGCTTGCCGCTTGCACGCGCGCGCTCGAAAGCGGGGGCAAATTCCTCCGTGTTTTCTACCGTCTCGCCGTGGCCGCCATAGGCGCGGGCGAGGGCCGCGAAGTCCGGATTGGTCAGATCGGTACTGCTGACGCGGCCGGGATATTCGCGCTCCTGGTGCATGCGGATCGTGCCGTACATGCCGTTGTTGACGACGATTGCGATGATCGGCAGGTCGTAACGGATGGCGGTGGCGAATTCCTGGCCGTGCATCAGGAAGCAGCCGTCGCCGGCAAAACAGATGACCTCACGCTCGGGAAAGAGCCGCTTGGCGGCCACCGCCGCCGGCAGCCCGTAACCCATCGAGCCGGAGGTGGGCGCGGCCTGGGTGTTGAAGCGGCGGAAACGGTGGAAGCGGTGCAGCCAGGTGGCGTAGTTGCCGGCGCCATTGGTGAAGATCGTTTCCGGCCCGATATTGCCTTCCAGCCACTCCATGATCGGTCCCATATGGACGGCGCCCGGACCCGTCGCCGGCGGCTTCGACCATGCGAGGTAGGCCTGGTGCATATGCGCGGTCCGCTGCGCCCACCGTGGCTCGGCCGGGGCTTCGAGATCGACGAGTGTTTCGACAAAATCGGCGGGGCTCGCGCAGATGGCAAGATCGGCGCGATAGACGCGGCCGAGTTCCGACGGATCCGGATGGATATGAACGAGGGACTGACTGGGGTAGGGGATGTCGAGCAGCGTATAACCTGAGGAAGGCATTTCCGACATGCGGCCGCCGAGCAGGATCAGCAGGTCGCTCTCCTTGATCTCCTTGGCGAGCGCTGGATTGATGCCGATGCCGACATCGCCTGCATAACAGGGGTGGAGATGATCGAACAGCATCTGCCGGCGGAAGGAGCAGCCCACCGGCAGCTGAAAACGTTCGGCGAAGATTGCAAAATCGGCGACGGCATCGGCATCCCAGCGTGTGCCGCCGAGAATCACCATCGGCCGTTCGGCCTTCAAGAGTCTTACATAAAGATCATCGATCTGGCTGCGGCCCGGGTGGGCCTCGACGCTGGCATAACGCCTGGCGCGGGGCGCCTCGACCTCATCGCGCAGCATGTCTTCCGGCAGCGTCAGCACCACGGGGCCGGGACGGCCGGAGGTCGCGACCGCAAAGGCGCGGGTTATAAACTCGGGAATGCGGGCGGCATCGTCGATCTCGCCCACCCACTTGGCGAATTCGGTGAAGGCGCGGCGGAACTCGACCTCCTGGAAGGCCTCGCGTTCACGCGCCTCTCGCTGCACCTGGCCGATGAAAAGGATCATCGGGGTCGAATCCTGCCTTGATATATGCAGACCGGCGGAGGCGTTGGTGGCGCCAGGTCCGCGGGTCACCATGCAGATGCCTGGCTCGCCCGTCAGCCTGCCCCAGCAATCCGCCATCATCGCCGCCCCGCCTTCCTGCCGGCAGACGAGGACGTCGATATCGCTGTCGCGCAAGGCGTCGAGAACGGCGAGGAAACTCTCGCCGGGCACGCAGGAGAGGCGCTTGACGCCATTCGCCTTCAGCGCCTCGACAATCAATTCTCCGCCCGTCTTTTTCATGATGATGCCTTCTTCATGACGATGCCTTCCTCTCCAACTCGGCGAGTTCCGCCAGAATTTCCTCCCTGTGCTCGCCAAGACGCGGGCTCGGACTGATGTAGCGCAACGGTGTTTCCGACAGCACAACCGGCGTCCTGACCCCCGGAATGATCGTGCCGGCGGCATCGGTAAGGTCGATGCGCAGATCGCGGGCCTTCACCTGCGGGTCGGCGAACATTTCCTCGATCGTGTTGATGGCGCCGGATGGGACCGCGTTCTGCTCACAGGCCTTCAGAAGATCCGCCTTCTGCAATTTCAGCGTCTCGGCGGAGATCAGGCGGCGGACTTCGCCGCGGTTGGCAACGCGGGCCTTGTTGGTGGAGAAACGCTCGTCGTCCGCGATCGTCTCCAGGCCGAGGATGGCGCAGAGGCGGCGGAACTGACCGTCGTTGCCGACGGCAAGGATGAGATAACCGTCGGCCGTCGGCACGACCTCATAGGGCGAGATGTTGGGATGGGCGTTGCCGAGGCGGGTCGGTGCGGCGCCGGAAATGAGGGAATTCATGTTCTGATTGGCGAGAACGGCCGATTGCACGTCGAGCAGGGCCATGTCGATAAGCTGGCCTTCGCCGGTTTTCAACGCGTGGATCAGGGCGGCCTCGATCGCCGAGACGGCATAGATGCCGGTGAAGATGTCGGCGATCGCCACGCCCGCCTTCATCGGCTGGCCGTCCGGCTCGCCTGTTATCGACATGAAGCCGGACATGCCCTGGACTATGTAATCGTAGCCAGCGAGACCGGCATAGGGGCCGGTCTGGCCGAAGCCGGTGATCGAGCAATAGACGAGCCTCGGGTTCAGCTTGCGCAGGCTGTCGTAATCGAGCCCGTATTTGACGAGGCCGCCAACCTTGAAATTCTCGATCACCACATCGGCGGTGGCTATGAGGCGACGAACGAGATCCTGGTCCTCAGTGCTCTTGAGGTCGGCGGTGATGGAGCGTTTGCCGCGGTTGGCAGCGTGGTAATAGGCGGCCGAGAGATTTTCGCCGTCGGCAGCTTCGACGAAGGGCGGGCCCCATTGGCGCGTATCATCGCCGCCGTCGGGATTTTCGATCTTGATCACGTCGGCGCCGAGATCGGCGAGCATCTGTCCCGCCCAGGGGCCGGCCAGCACACGGGCAAGCTCGATCACCCGGATGCCGGTAAGCGGCGGCTGTTTCATCGCGGTCTCGATCATGTTCCTCCCGTCAATGTCTACGGCGCCAGCGTCACCTCAGATGTATCCGATACGGGCTTTGAAGCAAAGCGGCGCTCACGCCAGAGGATGTACAAGCCCGACACCATGATGATCGTGATGCCGAGCCATTTGACTGCATCCGGAAAGTCGCCGAAGACCAGCCAGGCGAAGATCGTTGCCGAGACGATTTCGAAATATTGCAGCGGCGCCAGCGTCGACGCCGGCGCAGCGCGATAGGCGTAGACGCCGAGGATCCCGGCTATGGCGGCCGTGGCCCCTACGCCGGCGACGTAGAACCACGCGCTGCCCGCAGGCATGACGGGATCGAAGAGATCGGAGCCACTTCCTTCGCCGACAAAAAGCAGGAGGACGCAGAAGAGCAAGCCCCAGATGCCCATCTGGAACTGCATCGACCAGGGGTCCTCCCTGTGTGAGAGGACGCGGGTCATCAACACGAAGATCGCAACGCAGAGCGCGCTGACAACGGGCAGGAGCGCGACATAGCCGACCTCCTCGAAGCTCGGCTGGATGATCAGCATCGCCCCGAAGAAGCCGACGCCGCAGGCGGTATAGCGCCGCCATCCGATCGTCTCCTTGAGGAAAATGCCGCCGAGGACCGTCACGATGATCGGCTCGATGAAGAAGATCGCGATCGCGTCGGCGACCGCCATGTATTTCAGCGTGGTTACGAACGAGATCATCGAGACTGTGATGATGAAGCCGCGGATGGCGTGGAACAGGCTCTGGCGCCACGAGAAGTCCGTAAATCTGCGCCGCCATAGCACGATCGGCAGCATGCAGAGCGCCTGCACGACGAAGCGGCCGGCGGTGATCTCGGCGGACGGGACTGTGACGACGGCGAGCTTGGAGAAGATATCAATTAGCGGCGAGACCATCACCGACAGAAACATCAGCACGAGCCCCGTCGTCACCTCGGAGGCAGACGAAGCGGTGCGGGCGGAGGGGCTGCTCATGATGGATTCTCTCTGGCTCGGAATATTGCGGGTGCCGCGTCGCACCAGTCCGCGAAGGCTGCGATCGCCGCGTCGGCGCCAATTTCGTTCAGCGTTTCATGCCGCATGCCCTGATATATCACGGTGGTGATCCGAGAGAAGCCCCTGGCTTTCAAATGGTTTGACAGCCAGAGCACGGCTTTTCCACGCTCCGTCGCGGGATCTTCGGCGCCGCCGACGAGATGGATCGGCATATCACGCGGCAGCCGGTCCAGATGGAGTTTCTGCGGCGCGCGAAAGGTCAGCTCGAAGAGGTCGAGCCAGAGCGAGACCGATGCGTCGAAGCCGCAGAGCCGATCGGCGATATATTTGTCGACGTCATCGGCGCGATGCGACAGCCAGTCGAACGCCGTGCGGCCTTCCGGGATCGATTTTCCCCAAGCTCCGAAGGTGAGCTTCGGCAAGAGGCCGCTCGGTACGTCTGACCCCTTCAGCATCCGTTCGGCAAGCAGGATCGCCTGGGCAGCTCGGCCGGCAAGGCCGACAGCGAAATTCGAATTCCAGACGGCGACGGCGTCGAAGTCGGCCGGAGCGGTGACGATGGCATTGAGCGCGATGAGGCCACCCATCGAATGGCCGAAGAGGATCACCTTCAGGCCGGGATGGCGCGAGGCCGCATGGGCGCGCATGGCAATGACGTCGCCGATCACCCGTTCGACGCCATTCCGGCCGGCAAAGCGTCCGATCGGCGCGTCGGGTGCCATCGTCTCGCCGTGGCCGCGGTGATCATGGGCATAGACGTGATAGCCGCGCGCCGCCATCGCCTCGGCAAAGCGGCCGTACCGCTTCGAGTGCTCCGCTAAGCCATGCGATATCAACAGGATGCCGCGTGCCGGACCGGCGGCCTCGGCATGGTGATAGGCCAGCGACGCTTCCCCTATTGCGAGCCTTCGCGTATCAGAAAACATCCGGATCCTCCCTGCCGCAGCAGAGCAGATCGCTACTGCATAATTCCTTAAAGCGGAATCGATTTAAGGAATTATGCAGTAGCTCCAGGCGCGATAGTGTTCTTTGCGCGGCTTCGAACATGACGTGCCATGAACCACCGCATCTTTTCCGGAAATATACAGCTGATATAAATTCTGAATGTGTTTCGATTCAGGGTTGCTGTCGTTTACTCTTTGTGCTTATCTGTTCCTGCATTGTTCTTCTTTTGGGGGTTGAAATGAGCAGCATGCAGTTGCGTACCTTTACGTTCGCCGTATCGATGGTCCTTGCTGGCGCTGCCACGGCGCAGGAGACCGACGGCCGTACCCGTTTCATTCTTGCCGCGAGCTGGCAGCCCGCTTTCTGCCAGACGAACCAGAAGAAAGCCGAATGCGCCAGCCAGACCGGCGAGCGCCATGACGCGACCAATTTCTCGCTGCACGGCCTCTGGCCGATGCGGCAGGACTATTGCGGCGTCAGCGATGACCAGAAGGCCGCCGACAAAGACGGCAAATGGGATGCATTGCCAGCGGTCGCTGTTTCGGCCGAGACGCAGGCAGCGCTTGCAAAGGCGATGCCGGGCACGCAGTCCGGCCTCGAGCGGCACGAGTGGATAAAGCATGGCACCTGCACGAAAATGAGCGTGGAAGACTATTTCGGCGTCAGCGTCCGTCTCGTGGATGCGCTCAACGCATCGGCCGTGCGCGATCTCTTTGCCGCCAATATCGGCAAGACGGTCAAGGCCGAGGCGATTAAGGCGGCTTTCGACAAGAGTTTCGGGCCCGGTGCGGGTGACCGCGTCAAGATGAGCTGCCGGCGAGCCGGCAATGTCAGAATGATCAGTGAGCTGACGATCGGCCTGTCTGCGGATGCCGGAACGGCATCGGGGAAAAACGCGAGCCTTGCCGATCTGATCCGGGGGGCGGGAAAAACCTCCTTCGGCTGTGACGAGGGCGTTGTCGATGCGGCGGGCTTTTGACCGGAATCCTGCGTAACCGGGTTTCGGCGTTGCTCACAGGCGCTGTTTCGCCTACATAGCGGCACGAAACGAAGTTTCCCGCCCGGAGCAGCGCAGCATGGCACGTCAATTCATCTATCATATGTCCGGCCTCAACAAGGCCTATGGCAACAAGAAGATCCTGGAGAACATCCACCTTTCCTTCTACCCGGATGCCAAGATCGGCATCCTCGGCCCGAACGGCGCCGGTAAGTCCACCGTGCTGCGCATCATTGCCGGCAAGGACAAGGAATATACCGGCGAAGCCTGGCTCGCCGAGGGTGCCACGGTCGGCTATCTCGAACAGGAGCCGCAGCTCGATTCCGCCAAGACCGTGTTCGAGAACGTCATGGAGGGCGTTGCCTCGAAGACCGCGATCGTTGATCGCTACAACGAATTGATGATGAACTATTCCGACGAGACGGCGGAAGAAGGCGCCAAGCTTCAGGACATCATCGACAGCCAGAACCTCTGGGATCTGGAAAGCCAGGTCGAGATGGCGATGGAAGCCCTGCGCTGCCCGCCGCGCGACGCCGATGTCACCACTCTTTCCGGTGGTGAGCGGCGCCGCGTCGCGCTCTGCCGCCTGCTTCTGTCGCAGCCGGACCTGCTGCTGCTCGACGAACCGACCAACCATCTGGATGCCGAAACCATCGCCTGGCTCGAAAAGCACCTGCGCGACTACCCCGGCGCCGTGATGATGATCACTCACGACCGTTACTTCCTGGACAACGTCACCGGCTGGATTCTCGAACTCGACCGCGGCCGCGGCATCCCTTACGAGGGCAATTACTCGGCGTACCTGCTGGCTAAGGCCAAGCGCATGGCGCAGGAAAATCGCGAGGAAGCATCTCGCCAGAAGGCGATCAGCCGCGAGCAGGAATGGATTGCTTCCAGCCCGAAGGCTCGTCAGGCCAAGTCCAAGGCGCGCATCAAGTCCTACGAGCAGCTGGTGGAGGCCGCCGAGAAGCAGCGTCCCGGCGACGCGCAGATCATCATTCCGGTCAGCGAGCGCCTCGGCCAGGTGGTCATCGAGATGGAAGGCATCACCAAGGGCTTCGACGGCCGCACGCTGGTCAACGACCTGTCGCTGAAGCTGCCGCCGGGCGGTATTGTCGGCATCATCGGCCCGAATGGCGCCGGCAAAACGACGCTGTTCAAGATGATCACGGGTCAGGAAACGCCGGATGGCGGTTCGATCCGGATCGGTGAGACCGTGCATCTCAGCTATGTCGACCAGAGCCGCGATGCGCTGGATCCCAACAAGACCGTCTGGGAAGAGATCTCCGGCGGCGCCGAAGTGATCAAGCTCGGCAAGTTTGACATGAACTCCCGTGCATATTGTGGCGCCTTCAATTTCAAGGGTGGCGATCAGCAGCAGAAGGTCGGCAGTCTCTCGGGCGGTCAGCGCAACCGCGTTCACCTCGCCAAGATGCTGAAGTCCGGCGGCAACGTTCTGCTGCTCGACGAACCGACGAACGACCTGGATACGGAAACGCTCGGCGCCCTCGAGAACGCGCTTGAGAATTTCGCCGGCTGCGCCATCGTCATCAGCCACGATCGTATGTTCCTCGATCGCCTGGCGACGCATATCCTGGCTTTCGAGGGCGAAGGCCATGTCGAGTGGTTCGAAGGCAATTTCGAGGATTATGAGGAGGACAAGGTTCGCCGCCTCGGCCCCGACGCTCTCAATCCTGGCAGCCAGGCACATAAGCGCCTGACGCGCTGATCGCAGCGTTTTGTTTACGAAAGCCCCGGCTTTGGCCGGGGCTTTTTTCATGTTCGCTCCTGTCGCAATGGGAGCAGCCGATTTCGCAGAGAGTGCGAATTGCCGCTTGTCACCGCCGTTTAAATCACATAAAGATATCTTTATATGTTGATTGGGCTGATGATGAGCGAACCCTTGAAGCTTGGACTGGATGGGCTTGTGGACGTCTTGAAGGCGGCCGGCGAACCCACGCGCCTGCGTCTTCTGGCGCTTCTCGACGGCGGCGACTTGACGGTGACCGATCTTACCGAAATTCTCGGTCAATCTCAGCCCCGTATTTCCCGCCACCTGAAGCTGCTCGGCGAGGCCGAACTGATTGAACGCTACCAGGAGGGCGCCTGGGCCTACTTCCGTCTCAAGCAGGACGGCAAGGCAGCAATGCTCGTTCGGGCGTTGCTCAAGCATGTCTCCGAGAACGATCCGACCATCCTTCGCGATGGCGAGCGGCTGTCGGCGGTCAAGCGCCAGCGGGCCGAGCGGGCACAGGCCTATTTCAGCCGCAACGCTGCTGAATGGGACGAACTTCGCCGCCTGCATGCCGCCGACGAGGAGGTCGACGCCGCCGTCATCCGTCTGCTCGGCAACCAGCCGATCGATTCGCTGCTCGATCTCGGCACCGGAACCGGTCGCATCCTCGAACTCCTATCCGGGCTCTACCGGCGGGCGATCGGCGTCGACGCCAGCCGCGACATGCTGAGTGTGGCGCGCGCCAACCTCGACAAGTCCCGCATCACCAAGGCGACGGTGCGCCACGCCGATATTCTGAACCTGCCGTTCGAGGGGCAGGATTTCGATCTGGTGACGATTCATCAGGTCCTGCATTTTTTCGACCAGCCGGAGATTGCGATTACGGAAGCGGCGCGCATGCTCCGGCCGGGCGGCCGGCTCGTGGTCATCGATCTTGCGCCGCACACGCTCGAATATCTCCGCGACGAGCATGCGCACGTCCGGCTCGGCTTCTCGCACCAGTCGATGTCCGATTGGCTGCGCAAGGCCGGGCTCGATGTCGAGCAGGTCGTCGACCTTCATCCGGGTCAGCAGGGCGGGCAGGGGCTGACGGTCACCGTCTGGCTCGCGCGCGATCCGAGGCGCCTCATGGCTTCGCAGACGAGCGAAGGCGCCGAACCTACATTTGCCGGGAGAGTATGACATGGCTTTGAAAAACGAAGCACGCGGGCGCAACATCGGGATCTCTTTCGAATTCTTCCCGCCGAAATCGGAAGAGATGGAAGGCCAGCTTTGGGAGACCGTCAGCAAGCTGCAGGACTGGGAGCCGGATTTCGTATCGGTGACCTATGGCGCCGGCGGCACGACCAAGGCGCCGACCCTGTCGACCGTCACGCGCTTCCTGGCGCAGACGCCGCTTGCCACCGCATCTCATCTGACCTGCGTCGGCGCGACGAAGGAAGAGACGCATCAGGTGATAGATACATTCCGCAATGCCGGCGTGACGCATTTCGTGGCGTTGCGCGGTGATGCGCCCGGCGGCGCTGGCGCGCCCTACGCGCCGCACCCCGGGGGGTATGCCAACGCGGCCGAGTTGGTGGCCGGGCTCAAGGAGATCGGAAATTTCGAGATCTCGGTCTCCGCCTATCCCGAAAAGCATCCTGAGAGCCGCGATACGGCCGCCGATATCGAGATGCTGAAGCGCAAGGCCGACAACGGCGCCGACCGGGCGCTAACGCAGTTCTTCTTCGACAACGACAATTTCGAGCGTTACCTGGAGCGAGTGCGCGCTGCCGGCATCTCGATCCCGATCGTGCCCGGCATCATGCCGATCCAGAACCTGACTCAACTGAAGCGTTTCGCCGGCGCCTGCGGCACGGTCATCCCCGCCTTCCTCGACGAACGTTTTTCCGGCTTCGACGACAAGCCCGAGGAACGGGCGAAGGTCGCGGCCGACGTTGCCGCCGAACAGATCGAGGATCTCGTCCGGCGCGGCATCGATGAGTTCCATCTCTATACAATGAACCGCGCGCCGCTGGTTTCCGCGGTGCTCGAAAATCTCGGCTTGTCCCGTCGGGCGATAAAGAGCGCGGGCGCAGCGGCCTGATTTTCCGCAACATTCAAAAGTGAAAAAGCGCATGTCGGGCGGGACATGCGCTTTTCGTTGGCGGATTGATCAGGGGAGTTTAGGCACTATCAGCGTACACGCCCGCCACCCCGCTCAAATGAAGAGCATGGATAGGACGAAAACGAACGCTGCACTGACCAACAGAACATTCAAGGATTGCGTGAGTCCCATGTCTGTCTCCTCGCGTTAACCGGCTGATATTATGTCTGAAATATGTCGGTTGGAAAGCGAATTGTATGCTGCGCCGCCGAAATGGGCGGTGGATGAGTCGAACATCGTTTTCGCAAGCTGTTGGAAAAGATCGATAATCTTCACCTAATTTTTGTTCACACATTTTAACGCGGCGTTAAATCAGGCGATTACGGATTTACCTGTGAGCCTAAAACATGGCAGGCTTCGCAAGTGGTTGAAAGCATAGACGAAATGCAACCGCCGGTCAGGCGGGTTTCACCAGCGCGCGATAGGCGCGGCCATCGAGGATGACGAGGCCGAAACCGATCAGCGCCATGCCGGCGAATTCGCCAAGCGCCAGCCGTTCACCGAGAAAGAGCACGCCGAGAAGGATTGCGCTTGGCGGCACCAGCAGAGTGACAAGCGAGGCGTTCGTGGCGCCAGCCGCCGCCATGATCCGGAAATAGAGAATGTAGGCGAAAGCGGTCGATACCAGCGCCAGCGCCAGAACGGCGAAAACGATATCGAGCGGCGGCAAGGAGAGCGTCCAAGGGCGATCGGCCAGCAATGAGAGCGGCAAGGTAATTAGCGAGGATGCGGTCAACTGGCCGGCGGCGGTGACTGGTGCCGGAACGTCCTTGAACCGCTTTCCGTAGATGGCTGCGAACCCGTAGGAGATGGCGGCAAGCACGGGAAGCAGCAGCGCCCAAAGGGGTGCTTGGCCGCTGGCTGACAGTCCGGGGCCGATCAGCACGATCGTTCCGGCCAGGCCGACGAGGCAGCCTGCGATCTTGGCAGAGGACAGCTTTTCGTCGGAGGTGAGGTAATTGGCGATCAGCACGGTCCAGATCGGCGTCGTGGCGTTGAGGATCGCCGCAAGGCCGGCGCCGATTCGGGTCTGGCCGAAGAAGATCAGAGCATGCGGCAGAGCATTGTTGATCAGCCCGAGGATCAGGAATTCGCGCCAGCGGGATTTCAGGGTCTGATAGACGTCTAAACGGCCGGCGATATAAATGTGCAATGCGAGCCCGGCCAGCAGCAGCCGGAGGAAGACGAGGGTCAGCGGCGGGATATGCTGGACGGCGATGCGCGCGAAGAAAAAGGAGCCGCCCCAGATGAGACCGAGCAGGAGCAGCAGACTCCAGGTCCACGCGTTCATTCTGGTGTCCATGCCGTCCTCCTCCATCCCAAGCCGCATCGTCACCGTCTCGTCCAATTCCGGCGTCGCTGCTCACCATAATGGTTTAACGGGCAGGGAAAGCGGCGCCACCCGTTTCTTGCGAAGCGAGCGGCGGGAGTGTCAGCGGCGATTAGAGAGCGTTGAGAAGGGCGGGCGTCGCCCAGCCGTCTGCCGGCATGCCCAACCGCTGCTGCTCCTTCTGGATCGCGACACGCGTGCCGGAACCGAGGATGCCGTCGATCTCGCCGACATCATGTCCGAGCGACTGCAGCTTGCTCTGCAGCGTCTTCATCTGGTCATTGGCGAGCCCTTGTTCCGGTGTGCCCTTCAGGTAAGTCGGGGCGCCAGAAAGGCGGGTCGCGAAATAGGCGGCCGAAGTCGTGTAGATGAACGACTTGTTCCATTCGAGATAGATCTTGAAATTCGGATAGGCAATGAAGGCCGGTCCCATGCGGCCCTGCGGCAGCACGAGGTCGCCTTCGAGATTGCCGAAGCCCGTGTTGCCGTCGCGCGGCTTCACGCCGAGCGCGAACCACTCGCTGGCCTTCATCGTGCCGCCAAGGCCGGATTTCTCGAAGGGTAGGTTGTCGGGCAAGGTCACTTCCTGCAGCCAGGGCTGACCGCGCTCGAAACCGAGATGCTGGATGAATTTCGCTGCCGTCAGAATGGCGTCCGGGCTGCTTTGCTTCAGGCGGACGTGGCCGTCGCCGTCACCATCCATGCCATAGGCGATGATGTCGCGCGGCAGCATCTGTACCTGGCCGATCTCGCCGGCCCAGGCGCCGGTGTTGGTGGCGGGGTCGAGGTCGCCGTGCTGGACCATTTCGATGAGGGCGATAAGCTGCGGACGGAAGAGTTCCGGGCGGCGGCAGTCGTGCGACAGGGTCACCAGAGCGTTGCGAGTGTTGAAATCGCCCTGGACAGCGCCGAAGTCGGTTTCCATCGCCCAGAAGGCGGTGATGACGCCGGGGGGCACGCCGAACTCCTGCTCGGCCCGGGCAAAGACGTCGGCATATTGCTTCATTTTCTGGCGGCCGATGTCGAGGCGGGCCTGGCTGACGGTGCGCTGGGAGAATTCGAGGAAGGTCTGCTTGAAGACGCCTTGGGCGCGATCGCGGCTCAGGACCTTCTGATCGACCTCGGCGCCGGCGAGCGCCTCATCGGCGGCCGCCGCGCTGGCGCCCGCTGCAATTGCGTCGGCCTTGACGCCCTCGAGGAAGTCGGACAGATCGCCGCCGCAGGGCGCTGCCGACGGGTCGGAGGCAGCTGGCGCCTGCTGGGCGGCCGCGCCGCCTGCAAAAGTAAGGGCAAACAGGAGGGCGAGTGCAGAGCGGCTTGTGAGCGAGCGGTGCATGAATGCGGTCCTTATAGAAAATGGATGCCCGTCGCTTTCACAGAGGAATGTGACGGAAGCAAGAAAGATTGAAAGACGTTACTAGGAATTTGCATCCTTAGAAACGGTCGCGACCCAATTGTTCCAGTTCTTTGCGCTGCCGGCGAAAACGTTAATATCGGTCGGTCCCTTGATGCCGGGAACAACACCGGTCGAGGTATATTGCCAGAAGGCCCAGCGACGGTCGGAGTAAGTCGCTTCCGGGTGTTTTGCCACCGAGCGCACCCAGAAATGATAGTCCTGAAAGTAGCCAACGAGGTTTTCGCGGTGGAAATCGACCGAGCTATAGATGATTGGGCGTTTGCCGTAATAGGCCTCCAGCCGGTCCATAAAGCGCTGCATTTCCGCGCGCACCGTTTCCGGGTCGGGACGATAGCGGCAGGTCTTCGATTCGCCGTTCCATTCGACGTCGAGCACTGGCGGCAGGCGCATGGCGTCCTTCGGCACGTTGCGGATGAACCAGTCGGCCTGCTGGTCGGCCGAGGAGCAGAAATAATAGAAATGATAGGGAGCGTGCGGGATACCGGCGGCGCGAGCCTCGCGCCAGTATTCGTCAAAGCGGGGGTCTAGCCGGTCCTTGCCTTCTGTCGCCTTGATGAAGGCGAAGGCGACGCCGGAAGTCTTCACCGTACTCCAGTCGATATCGCCCTGCCATTTGGAGATGTCGATACCATGAACCGCGTTCTGATGCGGATGCTTTGCTCCGAAATCCTGCGGATCAGTGTCCTTGAAGCGCGTCTTCGGTTTGATCGATGCCGTTTCGAGATAGTCATAACCGGAGGAAGAGCAACCGGCCAGCAGGATGGCCAGGGGCAGAACGCAACACAAAAGCCGGCGCATGGGTATCCCGTCGTGAACCGAATGATCTCTTTGCCCCACAGTCTGACCTTCGAAAACGACGAGCCCAGCAGAGGAATAACCCTCTTTTCACCATATCAACGTAAAAAATCGGTTAGTTTCAAGCGAATTATGAACGCCTGCTGATAATTGCCGCCCGCCAGGCGTAACCGCCGCCGACTGTTTCAAAGGACAGTTGCGCACCGTGTTCCCGGGACTGCGCTTCCAAAACCTCCCGCAGATCGGCGCGGGGAGTGACATGGAATTTCGCAAGCCAGGCCTGCAGAATGCTTCGGAACCAGCGCGGCAGGGCTTCTTGCTGGCCGAAATCGACAATATGCAACTGGCCGCCGGGATTGAGCGCGGCGATCGATGCATCGACGGCGCGTTCCCAATCGGGAATCATCGACAGAGCATAGGAAATCAGGATGCGGTCGAAGCCACTGACACCGAATTCACGCGGCGTAAACGCCGTGGCGTCGGCGACGCGGAACTCCGGAATCGTCGCCTTGGTGGCGAAGGTCTTGCGCGCCGAAATCAGCATTTCCTGGGAGATATCGAGGCCGAACAGCTTGGCGCTCGGGAAATGCCGATGAGCCAAAGCCATGTTGCGTCCCGTGCCGCAGCCGACTTCGAGCAAGGTGCCGCCGTCAGGCACGTCGAGATTGCGGATCGTGCTGTCGCGCCCAAGCAGGTAGTATTTCCGCGTCAGGTCGTAGATATGGCGCTGGTAGCGGTACATGCCATCCATGAGGCTGGCATGCTGCCCGCTCTTTTCCGCCGTCTCAGCGCCGGCTTTGCTCACGCCTTTTTCCCGTAGATGTGGAAGCCGCCGTAGATCGCCGAGCGGTCGAGCGCGCTCAGCTCTCGCGACTTCTCCTCGAAGTAGTCCCATTGGTCGCGGATCGAAGGAGAGAGACGACCTTCGATAATGCTCCTTTCGGCGGCGGTGCGGAAGATCACGCGTGCGCCTTCACGGGCAGTGCGGGTGATCTCGCGCCAGACGTCGTTCAATTGGTCGTCGGTCATCCAGTCCTGCGCGTCGAGCAGGATGTAGCGGTCACGCGAGGCCGCCGGCTCGCGAGCCAGAAGTTCGGTAAAGCTTGCATGGTGGACGTTGACGCGATCCACATTGGCGCGGATCACCTCGTAATGCTCGGGCCTCAGATAGGTCGGCAGCGGGCCTTCTTCCTCCATGCCGTAGCGGCGGCCGAAGGCCTGCCAGGCGAAATAGTTGTCGCGCATCGGGAAATGACAGGCGAGCTTTTCCAGGCGGTGCTTGAGCACCGGCGCGATCGATTGATCGGCGGCAAGGCTTGCAAGCTCGTCATATTGCTGCGGCGGAATCCCGAGACCGAAGAGCGAGCTTTTGCGGCCAGTGATCCAGCGTACGACCGGCTTCTCGAACAGGGGTGCGATCTGCTCGTCGAAGAACTGACGCTGCTCGCGGATCGAGCGGGTTTTGGTCATTTCGCGGAGCTTGACGCCGTGCAGACGGGCAAGGAGATGGGCTGCGCCGATGAAGCGGCCGAGCAGGCCCGTTTCATAGATATTGCGGTCGAAGACGGTGACGCGGCGGCGGCCGAACTTGCGGCCGTTCCAGTAACTGCGCGTCGTCTCGTCGAGCTTGGCGGCGAGATGCTGATCGTAGGAGCGGCTGTTCGACTTCTCATTCGGCATTGCCAGGAACCGGACGAGATCGGCGTGACCGGGAAGGTATTTGAACGCGGCAAGCTTCAAGCGGTTCAGCGCAATGTGGTGCGGATTGAGATCGACGACGTCGATCGAGGCCGGTGCCCTGGAGAGATAGGCGAGCATGTTGCAGCCGCCGGAGCCGATGGTGACGATGCGATGATTTGGCTGCAGCTCCATCGCCTGCATGTCAAGATCCGGATCCTCCCAGATCTGCGGGTAGACGAGGCCGGAGAAGAGGAGACCGAAGAGACGCTCGGAAAAGCCATCCTTCGAAAAAGCCTTGTGGCGGAGAAGGGCGTCCTTGAGTTTCCGGTTCTTGCGGAAGCCGGCATCCGGTGCAAATTCTGACATGAGTCTGTCACCTTTTTAGCGTTCAGGGCGTGTAGCGCGCCACTGCTACAGTTTGATGACGCGGGCTGTGGGCCTGCGCTGTTGGAAGACATCCTCCTCCTCGGAAAGTGATCGGGGTGAGGGATCTTCTTCGCGCCGCCCCCTTTCCGGCAGGGGGAAATCCTGCTTCTCTCCGGTCATTCGGAGGAATGTCATGCGATTTGTCCTGCGTGCCCTGAAGGCGCTTGCTCTCCTTCTCGTTTTCACTGTCGTTGCCGGCGCCGCCTGGCTGTTCATCTGGCCGCCGGAACTTCTGCGCGTCGGTGACGGCTATGCCGCCAAGATCGTCTGCTCCAATGTGTTCATCGCCGGAAGGAATGCGGAGGAGGTGCTGGAGGACGACGTGCAGGCGCCGGGAAATCCGTTGCTGCGGCTCGTGCGCGTCAGCGTCGACCGTGACGACAACCGTGTGACCGCGCGCTTCATGGGTCTGTTTGCTTCGAGTTACGCGCTCTACCGCGGCGCTTTTGGGTGCACGAGCGTGCCCGACGGCGATTTCGAGGCGGCGGCGAATGCCGTACCTTTCGACGCGCCGGCAAAAATGGAGGCGAGCGCGGCGTTGTGGCCGGAAGGCGAGGGCATCGGCGGTCGAGACGAAAATATCGCCGCGGTGCTTACTGATACAGCACTTGCCGGACCGGCGATGCGGGCGATCGTGGTGGTGCGTGATGGCCGTATCGTCGCCGAAGCCTACGGCTCCGGATTTTCAGCGAAGACGCCGTTGATCGGCTGGTCGATGACGAAGACGGTGAATGCGGCCGTCCTCGGCCGGTTGATGCTCGATGGCAAGATTTCTTTTGACGATGATCATCTGCTGGCGCAGTGGAAGGACGATCAGCGCGCCAGGATCAAGGTATCCGATCTTCTCGGCATGGAGAGCGGCCTTGCCTTCAAGGAGAACTATGGCACAGTCGCTGACGTGACGCGCATGCTCTATCTCGACCCCGACATGGTGTCGCTGCCGGCGAGTGCGCCGATGGAAGCGGCCCCGGGCCAGCGCTTCCGCTATTCGAGCGGCACGGCGGTGCTCTTGTCGCGCATCTGGATGGACCGGGTCGGTAATGCCCCGGCGGCTTTTTCATACCCGCACGACGCGCTCTTCTCTCCGCTCGGCATGACGAGCGCCGTCTTCGAACTCGACGCGCGGGGCACCTTTGTTGGAAGCTCCTATCTCTACGCGACGGCGCATGACTGGGCGCGCTTCGGGCAGTTCCTGCTGCAGGATGGCGTGTGGAACGGTCAGCGGTTGCTGCCGGAGGGTTTCGTCGGCGCTATGCGCACACCGACGGCGGCGTCGAACGGCCGGTATACGCAAGGCCAGGCTTGGCTCGCGCCAGGTGGTTCAAACGCGGCGTTCGGGCTGCCGGAGGATACGTTCTGGCTCACGGGGCATGACGGGCAGAGCGTGGCGATCGTGCCTTCCGCCAATCTGATCGTCGTCCGGCTCGGCCTGACGCCGGGCTGGCTCGGTTATCAGCCGCAGATGCTTCTCAAGGCGATTCTAGCGGCGTCGCCGCAACCGGGAGGGGCGCAACAGGAGGCCGGATCGCAGCAACGGACGCAAGCGCAGCCATAGAGCGGCGTGAGTTCCTTTCGGGCGCAAAAAGCACGCTCCAACACTTTGAATCTGTGCATCGTACATTCCCGAGAATCCGATCCGGGCGTTTACACGTCAAAGCATTTCAGTCTTTGTTGTCAGTAATTGCCTTGGGCAATGTCGTTCATGCCCTTGCGCTTGGCGTCGTAATAATAGCCACGGGCATAGAGTCGTACGGCGTCGTCTTCCTTGTTGTCGGAGACGAGCCAGGCGCCGCGCAGATATTTCGCGGCATATTTGATGTTGGTCTCTGCGTCGAATAGGCCGCCCGGCGCACCGTCATAGCCCATGGACTTGGCGGTGTTGTATTTGATCTGCATGAGGCCGAAATATCCGCGCTTGTTGTAAGCTTTCGGATTGTAGCGGCTTTCGCGATGGACGACGCGGTGGAGCAGCGTTTCAGGGATTTCGTAAATCTTAGAGTATTTCTGGATGAGCTTGGTGACGAAGCTCTTCTCGACGGTCGGCGCATCATCCTTGTCGTCGTCGCTGAACATCGGGGGAGCCGTCGGCGGATCGATCGGCCCGGATTCGTCGAAGCCGTAATCCATGGAACGCGGCGTCGTGTCGACTGCGGCCAGTGCCGCAAGCGCGTTGTTCTGTGGGGTGGCGGCAAAAGCGAGCTGCGTCGCCGGCTGTGCCGGCCGCGGCGTCGGCACGACGGACTGGATCGCCGTCATCTCGGGGGTCAGCGGGATCTGCGCATAGGCCGCCGGCTGGATCCCTGCCTGCATGGTCAGATCGGCAGGCTGAGACGGCGCAACTGCCGGCATTGCCGTTGCGACGAGGGAGGGGCCCGCCGGCGTCTGGGGAAGGGCGGCGATTGCCTGGCCGACAACACCTTCTGCGGTCGGGACCGCGGCAAGTGTCGCGTCTTCGCCGGGCTTCGGCGTCGGCACCACGGTCTGAGCAGCTGTGAGTTCGGCCTGAGAGGTATATTCGACGCTGGTGCAGCCGGTCATTACGCCACAGCAGAGCACCGTGGAAACGACAAGACTGCGTTTCAGCCCGGATAATCCGATCGCTACCATTCCGTCACTTTCGTGAAATCGCGCCGCCCCGGCAGCGTTATAAAAGTTACTAAAAAGCTTTAACCTGACGACCCCATTAACGTATTCGTGGCATTCCGGCAACCACGGATTATTTTGAGAGCCTTTCCCGATTAGCCGGCACGTTTCACCCAACCCTCCCGCAGATTTGCCCGACAATGCAAGACTTCAGACTCGCCGGACGCACTTATCGCTTCGCCAGCGAAGTGGTGTGGCCGGGCATCTCTAGCCAAGATCGAAGGCGATCGGCACGGACGTACCAGGAGGTTTGCTCGTCGCCAACGCCTTTGACCTGACGAAACCCTGCTCCGGCAGAATGCTTCAAGCTGATCGGGAAGGCTCTAAGCTGCAATACGGCGATATCCGGCGGTGACAGCACCTGCAGCGATCAGCAAGGTGCCTCCGGTCCGGTTCACCGCACGCTGGACACTCGCCTTGCGAATCAGTCCGCGAGCGGAGTGGGCGAGAAACGCGTAGGTGGCGGCGTTGAGGATCGCCAGCACGAGGAAGGTCACTTCCATGATGGCCATCTGCCCGAGGAAGGGCAGGACCGGATTGAGGAACTGCGGTACGAAGGCGACGAAGAAGACGATGCTCTTCGGATTGAGAGCAGTAACGACATAGGCGTGGAGGAAGATCTTGAGCGATTTTTCCTCCGGCAGATTATCGTTGTCAGCGACCGGCTCGCCGATAACGGGAGCCCGCCAGAGCTTGAATCCCAGCCAGATCAGGTAGGCTCCACCGATCCACTTCAACAGGGTGAAGAGGGTGGCGGAAGTGGCAAGCACCGCGCCGAGGCCGAAGAGAGACGCGGTCATGGCGGTAAAGTCGCCAAGCGCCACGCCGCTCACCGTCGCAAAGGCCGTCCGGCGGCCATGGCCAAGCGCATAGGAAACGACGAGCAGTATCGTCGGCCCCGGTATGGCCAGCATGATGGCGGATGCGGCAGCAAAAGCGAGCCAGGCTTCAAGCGACATGGAATCTCCTCCTATTCCGTCGGGAATAAGCAAAGACACCATATTAACCATCCGTCAATCATGCTTCTTTGTATTTCTGCCCTATATTGTCCATGACTTCGGCAAACCATGCCGTAGACAGGTCAAAAGCTTTGCCACCTTTGATGCGGGGAAATTCTATAGTGCGCAACTTACCGTTCTGCGCCTCGTCATGGCCGGTGACGCCGGAGACCTTGTTGAGAGCGCTTTCGACGGCGAGATCGACCATGCTCTGGATCAGCCTTAGGTCGTCGCCGTTGGCTGGCGCCGAGCGAGCGAAGTAGCCCGATTTCTGCACAAGCGAACGTTCGGCGTTCAGAAGGTTGGCGAACTGCTTCTGGAACCAGGCGCCGACATTGATCGTGTCGATCTTCACGTGGCCGAAAGCGTCGCGCTTGACGGTCTCGCCTGCAGCTTCGCGCTCGGCGACGATAGCGTCGAGGCAGGCCCCTTCCGAGACGAAGACGGTGGCATGGCCGGTGCGGTCCATAATTTCTTTGAGGCGAGCGGCCTCGGCGTCGAGGTCGAAAGCCATTTCGGGCAGATAGACGGCGTCGACACCCTTCAGTTGCGAATCCATCATCAGGCCGTCGACATATTGATTGTGTCTGGTGCGCTGGAGGTAGGCGCGGGCGGTGGCGGCTGTCAGCCAGCCGCAATGGCGTCCCATGACCTCATGGATGACGAGGGTGCGGGGGGCGGCGGTCTGTTCGTTGCCGACATTATCGAAGAAGTAGGCGCCAACCTCCGCGGCCGTCCAGGCGCCGAGCGACTGGCGGATGGGCACGACATCGTTGTCGACCGTCTTCGGCAAACCGACGACGGTCAGGTCGTAGCCGTTGGCGGCGAGGTAAGCAGCAAGGTCGGCGGCCGTAGTATTGGTGTCGTCGCCTCCGATCGTGTGGAGAATGGTGATGCCGTCGCCTGCAAGACGTTCGGCGGCGACCCTCAGCGGATTCTCGCCTTCCTTGACAAGGCCGCGCTTGACGCAGTCGGCGGCATTGGTGAGCTTGACGCGGCTGTTGCCGATGGGGGAGCCGCCATAGCGGTGCAGCAGCGGCGCTTTTTCACGCATTTGACCGGTGATCTCGATGCCTTCGCCGAGCAGAACGCCCTGATAGCCAGACTTGTAGGCGACTATGTCGAGGTGAGGCGCGACGTCGCTGTAGCGTTCGATAAGGCCGCCAACAGCAGAGGAGAGACAGGGCGCCAGGCCTCCGGCGGTCAGCATTGCGACTTTCTGTTTGGCCATGATTCCTCCTATGGTGTTCGGTGCGGCAGCGTTAGCTACCGCATGGATGCGGCAGGGAAAGGGCTCTGTAAAGTAAAGAATTTACGAAAAACGCGGCTTTTTACCGGGTTGAACGCTGAAGGTGGCGCGAAGCATCGATATAATCGGTTCAAGCTCAATTTGCCTGTCGGGAACTGTTTGTGGAAATCGGCGGTTAAGCCTTGAGGAAGCTGTGGGCAATCTTCTCCTGACAGATCAGTGAAGGCGATCGATCGCTTGCTGCAACGCAATAATTACCGAATTGTGAAAAGTGTTTTCGATCCTATGACCAAACGTCGCCTTGCAAAGGCTTAGATTCTTTGGTCAAGCTGATTGCCATACTTGACTAACGTGCGAGAGATTTTCGATGTCCTTCTGGGAAAAACTGTTGAATGCCATTGGCAATACCGCGGGCAATGCGCTTTCCGCGGTCGTCGAGGCTATCCGAACGGTTTTCGAAGGCGATCCCGAAACCCGGCGCAAAGTGGCTTTCTCCGTGGCGATCATCGCGCTTTCGGCCAAGATGGCCAAGGCCGACGGCATCGTCACCGAGAAGGAGGTCGACGCTTTCCGGGAAATCTTCGAGTTCCCGCCGGATCAAGCGAAAAACGTCGCCAGACTTTATAACCTCGCGCGTCAGGATATTGCCGGCTATGAGGCCTATGCCGAGCGACTCTCCACGCTTTGCATCACCTGTGCAGCCAATTGCACGGTGCTGGAAGACGTGCTCGATGGGCTTTTCCACATCGCCAAGGCCGACGGGCTGATCCATGAGAAGGAACTGAATTTCCTGCGTCACATCGGCGAGATCTTCGAGATGAGCGAGACACGTTTCGAGCAGATCGCCGCTCGCCACGTGTCGTCCGGCGGCGATCCATACAAGGTGCTCGGCGTGTCGCCTTCCGACGATTTTCCGACGATCCGTCGCCGTTACCGAGGCTTGGTCAGCGAACATCATCCGGATCGACTGATCTCGCGCGGGGTGCCGCAGGAGTTCCATTTGATCGCCAACGAGCGCATGGCGGCGCTGAACGCAGCCTATGCTGCGATCGAAAAGGAACGCCGCGCCGCATGACCTCTTTCGAGGCCGATTATCGACGCGCTTCCGTGCGACCGTCACCCAACCACGGCGAGCGGGCGGATGGGCGGCATCCCGATATGATCCTGCTGCATTATACCGGCATGCCGACGGCCGATGGTGCGCTCGACTGGCTCTGTCGGGAGGAGAGCCAGGTTTCCAGCCATTATTTCGTGCACGAGAATGGACAGGTTATCCAACTCGTTCCGGAAGCGCGGCGCGCCTGGCACGCGGGCAAGAGCAGTTGGCATGGCGAGAGCGATATCAATTCGCTGTCGATTGGCATCGAGATCGCCAATGCCGGCCATCCCGGCGGCCTTCCCGACTATCCGAAAGAGCAGATCGCCGCCGTGATCGAATTGTGTCACGACTGTGTCAAACGTTGGTCGATTGCGCCGGAACGGGTGCTCGGCCATTCCGATGTCGCCCCGATTCGCAAGGTCGATCCGGGGGAAAAATTCCCTTGGGCCGAGCTTCATCGGGCGGGTGTAGGCCACTGGGTCGAGCCGGCGATGATTACCGGCGGCCGGTTCTTCCAGCGGGGGGATGCCGGCCAGCCCGTGGAGGCGCTGCAATCGATGCTGTCGCTTTACGGCTACGGCACTGAAATCACAGGCGAATTCTCTGAAAAGACGATGGGAGACGTGGAGGCCTTCCAGCGCCATTTCCGGCCGGAGCGGGTGGATGGGATCGCCGATTTCTCGACGATCGACACGCTGCATCGGCTGCTGTCGGCACTGCCGCGTTACTCTTGAGGGCAGGGCGCGGATCTCGCGGCGGGGTTGCCGTCGTTCGCGAGAAATCCTCCCCGCCACATCATTTCCCTATTATCTCCTCATTGCGATGGTCTAAGGACGCCCGCTGAACGGCGCTTACGGCTGGTTTCAAGTGTAACCATGAGCGCCAAATGAAACGATAAGAATTGCTACGGAACGTGATCAGTCTTGATCACGTATGACCGGATGACGGCGAGGCGCGCAGTCCTGCAATTCTTTGGGTCGGAGTGAAGAGACTATATGAAAAATCTGATTGTTGGTGCTGCGGCATGCTTTAGCATGCTGCTGGCGGGGTATAGCTTTGCCCTGGCTGGTGATGAATGGGGCGTCAGGGCCAAAACTATCTCGCTTAAAACCGTCGATCGCCAGAGCGGCTATCCCACGCCCGATATCTCCACCAGCATCCCCTATGCTGCGCTGATCAACAAATATGCGGCTGAATACAACGTGCCGGTTGCGCTCGCGCAGGCCGTCGTTCGCGTCGAAAGCAATTTCAATCCGAAGGCTCGCGGCAGCGCCGGCGAGATCGGCTTGATGCAGATCAAACCGGCGACGGCGCGGATGATGGGCTATTCCGGGAGGGCCAAAGGGCTGTTCGATCCGGAGACCAACATCAAATATGGCATGAAGTATCTGGCGGCCGCCCATCAGCTCGGCGGTGGACAGACCTGCAACACCATCCTCAAATACAATGCCGGCCATGGCGCGACGCGCATGAACCCGGTGTCGAAGACCTATTGCGGGAAGGTCCTGGCGATGCTCGACTGAGACGCCAGGCGGATCGGAGTTAAATTGTCCGCTGCCGTTTTTCCGATATGAATTGAGACGCTTGCCATGATATCCCACCTCGAAACGGGGTGGGCCACCTCGAGATGAGGTGAAATATGGCAGTTGATTTCAGGTTCATCATCATCGGACGCGGCATGATGGGGGCGGCGGCCGCACGGCATCTCTCCTCGATGGCCGACGGCATCGCACTGATCGGCCCGCCGGAGCCAGGGGAGCGCAAGACCCACCACGGCGTCTTCGCCAGCCACTACGACGAAGCGCGCATAACCCGCACCTTCGACGGCAATCGCGCCTGGGGAAGCTTCGCCGCGCGGGCGCTCGGCCGCTATCGCGCGATCGAGGCGCAGAGCGGCATTTCCTTCTTCTCGGAAGTCGGCTGCCTCTTTGCCGGTCCGCCGCCCAAGGACGAGCAGGACTTTCTTCGCCGGGCGCTGACTGTCAGCCGCACGCTCGGAAGCGATATCGAGATCGTTGCACCGGCAGAGCTCGCTCGCCGTTTTTCCTATCTTAAAGTCAGTCCCGATTTCAGCGGATATTTCGAGCGCAATCGCGCCGGGCACATCAACCCGCGGGCGCTGGTGCGCGCGCAGGCCAGGCTTGCCGAACAGGGCGGCGTCTCTCTGATCGAGGCGACCGCTACATCGGTGCGCGACGCGGGGTCTCATGTCGAGGTGACGGCCGGCGATAGAAGCTACAACGCCGAGCGCGTGCTGGTCGCGGCCGGCGCCTTCAGCAATTTCCATGCCCTGCTGCCGCGGCCCGTCGAACTCAGGGTCATGGCGCGCACAGTTGCCTTCTATGAAATCGGCGAGCGCGAGATGGCTGTTTTCGGCGACATGCCTTCGACGATCGTGCTTGGCGACCGGGACGAGGATCACATCTATATCCTGCCGCCGGTGCGTTATCCCGACGGAAAGACCTATCTGAAGCTCGGCGGCGATACAGAGACAGTTTCCTTCAACCGCCTGGAGGATGCCGGCGCGTGGTTCCGTTCCGACGGGAGTGCGGCCGAGCGCGATCATCTCTCGCGCATCGCCCTGCAACTGATGCCGGAGCTTGCCGGCTGCCCGGTCACTTCGGCACCTTGTCTCGCCAATTTTACGCCAACCGGTTATCCCTATGTCGGATTCACGCAGTTGCCGCGCGTCGCGGTGCTGACCGGCGGCAATTTCGTGGCGGCCAAATCCTCCGACGAACTTGGGCGCCTGGGCGCCGTGCTTCTCAAGGACGGGCAGCTCGGGGACGAGGACTTCGGCCGCGAACTGACGCCGGTCTTCGTTTAAGAGGGATAGGATGACGGTCGATTTCAAATATATCATCGTAGGCCGAGGTCTGATGGGGGCGGCCGCGGCGCGGCATCTGGCGCGGCGGGCGGATGGTGTGGCGGTGATCGGACCGGACGAGCCGGTCGACTGCAAGGCGCATACGGGTGTCTTTGCCAGTCATTACGATGAGGGACGGATTACCCGCACTATCGATCCTGATTGCAACTGGGCGCTGCTCGCAAACCGCTCCATCGGCCGCTACGGCCAGATCGCGAGCGAGAGCGGCATCGACTTCTATCGCGAAGTCGGCTGCGTCGTCGTCGCTCCTGATGGAAGCGATTATCTTGAGAAAACCCGCCATGCCGCCGTTTCGCTCGGAGTCGAGACCAGCCTTCCCGACGAGGCCGGGTTGAAGGCGGCCTTTCCATTCTTTGCCTTTCCCGCCGGAAGCGCGGGTGTCTTCGAGGCGACGGGGGCGGGACATATCAGTCCGCGCAAGCTGGTCAAGGCGCAATCTCTGCTGGCGGAAAGGGCAGGCGCTACGGTGATCCGAGACCATGTCGTCTCAATCCGTGAGGAGGGCGGGCTTACGACCGTCGAAACCTCGGGGGGGCCAACCTATCGCGGCGAGAAAGTGCTGCTGGCGGCGGGCGGATTTTCCATTGCGGAGAATCTGTTGCCGCGGCCGGTTGCCATGACGGTTTATGGCAGGACCGTGACCCTTTTCGAGGTGAGCGAGGCCGATGCGTTTCGCCTTGCAGCAATGCCGTCGCTCATACTCGATGTTCCGGATATGCATATCTATCTATTGCCGCCGATCCGTTATCCCGACGGCAAATTCTACCTGAAGATCGGCGGCGATCCCGATGACCTGGTGTTGCGCGACGACGCGGAGATGCGGGCCTGGTTCAGGACCGAGGGGCGCGAGACCGTGCGCGCGCATCTGAAGCGCATCGTCGCCAAAATCGTGCCCGATCTGGCGCCGCTTTCGATTTCGACGGCCGCCTGCGTCGTCTCCAATACGGAAAGCGGCTATCCGATGATCGGCTATGGTTCTTCGCCTGGGATTGCGGTGCTGACGGGCTGTGCAGGCACCTCAGCCAAGAGTTCAGATGAAATCGGCAGGCTCGGAGCAGAGCTGCTTTTATCAGGCAGAATCAGCGAACAGGGCTACTCCACGGATTTCACACCTTATTTCCGTTAAGACTGTTACCTATATTTCGGTAGCAATTACGGGCTCTCTCAGTTAAGGGAGCCCTGCCAGTTGGCCGGGCAGCCGCGCTTTACCAACGCCGAAAGGCGGTAGAGTGAGGAAAGTCCGGGCTCCACGGAAACACGGTGCCGGATAACGTCCGGCGAGGGCGACCTCAGGGAAAGTGCCACAGAAAGCAAACCGCCTGTCATGACAGGTAAGGGTGAAAGGGTGGGGTAAGAGCCCACCGCATCTCCGGCAACGGATATGGCACGGTAAACCCCACCGGGAGCAAGACCGAATAGGGATGACGCGGTGGGCCGAAAGGCCCTCCGGCCGGTTTCCAGGCCAGTCATCCGGGTGGGTTGCGCGAGGCAGCGTGCGAACGCTGTCCCAGAGGAATGGCTGCCACGTTCCGGTTCGCGCCGGAGCCATACAGAACCCGGCTTACAGGCCAACTGGCGATTAACATTCGTGCTGCGGCATGGCACGATTCCCCTAAGTTGCTGACACAGTGCGTTTTCAAGTGAGAGCTAATGCGTCTATAGGATGCATTTTTGTGTTAGGCAACCTGTGCATGTGTCCGTAAAATCGTGCCGCTAACCCTTTGTTAAACTTAACAGCTTATAAATGTTTGATCATGCGTCCGTTGCAAAATGGGCGTATCCCATTGACGCCCATATGGTCCCATGCTATCCCAAATACGCACTGCATCGGGGCAATCATTTGCCCATTCATCGCAAAGCAAAGGCGCCTTCCTCTCTGGAAGCGTCGGGTGGGAATTAGCTCATCCGGCTTGCGAAGCTGTGCCTGATATTGGGGGTTTCGGGCATTTGAATGATGTCCGGATCCCTACGGAAACGGATGTTTCGTGTCATGAGCCGCTTCCTTTCGAATGCGACCAACAGGATCGACGCCAAAGGCAGGGTTTCCGTACCTTCGGTTTTCCGTTCCGTGCTGGCGCAGCGCAATGTCCAGGAGCTCTATTGCTTCCAGGACTTTGTGTTTCCGGCGATCAGTGTCGGCGGCCCGGATCTTCTCGAAAGGTTCGAGCGGCAGATCGCTGCGGAGGATCCGTTTTCGCCGGATGCGAACGAGATGTCGCTTCTCATTCACGGAGGCGGGGTCTTCATGAAGCTCGATGCCGAGGGGCGGCTGATGGTCACGGACTTCATCCGCGACTTCACCGGCATCTCGGACGAAGTGACCTTCGTCGGTCGAGCGGATCATTTTCAGCTCTGGCAGCCGCAGACATTTTCAGCGGCGCAGGCGCAGGCACGAGGGGAGCGCAAGCTGGCGGGCAAGCGTTCCTGAAAGAACGAGGGAACGGAATGGTGGCGAATCCTGGCGGAGGTTCAACTGATGCCGGTGGCGGACCGGTTCGTCACATTCCTGTTCTTCTCGGTGAAGTCCTCGCCGCGCTGGCGCCTGCACCCGGCAAGCTCATCCTTGATGGTACATTCGGTGCGGGCGGTTATAGCTCGGCCATCCTTGCGGCCGGCGCTGAAGTGATCGCGCTTGATCGCGATCCCAGCGCGATTGCCGCCGGCCAGGCGATGGTTGCCGCCCATGCTGGTCGCCTCCGGCTCATTCATTCGCAATTCTCGAACCTTGCCGATCATGCGCCGCAGGGCGGGCTCGACGGCATCGTCCTCGATATCGGCGTCTCCTCCATGCAGATCGACGAGCCCAAGCGCGGCTTCTCCTTCCAAAAAAGCGGGCCGCTCGACATGCGCATGTCGGCGACCGGCGTTTCCGCCGCCGACGTCGTCAACCGCGCCAAGGTCGCGGACCTGATCCGCATCTTCCATTTTCTCGGCGAGGAGAACCAGGCGCCGCGAATCGCGCATGCGATCGAGAAGCGGCGCGAGGAAAAGCCCTTCGAAACGACGCGCGATCTTGCTGGTCTCATCGAGCTGGTCACTCCGCGCAAGATGAAAGACAAGATCCATCCCGCGACGCGGGTTTTTCAAGCCCTGCGCATTTTCGTCAATGACGAGCTCGGGGAATTGGCGCAGGCATTGTTTGCGGCGGAACGAGCGCTGAAGCCGGGCGGGCGGCTCGTCGTCGTCACCTTTCATTCGCTCGAAGACCGCATCGTCAAGAAATTCTTCTCCGATCGCGCCGGCAAGGCGACGGGCTCGCGGCACCTGCCGGCCGCGCATCAGCGGGCGGCGACGTTCACTGTGATCGGCAAGACGATGGTTTCGGCAAGCGAGGCGGAGGCTGAAGCCAATCCGCGCGCCCGCTCCGCCAAGCTGCGCGCCGGTCTGCGGACGGACGCCGCCGCCGAGGCCGCGGATATGTCGCTCTTCGGGTTTCCCAATCTTGCCACTCTCGGAAAGCTTGGAGGTTGACATGCTGAAAACGTTCGATCTCGTGCTCATCGGCGTGATGACGGCAGCTGCCGCCGTCACCTACACGATCAAGCATCGCGCCGAATTGAAGCTCGAGGAGGTTCATCGCCTCGAAGCCGAGATCAAACTCGAGAAAGATACGATAGACCTTCTCAAGGCTGACTGGGCACTGCAATCGCAGCCGAACCGGCTGGAGCGGCTGGTCAATGCCTATAATGCGGAGTTGCAGTTGCAGCCGACGGATTCGACGGCCCTCGTGCACGCTAGGGAATTGCCGATGCTGAAATCCGAGGTTCCCGTCCCCGACGTGACAGAGGCCAAAGCCGGTGCGAAGGGCGCGACCGTCACGGCCAAAGCGCAGCCCGTGCCGACGCCCGCGCCACGCGGCTCAGGACAGCAGCGCGGCTTGGTGCAGGATGAAGCAGACGAGATCGAAACGGGGTCGGTGGAATAATGTCGTTTCTTTCCCGCATCATGGTCTTGAAGAGCCAGGCGCATTTCTCCGCCGGCGTCTATAATCGCTTCGGCGGTCCTTCCGCCGGCGTAGCCATCGAGGGGTCCCGCAAGAGGAAGTCGGGGCAGGCAAAAAGCCGGGTAGGGCTGCTGATCCTTGGCTTCATGGGTGTCTATGTCGTCATCGGCGGCCGTCTCGTCGAATATGCCATGAAGGATCAGGAGGTGGTCTCCAGCATCCTGCCCCCCGACCGCTTGATGGCCTCGCGTCCCGATATTCTCGATCGCAACGGCGAGGTGCTGGCAACCGACATCCGGACGGTCTCGCTGTTTGCCGAGCCGAACAAGATCGTGGACGTCGACGAGGCCGTGGAGAAGCTTGCAACTGTTCTGCCGGAGCTCGATGTCAGAGACACCTATAAGAAGCTCTCTGTCAAGACCTCGCATTTTGCCTGGCTGCGCCGGCAGCTGACGCCGAAGCAGCAAAGTCAGATCCTGGCGCTCGGCATTCCGGGCATCGGCTTTCGGCCGGAGAAGCGTCGCTTCTATCCGGGCGGGCCGACCGCCGCGCATATTCTCGGCTACGTCAACATCGACAACCGCGGTGTAGCCGGCATGGAGAAATTTATCGACGACCAGGGGCTTGCCGATCTCGCCTCGGTCGGCATGACAAGCGACCAGCCGCTGGAGCCGGTGCGTCTGTCGATCGATCTGCGTGTGCAGAACATCGTTCGCGATGCGGTCGTCAATGCCGTCAACAACTTCCAGTCCAAGGGCGCGGGCGCGGCTGTTATCGACGTGCACACCGGGGAGGTGCTCGGCATGGCATCGGCACCCGATTTCGATCCGAACAATCCACAGGAGGGCGCCAAGGAAGGCTGGCTCAACCGGATGACCAACGGTACCTTCGAAATGGGATCGACCTTCAAGACCTTCTCGCTGGCCATGGCGCTCGACAGCGGCAAGGTGAAGATGTCGGACACATTCGACGCCAGCAAGCCGATCTATATCGGCGGCTTCACCATCCACGACTTTCACGGGCAGCGCCGCTGGCTGACAGTTCCCGAAATCTTCCAGTATTCCTCGAACATCGGCACGGCGCGCGTCATCGATCTCGTCGGCATCGACTCGCAGAAGGACTATCTGACCAAGCTCGGCCTCTTGACGAAGATGCAGACCGAGTTGCCGGAAGTGAAGATGCCGAGCCAACCGCGCGTCTGGAAGAAAATCAATTCGATCACGATTTCCTTCGGCCACGGCGTTTCGACGACCGCGCTGCAGACCGGGATGGCGGCGGCTGCCCTCGTCAACGGCGGCAAGCTGATCGAACCGACATTCCTGCCGCGCACGCGCGAACAGGCCGATCAGATCGCCAAGCAGGTCCTCAAGAAGTCGACCAGCGACGAAGTCCGCTACCTCCTCGATTTCAACGGTTACAAGGGGTCCGGCCGCGTCGCCCGCGTGCCGGGCTTTGGCGTCGGCAGCAAGACCGGTACGGCGGACAAGGTGGTAAACGGGCGTTATTCCTCGACGCTGAACTTCAATTCCTTCATCGCCGCCTTCCCGATCGATAATCCCAGATATGCCGTTATCACCTTCTGCGACGAGCCGAAAACAGGCGAAAAGCAATATGGCGGAACACTCTCCGCCGGTACGGCCGGTCCGATTGCCCGTGATATCATCCGCCGCGCCGCCCCCATTCTCGGCATCGAGCCGAAATTTGGTGAGGGCGGATCGGCCTTGCTGGTGTCTTATTGAGCGTGAATGAATATCGGCGCCGATTCGCGAGGGGTGAACCGGCTTCAACAGAGAAAAGTGCGTTCGATGAAATTGCGAGACCTGGCCGGAGATCAGTTTCCGGAACTTGAAGCACAACTCGAAGGCCCGGCAGGCTTGCTTGATATCTCAGGCCTGTCTTCGGACAGCCGCAAGGTGGAACCGGGCAATGCCTTCGTGGCGGTCGCCGGCACCAAGGCGGACGGCGCCGGCTTCATCGCGGATGCCGTCGGCCGTGGGGCCGCCGTCGCGATCGCCTCCCAGGCTGTCGATGCTCCCATCCCGGTGCTTGCGGTCAAGGAGCCGCGGCGCTTCCTTTCCATCGCTGCCTCACGTTTTTACGGCAGGCAGCCCGAGACGATAGTCGCCGTCACCGGCACGGCCGGCAAGACTTCCGTCGCCTCTTTCACCCGCCAGATCTGGGCGCACGCCGGTCATGCGGCCGCGATGATCGGCACAACAGGTGTCGTTTCGCCGACGCGCAACGAATATGGCGCGCTGACGACGCCGGATCCGGTGTCGCTGCACAAACTGCTGGCGGAGCTTGCCGACGAGGGTGTTACGCACGCCTCGATGGAGGCTTCCAGCCACGGCCTGGACCAGTGCCGTCTCGACGGTGTCAGGCTCGCCGCCGCGGCCTTCACCAATCTCGGCCGCGACCACATGGATTACCATCCGACCGTCGAGGCCTATATGGCCGCAAAGATGCGGCTTTTCGATACGCTGCTGCCGAAGGCCTCACCGGCGGTCGTCTTCGCGGACGATCCGTGGTCGGCGCAGGCCATCAAGGCGGCGGCCGATGCCGGTCATGACGTCCGCACCGTTGGACGCAAGGGCCAGTACCTCTCGCTGAAACGCGTTGAGCATTTCCGCCACAAGCAGACAGCGGAGATCCATATCGGCGACGAGATCTTCGAGGTGGACATTCCGCTGGCCGGCGATTTTCAGGTTGCCAACGCGCTGGTGGCGGCAGGACTGGCCATGTCCACAGGAGTCGAGCCGAAGGCCGTGATGGCGGCGCTCGAGAAACTGGTCGGCGCATCCGGCCGCCTCGAACTGGTCGGCCATACCAAAGACGGCGCACTCGCCTATGTCGATTATGCCCATAAGCCGGATGCGCTGGAAAATGTGCTGAATTCGGTGAGGCCCTTCACCACCGGCCGCGTCGTCGTCGTCTTCGGCTGCGGTGGCGACCGCGACCGCGGCAAGCGGCCGATCATGGGCGAAATCGCCTGCCGTCTTGCCGATGTCGTCATCGTCACCGACGACAATCCGCGTTCGGAGGAGCCGGCTGCAATCCGGGCGGAGATTATGGCAGCAGCAAGCTGCGCCTCCGAGATCGGCGATCGCGCCACGGCAATCCGCGACGCGGTCGGTATGCTGAAATCCGGCGACACGTTGATCGTTGCCGGCAAGGGGCACGAGGAGGGGCAGACGGTCGGTGCCGTCACGCTGCCGTTCTCCGATCACGCGGAGGTGCGCAAGGCCTTGGAGGAACTGAAATCTTGAGCTGGCTCTGGACGACCGAAGACATGATCGCAGCGATGGCGGGGCGCCCTTTCGGCACGCCGCCCGAAGGCATCACCGGCATTTCCATCGACAGCCGTTCGATCGGTGCCGGCGAGGCCTTCTTTGCAATCAAAGGCGACCGTGTCGACGGTCACGACTATGCGTCGATGGCGATGGCGAACGGCGCCTCTCTGCTCGTCGTCAGCGAAGCGAGGCTTCCCGCTCTCGGCCGCCTGACGGTACCGATGATCGTCGTCGACGACGTGCTGGCGGCGCTCGGCCGTCTGGGGCAGGCTTCGCGTGAGCGCTCGCGGGCAAAAATCATTGCCGTCACCGGTTCTGTCGGCAAGACGACGACCAAGGAAATGCTGCGGCATGTGCTGTCGCCCTCCGGCAGGGTGCATGCCTCCGTCGCTTCCTTCAACAATCATTGGGGCGTTCCGCTGACGCTGGCGCGCATGCCTGATGATGCGGATTACGGCGTCTTCGAAGTTGGGATGAATCATCCCGGCGAGATCCGGCCGCTGGTGGCGATGATCCGTCCCCATGTCGCCGTCATTACGACGATTGCGCCGGCGCATCTCGGCAATTTCAAGAACATCAAGGAGATCGCTGCCGCCAAGGCGGAGATCTTCGAAGGGCTCGAGCCCGGCGGCCATGTCGTGCTCAACCGCGACAACGACCAGTTCAATTTCCTCGATCGAACTGCGCAGTCGCTCGGCATCGAACATATTCATTCCTTCGGCCAGCATGCCAAGGCGGAATTCCGGCTCGCGGAGTTCAACGGCGCGGACGAGAATTCGACACTGTGGCTGACGATTGGCGGCGAGACGCTGGAAGTCGCTATCGGTGCCCCGGGCCGCCATATCGCTGAAAACGCGCTCGCGGCCCTCGGTGTCGTCACGATCGTCGGCGCCGACCTCCAAAAGGCGATCGCGGCGCTTGCGACGCTGAAGCCTGAAAAGGGTAGGGGCAAACGCCACCGGCTCTCGATCGGCGGCGGTAACGGCAGCTTCACCCTGATCGACGAGAGCTACAATGCCAATCCCGCCTCGATGCGAGCGGCGATCGCACTGCTCGCGGCTGCTGAGCCGAGCGGCCGCGGACGCCGTATCGCTGTGCTCGGAGACATGCTCGAGATGGGCGAGTATGCTGAGAAGGTCCATGCCGATCTAGCCGGGCCGTTGCTTGCCGCAGGCATCGAACATGTGTGGCTCGCAGGCGCCGATATGGCCGCACTCAGGGAATCACTGCCGGAAAGCGTTCATGTCGAATACCGCGAGAAGACCGGCGAATTGACGGACTATGTATTGGAATCGGTCCTCCCAGGCGACGTGGTGATGGTGAAATCGTCTCTGGGCCTCGGTTTCGGCAAGATCGTCGCCGCGCTTCTTGACAAGTTCCCGGCATTTTCCGACACGCAACGCGAACTTTGACCGGGTAACAAGGGGCCCTGAATGCTGATCTGGCTTGTCGAACTGTCGGAATATTTCAAGTTTCTGAACCTGTTCAGATATATTACCTTCCGCACGGGCGCCGCTCTCTTCACCTCCGCATTGATCGTGTTCCTGTTCGGGCCGACGATCATCAATTCGCTGCGCATCCGCCAAGGCAAGGGCCAGCCGATCCGCGCCGACGGGCCGCAGACGCATTTCAAGAAGGCCGGTACGCCGACCATGGGCGGGCTGATGATTCTTGCCGGCATCGTCGGCGCATCGCTGCTTTGGGCCGATCTTTCCAACGTTTATGTCGTCGCCACGCTGCTGGTGACGCTGGGCTTCGGCGCGATCGGCTTTTACGACGATTATCTCAAGGTGACCAAGCAGAGCCATAAGGGCTTTTCCGGGAAGGCTCGCCTCGGCATCGAGTTCATCATCGCCGGCATCGCCGTTTACTTCATGATGCGTACCGCCCTTGCCTCGGGGACTGCCGGCTCGACCTTCGGTTCCTCGATCGCCTTTCCCTTCTTCAAGGACTTCCTGATCAATCTCGGCATCATGTTCGTCGTCTTCGGCGGCTTCGTCATCGTCGGCGCCGGCAATGCCGTCAACCTCACAGACGGCCTCGACGGCCTCGCCATCGTGCCTGTCATGATCGCCGCCGCCTCCTTCGGCGTCATCGCCTATCTTGCCGGTAACGTAGTCTTTGCAAACTACCTGCAGATCAATTTCGTGCCCGGCACCGGTGAGCTTGCCGTCGTGCTCGGCGCCGTCATCGGCGCCGGCCTCGGCTTCCTCTGGTTCAATGCGCCGCCGGCCGCTATCTTCATGGGAGATACGGGCTCGCTTGCGCTTGGCGGTACCATCGGTACCGTCGCCGTCGCCACCAAGCACGAGATCGTCATGGCGATCATCGGCGGGCTCTTCGTCATGGAGACGCTTTCTGTCATTATCCAGGTCGGCTTCTTCAAGATGACCGGCCGGCGCGTCTTCCTGATGGCGCCGATCCATCATCACTTCGAGAAGAAGGGCTGGACCGAGAGCCAGGTGGTGATCCGTTTCTGGATTATCGCGGTGGGTCTTGCCCTGCTCGGCCTTTCGACGCTGAAGCTCAGGTGAGGCGGCGATGATCCCGGTCACGACGCTCAAGGATAAGAAGGTCGCGCTCTTCGGGCTCGGCGGCTCGGGTTTTGCCACAGCCCGCGCGTTGATATCAGGCGGCGCCGAGGTAACCGCCTGGGACGACAATCCCGACAGCGTCGCCAAGGCTTCGGCGGAAGGCATCAGGACTGAGGATCTGCACAGCATCGACTGGAGCCAGCAGGCGCTGTTCGTCCTGTCGCCGGGTGTGCCGCTCACCCATCCGAAGCCGCACTGGACGGTGGACCTGGCGCGCGCGGCCGGTGTCGATATTGTCGGCGACGTCGAGCTCTTCGTGCGCGAGCGCCGCGCCCATGCGCCGGATTGCCCGTTCATCGCCATAACGGGCACCAACGGCAAATCGACGACGACGGCGCTGATCGCCCACATCCTGAATTCGGCTGGCTACGACACGCAACTCGGCGGCAATATCGGCACTGCGGTGCTGACGCTCGATCCGCCGAAGGCGGGGCGTTATTTCGTAGTCGAATGCTCTTCCTATCAGATCGATCTGGCGCCGACGCTCAACCCGTCGGCCGGCATCCTTCTCAACCTGACGCCCGATCATCTCGACCGTCACGGCACGATGCAGCATTATGCCGATGTCAAGGAAAGACTGGTTGCGGGCAGCGATGTCGCTGTCGTCGGCATCGATGACAGCCATTCGGCTCTGATTGCCGACCGCGTCGAGCGGGCCGGCGTCAAGGTGGTCCGCATCTCGCGTCGGAGTGTAGTGGCCGAGGGTATCTATGCCGAGGGCGCGAAGCTGATACAGGCCGCCGGCGGCGCCATGCTGCCCTTCGCGGATCTCGACGGCATTCAGACGCTGCGCGGCAGCCACAACGCTCAGAACGCCGCTGCAGCCGTTGCTGCCTGCCTTGCCGTCGGGGTCTTAGCTGACGACATCCGCGCCGGCCTGGCCTCGTTCCCCGGCCTGAAACACCGCATGCAACCTGTCGGCAAACGAGGTCGAGTCGTCTTCGTCAACGATTCCAAGGCGACGAATGCCGACGCGGCGGCACCGGCGCTTTCGAGCTACGATCGCATCTACTGGATTGCCGGCGGTCTGCCGAAATCCGGCGGCATCACGACGCTCGCTCCTTATTTTCCGCGCATCGCCAAGGCCTATCTGATCGGCGAGGCAGCCGCCGAGTTCGCAGCCACTCTCGGCGAAGCAGTGCCTTACGAGATTTCGGGGACGTTGGAGCGCGCGGTCGCGCATGCGGCGGCCGATGCGGAGCGCGACGAGAGCGGTTCCTCGGCCGTGATGTTATCCCCGGCTTGCGCAAGCTTCGACCAGTATAAGAACTTCGAAGTCAGGGGCGATGCCTTCGTCAGCCACGTGGCGGCACTTGACGGAATGACGATGCTGATCGGTCCTGCAACAGGAGAGAAATGACATGGTAAGCCGCGCGGAACGTGGGCCTTTGGCCGATTGGTTCTGGACCATCGACCGCTTCTTCCTGGCGATGTTCATCTTCCTGATGGGCATCGGCTTCATGCTGTCGTTTGCGGCATCTCCAGCTGTTGCCGAGCGCATCGGCCTCGAACCCTTCCACTTCGTCAAGCGCCATGCAGCCTTCATGATCCCCTCGATCGCCGTCATGCTCGGACTGTCCTTCCTGACGCCGCGCCAGGTGAGGCGGACCGCAATCCTGCTTTTGATCATCTCGCTCGCGATGATGGTGCTGGTGTTGTTCGTCGGACAGGAGGTCAAAGGTGGAAGACGCTGGATATGGATCGCCGGACTTTCCATCCAGCCTTCGGAATTCATGAAGCCCGCCTTCGTCGTTGTCTGCGCCTGGCTGTTTGCCGAACATGCGCGCCAGCCTGAGATCCCCGGCAATCTCTTCGCCATCATCCTGTTCGGCATTGTCGCCGCGCTTCTCGTCGCGCAGCCCGACCTCGGCCAGACCATCCTGACGACAGCCGTCTGGGGAGGCATGTTCTTCATGGCCGGCATGCCGTGGATATGGATCGTGCTGCTCGGTATTGGCGGTGCAGGCGGCCTGCTCAGCGCCTATTACGTCTTTCCACACGTTGCCGGCCGAATAGACAAGTTCATGACCGGTGAAGGCGACACTTTCCAGATCGACACGGCGCGCGAGGCGATCATCCGCGGCAGCTGGTTCGGTCAGGGACCGGGCGAAGGCATCGTCAAGCGCATCATCCCGGATGCGCATACCGACTTCATCTTTTCGGTCGCTGCCGAGGAGTTCGGCATCGTCTTCTGCATGGCGCTCGTCGCGCTGTTTTCCGCGTTGGTGCTGCGCGGTCTCTCGCATGCCTATCGCGAGCGCAATGATTTCAACCGTTTTGCCGTTGCGGGTCTTGTGCTGCAGATGGGCATCCAGTCGATCATCAATATAGGCGTCAATCTTGAGTTGCTGCCGGCAAAGGGGATGACGCTGCCGCTGATTTCCTACGGCGGTTCTTCCATGGTGGCGATCTGCGTTACCGCCGGCTTTATTCTGGCGCTGACGCGCCATCGCCCGGAAAAACGCGCGCAGGACCGGAGCCTCTTCCGCGTCCCGCACGGCATGCCCGCGGAGTAAGAGGTCATGAACAAAGGCATCGTGCTGCTTGCCGCCGGGGGGACCGGCGGCCACGTGTTCCCGGCGGAGGCGCTTGCCTTCAAGCTGAAGGAGCGTGGCTACTCGGTGCATCTTGTCACTGACAGCCGGGCGGAGCGTTATGCCGGCAAGTTCCCGGCCGAGGAAATCCATGTCGTGCCGTCGGCGACGATCGGCTCGAAGAACCCGGTCGCAGTCGCCCGCTCGCTGTGGACGCTGTGGAGTGGCATGCGGGCGGCCAAGAGGCTGATCCAGCGGCTGAAACCGGTGATCGTCGTCGGCTTCGGCGGATATCCCACCGTGCCGCCGCTGCTGGCCGCCACACGGCTCGGTGTCGCCTCAATGCTGCATGAGCAGAACGCCGTCATGGGGCGGGCCAATAAGGCCTTGGCTCCGCGCGTCAAGGCGATCGCCGGCGGCTTCCTGCCGGAAAGCGGCGATGCCTTTTCCGACAAGACGGTTGCAACCGGCAATCCGGTGCGTCCGGCGATCCTTGCCGCAGCCGAGCAGCCTTACGTTCCGTCGCATCCGGGCGAGCCATTCAATCTCGTCGTCTTCGGCGGCAGCCAGGGAGCGCAGTATTTTTCCAAGGCTATGCCGACGGCGATCAGCCTGCTCGACGATGGCTTGCGTGCAAGGCTCAGGGTGACGCAGCAGGTGCGCCCTGAGGATATGGAGATGGTCAGCGGCTGCGTCGCCAAGCTGGAGATGGGAGCCGATATCGCACCATTTTTCAACGATATGGCGGAACGTCTTGCCCAGGCACATCTGGTGATCTGCCGCTCCGGCGCCTCCACGGTCTCGGAAATTTCCGTCATCGGACGTCCGGCCATTCTGGTGCCCTATCCGCATGCGCTCGACCATGATCAGGCGGCAAACGCCGCCGCACTGGCTGCGACAGGCGGAGCGAAGGTGATCCCTCAGTCCGAGCTTTCGCCTGAACGGATCGCCTCTATACTGAGCCATGTGATGAACGATCCGGACAAGCTTTCGCACATGGCGGCGGCGGCGAAGCTCGCCGGAAAACCGGATGCGGCGAACTTGCTTGCCGACATGGTTGAGGCTATTGCCGCCGGCAAGACAGTCTCAGAATTCAAGAGGACACGCGCATGAAACTGCCGAAGGCGATCGGTCTCGTCCATTTCATCGGCATTGGCGGCATCGGCATGAGCGGCATTGCCGAAGTGCTGCACAATCTCGGCCATAAGGTGCAGGGATCGGACCAGTCAGACAGCGCCAATGTGCAGCGCCTCCGCGACAAGGGCATCGAAGTCTATGTCGGCCACCGGGCTGAAAACCTGGGTGAGGCTGAGGTCGTCGTCGTTTCTACGGCAATCAAGAAGAGCAATCCGGAACTCATCGCGGCGCGCGAAAAGCTGCTGCCGGTGGTGCGCCGCGCCGAAATGCTCGCCGAGCTGATGCGCTTCCGCAATGCGATCGCCATCGGCGGGACGCATGGCAAGACGACGACCACATCGCTGGTCGCGACCCTGCTCGAAGCCGGCGGGCTCGATCCGACCGTGATCAATGGTGGCATCATCAACGCCTACGGCACCAACGCCCGCATGGGCGAGGGCGAGTGGATGGTGGTCGAGGCCGACGAATCCGACGGCACCTTCCTCAAGCTGCCGGCCGATGTTGCCGTCATCACCAATATCGACCCGGAGCATCTCGACCATTACGGCAGTTTCGACGCCGTTCGCGCCGCCTTCCGGCAATTCGTCGAGAACGTACCGTTCTACGGCTTCGGCGTCATGTGCCTCGACCATCCCGAGGTGCAGTCGCTGGTCGGCCGCATCGAGGACCGCAAGATCATCACCTACGGCGAGAACCCGCAGGCCGACGTGCGTTTCAAGAATGTCCGCATCGACGGCACGCGCTCGATCTTCGACGTCGAGATTCGCCGCCGCCGCACCGGCCAGAGGACCGAGCTTAAGGGGCTGGTCATGCCGATGCCCGGGCGTCACAATATATCAAACGCCACGGCGGCGATCGCGGTCGCCAACCGGCTTGGTATATCGAGCGAAGATATCGCCAAGGGGCTTTCCTCCTTCGGCGGCGTCAAGCGCCGCTTCACGCTGACGGGCGAATGGAACGGGGTGCAAATCTTCGATGATTATGGCCACCATCCCGTGGAGATCAAGGCGGTGCTGAAGGCGGCCCGTGAAGCCTGCAAGGGGCGCATCATCGCCGTCCATCAGCCGCACCGTTACACGCGTCTGGCAAGCCTGTTCGAGGAATTCGCGGCCTGCTTCAACGATGCCGACAGCATCCTCCTTGCGCCCGTTTATGCGGCAGGCGAGGATGCGATCGAAGGTATCGACTCCATATCGCTCGTCTCGCGCATCAAATCAGGCGGCCATCGCGATGCCCGCTTCCTCGCTTCGGCGGAGCTTCTGCCGCAAATGGTTGCGGAGGTTGCAAAGCCAGGGGATTTCGTGGTTCTGTTGGGGGCTGGGAGCATCACATCATGGGCAGCAGCACTGCCCAAGCAACTGGAAGGCCTATCGGGAAAGTCCGCATGAAACAGGTGAATGGGGAAAAGCTTCTCGCGTCTCTCGGAGACGGTGTAAAGGATATCCGCGGCCGTATCACGCCGGATGCACCCATGGACCGTGTCACCTGGTTCAGGGCCGGCGGCCTGGCCGAACTGATGTTCCAGCCGCATGACGTCGATGATCTGATTGCCTTCCTGAAGATATTGCCGGAAGAGGTGCCGCTGACAGTGGTCGGCGTCGGTTCCAACATCCTGGTGCGCGACGGCGGTATTCCAGGCGTGGTGCTGCGTCTGTCGGCCAAGGGTTTCGGCTTCGTCGAGCTTGCCGGCGAAAACCGCATCCTCGCCGGCGCCATCTGCCCTGACAAACATGTCGCGGCGATGGCCATGGACAATGGCATCGGCGGCTTCCATTTCTTCTATGGCATCCCGGGCGGCATCGGCGGCGCGGCGCGAATGAATGCCGGCGCTAACGGCGTGGAGACGCGTGAGCGGCTGGTCGAGGTCAACGCCGTCGACCGCAAGGGCAACAAGCATGTGCTTTCCAATGCAGAAATGGGTTATTCCTACCGGCATTCAAAGGCACCCGCCGATCTGATCTTCACCTCGGTGCTGTTCGAGGGTTATCCGGAAGATCGCGCCCAGATCCGCGCCGAGATGGACGCTGTGCGCAATCACCGCGAGACGGTGCAGCCGGTTCGCGAAAAGACCGGCGGCTCGACCTTCAAGAACCCGCCGGGCCATTCGGCCTGGAAGCTGATTGACGAGGCAGGCTGCCGTGGCCTCGTCATCGGCGGAGCGCAGATGTCGTCGCTTCACTGCAATTTCATGATCAACATGGGGCAGGCGACCGGCTACGATCTCGAATATCTCGGCGAGCAGGTGCGCCGCGAGGTCTTCGAGAAAGAGGGCATCAAGCTCGAATGGGAAATCAAGCGCCTCGGCGTCTTCATGCCCGGTCGCGAAGTGCGCCCGTTCCAGGGCGTGACGAGCGAATAGCGGCTATTTCACTGCCAGTTTCAGCCCCTCGCGCGGGGCGACTACCGGTGACCAGCCGAGAATGTCGCGCGCCCGGGATGTGTCGACCTGCAGCGAACCGCAAAGGCGCTGATAGACGGCGTCCTTCCCAACCGCCTTCGCCGCCATGTGTAGCAGCGCAGGCGGGAAGGGGAGCAGTATCGGCTTGACGCCGAGGCCTGCGGCAATTCCCCTGATGAGCTCCGGCGTCGAGAGGTCTTCACCATCCCCGGCGAGGAAAGTCTCGCCCGCGGCGGCTGGATGAGTCGCGCCGGCGAGGATCAAATCCACGAGATTTTGCACTGCGACCAATGTGCGACGGTTCTTCAGCGAAGCGAAGGGAAGCGGCAGTTTCTTGCGGACAAGATTGACGAGCAGGGCGAAGTTGCCGCGCGCGCCGGGGCCATAGACCAGCGGCGGGCGGATGATGACAACTTCCATGCCGGTGCGCGCTGCGATTTCGCGCAGGCCAATTTCGCATTCCAGCTTCGAAATGCCGTAGGGATCGATCGGTTTCGGCGTGTCGTCGTGCCGGAATGGCCGATCGTTCTCTTCCCCGTTGACCTTGATGGTGCTAACGAAAACGAATCTCTTCACACCTGCGCGGGCGGCCTGTTCGGCGAGATTCAGCGTGGCGGCGGTGTTCGTTCGGCGGAATTCCGCAAGCGGATCGGCCGCGCGGTCGTTCATGATGTGAACGCGGGCGGCGAGATGGATGATGACATCGACGCCTTCAAGCGCTGCCACCCAGTCGGTGCCGTCGGTTATTTCAATCGGAAAATGCTCGACATCCGGCGGAAAGGCGGAGGTCTGGGATCTCGTGCTGGCCACAAGATCGCAATTTCTTTCTGCGTGCATCCGTTTGACGAGCGGTCTACCGACGAAGCCGGCCGCGCCGGTGACGAGGTATCGCATGATCTTCTCCCTGCTCAACCATAAGCCTTCGCTAACCGGAAGTGATATCGGCATCAATAAAAAAGCGGTAACGGCCGAGCGCCGCGGTTCTCTGCATTAATCAAGTCGAGGCGCGGGCCGCCGCCTCACTGTTGCCGGTATCTCACCGAGAGATGCGTGCGACTCCCTCGGTTGATTCCATCGCGGATGAGCTCGATTCCATATGTCATTGAGCGCATTGGCTTTTTCGATTCCGCCCAGGGTCATTCACGGGCGGGAAGGGCACAATGGGCAAAAGGTAAAAGTTCGCGAAGCTCGCGGCTAAGAATTAACGAAAGTAAACACTTCATTAACCATAATGATGCTCTAATGCATGTGAGGCCTGACAAAGGCGCGAAACGGCGCAGACAGCTTCGCGCAAGCGTCGATTTCAAAAGTGGAAGTTATTTTTGGGGGTGTTGATGAGTCGCAAGCATGTCGCGGTCCTGATGGGCGGGTTTTCCTCGGAAAGGCCTGTCAGCCTTTCCTCGGGAAAGGCTTGCGCAGAGGCCCTCGAAGCTGAAGGCTTCAGGGTGACGTGCATCGACGTCGCCCGCGACGTTTCAGAAAGGCTTGCCGAGCTGAAGCCCGACGTTGTCTTCAATGCGCTTCACGGACCGTTCGGTGAAGATGGCACCATCCAGGGCATTCTCGAATATCTCGAGATCCCCTATACGCATTCGGGGGTGCTTGCGTCGGCGCTGGCAATGGACAAGGCCAAGGCGAAGCGCGTTGCCGCCGCCGCCGGCATTCCCGTCGCCGAATCACAGGTGATCAACCGCTTCGCCTTTCCCTCGGCGCATCCGATGAAGCCTCCCTATGTAGTGAAGCCTGTCCGCGAGGGGTCCAGCTTCGGCGTCGTCATCGTCACTGAAGATCAGGCGCATCCGCCGCAGGTCGTCAGCTCGCCCGAGTGGCGCTATGGCGAGGAGGTGCTCGTGGAGCGCTATGTCTACGGTCGTGAGCTCACTTGCGGCGTCATGGGTGAGACTGCGCTCGGCGTCACTGAGGTGGTGCCGCAGGGACACAATTTTTATGATTACGATTCCAAGTATGCGGCGGGCGGTTCAAAACACGTCATCCCGGCGAAAATTTCACCGAATATTTACCAAAAAATACAAACACTGGCACTAAGGGCGCATCAGGCAATCGGTTGCCGCGGCGTCAGTCGGTCCGACTTTCGTTACGACGATCGTTTCTCCGAAGACGGCGAAATCATCTGGCTGGAGGTCAATACCCAGCCCGGCATGACTCCAACCTCGCTCGTGCCCGAAATGGCCGGTCATGCCGGCTATTCCTTTGGTCAGTTTCTCCGGTGGATGGTGGAGGACGCGTCTTGTTTGCGTTGAGGGTCAAGAGAATTGGGCGCCCCAGCCATCACGCCGTGCTTCCGGTCTTGGAAGCCGAAGAGCGATTCGTGCTGCCGCGTCCGCTGCGCCGCGTCACGCGTTTCCTGATCAGTCTCGGCAGTGGCCGCATCTATATCCCTGCTCATACGGGCACGGTGTCGGCGCTTGCCTTCCTGGCTGCGACCGGCCTCTACGGGATGTCGCTCGGCGGTCACACTGAAGCCGTCGCGCAGGCGACGACGACGGCCGCGGGCTTTGCGATCGAGGACGTAAAGGTTTCCGGCAATTCGGAAACATCGGAAATCGAAATCCTGCAACTGATCGGTCTCGACGGCACGACCTCGCTGGTCGCGCTCGACGTCGATGCGGCCCGCCGGAAGATTGCGCATCTTCCCTGGGTCGAGAATGTCGAGGTCCGCAAGATTTATCCGAAGACGATCGAGGTGAAGCTCAAGGAGCGCCAGGCCTATGCGATCTGGCAACACGGGCAGGAGCTTTCCCTGATCGAGAAGAACGGCAGCGTCATTGCGCCGCTGCGCGACAACAAGTTTTCGGCGCTGCCGCTCGTCGTCGGCCGCGACGCCGAGACCGCGGCGGCTTCGCTCGATGACGCCTTCTCGAAGTGGCCCGACGTGAAGGCCCGCGTCAAGGCTTATGTCTGGATATCGGGCCGTCGTTGGGATCTGCACATGGATAACGGCGTCATCGTCAAGCTGCCGGAAGACGGCATCGACCAGGCGCTGGCGACGCTTTCGAAGTTCGACAAGGAGCACCAGCTCCTGGAGCGGGATATCGCCGCGGTCGATCTGAGATTGCCGGACCGAACCGCAATCCAGCTGACGCCGGAAGCGGCGGTCCGCCGGCAGGCGGCGGTCACGGAGCGTACGAAGGAATTGAAGAAGTCGGGGCAGAATATATGAGCTTGTTCGGTTCATCCCATTTCGGACTGCCGCGCCTGAAGCCGCTCTCGTCGAAGCGGTCGCATATCGTTTCGGTGCTCGATATCGGCTCGACCAAGGTCGTCTGCATGATCGGCCGGCTGACGCCGCGCGAGGAAAGCCAGATCCTGCCGGGCCGCACGCACAATATCGAGATCATCGGTATCGGCCATCAGCGCTCCCGCGGTATCAAGACCGGCGTCATAGCCGATCTCGACGCGCTGGAGGGCGTCATCCGCCTTGCCGTCGACGCGGCGGAACGCATGGCCGGGCTGACGGTCGAGAGCCTGATCGTCAATCTCACGGCTGGCCGCCTCGGCAGCGACATCTATACCGCGACGATCGATCTCGGCGGTCAGGAAGTCGAGCTCAACGATCTGAAGAAAGTGCTGTCGGCTGCCTGCCAGCAGTCGCTGCGGCAGGACCGCTCGGTGCTGCATTCGTTGGCGACCGGCTTCTCGCTCGATGGCGAGCGCGGTATCCGCGATCCGCTCGCGATGTATGGCGATGCGCTCGGCGTCGACATGCACGTCGTGACGGCAGAGCGCTCGGCGCTCAAGAACCTCGAGCTCAGCGTCAACCGCGCACATCTGTCGGTCGAAGGCATTGTCGCGACGCCCTACGCATCGGGTCTTGCTGCTCTCGTCGACGACGAGGTCGAACTCGGTTGCGCGGCGATAGACATGGGTGGCGGCACGACGACGATCTCAGTGTTTGCCGAGGGCAAGCTCGTTCATACCGATGCCGTCGGTCTCGGCGGTCATCATGTCACCACCGACCTCGCGCGCGGCCTTTCGACCCGTATCGAAGATGCGGAGCGGCTGAAGGTCGTGCATGCCTCCGCGCTTTCGAATTCCTCCGATGAGCGCGAGCTGATTTCGATCCCGCCGATCGGTGAGGATGATCGCGATCAGCCGTCGCAGGTGCCGCGGGCGCTGGTTTCACGTATCGTCTCGGCGCGGATCGAGGAGACGATGGAGCTCATTCGCGACCGTATCCAGCGCTCCGGCTTCAGCCCGATCGTCGGAAAACGCGTCGTGCTGACCGGCGGAGCGAGCCAGCTGACCGGGCTTGCCGAAGTAGCGCGGCGCATTCTTGCCCGCAACGTCCGCATCGGCCGGCCGATGGGCGTTTCGGGGCTGCCGACGGCGGCCAAGGGCCCGGCTTTTTCGACGGCCGTCGGCCTGATGATCTATCCGCAGGTCGCGGACATGGAGACACATGCGTCACAGAGCGGTCTGCTCATGTCGCTTGGGGGAAATAACAGTCGCATAGCCCGGATGGGCCAGTGGCTGAAGGAAAGCTTCTGAAATTGAGTAATTGGCCGGCGTGGCGATGCGGCCAGAGAGAGAAGGAACAGGTACCATGACCATCAAGCTGCAAAAGCCTGACATCACAGAGCTGAAGCCGCGCATCACCGTGTTTGGCGTCGGTGGCGGTGGCGGCAACGCCGTCAACAACATGATCACCGCCGGCCTCCAGGGCGTCGACTTCGTCGTTGCCAACACGGATGCCCAGGCGCTGACGATGACGAAGGCCGAACGCATCATCCAGCTCGGCGTCAATGTCACCGAAGGCCTCGGCGCCGGTTCGCAGCCGGAAGTCGGCCGCGCCGCCGCTGAAGAATGCATCGACGAGATCGTCGATCATCTGAACGGCACGCATATGTGCTTCGTCACCGCCGGCATGGGCGGCGGCACCGGCACGGGCGCTGCTCCGGTCGTCGCGCAGGCGGCCCGCAACAAGGGCATCCTGACGGTCGGCGTCGTCACCAAGCCGTTCCATTTCGAAGGCGGCCGCCGCATGCGCCTGGCCGAGATGGGCATCCAGGAACTGCAGAAGTCGGTCGACACGCTGATCGTCATTCCGAATCAGAATCTCTTCCGCATTGCCAACGACAAGACGACCTTCGCCGACGCTTTCGCAATGGCCGACCAGGTTCTCTATTCGGGCGTCGCCTGCATCACCGATCTGATGGTGAAGGAAGGCCTCATTAATCTCGACTTCGCCGACGTCCGCTCGGTGATGCGTGAGATGGGCCGCGCGATGATGGGCACCGGCGAAGCCTCCGGCTCCGGCCGCGCGCTGCAGGCTGCCGAGGCTGCCATCGCCAACCCGCTGCTCGACGAAACCTCGATGAAGGGTGCCCAGGGCCTGCTGATCTCCATCACCGGCGGTCGCGACCTTACGCTCTTCGAAGTCGACGAGGCTGCGACCCGTATCCGCGAGGAGGTCGATCCCGACGCCAACATCATCCTCGGCGCCACCTTCGACGAATCGCTTGAAGGCATCATCCGCGTTTCGGTCGTCGCGACAGGCATTGACCGGGCGATCAGCGAAGCCGCAGAACGCAACTTCCAGCCTGCCGCCAAACCCGCTATCCGTCCCTCCGCGGCTGCTGCTCCGGCAGCGGCCGCAGTTCAGCCTGCCCCGGTGATGCAGGCGCCGAAGGCCCTCGATCCGATCGCGCAGACCATTCGCGAAGCCGAGATGGAACGTGAGCTCGAAATTCCGACCCCGCGTGCCGCCGCACCGCTCCAGCAGCCTGCTGCGCAGCAGGAAGTCTTCCGTCCGCAGAGCAAGATCTTCGCGGCTGCACCGGAAGCTCCGGCCATGCGTCCTCAGGTGCAGCAGCAGGCTCCGGCGCCGGTGATGAGCCAGCCCGCGCTGAGCCAGCCCGTCCAGCCGCAGCCCATTCAGCAGCCGGTCCGGCAGGAGCCGATCATCCGTCAGGCGGCTGAGCCGGTGCGCATGCCGAAAGTCGAGGATTTCCCGCCTGTCGTCCAGGCGGAACTCGACCATCGCGCCCAGCCGGCCTCCGCGCATGGCCAGGAAGAGCGCGGCCCGATGGGCCTGCTCAAGCGAATCACCAATTCGCTCGGCCGCCGTGACGACGACGCCGTTGCCGCCGACATGACCGCCGCACCGCCAGCCGCGTCGCAGCAGCGCCGTCCGCTGTCGCCGGAGGCAAGCCTCTATGCGCCGCGCCGCGGCAACCTCGACGACCAGGGCCGTGCGGTTCCGCAGGCTCGCATGATGCAAGAAGACGATCAGCTGGAAATTCCGGCATTCCTGCGTCGCCAGTCGAACTGAAATCGGGGCTTTTGGCACCGTTCATGCCCGGGATCCAGGTCCCGGGCATTGCTGTTTTTCGGCCGGGAATTCTTGAGCGATATCAATCGTGTGACTTCGTAACAAAACGAAAGAAACAGTGATTTGGATTGGAGCGCCGGCGCACGTAAGTATGATGCAAGAAAACTGCGTTAGGAGTCGTCTGGACGAGGTTCCTTCTGCAGAAAGAATGACAACCGCGCCGTGGGACAAGCCGCTGGAGCGGAAAAATAAAGGCAGATTTTATGGCAATTGGCTTGCTGGGTTTTCAAACGACGGTTTCGCGTCCCGCTACGCTCTCGGGCATCGGCGTTCATTCGGGCGCGAATGTTTCGATCACGCTGAACCCGGCCGAAGCGGACACCGGCGTCGTTTTCCAGCGCCTGCATGATAATGGTGACATCACCGAACTGAAGGCCGTCTCCTCGCAGGTCGGCAATACAGACCTCTGCACCGTACTCGGCTTCTCTCCCACACATTCGGTTGCGACGATCGAACATGTCATGGCCGCCGTCTATGCACTCGGCCTCGACAATGTCGTGATCGAGGTGCAGGGCGCCGAAATGCCGATCATGGACGGCAGCTCGTTGCCTTTCGTCGAAGCGATCGAGCAGGCCGGCCTCGTCTCACTCGGCGTCAAGCGCCGCTATATTCGCATCACCAAGCCGGTGCGAATCGAGCATGGCGGCTCCTGGAGCGAATTCCGTCCCTATGACGGTATGCGATTCGAAGTCGAGATCGATTTCGACTGCCCGCTGATCGGCCGGCAGAAGTGGGCCGGCGACATGAGCGCCGCCGTCTTCAAGTCCGAACTCTCCCGCGCCCGTACCTTCGGCTTCATGCGCGATGTCGAGCGTCTCTGGGCATCGGGCCATGCGCTCGGTTCGTCGCTCGAAAATTCCGTCGTCATCTCGGACGACAATACCGTGATTAATGTCGAAGGCCTGCGTTACGCCAAGGACGAGTTCGTCCGCCACAAGACGCTTGATGCCGTCGGTGATCTGTCGCTCGCCGGCGTCCAGTTCATCGGCTGCTACCGGTCCTATCGTGGTGGCCACAAGATGAACGCCAATGCCTTGAAGGCGCTGCTCGCCGATCCCTCTGCCTACGAGGTGGTGGAGACGTCGACGCCGCGCCAGCGCGTCGCCGCTCGTGAACTGATCGCCGTCAGCGCTTCGGAATTCACTCCCTGGTCGGCATGACCTCCAGCATATTCTCAAGACCAGGCCGCCTCTTTCCCGGAGGCGGTTTTTTTATGGCCGCTCGCATCGGCGCAACATGATTTCTCGCAGATGCGCAGCTGCAACAGGTCGGCAAGAAGATGAAAAGCCGGCCAATCCGGCGGCGGCTGCCACAAAAATGCGTTAATGCCTTATCATTGCGTTGCTCTTGATGCACATTTGTGGCTAGAAACGCCAGCGAGGCGTGGCTGCCGTGGAGCGAGCGGCGGCAGTGGGGTTCTTTCGAATGGGTTATGCAGGATCTGAAGGTATGATGAAGACAGCGCGCGCTTTGTTCGCATCGCTTCTGGTGCTTAGCGCAGGCGCCTCGATCTCCGGCTGCCAGTCGGATCCCGATATCGATATCACCAAGCTCGGCCTCGAAACAGATCCGCCCGACGTGCTCTACACCCAGGGCCTCGCCAATATGAAGGCCGGCAACATGGCGGAAGCGGCGCGCAAGTTCGACGCAATCGATCGGGAGAACCCGTTCTCCGAATGGGCGCGCAAGGCGCTTGTGATGAGCACCTTTGTCAAATACCGCCAGGGCAAGCTCGATGATGCGCTTGCCTCGGGCAACCGTTACATGTCGCAATATCCGAAGTCCCAGGATGCCGCTTATGTGCAGTATCTCATCGGTCTCACCTATTCCAAACAGATCGTCGACGTGACCCAGGACCAGCGCGCCTCCGCCAAGACTATCGAGGCGATGCAGGCGGTGATCGACAACTATCCGAACTCCGAATATGTCGACGACGCGCAGGCGAAAATCCGCTACGCACGTGACCAGCTCGCCGGCAAAGAAATGCAGATCGGCCGCTACTATATGGAGCGGAAGGAATATCTGGCCGCAATCTCGCGCTTCCGCATCGTCGTCGAGAAATATCCGAACACGAACCAGATCGAAGAGGCGCTGGCCCGTCTCGTCGAAGCCTATTATGCCATGGGTATCGTCGACGAGGCTCAGACCGCGGCAGCCGTTCTTGGTCACAACTATCCGGACAGCCAGTGGTACGCCGATTCCTACAAGCTGCTGCAGACGGGTGGCGCCGAGCCGCGTGAAAACAAGGGCTCGTGGATCGCTGCGGCAGGCAAGAAACTTCTGCTCGGTTCCTAAGCCCAATGCTGATCCAGCTTTCGATCCGCGATATCGTCCTGATCGAGCGGCTGGATCTTGCCTTCGAGACCGGTCTTTCCGTGCTGACGGGCGAGACCGGAGCGGGCAAATCCATCCTGCTCGACAGTCTGTCGTTGGCGCTCGGCGGGCGAGGTGACGGCGGTCTGGTGCGCCATGGTGAAGACAGGGGCCAGGTGACGGCGGTGTTCGACGTCGGCATGGACCACGGGGCCCGTTTGCTCCTGCGTGAAAACGGCATCGACGACGAGGGCGACCTGATCTTCCGCCGTCAGCAATCAGCTGACGGGCGTACCAAGGCCTATGTCAACGACCAGCCGGTCAGCGTGCAGCTGATGCGCCAGGCGGGTCAGATGCTGGTCGAGATTCACGGCCAGCACGATGATCGCGCTCTTGTCGACACCAATGCTCACCGCACCCTGCTCGATGCCTTCGCCGGCCTTGCCGATGAAGTTGCGGAGGTTTCCCGCCTTTATCGAATCTGGCGCGACAGCGAACGGACGCTGAAAAAGCACCGCGAGAAGGTGGAAAGTGCGGCGCGCGAGGCCGACTATCTGCGTTCCTCCGTGGAAGAGCTCGAGAAACTCTCACCACAGGACGGCGAGGAGGTCGAACTCGCCGAAAGCAGGCAGAGGATGATGAAGGCGGAGCGGATCGCCGGCGATATTGCCGAAGCCTCCGAATTCCTGAACGGCAATGCCTCGCCGGTGCCGCATATCGCCTCGCTGGTGCGCCGACTGGAGCGCAAGAGCCATGAAGCGCCCGGGCTGCTCGAAGAGACGGTGACGCTGCTCGACGCCGCACTCGACCAGCTTTCCAATGCGCAAATGGAAGTCGAAGCGGCGCTGCGCAAGACCGAATACGATCCTCGGGAGCTGGAGCGGGTAGAGGAGCGGCTTTTCGCGCTCAGAGCCGCGTCGCGCAAATATTCAGTGCCCGTCACCGAGCTGCCGGCGCTCGCGGTGCGCATGATCGCCGACCTTGCCGACCTCGATGCGGGCGAGGAGCGGCTTGCGCGGCTCGAAGCGGAGGTCGGTCTGGCGCGGGAGAATTACGATCGGGCGGCGCGATCGCTTTCCGACAAGCGCCATCAAGCCGGCACCGCGCTGGCTGCCGCCGTGATGGCCGAGCTGCCGGCGCTGAAGCTCGAACGCGCTCGTTTCATGGTCGAGATCACCACGGATGCGCATGAGGCGCTTCCCGAAGGCATCGACGTCGTCGAGTTCCATGTCCAGACCAATCCCGGTACACGCCCCGGCTCGATTATGAAGGTCGCCTCAGGCGGAGAACTGTCGCGTTTTCTGCTGGCGCTCAAGGTGGCGCTCGCCGATCGCGGGTCGGCCCCGACGCTCGTCTTCGACGAAATCGATACCGGGGTCGGTGGCGCGGTGGCCGATGCGATCGGCCAGCGGCTGAAGCGGCTGTCCGAGCGGGTCCAGGTGCTGTCGGTTACGCATGCGCCGCAGGTCGCCGCACGGGCGGCAACGCATCTTCTGATCTCCAAAGGGCCGGCGGCCGAGGGTTCTGAAAAGATCGCCACCCGCGTGGCGACGATGGCGCAGAAGGATCGCACCGAAGAGATCGCTCGCATGCTGGCCGGCGCTTCGGTGACAGAAGAGGCGAGGGCGGCTGCCAAGCGGCTGCTGGCCGGTAACGGCTGATTGCCGCGGCCGAAGGAGATGGCGGCTGCTCGCCCAGACCGTCTGCAACACTGGCAACGGTGACAAACATTGCGCTTCGCGTTATGCGCATCATTCCGATCAGCGGCGATCCGTTCCCATGCGCCTTTTCCATTTCAGCGATGATCCCGTCATTGCGGCGTTCGAGCCGCGTCCGGTTCGCATTCCCTCGATCCGACCGGCGGGCTGCGAATGGCTGAACGGTCCGCTCGTCTGGGCGATCGATGACGATCATGACTTCATGTATCTCTTTCCGCGGGATTGCCCGCGGATCCTGATCTGGGCCACATCCGAGACGCCGGAAGCCGAGAGGCGGCATTGGCTTGCAGGTTGCCGGGCAGCAGCCTATGTCGAGCGTCATTGGCTGGAACGGCTCTCGACGGTGACGATTTATCGCTACGCGCTGCCGGCCGAAGGTTTCGAGGACCTCGGCGATGCGGGCATGTGGGTGGCTCGCCGGCGTATTGTTCCGATCGAATGCACCGCCATTTCGCGGCTCGACCGGGAATTCATGCCGCGCGGAGTGGAATTGCGGGTGGTCGACAGTTTACGGCCGCTGAAAGGCCTCTGGGACAGCGGGCTGCACGTCAGCGGCCTCCGGCTGCGCAATGCCTTGGATTGGGAATAGGCTGATGGGCAGTCCTCACCGGACAGGGTAAGCAACTGCTCTTTTCATCCGGCAATTTTGCTCTAAAAACAAAGCAGTTTTCCGGCCAGATTCTCTGGAGAGATGTTCCATGTCCACCGAAGGTTCCGCCGTCGACACGTTGACGATCGAAGAGGCCGCCGCCGAGCTCGAGCGGCTGGCAAGGGAGATCGCGCATCACGATGCGCTATACCACGGCAAGGACCAGCCGGAGATCTCGGACGCGGATTACGACGCGCTGAAGCGCCGCAACGATGCGCTGGAAGCGCGGTTTCCCGAGCTGATCCGTAAGGACAGCCCGTCGCGGCGGGTCGGTGCTGCGCCGTCGGTTACCTTCTCGCCCGTCGTTCACGCGCGGCCGATGCTGTCGCTCGACAATACGTTTTCGCAGGAGGACGTGCAGGATTTCGTCGCCAGCGTCTATCGCTTCCTCGGCCGCCTGCCAGATCAGTCGATCGCCTTTACCGCCGAACCGAAGATCGACGGGCTGTCGATGTCGATCCGATATGAGAACGGGCGGCTGACGACGGCTGCCACGCGCGGCGACGGCACAACCGGGGAGAATGTCACCGCCAACATCCGCACCATCGCGGAAATTCCCCAGGAATTGCCGAAGGGCGTTCCCGCGGTCGTGGAGATCCGCGGCGAGGTCTATATGGCGAAGAGCGATTTCCTGGCGCTGAACCGGCAGATGGAAGCGGAAGGCAAGCAGACCTATGTCAATCCGCGCAATACGGCCGCCGGATCGTTGCGTCAACTCGACGCCAAGGTGACGGCGAGCCGCAAGCTGAAATTCTTCGCCTATGCCTGGGGCGAGATGTCGGAGATGCCTGAAGACACGCAGTTCGGCATGGTGCAGACCTTCAAGGAGTGGGGTTTTCCCGTAAACCCGCTGATGAAGCGGCTGAATTCGGTCGCCGACATCCTATCGCATTATGACGAGATCGGCCTGAAGCGACCTGATCTCGACTACGATATCGACGGCGTCGTCTATAAGGTCGACAGTCTGGAACTGCAGCAGCGCCTTGGCTTCCGCTCCCGTTCGCCGCGCTGGGCGACGGCGCACAAGTTCCCTGCCGAGCAGGCCTTTACTGAGGTCGAGAAGATCGAGATTCAGGTCGGCCGCACGGGGGCGCTGACGCCGGTGGCGCGGCTGAAGCCGATCACGGTCGGCGGCGTCGTCGTCACCAATGCGACGCTTCATAATGAGGATTACATCAAGGGCATCGGCAATAGCGGTGAGCGCATACGGCCGGAGGAGCACGATATCCGGGAGGGCGACACCGTCATCGTCCAGCGCGCCGGCGATGTCATTCCGCAGATCCTGGACGTGGTGTTGGAGAAGCGTGCGGCCAATGCCAAGGCATATGAATTCCCGAGGACGTGCCCCGTCTGCGGTTCGCACGCGGTGCGCGAGGTCAACGAGAAGACCGGAAAGATGGATTCCGTACGCCGCTGCACCGGCGGCTTCATCTGCCGGGCGCAGGCGACGGAGCATCTGAAACACTTCGTCTCGCGCAACGCCTTCGATATCGAAGGGCTTGGTTCGAAGCAGGTCGACTTCTTTTTCGAAAACGAGGATCCGTCCCTGCAGATCCGGACGGCGCCCGATATCTTCACCTTGGAGAAGCGCCAGGCGCATTCTCTGACCAAGCTGGAAAATATCGACGGCTTCGGCAAAGTCAGCGTCGGCAAGCTCTATGCGGCGATCAACGAGCGGCGCAGCATTGCGCTGCATCGCTTCATCTATGCGCTCGGCATCCGCCATGTCGGCGAGACCACGGCAAAGCTGCTGGCGCGCTCCTACGGCACCTATGAGGCCTTTGCGACCGCAATGCAGGAGGCAACACCGCTTTCCGGCGATGCGTGGAACGATCTCAACGCTATCGAAGGAATCGGCGAGGTCGTGGCGCGCGCCATGGTCGAATTTTACAAGGAGCCGCGCAACATCGAGGTGATCGGCCGTCTGCTCGAAGAAGTGACGCCTGCCGAGGCCGAACAGCCGACCACGTCCGGAAGCCCGGTCGCCGGCAAGACCGTCGTCTTTACCGGCTCGCTCGAAAAATTCACCCGCGATGAGGCGAAGGCGAGGGCCGAAAGCCTCGGCGCCAAGGTGGCGGGCTCGGTGTCGAAGAAAACCGACTTCGTCGTTGCCGGCCCCGGCGCCGGCTCTAAACTCGATAAGGCGCGTGAGCTCGGTGTCCAGACGATGGACGAGGATGAGTGGCTGGCGCTGATTGGCGGGTAGAGAGACCGGTGTGGAGGCTTTAAGGGCTCCTCCGCGTGTCGAGGACCTCCTGTATTCGATCGTTGCAGATGCTCGGGACAAGCCCGAGCATGACGAAGGAGCGCTTGGCAGGCCTTTCCTGCCTTTAGGTCGGTGTCTGTCGGCCTTTTTTTCAAGTCCTCAGCCGCGCCATCGTATAGGCGTCGACATAGCGGCCGGCGCGGTAGGCGAATGAGCGCAGAAGCCCTTCCTTTTCGAAACCGAATTTCTCATAGAGTGCGATCGCGGCCTCATTGTCGGTATATACGGTCAGTTCGAGCCGCTTGATGTCGAGCCAGTCGTCGGCGGCATCGACCATCGCGCCAAACAGGATACGGCCGAAACCGCGACCGGTGAAATCGTCATGCACGCCCATGCCGAGGCTGGCGGCGTGCTGGCGACGGCCGCTAAGGCGGTTGAGGCCGCCATTGCCGACGATCCTGCCGTTCAGGGTGACGACGAGGTTGAGCGCGCCGGGCGACGGATTTTCCATATTCTTGCGAACATCCTCGATCCGCTGGTAGGGCGGCCGCAGCGTGCCGGCCCGGTAGCCCGGCAAATTTATGAGATCGGTGATTTCCTCGGCATCGGAAATACGTACAGCGCGCACGACGACTCCATCCGGCAGGCGCGCTCGGTCGCCGAATTCATTCTCTTCGTTATTGGCCATAGGATAGCTCTCCTCAGTTTTTGGAGGAGAGCCGGTTTGTCGAAAACCCTGCTCGCCTCGGCAGGGTTTTCGGGATGATCGGACGGCTAGTGACGCACCATCGCTCCCGCGTACCCTGGAAGGGTCGTGGCGATATGATGCATGGTAAGCGTCACAGAGTTGATCATGCGCGGAAGTTTCCCCATCCGCGTGCAGATGTCAACAGGCGGAGATTTGCCTTCGCGTGCCGCTATGATTATTCCGGTAGGCCTAGACGATTCGGATTTTTGTCCTTGAAGACCATTGCCATCGATTTCGAAACAGCCAACGAGCAGCGCGGCAGCGCCTGTTCAGTCGGACTTGCCTGGATCGAGGAGGGCAGGGTGACCCGTGTCGAGGAGCGGCTGATCCGCCCGCGCGACATGCGCTTTTCAGGGATGAATATCGCCATCCACGGTATCCGGCCGGAGCATGTCGAGGATGCGCCGGAGTTTCCCGAGGTGATGGACGAGTTTTACGATGATATCAGCGGCGCGACGATGATCGCGCACAACGCGGCTTTCGATTTCAGCGTCTGGCGGGCGAGCCTCGATCTCTATCGGCAGTCCTATCCGGAGCTCACCTATCTCTGCAGCCTGAAAATGGCGCAGCGGATCTGGCCGCATTTCCTCTCGCATCGGCTGAACCTGATCGCCGAGCATCTCGGCCTGCGTTTCATACACCACAACGCCGCCGAGGACGCCGCGGTCTGCGCGGCAGCGGCGATCGAGATGGCGAAGGCGGTCAAGGCGAAAGCCGTGGAAGCGATCCCGGCGCTGATCGGGATGACGCCGGGGCGGCTGACAGCGCGCGGCTATGAGCCCTGCACCTGCCGGAAGGGCTGAGCGGTTTCTTGCAAAGCATGGGCGCGTACTTATCTACAAAGCGCCAATAAAGCGATAGAGCGCCTTAGGCGCGTCCCGTCGGACGCGCTGCGCTCCAGGGAGCCGCTATGTCCAAGCCGCGTAATCTTTTCCTTGCTGCCCTTTCTTTTCTCGCGCTTTCAGCGGGCGCAGCCCCGGCCGAGGTCGTCGGCAAGGTCGGGGTCGACTGGATCGGCAACGATATCATTGTCGAGGCGGTGTCCGATCCGGAGGTCAGGGGCGTCACCTGCCATGTCACTTATTTCGATCGCAGCCTGATCGACCGGCTCAAGAACGGCAACTGGTTCGAGGATCCATCCAACAATTCGATCGCCTGCCGGCAGACCGGGCCGGTCGAGATCGGTAATATCGATCTCTCAAAGGACGGCAGCGAGGTGTTCCGCCAGGGCATGTCGCTGATCTGGAAGACGCTCGTTGTCAACCGCATTTACGACAAGACCAACGACACGCTGATCTATCTCGCCCATTCGCGGGAACTCACTGATGGTTCGGCGAAGATGTCGATCTCGACCATTCCACTCTATGGGCAGAACGTGATCTGGAGGAATGGGAAGCCGCAGTAGGGTTGCGGATTTTAGGAAGGGTGCGAGTGTCTCCCCAAATCCCTCATCCCTGTGCTCGTCACAGGAAGTCGGCGCGCCAAAGTCCTTGGGCGCAGGAGACTCTCTGCGCGAGCAGAAGGTCATTCACCGCGCAGACGCGCGGTGGCTGGATCGCTGTGACAAGCACAGAGATGAGGGTGGAGAGGGGGCATCTGGTTCAATAGGTCAGATCAGTCGCGTCTTCCAAAGCGAAAGGCCCGGACGAGCCGGGCCTCCGCGATCTTATTTTCCCGGCAAAATATCAAGCAGCCTGATTCAGTTCGTCCGCAATGACGGTATCGAGGTTCAGGAAGCAGACCATGGTCTTCTCAAGTGCGACGATGCCGCGGCAGAAGGCGCGCTGAGCTTCCGGAATGATCTCCGGCGGCGGCTGAAGGTCTTCGCTCTTGATCGTCATCATGTCGGAAACCTGCTCGACCAGCAGACCGACCAGCTTGCCGGCGATATCGGTGACGATGATCGCCGAACGCTCGGAGGGCTCCGTCATCTTCATGCCAAGGCGGCAGGCCATGTCGATGACCGGGATCACTGCACCGCGCAGGTTGATGAGGCCCAGCACGTAGGGCGGAGTATGCGGCATCGGCGTCACCGGCGCCCAGCCGCGGATTTCGCGGATGGCCATGATGTCGATGCAGAATTCCTGGTCGCCCAGATGGAACGAGACGATTTCGAGGTAGGCGCCTGACTGCTTGATGGCGTTGTTGTTCATGATCAGAATTCTTCCCAGTTGTCCCCGGCGGGGGGAGCGATAGCCTTGGCGGCGGAACCGCCGTTGAATGCGCCCGCGACTTTGCCGATCAGGTTGCGCGCGGGAGATGGTCGTGAATGCGAGGCGGCGGTTGCCTCTCGCGGCGGTTGCCGGGCGGTCATGCCCTCGCCGGTTTTGAACTGCTTGACCAGCTGCGTCAGGTTTTCCGCGTCGATGGCGAGCGTATGACTTGTGGCATTCGTCTCTTCCACCATGGCCGCGTTCTTCTGCGTGACCTGATCCATCTGGCTGATTGAAGTGTTGATTTCGTTCAGTCCGACCGATTGTTCGCGCGCAGAGGTTACGATTGACTTAACATGTTCGTCGATGCGCAGAACATCCTCGCCGATCTGGCGAAGCGCTTCACCTGCGGCCGTCACCAGTTCGCCGCCGACCTTCACTTCCTCGCCGGATTTGCCGATCAAGGCCTTGATATCCTTGGCAGCACCCGCGGCACGGCCGGCGAGTTCGCGCACTTCCTGGGCGACAACAGCGAAACCCTTGCCAGCCTCGCCGGCGCGCGCTGCCTCGACACCGGCATTAAGCGCCAAGAGGTTCGTCTGGAACGCAATCTCGTCGATGACGTTGATGATCTTGCCGATCTCGCGGGAGGCACCCTCGATTCGCTCCATCGCGGCCATCGCATTACCGACGACGATGTCCGATTTTGCTGTATTCTCGCGAGTATGCGAGACCATGTGGCCCACTTCCTCGGCGCGGCTGGTGGCGTTGCGGACGGTGGCGGTGATCTGGTCGAGGGCGGCCGACGTTTCTTCCAGCGAGGCGGCCTGTTGCTCGGTCCGCTTGGCGAGATCGTCGGCGGCGGCGCGCATCTGGCGGCTGTTCGCCTCGATCGAGCTACTATTGATGGCGATGTCGCTCATCGCTTTGCGCAGCGTTGCGGTCGTCTGGTTGAAGTCGAGGCGCAAGCGCTCCAGCTCGTCGCGGAAAGGCTGTTCGATCGTTACGGTCACGTCCCCGCCCGACAAGCGGGTGAGGCCGGCGCCGAGAGCGGTGACAGCGGCGTTCAGGGCTTCGGCTTCGGCTAGCTTGGCGGCTTCGCGGGCACGTTGCTCGGCATCGCTGCGTTGCCTGTCCGTCTGGGTCTGGGCTTCAAGGTCGCGCTTTTCAATGGCGGCGAGTCGGAAGCTGTCGGCGGCGCGCGCCATTTCGCCGATTTCGTCGCCGCGGTTCTTTTCCGGAACGTCGCTGGCTAGATCGCCGTTCATGATGTGCTGCATGCTTTGGCGCACGGCGCCGATACCGCGCCGGATCGAACCGCCGTGGACATATTGCAGGATGCCCATAGTGAGGATAGCCAAGACGCCGAGGCCGATCTGCAGGATGAGGGCCTCCCGCGATACGGCGTTGGCGAGCTCGACATGCTGCTTGGCGAAGACGGTGCCGTCAGCGGCGAGCTTGTCGAGCGTTGCAGTTAGCTCCTCGCCGGCGCCGTCGATCGTGTCGTCAATCTTGTCGAATTCCGCATCGGGTGCTCCCTGTTGGACCAGCGCGATCAGATCGACCTGTATTGCCTTGCCGATTGCGGCGACATCAGCGTCATAACTCTTCAACAGCGCCTCGTCGTGCATTTCCCCGGCAAGAAGGCGCATTTCCCTTGAGCCACTGGAAAGAGCAGTCAGCGAATCGCCGATCAGTTTGATGCGCGCAGGCTCGACGACCTTGCTATCCTTGTCGACAATAATGTCCATGGCAGCCAAGACCATTGTCAGATTCGCAAGCCGCATATCGCCGAGATGATTGACGCTTGCCTGGATCTCGGTGGCGCGGTGCAGGGCCGCGTCGACCCGCATGTTCTCGTACCAGCCGACGCCGAGCATCGTGCCGAAACCGACGAAGGCCGCGCCACCGAGCGTCCAGAGCCTCTGGCTGACCGATAGGCTCTTGCGCACTGATGAATTCGCCATGAAAAGACCCCTCCACAAACCGCTCGGGTTTATGTTTTTCCTACCCTCATGCGGACGTCCCGGGTTTTCGCCACTCGGCAGACTTCATGTCAGAACGGCTCGATCAGGCCGCACGCACTGCTAAATATAGAGATGACGATTTAAGCCTTTCCTAACGATGTTCTCTTGGGACGATCTGTTTGTCTTGAAGGTAAAGGGTTCAAAACACGCTGCGTTTGATCGGCGCCACTTCCGGTTTGACGGTTTTTCCGCCTTGGACAGATTCTGCCCGTGAGACAATTAATCACGGGTCAGAAAACGCACTCTTGAATTGCGCGCGGCCGGCCGAGACTATAATCACGCCGGCGGGGACATGGCCGTCTCGGATCGAGGATCACGTCAATGAAGACATTTCGCATCGCCGTCTGGGTTGGTGTTCTGATACTTGCCGGGGTTCTCGGCGTGGTTAGCTATTCGATGAAGTCGCGGGACGTCGTGGCGGAACCACCCTTTGGCGTGCCCTTCACGCTCGTTTCCCAGAGCGGCCAGCCGATCACCGAGGAGGCGCTGCGCGGCAAGCCGACGGCCCTGTTCTTCGGCTTTACCCATTGCCCGGAAGTTTGCCCGACGACGCTGTTCGAGCTGAACGGCTGGATGGAGAAGGTCGATCCCAAGGGTGACAAATTGCAGGCCTATTTCATTACCGTCGATCCGGAGCGCGATACGCCGGAGATCGTGGACCAATATGTCTCCAACGTTTCCAAACGCATTACCGGCATTTCGGGCCCGCCGGACAAGATTGCCGAAGTCATCAAAGGTTTCCGCGTTTATGCCAAGAAGGTGCCGGTCGATGAGAAGGACCCGAATGGCGACTATACGATGGACCATACGGCTTCGGTTTTCCTGCTTGATTCGGCCGGGCGGTTTTCCGGAACGATCGCCTATGGCGAAAATCCGGACACGGCGGTAAAGAAGCTGGAGAATCTCGTCAACAAGGGATGACGGCTCCAGCGTGATAGGGCGTTGGCTCGACCGGCGGCGGGCAACGGAAACCGGAAAGATCGCCTATCGTGAGTGAAATCCGCCTTTACGTATCGACGACCGAAAGCCAGGCAGAAGCGATCCTCGACCTCCTGACCGAAGTCTTCGGCGAAGAAGACTTTGCCATTGGCACCACCGAAATCGATGAGAAGAAGGATATCTGGGAGGCCTCGGTCTACATGATGGCCGAGGATGAGACGGATGTGCGCTCTCGCATCGAAGCGGCGCTGAAGGACGCTTTTCCCCATGCTCAGCTGTCGCGAGAAGTCATCCCCAACGTCGATTGGGTGGCGAAATCGCTGGAAGGGCTGAAGCCCGTCAGGGCAGGGCGCTTCCTGGTGCATGGATCGCATGACCGCGATAAGGTCCGTCCTGGTGACATCGCCATCGAGATCGATGCCGGCCAGGCCTTCGGCACCGGCCATCACGGCACAACGGCCGGCTGCCTTGAGGTGATCGATGCCGTGGTGCGTTCGCGCCCGGTCTCCAACGCACTCGACCTCGGCACCGGCAGCGGCGTTCTGGCGATCGCCGTGCGCAAGCTTAAGAACATACCGGTGCTTGCGACCGATATCGATCCGGTGGCGACGCGGGTCGCGGCCGAGAACGTGCGACGCAACGGCATCGCGTCGGGTATTGTCACGAGGACCGCGCCGGGTTTTCATTCAACGGCCTTCTCGGCGCATGGTCCCTTCGATCTGATCATCGCCAATATTCTCGCCCGGCCACTGATCCGAATGGCGCCAAAGCTCGCCACGCATCTTGCGCCCGGCGGATCGGTGATCCTTTCGGGCATTCTAGCGGTGCAGCGGTGGAAGGTGATTGCCGCCTATAGCGGCGCCAGACTTCGTCATGTCAGGACGATCTGGCGGAACGGCTGGGTGACCATCCATTTCGACCGGCCGTAAGTTTTTGGGCTGGGTCTGCAGCGGGTTTGTCTGAGGCGCGGCGTCTCTCCCTCATCCCTGTGCTCGTCAAGGGATGTTGCATCTCACCAAAGCCAAATCGTTCTTGCACTGCTCCGAAGATATTAAAACTCGCCCATAACAAAAAAAGGCGGTGCCGATGGCACCGCCTTGGACCGGTTTTCCGGTCAATGCCCGCGAGCTCGAAGGAGGAGGAGCGCTCGAGCGGGCTCTACTGCATTCCAATAAGGCCTGTCCGGGAGGGAGGAGATGGACGGGCTTTCAAGCTCAGAACGCGTAGCTGGGGGCGCCCTGGTGGCGCGTGACCCGCTGGCCGGCACCGAGCAGCTTGAGGGTGTCCTCGTTCTGCGGTCGGCGGGCGCCGATCACGTGACGCACGGTCTGGCGTTCGCCAGCCTGCACCGGGCTGCTGTATGCGAAGCGCGAGAGAGAGGCGGTCATTACAAAAATTTCCTTTGTTTGCTGGTTCATCCGAACCGTTCGATGGCGTCTATATAGCTATTCTGAAATGCGGAGGCAGAGGGTTTTTCTCATGGGAGCCATGCGACTAATGCATAAAGCGTGCCAAATTAACTTTTAGCGTCACAGTTCCGTCAAAATAAAAAGGGTCGGCATTGGCTTCGACTCGTTTCGTCGCTTTTTCTCCCCATCGATTGAAAATTCGCTAACATGGCCGGCATCCCATTAACCGGATTCGTTTCAACCATTCGGATTTCCAGCATGTTCCAGTCTTTCGAGGTTACCTCCACGCCGCAGTTCGGTAAGGAACGGGTTTCCGCGTTGCGCGCCACTTTCGATACGCTCGGCATCGACGCCTTCCTCGTGCCGCGCGCCGACGAGTTCAACGGCGAATATGTTCCGGCCTGCTCGGAGCGGCTGGCATGGCTGACGGGCTTCACCGGTTCGGCGGGCATCGCGCTGATCCTGCGGACGCAGGCGATCGTCTTCGTCGACGGGCGTTATGTGACCCAACTGGCCGAACAAGTCGACGGCTCGGTGTTCTCGGGCGGCGATCTGGTCAACGAGCCGCCGCACGTCTGGCTTGCCGCAAACGGCACCAAGGGGTTGAGGCTCGGCATCGATCCCTGGCTGCACTCGGGCGCGGAGGTACGGCGTCTGGAAAGGGCACTGGCAGAGATCGGCGGGATGTTGGTCTTCCTGCCGTACAATCCGCTCGACAGGTTGTGGAGCGATCGACCGGCCGAACCGCTCGGCGCCGTCACCATCCAGAATGTCGCCCAAGCGGGCGTGCTGGCGAGCGATAAGATTGCCACGATAGCCGCCGGTCTTTCGAAGAAAAATCTCGCTGCGGTGCTGATTGCCGATCCCTCGTCGGTGGCCTGGATCTTCAATATCCGCGGTGCCGACGTGCCGCACACCCCGCACCCGTTGGCGCGCGCCATCATCCATGCCGACGAGCGGGCCGAACTCTTCCTCGACAAGCGCAAGACAAGCATCGAGCCGGAGGCCTATCTCGGGCAGATCTGCACACAACTGCCGCCTTCGGCGCTGGAAGAGAGGCTCTCCGCCGTTTCCAGGAATGGCGGCCGCGTGCTGATCGATGCTGATGTCGCCTCTCATGCGCTGGCGGAGATCATCCGCAAGGCGGGCGGCGAAGTGGTGGAGGGCGCTGACCCCGCCAAGCTGCCGCGCGCGGTGAAAAATGACGTCGAGATCAACGGCTCGGCCGCTGCACATCTGCAGGACGGGGCGGCGATGGTGGAGTTCCTCTATTGGCTGTCGCAGGAGAAGCCGGGCACGGTAAGCGAGATCGCCGCCGCCGAACATCTGGAAACGGTGCGCGCCCGTGTCGGCCAAAGCATGCAGAACCCGCTGAAGGATATTTCTTTCGATACGATCTCGGGCGCCGGCGAACATGCGGCGATCATGCATTATCGCGTCACGACCGAGACCAACCGGATGATCGATGCGGGCGAACTCTTCCTGATCGATTCCGGTGCGCAATATATCAACGGCACGACCGATATTACCCGCACGGTCGGGATCGGCACGGTATCCGAGGAGCATCGCCGTTTCTTCACGATGGTGCTCAAGGGAATGATCCAGATCAGCACTGCGCGTTTCCCGAAGGGTACGCGCGGCTGCGACCTCGATCCGCTGGCGCGCATCGCGCTGTGGCGGGCAGGGGCCGACTTTGCCCACGGCACAGGTCATGGAGTCGGCTCCTATCTCTCCGTGCATGAGGGCCCGCAGCGCATATCCCGGCTTTCGACGCAGGAATTGCTACCCGGCATGATCCTTTCGAACGAGCCCGGTTATTACCGCCCAGGCAGCTTCGGCATCCGTATCGAGAACCTGATCTACGTGCGCGGCGCCGAGGAAATTGAAGGCGGAGACATGCCGATGCTCGGCTTTGAGACGCTGACCTTCTGCCCGATCGACCGCAGCCTCGTCATTCCCGAGCTTCTGACCCATGACGAACTTCACTGGTTCAATGACTATCACCGCCGCACGCGTGAGGCGCTGATGCCGCTCATCCACGATCACGACGTTCGAGCATGGCTCGACAACGCGACGCTGCCGCTGGAATATTAGGGAAGAGGGCGGAACGCGACCTTCGGGTTATAACGCCGCTTATCTTCTTAGGCACAGCATAGGACTAGGCGCCGATCGTATGCCGCCAAGCCATCACGACAGCCCATGCGGCGACCAGCATCCATGTATGGGAAATGCGCAGGCAGACGAAGAGGGCGACGATCAGCGCCAGCTTCGTCTCCCAGCCACCGATGAAGAAGGCAGGCGCGACCAGGGTCGTCAGCACGGCGGCCGGCACGGCGTTTAGGGCCGCCTCCATGCGCGGCGGGATGCTCTTCATCCTGGTAATGAGAATATAGCCGCCGATGCGGGTCGCGAATGTGGCGACCGCCGCCGCGAGGATGACCAACGCCATGTGAAGATCGAATTCCATGGCTCAGACCTCGTGCACTTCGGGTTGAAGAGCGTCGGCTTCGAGATCCGGCATCTGGCGCGGCAGCGGCAGCAGAGCAGCCAGGACGATGCCGGCGGCGGCGCCGAGGCTGACGTGCCAGGGCGAGCCGACATAGTGGTAAGCGAGCACTGATGCCACCGCGCTGACGAGCGCCACGGGAAGGAAATTGTCACGCTTTCGAAAGCCGAGGACGATCCCGAGGAAATAAGCTGGCAGCAGGATATCGAGGCCGATTGCCTTGGGATCGCCGATGAAGCTGCCGAGCATGCCGCCAACAACGCTGATCAGCACCCAGGGGATGTAGATGATAATGCCGAAGCCGAGGTACCAGGCGAAGGTCAGCGGTCTGCCGGCTTCGCCGCGCTTGACCGCTTCGGCAAATTGCGGATCAACGAGCAGGAAGAAGGTGAAGAACTTCTGCACTGGCGTGAAATGGCCGATGTAGCGTGCCAGCGCGGCGGAATAGAGGACGTGGCGGAAGTTGACGGCGAGGATTGACAACACGATCAGCCAAGCATGGACATTGTGGCCGAAGAGTTCGATGCCAACCATCTGGCTGGCGCCGGCATAGACGGTGGCGCTCATGAAGGCGACTTCGGAAAGCGACATGCCGTTCTCGACCGCGAGCGCCCCGAACAAAGCGCCAAAGGGCGCCGATGCCAGCGCAACGGCGGAGCCGCCCCGCAAACCTTCAACAAAGTCGGCGCGATTCATGTGGGTGTCCTATTGGAAATTCAGGTTTCACTTATGGGCTAAGAGCTGACACGGCAATTGAATTTCGTTGATTGACCAATCGATTTCTCTGAAGCATCAAAGGCCCGATCGCATCCGGCGGAGAGGCCCTCATGAAGAAGATCGAATTTTCGAAGGAAGAAAAGGCTGAAATCGTTTCGCGCATCCGCGCCTATTTCGACCGGGAACTCGACCCCATCGGCGCCTTGCCGGCCGAATTCCTGCTCGACTTCTTCACCGAGGAGATCGGGCCTTACATCTACAATCGCGGCCTGCGAGATGCGCAAGCCGCCTTGTTGAAGAGAATGGAAGACGTGAACGAGGACATCCATCTTCTCGAGCGGGAGGAGAAAACTTAGCGCCTGGAGATCAAATCAGAGCCTTCATTTAACACCAAATTATGTCCCGGCCGATATGGTCGTCACGCTTTCATTCACCGGGTAGCGTGTCATTTGGCCTCGATTGTCTCTGTTGTTGATGAATCTCGTTTCGGGCAGCTCGGCAAGGCGTTGACCTTCCTGGTCTGGCTTGCACTGGCCTCTGCGCTTTGCTGGTCCGAAACCGTCTGGCGTGACGAAGTTCGCGCATTGTCGCTGGCCCTTCAGGGAGACCACTTCGCCGACATGCTTCGCCAGATGCATGGCGAGGGTCATCCCGCCATCTGGTATATCCTGCTGCGCGCCGCCTATGTCGTGGTCGGCTCACCCGTCGTTCTGAAAGTCGTCGCGCTGACGATTGCGGCGGCTGCGGCTTACCTTCTGGTTTTCAGGCTGAAGCTGCCTCTTTCCATCATGCTGCTGTCGCTGTTCGGCAGCTTTTCGGTTTTCGAATACGCCGCGATGTCGCGAAATTACGGTATCAGCATGCTGATAATCTTCCTGATCGTCCTGGCGTGGCAGAAGGGAGCGCGCAAAGGCTTGTTGAGCGGCCTGCTGTTTGCCTTGCTGGCGAATACCAACGTGCATTCGGTGGTCCTTGTCGGCGGCTTCCTGACTTATTGGTTTTTTGATCTGGTTCTGGCGCGGCCAAGGCCTTCTTCGCGAGCCTATCGAGACTTTGCGATTGCCGGAGCCTCGGCCGCGGTTGGAGTTGTTCTGTGTTTCCTCACGGTCTATCCGACCTTCAACGATACAGGGCAGAACGACCTCAGCGGCGAGAATTTCGCTTTGCTCGCCCTTCGTGCTCTTGCGCTGGCCAGTTCGCATTTTCTGTCGTTCTATCCCGATGGCATCCTTGGGCTGATGGTGGCCGACCCGTTGGCTTTCCGCATCTTCGCAGCTTTGATGTCGGTGCTGATCTACGGCAGCCTGTTGGGGTTGGCGAACCGGCGGCCGACCATGATCGCAGCGGCGCTGGTGCTGTTGGGGCTCTCGCTATTGTTTACGCTGGTCTATCCCGGCGGATACAGACACCAGGCGCTCTGGCTGGTTTTCATGATCGCGATGACTGCCTTGACCACAGACATTCAGCACGACGGGGCGGGCGTCGCCGGCGCGACGGCTGCCAGCCGCATCGTAAAGGTCGGCCGCCTGTGCTTCATGATATTGCTGGCGCTGCAGGTTGTGTCCGCTGTCGAAAAAGTCAATCGCACCTTCGTGGCCGAAATACCCTTCAGCCGCAGCAAGGATTTCGGTGCGTTCATTCAATCGCGCCCCGATCTCAAGGATGCGATCATCATGGCGGATCCCGATTATCTCGTCGAAGCCCTGCCTTACTACGTTTCCAATCGAACTTATCTTTTACGGGAGGAGCGGTTCGGCGCCATCGTACGATATACCCGCAGCGCACGGCTTTCGCTCAGCCTTGCCGACATCCTCCAATCGGCACGCGGATTGCAGCAGAGCGAGAAGGTGCCCGTCGTCATTCTTCTTTCGCAGCGGCTCGATCAGATCACCGCTCCGGTCTCTTTGCGTGAAAGCTATGTTTGGCGGCTTTCTCTGACGCCTGAGGATATTTCGGCATTCCAAAGCGCGACAGAGCTCGTCAAACGCTTCGGTCCGGCTGCCGGAAGCGATGAGACCTACGACGCCTATATTTTGAAGTAAAAGGCCGGACAGCAGCCTGCCCGGCCTCCGCTCTTTCATACGCCCGCGCTTATCAGCCCTCGCGCTTTATCCGCTCCCGGCGTGCGAGTTCGGCATGCGAGGGCTCGGCCATCGCGAAGCTGCCGGGTTTGACCTCGCCGGCACGCTCGTAGACGCTCATAATGACACCGGTCGTCGATACCGAGTTGGCGGTGAGCTTCAGCGCTTCCGGCTTCGCGCCATGGCCGAACAGACGCTTGCCGGGGCCGAGGATCACTGGGAAGGTCAGGAGCCGGAGTTCGTCGATCAGGTCATGCGCCAGCAGGGTTTGGAGGAGGCCGCTGCTGCCCTGCGTCAGGAGGTCGGGGCCGTCCTCCCGCTTCAACCGGGCGATTTCGGCGGCTACATCGCCGCGCAGCGCGATAGTATTTTCCCAAGTGAACGGCTCTTTGGAGGTGGTCGTGACATACTTGGTCGCGGCGCTGAAGGCTTTGCCGATGGGATCGTCTTCGCCGACATAGGGCCAATGGGCGGCGAAGATCTCGTAGGTCTTGCGGCCAAGCAGCAGCGCGAAGGGATCGGTGAAGATCCCGTCCATGAAGTGACCCATCGTCTCGTCCCAGTAGTTGGCGGTCCAGCCGCCAAGGGTGAAGCCGCCAGTCGGGTCCTCCTCAGGCGCACCGGGCGCCTGCATCACGCCATCCAGGCTCACAAAGGCTGCGGTCACAAGCTTTCTCATCTCTCTGCTCCCATGGTTGGTGTGTTCAGAGCCAAGGACGGATGGGCTTACGCAGACCCGACATTCCCGCGGTATTTTTTGCGTGGGTTAGCCGGCCAGAGCCTTGGCGCTGTCGATGATCGCGATGCCATGCGCCCGCATCTCGTCGATGGCGGCGGCGACGCCTTCGGGGGTGATGCCGCGGCTGGCGTCCTCGATGAAGCGCACCCGTATGCCCGGCATCATTTCCAGCGCATCCAGCGCGGAGAACTTGACGCAGTAATCGGTGGCGAGGCCGCAGACATCGAGATCGGTGACCCCCTGGTCTTCGAGGAAGTCGGAAAGCCCGGTGGAGGCATCCCGGTCATTGTCGCGGAATGCCGAATAGCTGTCGATCCTGGGATCCTCGCCCTTCTGCTGGATCAGGTCGATCTCTTCGGACCTCAGTTCCGGATGCAGTTCGGCGTCGAGCGTACCCTGGACACAGTGGTCGGGCCACATCATTTGCGGCTTGCCGGACAGTTCTCCCATCTCGAAAGGGGCGGCCCCCGGATGGGCGGATGCGAAGCTGCCATGGCCGGGCGGATGCCAGTCCTGGGAGGCGACGATCAGATCATATCTGCCGCTGTCGATCAGCCTGTTTGCGACGGGAACCACCTTGTCGCCGTCCGGTACCGGCAGATTGCCGCCCGGACAGAAACCGTTCTGGATATCGACGAGCAGCAGCGCTTTCATCAAGCCCAATCCCTTCGCGTTCTTGCAATGCAAATGCCGAATGCACCGAATACATCACTAGTGGATTTCCCGGCGCGGGCGCGCAAGTGTTAAATCTGGCACCAGCGGTAGCCGTCGGTCAAAAAAGTATTCGCTAATACAATCATAGCGATAGAGAGCGGAGGCTTTCCTCCGCAAGCGGCGGGAAAGAGAAGGGTGCTTTTGCGTTTTGCGGGTCGAGGCTCGCCGACAGAGGCTCTTTTCGTGGCCCGCTATCGTCGGTTACCGGCTCAGCCGTTGCGGCGCCTCTCCGGCGATGATGCTAGCTCGATCTTGCTCACGGCCGCGATTTCTGCCTTTCTTGCTCGAGACACAAGCCGGAACCGAAGCCATGTCCGAGCCTCAAGCAGATGAAAAGATCGATGCGACGTTCCGCAACGGCTCGCTGACGGCGACCGGGATCATTCTTGGTTTTTCCCTCAATTTCATCAGTCTCTGGGTGTCCAACCCGAACGACTGGAGTCGTATCGATCTGCTGCCGATGGTGTTCCTGACTGTCGGTATCGCCATTCAGGTGAAGGTGTTCGCCGATCTTTTGGCGCGCGACTCTCTGCTCGCCGCCAGATATGACCGGGCTCGTCAGCTGTTCCTGATCGGGCTGTCGATCGTCGCCGCCGGAATGGGGATCGCGCTGCTGAACGACATTCTCGGGCTCAGCAGCATGCGGATGTTCGGCTGACGATTCCTAAGCCGTACCGCCGCGCGGTCACACGCGCTCGACGAATCCGTCCAGCACCCGCTTCTGTCCGGCGCGGTCGAAATCGATCGTCAGCTTGTTGCCTTCGATGCCGGTGATGTTGCCATTGCCGAATTTCAGATGGAAGACCCGGTCGCCGAGGGTGAAGCGCGAGGGCTCGGAGGAAGTCGATTTCGCCACCAGTTCGCCGTCGATCGTGCGCCCCTTTGGGCCGCTTTCGCCATAGCCGATACGTTCGACGGCATGGCCGGAGCGGGTGCCCCAATTCTCGCGGGTGGCGTCAGTCCTGTTGGCTTGGGCGCGTTTCCAGCCGGGGGTGGAATAGGAGTTGGCGAAGGGTTCGGCCTTGTCGAAGCGAGACTGGCCGTAGCCGCCGCGGCCGTAACCACCGTAGCTCTGCTCCATTTCGGCGACCTCCACATGGGTCTCCGGCAGTTCGTCCAGGAAACGCGAAGGCAAGGTCGATTGCCAGAGGCCGTGGATGCGGCGGTTGGAGACGAACCAGATGTGGCAGCGGCGTTTGGCGCGGGTGATGCCGACATAGGCGAGGCGGCGCTCCTCCTCCAGGCCGGCGCGGCCGCTCTCATCCAGCGAGCGCTGGTGCGGAAAGAGGCCTTCTTCCCAGCCGGGCAGGAAGACGGTGTCGAATTCCAGGCCTTTGGCAGAATGCAGCGTCATGATCGAGACAGCGTCGAGGTTCTCGTTGGTCTCGGCGTCCATGACAAGGGAGACGTGCTCGAGAAAGCCGCGCATCGACTCGAAGCTCTCCATCGAGCGGATGAGTTCCTTTAAGTTTTCGAGGCGGCCGGGCGCTTCCGCGCTCTTATCGTTCTTCCACATGTCGGTATAGCCGGACTCTTCGAGGATCTGCTCGGCAAGTTCGGTATGCGGAGTGTTTTCAAGCAGTTCCTGCCATCGGCGGAAAGATTGAATCACGTCGAAGAGGGCCTTTCGCGCCTTCGGCTTCAGCTCGTCCGTCTCGATGATGTCGGCCGCTGCCGCAAGCATCGGAATGTCGCGAGCGCGAGCATAGTCATGCAGCGCACGCACCGTCGTGTCGCCGAGGCCGCGCTTCGGCGTGTTGATGATGCGTTCAAAGGCGAGGTCGTCGGCCGGCTGTGCGACGAGCCGGAAATAGGCCATGGTATCGCGGATCTCGAGGCGTTCATAGAAGCGCGGGCCGCCGATGACGCGATAGTTGAGGCCAAGGGTGACGAAGCGATCTTCGAATTCGCGCATCTGGAAGGAGGCGCGCACGAGGATCGCCATGTCGTTCAGCAGGTGCTTGCTGCGCTGGAGCTGCTCGATCTCCTCGCCGATGGCGCGGGCTTCCTCCTCGGAGTCCCAGGAGGCGTGGACCTGCACCTTGACGTCGTCCGGGTCGGCGCGATCGGTGAACAATGTCTTGCCCAAACGACCTTCATTATGGGCGATCAGGTGGGCGGCGGCACCCAGGATATGTTCGGTCGAGCGGTAGTTGCGCTCGAGCTTGATCACCTTAGCGCCGGGAAAATCCTTCTCGAAGCGAAGAATATTGTCGACCTCAGCGCCGCGCCAACCATAGATCGACTGGTCGTCGTCGCCCACGCAGCAGACATTCTGCGGCTCGCCCTTATTGCGCTGGGCCAGCAACCTCAGCCACATATATTGGGCGGTGTTTGTATCCTGATATTCGTCGACAAGGATATAACGGAAGCGGCCGTGATATTCCCTCAGGAGGTCCGGATTCTTGCGAAAGATCGCGATCGGATGCATCAGCAGGTCGCCGAAATCGCAAGCGTTGAGCGTCGACAAGCGCGCCTGATAGGCGAAATAGAGATCGCGGCCGCGGCCATTGGCGAAGGCGCGGGCGTCGCCTTCGGGAATATCGGCGGGGCCGAGGCCCTTGTTCTTCCAAGTGTCGATCATGCCGGCGAACTGCTTGGCCGGCCAGCGCTTGTCGTCGAGGCCCTCGGCCTGGATCAGCTGCTTGATCAGACGGACGACGTCATCGGTGTCGAGGATGGTGAAATCGGAGCTGAGGCCGACCAGCTCGGCATGGCGGCGCAGCAGTTTGACGCCGATCGAATGGAAGGTGCCGAGCCATGGCATGCCTTCGACGGCGCCGCCGACGAGCAGGGCGATGCGCTCCTTCATCTCGCGCGCGGCCTTGTTGGTAAAGGTGACGGCGAGGATCTGTGAAGGGAAGGCGCGGCCGGTATTGAGAATATGGGCGATCCGTGTCGTCAGCACGCGCGTCTTGCCGGTGCCGGCGCCGGCGAGCACGAGGACCGGGCCTTCAAGTGTTTCGACTGCTTCCGTCTGCTCGGGATTGAGGCCCGCGAGATAATCCGGCCGCTTACCGCCGTCGCGTGCCGCCATGGCGCGGGCGGCAATACCGCCGCCGGCGGCGGGTCTTCCGGCAGCCGCGACAAACGGCTGCGGCTTGCGCGCCACGTCGCCCGGTTCTTCGTCGAAGAAGGGAATATCGTCGAAACTATTGCTCATGGCGCGTAATGTAGTGATTCGGGAAGGAAAGACCAGAAAAGATGTTCTGCTTTCATTCTGGAATCACCGCTATTGCAGACGGATGCGGGCGGCAGGCCGCCGTGGGTGCGGCTGCTGTCTTGTGCGGGTGAGCGGCAAAAAATCCGATTCCAGCCTGTCGGAACCGGCGCCGACCAGACGTCCTTGAAGCATCGGATGGGAGTCCGGGATCCTAGCCAACAAGGAGGCTGTCTATGGCGAAGGTCATTTCAAATCTCTGGTTCGCGGAGCAGGCGCGCGAAGCCGTCGAATTCTACGTGTCGATCATTCCGGATTCCAGCATTGGCCGCACCACCATACTTCCGGCGGAAACGCCCAGCGGTCCTCCCGGCAGCGTCGAGCTGATCGAGTTCACGCTTGGCGGCCAGGCGTTTCTGGCGATGAAGGCCGGTCCGCTCGACAGCTTCAACCATTCCTTTTCGATCGCCATCCTTCTGGAAAGCCAGGCGGAGATCGACCGGATATGGGATGCCTTCCTCGCCAATGGTGGCACGCCGGAGGCCTGCGGCTGGCTGAAGGATCGCTGGGGTCTTTCCTGGCAGATCGTGCCACGCGCTCTCTCCGAGATGATCGCCGATGAAGATCGCGAGCGGGCAAGGCGCGTCACCGAAGTCATGCTCGGCATGGTCAAGATTGATGTGGCTGAGCTGGAGAAGGCGTTCAACGGCTAAAAGCCCGAGAAGCGCATGAACGAATTATACCGGGCGGATGGTGACGTTCGCCCCGTTCCATCCTGTGGGAGCGCGCTGGCTGCTCCGCTCTGAGAGCCGGCTTGCTCTCACTGGCGGCCAAGGCCGATTTTCCACAGCTCGAATCACGGGCGCCATTGCACACCTTTTTGACATTCATGTCACGTCGCTAAATGTGCTGATATCGCAATGACCCTTTTCTCAACTACAATGAGAAACAGTTTCGTGGAGTAAAAAAATTACCGGTGCATGCACAATTTTGTGCATTGCTACAAACCGCCGGTCGGCGTCGAATATACCTACGAAACTATTGATTCTTAGGAACGCCGTGGCCATCTCGATGGTTATACGGCTTAGAGCCTGCGGCATAACCTTAATGGAGGTCCCATGCTGAGTGAATCCGTATTCGATGCGTTTACCCGCAGTTATGAAGCACGCCGCGAAAGCGACATGTCGGTTTCGGAATATCTCGATCTCTGCAAAACCGAGCCGATCGCCTATGCCAACGCGACCGAGCGTTTGCTCGCTGCAATAGGCGAACCGCAGATGGTGGATACCGCCAGGGACGCGCGCCTCGGCAGGATCTTCATGAACAGGACCATCCGGGTTTATCCCGCCTTTGCCGGCTTTCACGGCATGGAAGAGACAATCGAACGCATCGTTTCCTTCTTTCGGCATGCGGCACAGGGGCTCGAGGAGCGCAAGCAGATTCTTTATCTGCTCGGTCCGGTCGGCGGCGGCAAGTCCTCGCTCGCGGAGCGGCTGAAGCAGTTGATGGAGGTTCATCCGATCTACGTGCTGAAGGCGGGTGAAGAAATCAGTCCCGTATTCGAAAGCCCGCTCAACCTCTTCGATCCGGAGACGATGGGCTCGCTCCTGCAGGAGCAGTACGGCATCCCGCTGCGGCGTCTGCACGGATTGATGAGCCCGTGGTGCCTAAAGCGGCTCGACGATTTTGGAGGCGATATCTCGCGATTCCGCGTCGTCAGGATACAACCTTCGCGATTGCGCCAGATCGCAATTGCAAAGACCGAGCCTGGAGATGAGAACAATCAGGACATCTCCTCGCTGGTCGGCAAGGTCGATATCCGCAAGCTGGAAACCTACTCCCAGAACGATCCCGACGCCTACAGCTATTCGGGTGGGCTGAACCGCGCTAATCAGGGCATCCTCGAATTCGTCGAAATGTTCAAGGCCCCGATCAAGATGCTGCATCCGCTGCTGACGGCAACGCAGGAGGGCAATTATATCGGCTCCGAGAATATCGGCGCCATACCTTTCTCCGGTATCGTCCTTGCTCATTCGAATGAGGCGGAGTGGCAGACTTTCAAGGCCAACAAGAACAATGAGGCGTTCATCGACCGTATCTGCGTAATCAAAGTGCCCTATTGCCTGAGGGTGACGGAGGAACAGAAGATCTACGAAAAGCTGATTGAGGGATCGGAGCTGGCGGACGCACCCTGCGCTCCGGCAACGCTCGAAATGCTGGCGCGTTTCTCCGTCCTTTCGCGGCTTCGCAAACACGAGAACTCGACGTTCTTCTCGAAGATGCGCACCTATGATGGTGAGAGCCTGAAGGAAAGCGATCCGCGCGCCCGCAGCGTCCAGGAATACCGGGATGCTGCCGGCATCGACGAAGGCATGGACGGAATATCGACCCGCTTCGCCTTCAAGGTCCTCGCGTCCACCTTCAATCACGATACAACGGATATCGGTGCCGATCCTGTCCATCTGATGTATGTGCTGGAACAGGCGATCCGTCGCGAGCAGTTTCCCGATGATGTCGAGAAGCGGTATCTGGAATTCATCAAGGCCGATCTGGCGCCACGCTACGCAGAGTTCATTGGCAACGAGATTCAGAAGGCCTATCTTGAATCCTATGCGGACTACGGACAGAATTTGTTCGACCGCTATGTTGATTATGCCGATGCCTGGATCGAAGATGTGGACTTCAAGGATCCCGATACTGGCCAGCTTCTCGACCGCGAGCTCCTCAACCAGGAGCTGACGAAGATCGAAAAGCCGGCGGGAATCGCCAATCCGAAGGATTTCCGAAACGAAATCGTCAAGTTCTCGCTGAGATCGCGGGCAGCCAACGGCGGAAAAAATCCGTCATGGACGAGCTACGAGAAAATCCGGGAAGTCATCGAGAAACGTATGTTCTCGCAGGTCGAAGATCTCTTGCCGGTCATTTCCTTCGGGTCGAAGAAGGATTCGGAAACAGAAAAGAAGCATAGCGAATTCGTCTCGCGCATGGCCGCGCGAGGTTACACGGAACGGCAGGTTCGGCGCCTTGTCGAATGGTACATGCGCGTCAAACAGGCAAGTTAATGCGGAGCCATTATGCACATTGTCGACCGGCGGCTAAATCCGCGCGGTAAAAGTCTGGAAAATCGTCAGCGGTTCCTTCGACGCATGAAGGGAGCCGTGCAGCAGGCGGTGAAACGTTCTCTGCAAAATCGAAACATTCGAGACGTGCTCGACGGTGGGGAGATCAGCCTGCCGATCGATGGGATGGCCGAACCAAGCTTTCGACGGGGCGAAGGCGGCATCGCCGACCACATCCTGCCAGGAAACCGGGCTTTCGTCGAAGGGGACATCATTCCGCGGCCGCCGGGCGGGAAGGGGGGGAAACCAAAAGATGCAGGCGAAGGCGACGGTGAGGATGGCTTCCGTTTCGTCCTGACGCGGGAGGAATTCCTCGATGTGTTCCTTGACGACCTCGAATTGCCAGACCTTGCCAAGCGGCGTCTAGCCGAAACCGAGGAGGAAACGCCGTTCCGCGCCGGCTATTCCGTATCTGGATCGCCCTCCAACATTGCGGTCGGTCGCACCACGAAGCTTGCGATGATGCGCCGCGTTGCTCTTGGCCGCCCACGCCGCGAAGAGATCGAAGCCCTGCAGCGGCAGATCGAGGAATGCGAGGACGACGAGAACCGTCTGGCGCTTGAGGCAAAACTGAAATCCCTCACGGAAAAAAGCCGACGCATTCCCTATATCGATCCGCTCGACGTTCGATACCGCCGATTCGAAAACGAGCCGAAGCCCGTCGCCAAAGCGGTGATGTTCTGCCTGATGGACGTTTCGGGCTCCATGTCCGAGCACATGAAGGACCTTGCGAAGCGGTTCTATCTGCTGCTCTATCTTTTCCTGTCGAAGCGCTACAAGAAAGTGGAAATCGTCTTCATCCGCCACACCGACAGGGCTGAGGAGGTCGATGAGGAAACCTTTTTCTACGGTCCGGCGACCGGCGGTACCTTGGTGTCCAGTGCGCTGGCGGCAATGCGGGCGATCATCGCGGCGCGATTCGACCCGGCTGAGTGGAACATCTATGGCGCCCAGGCATCGGACGGCGACAACGCCCATTCGGACGGAAATCTGACCGGACAGCTGTTGCGCGAAATTTTGCCATTGTGCCAGTATTTCGCGTATATCGAGGTCGGCGAGGAAGGCGGCGATTCTTCAGTGTCGCGGTCGCCCCTCTGGATGCTCTATGACGGGATCCGTTCCGAACCGCTGCCGCTTTCGATGCGCAAGGTCTGCCGGCGCAGCGAGATATTCCCAGTTTTCCACGATCTCTTCCAGAAACGTGACGCACAGTCGAGGGTGACGCCATGACCATGACGGTGAGGCCAAGAGAGCGGCTCTTGTTCGAGGGGGCCGACTGGGACTTTGCTACGCTCCAGCGCATCCACGATGCGTGCGAGGAGATCGCTCTCGGTGAACTCGGCCTCGATGTCTATCCGAACCAGATCGAGGTCATCACATCGGAGCAGATGCTGGATGCCTATTCCTCAACCGGCATGCCGCTCTTCTACCGCCATTGGTCCTTCGGAAAACATTTTGCGCATCATGAAACCTTCTACCGCCGCGGGATGCGCGACCTTGCCTACGAAATCGTTATCAACAGCTCTCCATGCATCTCCTATCTGATGGAGGAGAACACGGCGACGATGCAGACGCTCGTCACCGCCCATGCGGCCTTCGGCCACAATCACTTCTTCAAGAACAACTATCTCTTCAAGCTCTGGACCGATGCGGAAGGAATTCTCGATTACCTAGATTTCGCCAAGGGTTATATCATCCGCTGCGAAGAGCGTTATGGCGAGACGGCCGTCGAAAGGACGCTCGACGCGGCGCATGCGCTGATGTCGCATGGGGTGCATCGATATGCCGGCAAGACCACCATTGACCTTCGCCAGGAAGAGAAGCGGGAGCAGGAGCGTCGTGCCCACGAGGAGCAGATGTTCAACGACCTGTGGCGCACGGTTCCCGTTGGCAAGGCGAAGAAGGCGGGTGACATCGGCTTGGAAAAGCGGCGTGCCGCGCTCGGTCTTCCGCAGGATAACATCCTCTATTTTCTCGAGAAGTCCGCGCCGAGGCTGCAGCCGTGGCAGCGCGAGATCCTTCGCATCGTCCGCCATGTCGCGCAATATTTTCATCCCCAGCGGCAGACCAAGGTGATGAATGAGGGAACCGCCACCTTCGTGCATTACCAGATCATGAACCGGCTTCACGAACGCGGGCAGATCAGCGACGGGAGCTTCCTCGAATTCCTCAAGTCGCACGCCAATGTTGTCTTCCAGCCAAATTACGACGACCGTCGTTTCTCGGGCTTCAATCCCTATGCGCTTGGTTTTGCGATGATGCAGGACATCGAGAGGATCGTCACGAAGCCGACGGAAGAGGACCGGGCATGGTTTCCCGATATCGCGGGGCGAGGCGATGCGATGGGGGTCCTGCGCGACGTCTGGGCGAATTATCGGGACGAAAGTTTCATCAGCCAGTTCCTGAGCCCGAACCTGATCCGCCGGTTGCGGCTGTTTCATCTCTACGACGACCCGGAACAGACCGAAGGCGTGCTGGTTTCGGCAATTCACAATGAGCGCGGCTATCTGCGCATTCGCCGCCAGCTCTCCCGTGAATACGACATCGGCTGGACCGATCCGGCAATCGATATCGTCGATGTCGATCTCGCCGGCGACCGTCGGCTGTTGCTGCAGCACATCGTCATGAACGGCTGCTATCTGCAGGAAAGCGACACAAAGCTCGTGCTGCAGCATCTCGCCGATCTCTGGGGCTACGACGTCTTGCTTCAGGAAATCGACGGTTCGAACACCGTGGCGAGGGAGCACGCGGCGACCCCGCGCAAGATTGTTCAGTCATAGCGTTTTCCCTGAGGCGCCGGATTGGAAACGCCTGGCGGCCTGTGTTGGGTTGGGTTTTGCCCGCATTTCAGAGTCTTCAAAGGTCGATGACTGGGCGAGCTAAAGAAGCTGAACCGGTAACGTTCGGACATAATGGGTCTGATTGGCAATTATCGGTGGCAACAATGGCAAAGCCTTCGTAATCTGCCGCTGCTGCGATCGCTCCATCGATCTCCTTAACCGGATTCAGCCTTTGCAGCATCTTCCGGGTCGGAGAGCGCGGGAAGAGTGACCATGGGTGAAACGCGGCGGAAGCTGACGACTATCTTCTGTGCTGACGTGCAGGACTATACGCGGCTGATGGGGGCCGACGAGGAGGGGACGCTGGCGACCCTGAAGCGCTGCCGCGACGCGATGGGGCATTTGATCGAAAGCCATGGCGGTCGTGTCGTCAACACCTGGGGCGACGGGCTGATCGCAGATTTTCCGAGCGTCGTCGAAGCGGTGCGCGCGGCCGTCGATACCCAGAACGAACTTGCCGGCTTCAATGCCGGCCGCCCGAGCGACGGGCGCATGCTCTTCCGCATCGGCATCAATCTCGGCGACGTGATCGTCGAAGGCGACGACATCTATGGCGATGGCGTCAATATCGCAGCGCGGCTGCAGACGTCGGCGGCGCCGGGCGGCATCGTCATATCGAGCACCGTATATGATCAGGTGCGCAACAAAGTGGCGGTTGGTTTCGAGTTTCTCGGGCCGCTGATGGTAAAGAACGTCGACCAGGGCGTGCCGAGCTATGCGGTCAGAATCGGCGGCGGAGGCGAGGAGGCGGCGCCTGCCGAGAGAGCCGCTGCCCGACCGCAGCCGGCCTCCGCCAGCATGGACGCGGCAAGGCCCGTTTCCGGCGGACGAAGGCTGTTTGCCGTGTTCGGCGTCATCGCCGCGGTGCTGATTGGCATCAATCTCCTGTCGTGGCAGGGCGTTTTCTGGGCGCGCTTTCCCCTACTTGTGCTCGCCGTCGTTGCGGCGCTCGCCTGGAATCGCGACCAGACCTGGTTCGACCGCAAGACAGCCGCCTTCGCGATCGTGGCGCTCGGTATTATCGGCATTAATATGCTCACCTGGGAAGGCCGCTTTTGGGCGGTCTGGCCGACGCTCGGGCTGGCGGCGGCGGCTGGCCTGCGATGGTCATTGCGTCGCTAGACCTGTCACTGGTTTTACCGCGTAATCTGCCTCGCAATCAGTGACGTCAAGAGGTTTTCCAGCTTCGTTCAAGCAAAAGTGAGCGGCTGGGCTATTTCCATTCTTTGCTGGTATTACAAATCGGTAATCCCGGGTGCTTATGCTTGCTGTTAAGCTGTAAACGCGCGATATTGTCGCATCAGACGGCATCAAGATCCTTGGATGCATATCCTCGGGATTTTGGTCCCGCAGCGCCTCTTTCGACCGGCCCTGGTCCAACCTCGAGTCCCTCCGGAGACGTGAATGGCCTTTTGGAAGCAGTTTGTACTTTCTCTCATTGTTATCATTGCCGGCTTTTCCGCGTGGGTTTCCTTCGCGCCCGGCGCCGGCGATACGATGCGCGATGCAGGCATTCCGGAGAGCCTCGTTTCCATGATCGCGCCGAAGGCCTACGAGACGGCCGATGCCGGTGCTCCGGCCGGGGCGCGAGGCCAGCGGCCCGATGGGGCTGAGGATCAAGGACAGAACCGCCGCAGCGGCGGCGGGCGCAACAGCGCCATTCTCGTCGTGACCCAGGCGGTCGTTCATGGCGTCGTCAACGACCGGCTGAACGCCATCGGGACGGGCGATGCGATCCGTTCCGTCGCGGTGACGCCGCAGGCGTCGGGGACGATCCGCGAAATCCTCATCAAATCCGGCGACAAGGTGAAGGCCGACCAGGTGATCGCCAAGCTCGACAGCGAGGAGCAGGTGATTGCCCGGGGCCAGGCGGATGTGGCGGTGAAGGCCGCAGTCGAGAAGTCTAATCTCTATCACAACATCAAGTCCAGCGTATCGCGCATGGACGTGTTCGATTCCGAGATCGCCGAGCAGGGCGCGCGGCTGCAGCTCCAGGCCGCAGAGCTCAATCTCGCACGGCGCAATATCACGGCTCCGATCGACGGCATCGTCGGCATCGTGCCGGTCAATATCGGCGACAACGTCACGACGACCACGCCGATCGTGACGCTTGACGACCGATCGGAAATCCTCGTCGATTTCTGGGTGCCGGAGCGCTTCGCCAACACGGTCGAGGTGGGCCAGCCGGTCGAGGCGATGTCGGTGGCCAAGCCGGGGCAGGTGTTTTTCGGAGTGGTCGAGGCGGTGGACAACCGCATCGATGCGGCCAGCCGGACGCTGCGCCTGCGCGCCAGGATCGATAATTCCTCGGACGAGCTGCGCGCGGGCATGTCCTTCAGCGTCAGCATGAAATTTCCCGGCGATAAATACCCGGCGGTCGATCCGCAGTCTGTGCAGTGGGATTCGCAAGGGTCCTTCGTCTGGAGGGTCACCGACGACAAGTCGCACAAGGTTCGCGTGAGCATCGTGCAACGCAATCCTGATTTCATTCTCGTCAAGGCCGACCTTAAGGACGGCGACAAGATCGTGACTCAGGGCCTGCAGCGCGTGCGCGAGGGCGGGGCAGTGCGCGTCACTGCAGATGTCGCCTCGAGCGGGGAGGTCGCGACCCAATGAGTGTGACCGAACTGCCTCAGGACCGAGCGTCGGGCAAGCAGAGCTTCACCGCGCTTTTCGTTCGTCGGCCGATCCTGGCGCTGGTGTTCAACACGCTGATGGTCGTCGCCGGCCTTGCGGCTTATGTCGGCGTCGAAGTGCGCGAACTGCCCGATGTGGACCGCCCCGTCGTCACCGTGCGCACCACCTTCGACGGCGCATCGCCGCAGACGATCGACCAGGAACTGACAAAGGTCATCGAAGGCGCGGTCGCCCGCGTCAGTGGCCTGAAATCAATCTCGTCCACTTCTTCCTTCGGCCAGAGCAGAGTGACGCTGGAATTCTCCGATAAGATCGACCTCGCGGTCGCCGCCAACGACGTGCGAGATGCGATCGGCCGCATCACCCAGAACCTGCCCGAGGAGGCGGATGCGCCGCAGATCGTCAAGGCGGATTCGGATTCCTCTGCGATCATGCGCCTTGCCGTCACCTCCACCAAGCTCAACATGGACGATCTGACGCAGCTCGTCGAGAATGAGGTGATCGATCGGCTGGCTTCTGTCGATGGCGTGGCCGACGTCGAGGAATATGGCGACCAGGAGAAGGTCTTCCGCGTCGATGTCGACCAGGGCGCGCTTGCGAGCCGAGGGCTGACGATCGGCGACCTGACGAAGGCGCTTGACAATGCCGCACTCGACGTGCCGGCTGGTTCGCTGAAGAGCACGACGCAGGACATCGTCGTACGCGCCACCGCCAACCTGCAGACGCCGGCGGATTTCTCGAATGTGATGCTGCAGGATCGCGTCCGGCTCGGCGATGTCGCGACGGTGACGCTCGGGCCGCGTGACGGCGATACCGCGCTGCGCTCCAACGGCAAACCCGGCATCGGCCTCGGCATCATCCGCCAGGCGCAGTCGAATACGCTCAATATCTCGACCGGCATCAAGGCTGCCGTCGAGCAACTGTCGAGAACGCTGCCCGAGGGAACGACGATCGCCATCACCAGCGACGACGCCGTCTTCATCCAGGGCGCGATCCATGAGGTGGTGCTGGCGCTGGTGCTCGCCGCCGTCATCGTCACTGCCGTCATCTACCTCTTCCTGCGCGACTGGCGGGCGACGCTGATCCCTGCCGTCAGCATGCCTGTGGCGCTGATCGGGACCTTGGCTGCGATCTACATGGTCGGCTTCTCGATCAATATCCTGACGCTGCTCGCCATCGTGCTGGCGACCGGCCTCGTCGTCGACGACGCGATTGTGGTGCTTGAAAACATCGTGCGGCGGCGCGCCGAGGGCATGGGGCCGCGCGCGGCCGCCGTACTCGGTACGCGCGAGGTGTTCTTCGCCGTCATCGCGACGACGGCGACGCTCGCTGCAGTCTTCATACCCCTCTCTTTCCTGCCGGGACAGGTCGGCGGCCTGTTCCGCGAATTCGGTTTTGTGCTCGCCTTCTCGGTCGGGCTATCGTCGATCGTGGCGCTGACATTGTGCCCGATGCTCGCCTCGCGCATGCTGACGAAGCCGATGATCGAGGATCACGGGGCGCTCGGCCGCTTCGGCGGCGCGCTCGCCCGTCTCTACAAATGGGCACTGCACGGCTGCCTCAACGCTCCCTTCGTCGTGATCCTGTTCTCGGTCATCTTCGCCGGTGCGGCGCTCGTCGCCTTCTCCACCGTCAAGAGTGAGCTGACGCCGGAAGAGGACCGGTCGCTGGTGATGATGCGGCTGACGACGCCGCAGGGATCGAGCCTCGAATATACCCGCGACAAGATGCAGCTAGTCGAGGAATATCTGCAGCCGCTGGTCGACAGCGGCGACATTCGCAACGTCTTCTCGATCTCCGGCCAGGGCGGTTCGCTGAACAGCGGCTTCATGGTGCTGACACTTGCGCCATGGGGAGAGCGCCACCGGACGCAGGCGGAGATTGTCGGCGATATCAATCAGGCGGCCGCCAAGGTGCCGGCGCTACGCGGCAACGCCATTTCATCCAACAGCCTGCGCATCCGCGGTGCCGGCAGCGGCGTGCAGATGGCGCTGGTCGGTAATGATCACGAGGCGTTGACGGCGGCCGCCGCCAAGCTGGTGCAGGCGCTCGACGCCACCGGCCAATATGACACGCCGCGCCTAACCAACGAGCCCAGCCAGGCGCAGGTATCGGTGGCGATTGACCGTGAGCGCGCCTCGGATCTCGGCATCGACATTACCGGGCTTTCGACTGCGATCCAGTCGCTGCTCGAAGGGCGCTCGGTGGTTGATGTCTTCGTCGATGGCGAATCCTATCCCGTGCTGCTGACCTCGACGACGCGGCCGATCGACGATCCGACTGATCTCGAAAACGTGTTCCTGAAAACCGGCGACGGCAAGATCGTGCCGATGTCGGTCATCGCCACGATGAAGGAAGGTTCGGTCGCGCCGCAGCTGAACCGAGAGCAGCAGCTCGCCTCCGTCGCTATCACCGCCGGCCTAAAGAACGGCATGTCGCTCGGCGATGCCGTCAGACAGGTGACCGAGCTCGCCGAGCCGCTGCTGCCGCCAGGCGCTCGTCTGCTGCCGCTTGCGGAAGCTGCAACGTTGGAAGAGAATTCGAACGGCATGGCTCTGACCTTCGGCTTTGCCATCGTCATCATCTTCCTGGTGCTGGCGGCGCAGTTCGAAAGCGTGCTGTCCTCGCTGATCATCATGTCGACCGTGCCGCTCGGTCTTGCCTGCGCCGTCTTCGCATTGATCATCACCGGCTCTAGCCTCAACATTTACAGCCAGATTGGCCTCGTGCTTCTCGTCGGCGTCATGGCCAAAAACGGCATTCTGATCGTCGAATTCGCCAATCAGCTGCGCGACAAGGGCGAGGACGTGCGATCCTCGATCGAGAAGGCCTGCGCACTGCGCCTTCGCCCTGTGATGATGACGATGATCGCCACCATCCTCGGCGGTGTGCCCCTGGTCTTTGCCCATGGCGCGGGTGCGGAAGCGCGCGTGGCGCTCGGGTGGGTGATCGTCGGTGGCCTCGGCTTCGCCACGCTGGTGACGCTGTTCATCACGCCGGTCGCCTATCTCCTCGTTGCGCGCTTCGCCAAGCCGCACGCCCATGAGGAAGCGCGCCTGCACGAAGAAATGTCGGTGGCGACAAGGCCGCGTCCGACGCCTGACGAGGAGCGGCTGCAGGCCGCCGAATAAGCTTTCCGTTCGAGTTGAACGCGCCCGTCGGACCTCGTTTCGGCGCTGCCCCTTATGGTGTATGAACCGTTGCGAAATAGGATAAATTTCGTCCGAAGATTAGCCGTTTGTTAAGTATAAACGGCAATGATCGTGACCAGGAACCGACTGGTCTTCTTCGTTTTTGAAGGCTGCAATGCGCTGGAGGCCCAGCGACCCCGGACATGAGTGTCTGCGCGGAAGGTTCATTCCTGTTCTGTTGCGTTCTGTTGTGTTTTTGGAGTTTAGTTCCGTGAGTCTTTATCAGCGCGTCTCCGTTGATGCGGCGCTCTATGTGCTGCGTGATATCAATCGCAATATGACCGTGACGCAGAACCACATAACGACAGGTATGCGTGTCGCGAAAGCGGCTGACAACGCCGTTTACTGGTCGATCGCTACCACCGCACGCACAGACAACAAGGCCGTTTCGGCGATCCAGGACGCGCTCGGCATGGCGGCTGCCACGATGGGGACGGCCTATACCGGCGTCCAGAACGTCATCGATGTCGTCTCCGAGATCAAGGCCAAGCTTGTCGCCGCCACCGAGGAAGGGGTCGATAAGAACAAGATCAATGAAGAGCTCAAGCAGTTGCAGGAGCAACTGCGCAGCGTTTCGGAATCGGCGAGTTTCAACAGCGACAACTGGGTGATCCTCAACAATGACGCGACGCCGACGCAGCCGCGGCAGATCCCGGCGTCCTTTATCCGCAATGCCGACGGCACGATTTCAATCGGCATGCTGAGCTACCACATCGACAACACGCCTGTGGGGGCGACGACTTCCAAGGACGCGCGCTACCTGATCGACGACCGCGCCACCGGCTCGGGCGAATACGGCGTGCTGACCTCGGCCTATTTCGCCACGGAGCTCGGGGCCGCGCAGAACTACGTGCTGATGACCAGCAAAAACGGCAGCACAGCAGGGCAGGTCGTCATTTCGCTATCGGCAACCACGACGCAAGGCCAGATCGGCCAGATGATCAGCGTTGTCGATGCCGCACTGACGCAGCTGACGACAGTCGGATCGGCATTCGGGGCGCTGGAAAAACGCATCGAGCTGCAGAACGACTTCGCCACCCAGCTGCACGACAACATCACCGCCGGCATCGGCAGGCTCGTCGACGCCGATATGGAGGAAGAGTCGAGCAGGCTCAGGGCGCTGCAGACGCAGCAACAGCTCGGCCTGCAATCGCTGAATATCGCCAACGCGACCTACGATACCGTCAGGCAGCTGTTCCAGAATTTTTAAGGGTGTGATTGGACGCTGGAGCGGTGCTGCACTGTCTATTCGACTACCAGGATACCAGCGCTCGACTTGGAGGGCGTGCCAACCCACTCTCCCTCATTCCTGTGACGAGCACAGGAATGAGGGAGAGAAGCGGGAGCTCCCACAATGCGCTTAAAATCTGGTGATATCAGCGCATCGCTGCAACATGGCTGCTGTTTCGGCGCCTGAAATTCCCCTATCAAGAGAACTCTTCATTTTCTTGCCTTAATCCTTGCCATTTGCTCGCATCAGTTTTGAACGGAGACCATCCTGTCCATGATCAAGAAATTCGTACTTCTGGCTGTCGCGGCAAGCTATCTCAGCGCCTGCACGACCACCGATCCCTATACTGGTGAGCAGAAGGTTTCCAATACGGCGGGCGGTGCGGCGCTCGGCGCGCTCGGCGGCGCTCTCGTCGGCGTTGCCGTCGGCGGCGGCGGCCACGGCAAGCGCAATGCGGCGCTGATCGGCGCCGGTATCGGGGCGCTGGCCGGCGGCGCAATCGGCAACTACATGGACCAGCAGGAAGCTGAGCTTCGCGCCCAGCTCGAAGGCACCGGCATTTCGGTAACGCGAAACGGCGACAACATCATCCTCAACATGCCTTCGAACATCACCTTCGACGTCGACCAGGACGCGGTGAAACCGGGCTTCTATCCCACGCTGAATTCGGTGGCGATCGTACTGCGCAAATTCAACCGCACGCTGATCGACGTCAACGGCCATACGGATTCGACCGGCAGCCTGCAGCATAACCAGGACCTGTCGCAGCGCCGCGCGCTGTCGGTTGCCGATTACCTCGGTGGTCAGGGCATCGACCAGCGCCGCGTCTCCGCCGTCGGCTTCGGCCCGTCCCAGCCCGTCGCCTCCAACGCTTCCGAGGCCGGCCGCGCGCAGAACCGCCGCGTCGAGATCCAGATCGCGCCGATCACGCAAGGTTGAGCCGGCGCTCTTTCAGACATGAGGGGGCCGGGCCATCGCCCGGCCTCCTTCGTTTCTGCCTATGCGTCAATGCTGCATCGTCGCACCCTTGGTGATCTTGTCGACGATCTTCTTGTCGGCGCGTAAGGCAATACCGACGACCTTGGCGTCGTCGGGGGCATATTCGGCGAAGACGGCGCGGTTGGCGGCATCGTGGCCGGTGGCAAACATTTCCTCGATGAAGATGGAGGGGGTTACCTCGCGCTCGAGCGCGCGACGGTGAATCATCGATATGGTCGCTTCGTCGGCCGACAAGACGATGATCGGCTGGATCGAAAGCGGGTTGTAAAAATTGCCGGCGCGATCCTTGTAAGGCTCCCCAATGATTTCGGGATATTGTCCGGCGATGCCTGTCGAAAGGAAGGCTGTGACGTTCAGCTTCTGCCAGCCAGCAAGATTGTTTCGCAGGACGATCGCAATTTTGGTATCAAACATTACAGTCTCTCTCATCAGGGTATCGAAACGCGTTGAGCCAGGATCTAACGCCGCAGGTCTTCGAGGGTCTTGAACGTTTGTGCGAGCCGCAGGGGGGCAGCGGCATACTGGCCGCGCCCGCCGGCAGCGGTATCCTGACTGCGCCCGCCTTTCCCGGCATCGAGCGCATCGAAGCGCAATTCTCCGGCAATGTCTTCGAGCCGCACCGGCACGATACCTATGCGCTCGGGGTGACGCTGCATGGCGTGCAGACCTTCACCTACCGCGGCGAGCGGCGCTTCAGCCTGCCTGGGCAGGTGATCGTATTGCATCCCGACGAGGAGCATGACGGCGGGGCGGCGACCGAGGCCGGGCTGCATTACCGCATGCTCTACCTGGAGCCGGCGCTGCTGATGGAATGCCTGACCTCGGAGAAGATCGGGCTTCCCTTCGTCGAGCAGCCGGTCATCGGCGACGGGGCTTTGGCGAAGGTGCTGCTGGGCGCGCTCGGCGAACTCGATCGGGAGCTGGACGAGCTTTTCGTCGACGATTTCGTCAGCCGTGTCGCTGGCGGCCTGTCGCGACATTCACAGGTGCGCCGCCGGCCTTTGGGTGCGGTCGCCTGGCGGCAGGTGCGGGCAGCGCGCGATTATCTCGAAGCGCATGCGTTGCGGCCGGTGCGCTCGGGCGAGCTGGAGATGATTACCGGCCTCGACCGCTTTACGCTGTCACGGCATTTCCGCACGGCCTTTGCCACCAGCCCGCACCGCTACATGCTGATGCGTCGCCTGCAGCAGGCGCGAGCGCTGATGAATGCTGGCGAAGGTTTTGCCGATGTGGCGGCTGCGACCGGCTTTGCCGACCAGGCGCATTTCAATCGCCATTTCAAGAAGGCCTACGGCATCACGCCCGGTCAATGGGCGAGCCTTAGGCGGGGTTTTCCGCAAGGCCGGAACGGCGCGCGATAAAGCGGGCAAGCGCCGGCCCGATCAGAAGAATGACGAGGAACCGGCCGGTTTGCATCGCCATCACGAAGGGCACGTCGACATCGCTGGAAACGGCAATGATGGCGACGGAATCGGCGCCACCGGGGCTGGTGGCGAGATACGCCGTCAGTGGATCGATGCCGGCGAAGATGTGAAGGGCAGCGGCCATGCAGCCGCAGAGCGCCATCAGCAGCACGATGCAGGCCGACACTCTCGGCAGGGCGCGCGCCACATGCTCGAGGATCGAGCGGGTGAACCGCAGACCGATGCTCCAGCCGACGAGGGCATAGGCGATCGCGAGCAGCCACATCGGCAGCTCGATCTTCAGGAGGCCGACGCCCTGCAGAAAGGCTCCGAGAAAGAGCGGCACGATGATCATGCCTCCCTGAATACGCAGGCGGCGTACGCCATAGGCGCAAAAGGCGGCAAAGGCGATCGTCGCGGCAAAGGCCGGCCAGTCGACCGGGGGAAAGAGGATGAGAGGCGGCGGTTCGCCGCCATCGGCCGCCACCCACAGCCGCGAGACCACCGAAGCGCCGACAGCGACGAATACGACGCGCAGATATTGCATGAAGGCGACGAGGCGGGCATCGGCGCCATAGGCTTCCGACATGATGACCATGGCGGAGGCACCGCCCGGCGAGGAGCCCCAGACTGCGGTTGTTCCCGGCAGAACCTGCCAGCGCGTTAGGAGCCATCCTAGGCCTGTAGCGATAGCGATGACCGAAAAGATGAACAGCAGGAAGATCGGCGCGTCCTTCGCCATCGTGCCGAGAATATCAGGGGTGATGGTGCGCGCCATCATCAGGCCGACGAGAACCTGTCCGAGCTGCAGCGGCCAGAGCGGCACGCGAAGCCTTCCCTTGCCGACGGTCAGCGCCAGCACGATGGCGGCGACCATCGGTCCGATCAGCAGCGAAGCGGGCAGGGCGAAGAGTTCGAGGAAGACGGTGAAGGCTGCGGAAAGCGCGAGCAGCAGCGCCCATTTCGGCAGGCCGGCATCCCGGAGCAGGCGGCGTGCGTGGCTGAGTGACATGAATCCCCGTATCTTTCCCGACCGGTGCCAAGCCCTGAGGCTGAAGATGGGAGGAAGCTCCGGCATGACGAAGAGAGTCCGGCTGCAAGGGCCGGTCGGCGCGGTCTCGGTATAGGCGGGCGCCGCGAGCGCGGTCAATTGCGAAATCTGACTTTCTGGCAAGCTGCCACGCGAATATGATTCAACGTGTCGACCCAAGTCATTGTTATCAATCAAAGACGTACATGGCTGCCGAGAAAGTCGAGCAAGGCGCGCACCCGCGCCGGCAGTGGTCCGCCCTGGCCTAGATAGAGGGCGTAGAATTCCTCGATGTCGCCGGGATTGGCCGCCTGCAGCACCGGCACCAGCCGGCCTGCTTCAATGTCGGCACGCACGGTGAAGGCGGCTAGCCGCGCAAGGCCTGCGCCGGCGAGCGCAAGATGGCGCATCGCTTCGCCATCGGCAACCTGCACGCCCGGCGTGATGGGGACCATCACCGTTTCGCCGTTGTCGCGGATCGGCCAGCCCTCAACGGCGCGGGCGTAGGAAAAGCCGATGCGGCAATGCCGACGGAGATCAGTGATGCTGCACGGTCCGCCGTGACGCTTGAGATAGTCGGGCGAGGCGACGATGACCTTGCCGGTGACGCCGAGCTTGCGGGCGATCAGGCTGGAGTTCTTCAAGGGGCCGGTGCGAATCGCGACGTCGGCGCGCTCCTCCATCAAATCGACAATCCTGTCGGTGTGGGTGATATCGAGCGTCACGGCGGGATGAAGCGCCATGAAGGCGGGCACGAGAGGCGCGAGCACATGATTGCCGAAGGAGCCGCTGGTGTTGATGCGGATGCGGCCTGAGGCCTGTTCGCCTGATGAAGCCTGACGTTCAGCCTCGGCGATATCGGCAAGGATAGCGATGCTGCGCTCATAGAAGGCGCAGCCCTCCGGTGTCAGCTGCAGTTTCCGGGTCGAGCGGTTGATGAGGCGGGCGCCAAGGCGCGCCTCCAGTCTGGCGACGAGCTTGCTTACGGCCGAGGGCGTCATGCGCCTGGTCGTGGCGGCTGCTGAAAAGCCGCCGCGCTCGACGACGCTGACGAAGACTTCCATTTCGCCGGAGCGGTTGATGTCCTGACGGCTCATGATGAATTCAAATCACAGATGATGTGCTTTGAAGCATGCTATATCAACCGAGCGGGCGGGTCTATCTCAGGAGAAAATGAAGGAGACAGATCGATGGAGTACAGAAATCTCGGCGCATCGGGCCTCAGAGTGCCGGCCTTGAGTTTCGGCGCTGGCACGTTCGGTGGCAGCGGCCCGCTATTCGGCGCCTGGGGCAATACCGGTGCTGAAGAGGCGCGGCGGCTTGTCGATATCTGCCTCGAAGCCGGCGTCAATCTCTTCGACACAGCCGACGTCTATTCGGCCGGCGCTTCCGAAGAGGTGCTCGGGCAGGCGATCCGAGGCCGGCGGGCCTCCGTTCTGATCTCGACGAAGATGGCGCTGCCGATGGGCGAAGGGCCGCAGGACTGGGGGACCTCACGAGCGCGGCTGATCCGCGCGACGGAGGATGCGCTGCGCCGGCTCGGGACCGATTATATCGACTTGCTTCAGCTCCATGCCTTTGATGCCTCGACGCCGGTCGAGGAGGTGCTGTCGACGCTCGACGGGCTCGTAGCCGCAGGCAAGATCCGCTATGTCGGTGTTTCAAACTTTTCCGGCTGGGAACTGATGAAATCGCTCGCCGCTGCCGAGCGTCAGGGCTATCCACGTTATGTCGCCCATCAGGTTTATTATTCCCTGGCAGGGCGCGACTATGAATGGGAGCTGATGCCACTCGGCGCCGACCAGGGTGTCGGCGCTCTCGTCTGGAGCCCGCTCGCCTGGGGCCGGCTGACCGGCAAGATCCGCCGCGGTGAGCCGATGCCTGCCGCAAGTCGCCTGCACGAGACGGCCCAGTACGGTCCACCTGTCGACGATGAGAGGCTTTTCGACATCATCGACGTGCTGGATCTGATCGCAACGGAGACCGGCAAGACGGTCCCGCAGATTGCCATAAACTGGCTGCTCGGCCGGCCGACGGTATCGAGCGTCATCATTGGCGCCCGCAACGAAGATCAGCTCAGGCAAAACCTCGCCGCGACCGGCTGGAGCCTGTCGAAGGATCAGATCGAAAGGCTCGACGCAGTCAGCGCCGTGACGGCGCCTTATCCTTATTTCCCCTATCGACGGCAGCAGGGTTTTGCGCGGCTCAATCCACCGATCATCTGAGGCGGCCGGGACGCCGGCCTCTCTATGGCACCGGGTCAACAACAAAAGGAGAGTTAATATCTTTTCCCAAACTTAACTGGACAGCCGCTTTGACTTGCCCCATACCAGCCTGCTGCATATCCCCTTAAATCGGAATCGATCCGAGGGTGGAATTATGCAACAATTTTAAAGTTCTACAGCGTCCTTTGCGCGTCTGGCGAGATGCGCGGCGCTGTATCTGCGAGACAAGATCTCGTCTACGCGGACTGGAAGGGAGATCAAAGGGATGGCGCTGAGGGACGCAAAGGCCGGAACACGCAACGAAGCGGGGATATCGGCTGTGCTCGGCATTCTCAAACAGAGCTTCGGTGAGCGCTTCCAGACCGGCCAGTCCTTCCGAGAACAGCATGCCCATACGACGACCTATATCCCGCCACAACTGCCCGACGGCGTTCTCTTTGCCGAAAGCGCCGAAGATGTGAAGATGGCGGTCAGCGCCTGTGCGGCGCACAAGGTGCCAGTGATCGGTTTCGGCACCGGCTCCTCGCTGGAAGGTCAGGTCAATGCTGTCAGTGGCGGCATTTCGATCGATTTCAGCCGCATGAACCGGGTGCTTGAGGTCAATCCGGAGGATCTCGACTGCACGGTCGAGCCCGGTATCACCCGCGAGGCCCTGAACATCCACCTGCGCGATACCGGCCTGTTCTTCCCGATCGACCCCGGCGCCAATGCGTCGATCGGCGGCATGGCGTCGACGCGGGCCTCCGGCACTAATGCCGTTCGCTACGGCACGATGAAGGACAATGTGCTTGCGGTCACGGCAGTCACCGCCAATGGTGAGGAGATCCGCACGGCGCGGCGCGCCCGCAAGTCTTCGGCCGGCTACGACCTGACGCGGCTCTTTGTCGGCGCCGAGGGCACGCTCGGAATTCTGACCTCGGTGACGCTGCGCCTGCAGGCGATTCCGCAGAAGATTGCCGGCGGCGTCTGCGCCTTTCCGAGCGTCAAGGCGGCTTGCGACGCTGTCATCATGACGATCCAGATGGGCATTCCGGTGGCGCGCATCGAGCTGTTGGATGCTGTGCAGATGCGGGCGTGCAACGCCTATTCGGGGCTATCTTATGCCGAAAGCCCGACGCTTTTCCTGGAGTTCCACGGCACCGACGAAACCGTGCCTCTGCAATCGGGCGCCTTTGCCGAGATCGCGGCCGAATGCGGCGGCGGCGAATTCCTGTGGACCGCCAATCCCGAGGAGCGGACGAAGCTTTGGAAGGCGCGCCACGACGCCTACTGGGCCTCGAGAGCGCTGGCGCCTGGACTTGCCGCACTTTCGACCGATGTTTGTGTTCCGATATCGAGGCTTGCCGCTTGCGTTTCCGAAACGCAGGCGGATATCGAGGAACACGGGCTGCTCGGTCCGATTGTCGGTCATGCCGGCGACGGGAATTTCCATGTGCTGCTGCTGTTCGATGACAAAAGCGCCGAAGACATAGCCAGGGCCGAGAGCTTCGTCGAGCGGCTCAACCGCCGGGCACTCGATATGGATGGAACATGCACCGGCGAACACGGGATCGGGCAGGGCAAGATGGCCTTTCTGGAGCAGGAGCTCGGAGGGTCGGTGGATCTGATGCGACAGGTGAAGCAGGCGCTCGATCCGGACGGGATATTCAATCCCGGCAAGATTTTCCACCAGGGCTGAAAACGGAATATTCTCATGAACTTGGGCCTTGCCCCCGGCATGAATAGCGCTAGTGTCGACAATAGAATCCTGAACAGCGTCGGCAACAGAACCCCGAATGGAGAATCCTTGCATTGGTAGGCCGGTTCCTCGTCTTTCTGGGGGGAGTGATCGTCGTAGTGCTGTTTGTGGCGCTGCTTGCGCCACTGTTCATCGACTGGACGGATTTCCGCAAGAATTTCGAGGATCAGGCAAGCCGCATCATCGGCAAGAAAGTCACCGTCCACGGCACAGTGGATGCCCGTCTGCTGCCGTTTCCGTCGGTCACGCTGCATGACTTGCGTGTCGGTCAGGAGGCTGACGGTACTCCGATCGTCCAGGTCGAACAGTTTTCCATGGATGCCGAGCTTGCGCCTTTCCTGTCGGGCGAGGCGCTGATCTTCGACATGCGCGTCGTCAATCCGAAGGTGCGCCTCAGATTGCTCAAAGACGGCACACTCGACTGGATGCGCGGCAGCCGCGCCGAAATACCGGCAAAAACAGTCGTTCTCGAAAATGTGCATGTCAGCGGCGGCGAAGTCGACTTCCTTGATGACCAGTCGGGCCGGGCGCGCCGCATCACCGGCCTGAATGCGGAGATGTCGGCCAAATCGCTCGCCGGTCCCTGGCGCGTCGAGGGCGATGCGGCGCTCGACGGCGAACACGGCAATTTTTCGATTTCGAGCAGCCAGCCGGACGAGAAAGGCGTGCTGCGCATGCGCACGAAGCTTTCGCCGGACAAGCATCCGGTGAGTATCGATCTCGACGGCGAACTGAAGCTGGTCGACCGCAAGCCGAACTATCAGGGCCAGCTTTCGGCGGCGATCGAAATCCGCAACAGTGCCAAGTCGGCCAACAAGAACGAGCAGCCGCCAAGGGTCAAGGGCCGTTTCGAGCTCACCAATGAACGTATCCGCATTCCCGAATACCGGATGGAGATCGGTCCAACAGACGATCCCTATGTGATTACTGGGGAGGCGACGCTCGATACCGGCAATGCGCCGGAATTCCTGTTGACCGCCGACGGGCAGCAGATCGACGTGAACCGCATCGGCAATCATGGCGCAGCCGGCAAGACCACCCGTGATCCCGCGGTTTCGGCGCGCCAGCGGCTGAATTCGCTGATCGATATCGTCGCGCAGGTACCGATCCCGCAGGTACCGGGCAAGGCAAGCGTCAAGCTGCCGGCCATCGTCGCCGGCGACACGACCCTACGCGATGTGCAACTCGAGCTGGAACCGGCCGGTACCGGCTGGATGATCGACAGCGCCATCGGCACGCTGCCTGGACGTACGCAGGTGGAAGGCAAGGGCAAGCTCCTGCTTCAGGGCGAACCTTCGTTCAACGGCCAGATAGTGCTGGCCTCGAACCAGCCAACGGGGCTTGCCTCCTGGCTGGCGGGCTCGGTCGACCCGGCTATCCGGCAATTGCGGCAGGCGGGTTTTTCCGCAAATGTCAGCCTGACTCACGAATTGCAGCGTTTCGAAAATCTCGAGATCGCCATGGGTTCAGCGACGTTGAAGGGCCGGCTGGAGCGGCAGGCGATCTCCGGCCAGACGCCGACCCTGTCGGTGGCGCTGAATGGCGACACGCTCGATCTCGACGCGTTGCAGGCGCTGGCCGGGCTTGCGACAGGGCAGGAGAGCGGCGACAATGTCCTCGACCATAAGATCGCCGCACAGCTCAAGGCCGACAAGTTCACCGCCTTTGGGGTTGACGCCGAGAATGTCGAGACCACCTTCACAATCGCCGACGGCGCGCTCGCGGTCGACCGGCTTTCCGTCAAGAACGTCGCGGGCGCCGAGCTGACGGCGACCGGCCGGGCCGAAGGCTCGCTGCTCGACTATAAGGGTGCGGGCGAGATCACTTTCAAATCGGCCGATCCCGGCGGCTTCTTCACCATGTTGCGCGAGCATCTTCCGCACCATCCCGTGCTCGACCGCCTGGTGCGCAATGCCGGCTGGTACGGCAACACAGCGCTTCGCGGCGCGCTGACCCTCGGTGGCGACGAGGGCGATGCGCTCACGGTGACGCTGGCCGGCGTCTCGAACGGCAGCCGGGTCAACCTCGATTACCGCATGTCCGATCTCCTGGCGCTGACCGGAAACGGCACGACGAGCCTGGAGGCGACGCTCGAGAACGCCATGCCGTCAATCCTGTTCGGTCAGGCCGGGCTTGACCCGTTGCCGGTCGATGTCGGCGCGAACGGCCGCCTGACGCTTAAGGTGAAGGCGTCCGGCAACGATCCCGCCGATGCAGCGCTGACCTTTGCGACCGACCGGACCTCGTTTACCGCGAACGGCAAGGTTGACGTGCGGCCGGAGAGCTTCATGAATGGTCAGATCGCGCTCTCGCTCGACAGCGCCGATATCGACCCCTATCTTATCATGAACGGCATAGCCTTGCCGCAGACCGGAACAGGGCTGCCGGTCGGCGTTCAGGTCAATGCCGCTGTCGATAGCGACAAGATCGTCTTGTCCGATCTCAAGGGACATGCGGCCGACAATGAGTTTTCCGGTGCGCTGACCTTCGACCGCAAGGCTGCAAAGACGACAGCGAGCGGCGAGCTGAGTCTCGCCAAGGCAGATGCCGGCTGGCTCGGCGAGGCGGTGTTCGGCCAGATCGTCGATCCCGCCACCGGCACGCTGTCGAAGGCGCCGCTGGGCTTGCCGATCTTCAAGGATCTCGACATCCAGGTGAAGCTGTCGGCCAAAGAGTTCTGGCCCGGGCTGCCGGAAACGGCAGTTTCCGATTTCACCAGCAACGTCGCCTATAAAGGCGACGAGCTGCAGCTCAACAACATGGCCGGCAACTGGGATGGCGGCAGGCTCTCCGGCAATCTGCTCTTCACCAATGCCGAAGGCACCGGTTTCCTGCAGACGAAATTGGCCCTTGCCGATTCCGATCTGGCCGGCGTCATCTGGCTGCGTGACGGCGCGCCGGTCGCCAATGGCAAGTTCGGATTGTCGCTGTCGATGGAGGCTTCGGGCAAGACGATCGGCGAGATCGCCAGCTCCCTCAATGGTTCGGGGGAACTGAGACTCGGCGATACGAGCATACGAGGACTGAACCTTGCCATTCTGCCGCCGCTGCTTGCGGCGACCGACACGATGCAGGAACAGATCAATGCGGGCAAGGTGCATCCGATCGTCGAGACGCTGCTCAACAACGGCGAGGCTAAGCTGCCACCGCTCGGAATTCCCTTCAACATCACCGATGGAACGCTCAGGGTGCAGAATGTGACCGTCGCCAACGATCTGGCCCGGGTCACCGCCGACGCCCAGATCGCTTTGCCGGAGGAGCGGATCAGCGCGACAGTCGGCATCGGCCTCAATCCGGGCATTGAAGCGCTTCCCGGTGTCGAGCCGGCGCTGAGGCTGAATTTTTCCGGCATGCTGCCGTCACCCGGCAAGACGATGGATGTGACCGATATCACCAGCTATTTGTCGCTGCGTGCTTTTGAGCGCGAGCGGCGGCGCGTCGAGCGATTGCAGGCGATCGTACTCGAAAAGCAGCGACTGCGTCGCGAGGTGGCGCTCTATCGTTTCAATGACGCCGAGCGGGTCAGAGCGGCCGAAATGGAGCGGCAACGACAGGCGGAGGAAGAGCGACTGCGCGCACTGGCGCAGGAGGCAGCCGCGGAGAAGGCCGCTGCCGAAGCGGAGGCCAAAGCACGGGCCGATGCGCAGGCGAGGGCGGCCGCCGAGGCGGAAGCGGCCCGGCGCGCCGGGCAGGTGCAGCCCGGTCAGCTCAATTTTGACCAGTTGCCGGGCGTCCAGGCGCAATGAAGACCCATGGGGTTTGCGTCAGAGACGTTTCAGGTGCTTGTTTTGTCGAAGGCCGGCTTCCCAAAACCGGCGTTGGACTTTGAATTGTATTCCGGGAGTCATGGCTGTCGGCCACAGCCGGCCTTCGCCCACGAAAGCACATGAAGCCGCAGCGCCGAGGACAGGTTGCTGTCCGGCGGGCGGTGGTCGTCGATCTCGGAAATCAGGGCGGCAAGCGACATCGAACGGCTTGCCGCAATCGTCTTCAGCTCGGCCCAGAATTCATCTTCCAGCGAAAAGCTGGTGCGATGGCCATGCAGTGTCGCCGAGTGCTTGCGGATCATAAGCCGGTTCGGATCGTAATCGGCTTGGAGGATCCATTCAAGGAAACCGCGCAAGTGACTGATCGCAGATTCGTTTCCGGCTCTTCAAGCTTTGCGTGAAGCCTCATGCGCCGTCGTCATCCGTCCCGATCCGGCCGTCGCGATGAGCCTTGTCGGCCTTCTCGTTCATGCTCCGGGTGAGCTGTTTTTCGGCTTTGGTGCGGCCGAAGGAAATGCGGTTCTGCTCCGCCTGCTTCTCCTTTTCGGAGCGGGCCTGCTTTTTGCGGAACTGACGCAGGTTGATGATTTCGGCGCTCATACAGATGCCTTTAATCCTTATGAAAAAGGGAGGCTGGGCCTCCCTTTGAAATCACTGCTTCTTGCGGAAGGAGTCGAGCGAGACGACGGAGCCCGGTTTCTTCTCTTCGCCGTCGGCCGGTTTTGTGCCGGCGGCTTCATCAGGCTTTCCTGCCGCCTCGACCGGATAAGCGGTGATCTCGCCGGACGGCAACTCCTCGCCATCGGCAAGCGGCACGTCGAATTCGAGTTCGAAATTCACGGAGGGGTCGTAGAAACCGCGGATCGCATTGAACGGAATGACCAGCTTTTCCGGAACGTCGGAGAAGGAAAGGCCGATTTCGAAATGCGTCTCGGTAATCTTGAGGTCCCAGAACTGATGCTGGATGACGATGGTCATCTGTTCGGGATATTTGGACTTCAGGTGCTGGGAGATGCGCACGCCGGCCGCACCGGTGAGGAAGGTGATGAAGAAGTGGTGGTCGCCGGGCAAACGGCCCGTCGTTGCTACCTCCGCCAAAACCTTGCGGATGACGCCGCGAAGTGCATCCTGTGCCAGAATGTCGTAGCGGATATGATCCTGCCCCATGCTTTTCCTGTCTTTCGTCGGTTCTGAAGTCTTTTCACAAGGTATATGGCACGTTCAGGCGCCTTGGGAAAGTCCGGAGCCGAGTCAACGCTAAAGAGCAGCATACATGATTTCGTCAGGAGGGAGAAGGTGAAGGCTTCTGTTGCCAGGTGCCTTCGGACCCCGCCTAGAGGTGCGAACCACTAGGACTTTGATTGAAGTGTCACACCGCGATTAAGCAGCGAGACGAGCTTCCGCATAGTTGTCGTTTGCAACTACAATTTTAGCCCGATAACGGCGGTACAATGCCGAGCAAAAAGTCGATCTTTACACCCTTGTCGATCCTATTTCGCCCCCATCAAAAGCCGGCCTTCAATGCCGCCGGTTTTTGGTGGAGGCGCCGGGTACCGCCCCCGGGTCCAATAGGTTTATTACACCGCTCATTTATTGCCATAGCCGGCCCGAGAGCCGGCGGGGCTGATATAGTGATTTCCTTCGTCCAAGGAAAGGGCAAACGTCATAAAAGCTTTATGTCAGCCCGCAGAAAAAACGGGAAAATACCCGTCGGCGATTGGTTTCCTCAAGGCAAAGGCTTAAATTGGAGAAAACGGAATCAGCGCAACATGCAGCAATATCTCGATCTCCTCGCCCATGTGATGGAAAAGGGCTCCGACAGGGGCGACCGCACCGGCACAGGTACGCGCTCGGTCTTCGGCTACCAGATGCGCTTCGATCTCGAGGAAGGCTTTCCCGTCCTGACGACGAAGAAGTTGCATCTGCGCTCGATCATCCACGAGCTTTTATGGTTCCTGAAAGGCGAAACGAATATCCGTTATCTCAAGGAGAACGGCGTCTCGATCTGGGATGAGTGGGCTGACGAGAATGGCGATCTCGGACCTGTATACGGCGCTCAGTGGCGCTCCTGGCCGGCAGCCGACGGCGGCCATGTCGACCAGATCGCCAACCTCGTCAAAGGCATCGTCAACAACCCGAATTCACGCCGTCACATCGTCTCGGCCTGGAATCCGGCTGAGGTCGACCAGATGGCGCTGCCGCCATGCCATTGCCTGTTCCAGTTCTATGTCGCCGACGGCAAGCTCTCCTGCCAGCTCTACCAGCGCTCCGCCGATATTTTCCTCGGCGTGCCCTTCAACATCGCTTCCTATGCGCTTTTGACGATGATGGTGGCTCAGGTGACGGGGCTCAAGCCTGGCGATTTCGTACACACGTTCGGCGACGCGCACCTCTATCACAACCATTTCGACCAGGCGAAACTGCAGCTGACGCGCCGGCCAAAGCCGCTGCCCTTCATGCGAATCAACCCTGACGTTGAGGATATCTTCGGGTTCAAATTCGAGGATTTCGAGCTGATCGGCTACGAAGCCGATGCCAGCATCAAGGCGCCGATCGCCGTCTGACCGGGACATTTCATGGCCGATATCCGCAGGACCATTATCGCCGCCGTCGCCCGCAACAGCACCATCGGCCGTGAGGGCGACATGCCTTGGCGTTTGTCGAGCGACCTCAAACGCTTCAAGACGCTAACAATGGGCAAGCCTGTGGTGATGGGCCGCAAGACTTACGATTCCATCGGCAAACCGTTGCCGGGACGGCCGAACATAGTCATTTCGCGGCAAGCGGCGATCGATCATCCCGACGTCAGCATGGCGCATTCGCTGACCGAGGCGATGGAAGCGGCCGAAAGACTGGCGCTCCAAACCGGCGCCGGAGAAATCTGCATTATCGGCGGGGGGCAGATCTATGCCCAGGCAATCGACCTTGCCGATCGTCTGTGCATCACTCACGTCGAGGCCGACCTTGACGGCGACGCGTTCTTTCCGGCGATCGATCCGAATACCTGGCAGGCCGGGGAGATGGTAGCGGTGCCGGCAGGCGAGAGGGACAGCTATCCCACGCGCTTTGTCGTCTATGACCGCCGTCGCGCCTGAAAACGAACTATTTTCCAATTAAATTGACCAAGTTTCTCACGCTGCGTTGAAAGCCGGTGCGGTGATACCTATAACGGTCACCAACGCATTCGCCGGTCAGCCCCCACGGTCCTGGATGCGGGGAAGACTTAACGAACAACGAGGTTTTGATGCCCTGGAGCAATCAGAATGGCGGCGGCGGCCCTTGGGGCGGCGGCGGTAACAATCAGGGACCATGGGGCCAGGGGCCGAACCGCCCGCGTGGCGGCGGCAAAGGCGGGCCACCCGATCTGGAAGACATTATCCGGCGCGGCCAGGATCAACTGCGCAACATCGTTCCCGGTGGTTTCAACGGTGGCGTGGCGGTGATCGTGGCGGCGATCGTCGCCGTTTTTTGGCTGATCCAGTGCGTCTACACCGTCCAGCCGGATGAACGCGGCGTCGAACTGCGCTTCGGCAAGCCGAGAGAAGAAATCTCCATGCCCGGCCTGCATTTTCGTATCTGGCCGATGGACTCGGTCGAGATCGTAAAGGTGACGGAGCAGCAGCAGAATATCGGCGGACGCAACAACAGCAATTCGACGGCTGGACTGATGCTTTCCGGAGACCAGAACATCGTCAACGTGCAGTTCTCGGTGCTCTATACGATAAACGACCCGAAATCCTATCTTTTCCGTCTCGAAAATCCGGCTGAAACGCTGCAGCAGGTTTCTGAAAGCGCCATGCGCGAAATCGTCGGCCGGCGACCGGCACAGGATGCCTTCCGCGATAATCGCGGACCGATCGAAACCGAAGTGCGCAACATCATTCAGGATACGATGGATCGCTACGGCGCCGGCCTCGTGATCAACCGGGTGACGATCGAGGACGTAGCACCGCCGCGTGATGTGGCCGATGCCTTCGAGGAAGTGCAGCGCGCCGACCAGGATAAGCAGCGTCTCGTCGAAGAGGCGAACCAGTACGCCAACCAGAAGCTCGGCCAGGCGCGCGGTGATGCAGCCCGCATCCGCGAAGCAGCAGCGGCCTATAAGGATCGGATCGTCAAGGAAGCCGAAGGTGAAGCGCAACGCTTCGTTTCAATCTACGACGAATATTCCAAGGCTCCTGACGTGACGCGGGAGCGGCTGTTCCTGGAAACCATGGAACAGGTGCTGAAGGGTTCCAAAAAAGTGATCATAGACGAAAAGGCGGGCGCCGTGCCCTATCTGCCGCTGAATGAGATCAACAGATCGACGCAGCAACAACAGCAGCAGGGAGGCTGAGACCCATGTCGAACAGACTTCCCGTAGTTCTGATCCTTCTGGCGGTCGTGCTGGTCGTGGTCTATTCCTCGATCTTCGTGGTGAATGCCCGCGAGCAGGCCATTGTCGTTCGTTTCGGTGAAATCCAGTCGGTCAAAACTGACCCCGGCATCTATTTCAAACTGCCCTTCGCCTTTGCCGACGCCGACCGGGTGCAGTATGTGCCGAAGCAGGAACTGCGCTTCGACCTCGACAATATACGTGTCCAGGTCTCCGGCGGCGCCTTCTATGAGGTAAATGCCTTCCTCATCTACCGCATCAACGACGCGCGCCGTTTCCGCGAAACGGTCTCGGGCGACAGGGAGGCGGCGGAGGCGCGGCTTCGTACGCGCCTCGATTCCGCCCTGCGCAGGGTTTACGGCGTGCGCAGCATCGAAGCCGCCCTCTCCCGGGAACGCGTGGCGATGATGCTCGAGGTTCGCAACGAGCTGCAAGCCGATGCGGAGACGCTCGGCATCACGCTCGACGACGTGCGCATCAGCCGTACCGACCTGACGCAGGATGTTTCGGAGCGTACCTTCAACCGCATGCGCGCCGAGCGACTGGCGGAAGCTGAGCTGCTACGGGCGCAGGGCAATGAGGAAGGCCAGCGCCGCCGCGCCATCGCTGACCGCCAGGTCGTCGAGCTGACTGCCGGCGCACAGCGCGACTCCGAAATTCTCCGCGGCCAAGGCGATGCCGAACGCAACCGCATCTTCGCCGAGGCCTTCTCAAGGAATCCTGATTTCTTCGAGTTCTATCGCTCGATGGCGGCCTATTCGGCGGCGCTTTCGTCGCAGGACACGACGCTGGTCCTTTCGCCGGATTCGGAATTCTTCCGTTATTTCAACACCGCCGCGGGCGCCGCGCCGGCGAACTCGGCTGCGCCCGCTCCTGCGACGCCCGGAGCAACCGCTCCGGCAACGCCAGCCGCGCCGGCAAACTGAGAATGAGGGATTAGTTCCCTGCCAAGATCGAGAAAGGGTCGGCCCAGCGCCGGCCCTTTTAGTTTCCAAGAGCCAAGTCCGAGCTTTTATGACGGTCCGTCAGATTGCACGGGGATTTCGCGAAAAGGTGATTTCACCCTCCATCATTCCGCCTTATGCTGGTGCTCAATATGCGCATTTGCCCCCTTATGAGGAAGCTTGATGGCCCCCACGATTCGCTCGCCCTTCAGACGAACGCTCGCGCTGCTGGCCAGCGCCGCCATCATGGCGCAAGCCGGCGTCAGTGGGATTGCTTTTGCGCAAACCACGCCTGAAACAGCAGCGCCGGGGGTTGCCGCGCCCGTTCCGGCTGCTCCCGCTCCCACGTCACCCGCACCGACTGCACCGCAGCAGACCCCACCGGTCCAGACGGTCGTGCCGAACAACGGGCCGGCTTCGGTTGCCGACCTCGCCGAAGGGCTGCTCGACGCCGTGGTCAATATCTCGACCTCGCAGAATGTGAAGGACGATGAAGGAGTAGGCCCGGCGCCGCGCGCGCCTGACGGGTCGCCATTCCAGGAATTTTTCAACGACTTCTTCAACAAGCAGCAGGGCAACCGCGGCCCCAACCATAATGTCAGCTCGCTTGGTTCCGGTTTCGTCATCGATCCGGCCGGCTATATCGTCACCAACAACCACGTGATCGAGGGCGCCGACGACATTGAGGTCAATTTCGCCAACGGCACTAAGCTCAAGGCGAAGCTGATCGGAACGGATACGAAGACCGATCTCTCGGTGTTGAAGGTCGAGCCGAAGACGCCGCTGAAATCGGTGAAATTCGGCGATTCCAGCGAGATGCGCATCGGCGACTGGGTGATGGCGATCGGCAATCCGTTCGGCTTCGGCGGCTCGGTCACGGTGGGCATCATTTCTGGGCGCGGCCGCAATATCAATGCCGGCCCCTACGACAATTTCATTCAGACGGATGCGGCGATCAACAAGGGCAATTCCGGCGGCCCGCTCTTCAATATGAGGGGTGAAGTGATCGGCATCAACACGGCAATCATCTCGCCGAGCGGCGGCTCGATCGGCATCGGTTTCTCGGTGCCGTCCGAACTTGCCTTCGGCGTCGTCGAGCAGTTGCGCCAATATGGCGAGACGCGGCGAGGCTGGCTCGGCGTGCGTATCCAGCCGGTGACCGACGACATCGCCGACAGCCTCGGGCTCGACACGGCCAAGGGCGCGCTGGTCGCCGGCGTCATCAAAGGTGGTCCCGTCGACGACGGCTCGATCAAGGCGGGCGACGTCATTCTGAAATTCGACGGCAAGACGGTCAATGAAATGCGCGACCTGCCGCGCGTCGTGGCCGAAAGCACGGTGGGAAAAGAAGTCGACGTCGTGGTGTTGCGTGACGGCAAAGAACAGACCGTCAAGGTGAAGCTCGGCCGGCTCGAAGACAGCGATCAGGCCGCAGCCGGCGATGCAGCGCCCGATGGCTCGCAGGACGGCGTCATCACACCTGATCCTGACGAGAACGACGATATGGACCAGCCGGATACCGGCGATCAGACCCAGCCAGTGCCCGGCGCGCCGGAGCCGGACCAGCACCAGGGTCAGGTCTCGCCGGATGCGGCCACGCCGAAGAACGTGCTCGGATTGTCGCTGTCGCTCCTGAGCCCGGAGACACGCAAGGCTTTTGGCATCGCCGAGAGCGTCGACGGCGTTGTCGTGACGGAGGTAGCGCCCGGCTCCGCCTCAGCCGAAAAGGGGCTGAAGCCAGGGGACGTGATCGTCGAAGTGGCGCAAGAGTTCATGAAATCCCCTGACGCGGTCGCGGCCAAGGTGAAATCGCTGAAACAGGAGGGCCGACGCAACGCCCAGCTGATGATCGCCTCGGCAAACGGCGATCTGCGGTTTGTGGCCGTGCCGATGGAATAGTAGCTCCGGCGGCGATAGATTAGCCACCGCGACCTCTACCCGCTGGAGGAATGTAGGCGGAGCACGCTTCTCAAGCCGTCACGAAGTCGGTCTTTCGGTAACCCTGGATGTAAAGAAGTGCCGTCAGGTCAGCGTGATTGATGCGCATCTGCGCTTGAGCGGCGACAGTTGGCTTCGCGTGGAGGGCGACGCCGGAGCCGGCGAGCTGCAGCATGCCGAGATCATTGGCGCCGTCGCCGACGGCGATTGCCTCGCGTGGCGAAATCCCCAGGCGTGCCGAAATCTCGTTCAGCGCATCCACCTTTGCCTGCTTTCCAAGGATAGGCTCAGCGACAAAACCGGAGAGGATGCCACTCTCTTCGAGCAAAATATTGGCGCGGTTCTCGTCGAAGCCGAGGGTGGCGGCGATGCGGCTCGTAAAGACGGTGAAGCCGCCGGAGACGAGGGCGGTGTAATGGCCTTTCGATTTCATCGTGGCGATCAGTTCCGGCCCGCCCGGGGTCAGCGTGATGCGCTTGGCGATCACCTCGTCGACAACCGAGATCGGCAGTCCCTTCAACAGGGCGACGCGCTCACGCAGAGCGGGTTCGAAGGCGATCTCGCCATTCATGGCGCGGGCGGTGATGTCGGCGACCTTCCCCTTCAGGCCGACTTCTGCGGCGAGTTCGTCAATGCATTCCTGGCCGATCATCGTCGAATCCATGTCGGCGATGAGCAGCTTCTTGCGGCGGCTGTCCTGCTCCTGGATAACGAGGTCGATGGGAGCGCTTGATATGACGGCGAGAAGATTGGCCTCGTCCGCTTGCGCATCCGTGCCGTCGCGCAGCGCAATGTCGCAGGCAACGCCGTCGGCCAGCCAATACAGGCCGGAAGCAGTTACAGCCTCGGCCGCCTGTTCGGCGATGCCAGGAGTAAGCACAGGATTTGACGGATTGGCAACAAGCGTGGCAACGAGGGCCATGATGGAAAACCTTCTGAGCGTAGAGAACGCGATCCTGATAACCGGGCCGACCGCCAGCGGCAAGTCCGCGCTCGCCGTCGAGTTGGCCAAACGCCATGGCGGCGCGGTCGTCAATGCCGACAGCATGCAGGTCTACGACACATTGCGGGTGCTGACCGCGCGTCCGTCGGAGGAGGAGATGCAAGGCGTAACGCATCATCTCTACGGCCACGTGCCGGCGGGTGCCGGCTATTCCACAGGCGCCTGGCTGCACGATGTCTCGACGCTTTTGCCGGCGCTCAGGGCCGCCGGGCAGCTGCCGGTCTTCGTGGGGGGCACCGGGCTTTATTTCAAGGCGCTGACCGGAGGTCTCTCCGACATGCCTGATATACCCAAGGTACTGCGGGAAGAATTGCGCACGCGACTCGTGGACGAAGGGCCGGACGCGCTTTACGCCGAGCTTTCTGACGTCGATCCCGCCATGGCGGCATGCCTCAATCGCCAGGACGGCCAGCGCATCGTCCGCGCGCTGGAGGTGATCAAAGCGACGGGACGGTCGATCGCCGATTTCCAGGGCCGGTCCGGACCCGTGGTGATCGATGCCAACGAGGCCCGCAAGATCGTCGTTCTGCCGGACCGGGCGGTGCTGCACGCCCGCATTAACGGCCGCTTCGAAAAGATGCTGCAACAGGGTGCGGAAGATGAGGTGAGGGCGCTTCTTGCGCTCGGTCTGTCCTCCGAGGCGCCTGTCATGAAGGCCATCGGCGTCTCCCAGATCGCGGCGATGCTGAAGGGCGAGATGACGCGCGATGACGTGCTGGAGAAGGGGGCTGCGGCGACACGGCAATACGCCAAGCGTCAAATGACCTGGTTTCGCAATCAGATGGACGAGAGCTGGGAAAGGCTGAGCGTCTAGTCCCATGCGCCGTTGCCGACTTCCCGCTCCAGGCGCGTCTACGCATGCGCTTGCAGCAGCCTGGCGAGCTCGCCTACCGCCGCCTCCAGCTTCTCTTGCGGAAATCCACCAAAACCCAGCATCAAGCCGGGGCGCGCAGGCTGCGCGGCATACATGGGAGAGATCGCTCGCACCGCGAGGCCAGCCGAGAGGGCGCGCGCTGCAAGCTGCACGTCGTCAGCCCTCTCGGGCAACCACAGAAGAACGTGCATGCCCTGATCGCTCGGCTGAACGTGGCACCCCTGCGGCAATGCCCGTTCGAGCGCCGCGAGCAGAATATTGCGGCGTTCGGCATAGAGAGCTCTGATGCGTCTGATATGCGCCTCGAAATAGCCTTCGCTGATGTAGGCAGCCAGAACATGCTGTTCGGCGGTCGGCGAATGCCGATCAAGAATGGCGCGTGCGCCCGCGAAGGCTTCTACGAGCGGCGGCGGGGCGATGACGTAACCGAGGCGCAGTGAAGGAAAGAGGATCTTGCTGAAGGTGCCGAGATAGATGACACGCGACGGACGCAGCCCCTGCATTGAGGGAAAGGGATGTCCGGCATAACGCAGTTCGCTGTCGTAGTCATCCTCCACGATCCAGGCGCGGTTCTTGTCGGCCCACGTGATCAGGGCATTGCGTCGAGCCATGCTAAGCGGCATGCCAATTGGATATTGGTGCGAAGGGGTCACGAATGCGGCGCGCGCTTCTCGACACAGCTCAAGGCCGCGTTCGACGTCCATACCCTGAGCATCGACCGGCAGGCGATACGTCCGGACGCCGAGATCGTCGAGGATGGCCGTCAGCCCCGGATATGCTGGGTCTTCCGCCCATACGGCATCACCGAGGGACAACAGGACCCGACCTGCCATATAGAGGCCTTGCTGGGTGCCCGCCGTAACGATGACCTGCTCCGGCACACAATGAACGGCCCGTGCGCGGCGGACATGGTCAGCGATGGCGATGCGCAGCTCCAATACGCCTGCCGGATCGTGGTAACCCGAAGGTGCGGCCTGCCTGGACGCGCGCATCCGATTGCCGAGGCGGCGCCAACTGTCGTCCGGCGCGATGCCCGAAGCGGGTACAGCGATGGCGAAGGGGACGGGCGGATGAGGGGTAAGTGCACGGGCTACTGATATCAGCCGGGCCGCCGGGGCAGGCAGGTCGAGCGCATCTTCGGCCTCCGGCTCGGCGGGCGGCGGCTGGAGGGCTGGCGCCGCGTCCGTCAGAGCCGCTGCAACATGGGTCCCGGCTCCTACTCGTGCCTGGAGATAGCCCTCGGCGGTCAACTGATCGAAGGCTTCGACGACGGTGCCGCGGGCGATCTGCAGGGAGGCGGCGAGGGTACGTGTCGAGGGAAGCCGCTCGCCCAGCCTCAGTTCGCCGCGGGTAATGGCGTTCCGCAGGGCCTGCGCAAGCTGGCGGCCTACGCTGGCCGATCGATCGATCGCGTTGAGTGACGGGATTTCAATGGTGGCGCGTCGCTTCGACATCGAAAAATGGTCCATCAATATTTCTGAAAATGGCGCTTCATGATGAACCAATTTTCGAGCAGAAGAAAGCGCATCAACGACTCCTGGAAATGGACATGCAAGATCTTATCGTCGTCTATATCGCCTATGTCATCGCAGCAGGCAGCCCGGGTCCAAGCAACCTGGCGATCATGAACGTCGCGATGAGCCGCGGGCGTCGACCGGCTCTGGCTCTATCCGCCGGAGTGATCACGATGTCGACATGCTGGGGGCTGATCGCCGTCACCGGCATTTCGACATTGCTCGTGCGCTATGCTCATGCCCTGACAATCCTCAAGATGGCAGGCGGGCTCTACCTCCTTTGGCTCGCCTGGAAGGCGGCTCGCTCGGCTGCCGCAACGGACGCGCCCGCAAGCCGGGCCGTCCGGTCAGCCGTGCCGCTCGGCGCGCTTTATCGCCGGGGTATATTGATGCATCTCGGAAACCCTAAATCGGTTTTGGCCTGGGTCGCGATCATGTCGCTCGGCCTCAAGCCCGGGGCTTCGACTCAAATGGCCGTGACTGCGTTTGGCGGCTGCGTGCTCCTGGGGATGTCGATATTTGCCGGCTACGCCATCCTGTTTTCGACGGCGCCTATGGTGCGCGGTTATGCCCGGGCGCGTCGTTGGATCGAGGCAAGTCTTGCGATGTTCTTCGCGGGTGCCGGATCACGCCTGCTGTTCTCCCGTTGATCGCTGTCCAGGATTGCATCATGTCTTCAGTTTCTCCGTTTCGTGGTCTTTCGGCCTTTCCACCGACGCCCGCCGACATCAATGGTCGCGTGAACGCGCAAGCACTCTGCCGGCTGTTGGACCCTTTGTGTGACGCGGGCGCCGCCTCCATCGGCCTTCTCGGCAGCACCGGGATCTATGCCTATCTCACGCGCGAGGAGCGGCTTCGGGCCGTCAAGGCGGCCGTCGAATGCGTCAACGGCCGTGTTCCGCTTATCGTCGGCGCCGGCGCTCTGAGAACAGACCATGCTCTGGATCTGGCGAGGGACGCCGAGGCTGCCGGCGCGGACGCGCTTCTCCTCGCGCCCGTTTCCTACACGCCGTTGACCCAGGAAGAAGCCTACCAACATTTCCTTGCGGTGGCGAAGGCGACCAGGCTTCCGCTTTGCATCTACAACAATCCCGGCACGACGCACTTCACCTTCAGCCGCGAGCTTTTGCAGCGCCTTTCCGATGTCGAGACGATCAAGGCGGTGAAAATGCCGCTGCCGGCCGACGGTGACCTGCGAGGAGAGCTTGCGCAATTGCGGCAAAAGACCGATCTCTCGATCGGCTACAGCGGCGATTGGGGTGCGGCGGAGGCACTGCTTTCCGGCGCAGACGCCTGGTACAGCGTTATCAGCGGGCTGCTTCCGCGCACGGCGCTCGCTCTGACGAAGGCCGCCATGGCTGGCAATGATGTCGAGGCGCACAGGCTGGATAGCCTGCTTCAGCCGCTCTGGGAGGTGTTCAAGGCGTATGGGAGCATTCGCGTGGTCTATACGCTGGCCGAGCATCTCCTGGGCGTCCAGGCGGAACTTCCGCGGCCCCTCATGCCGCTAGGGCTGGCGGAGCGGCAGCGCGTGCTCGACAACGCTCAGCCGCTGATCGAGCTGGAGCATCAATCCTTGTTGTAAAGTCTGCTCACCGGCTTTTTCAGGATGCTTTCGCGCAGCGACGTGCCCGGTTCCCGGCGAACGACCGGCGGCTGGTCTGCCGGTGGCGCCGGCCGGGGGAAGACGGGTTCTTCGCGACGCAGTTCGCGGCGTAGCGCGTCCAGGCGCGGATCGATCGGGGCCGGCTCGGCCGGGTCCAGCCGCGGCGCCTGCGGTAGCAATTCGCGCCGGTAGGATTCGAGCGGCGCCGAAGCGGGCGCGGGCGGGATGACGGGGTTTGTCTCGAAACCCTCGCCGGTTTCCTGCGCCTCGTCAAAACTCGGTATGGATGCCGCAACGCTCTGCTGGAAATTCGAAATATCAGGCCCGACAGTCACCGCCCGCATGCGGGTGACGATCTTGCGCAGATCGACAGTATCGGGATCTTCCTCACTATGCTTGCTGTTGGCGCTGGCGGCCTTCGGTAGGAGGTTCTCGGCGACCCGGGAGAAACGCATGCGCATCGGCACGCTGATCGCTTCGCCGAAGGCGATCGCTTCCCCGTTGCCGATCGAGGAGATGAAGCTCGTCGTTGAGATCGATGAGTTAGGGATGGCCGAGCGGATGATTTCCTGGTCGCGATCGTTGGCAAGGCGCATGGCAAAGAGCGTCGAGCACTGCGAAAGGATCGTCTGGTCGAGTTCCCCCGGCCGCTGGGTGATGATGCCGAGCGAAACGCCGTATTTGCGGCCTTCCTTGGCGATGCGGGCGATCGCCTGGCGCGTCGGAATGAAGCCGAGATTCGGATCTGACGGTATGTAGCGGTGGGCTTCCTCGCAGACGACAAGCATGTGGATGGCGCCGTCGCTCCAGAGCGCAACCTCGAAAGCCATGCGGCAGAGCACGGAGGCGACCGAATTGACCACTTCGGATGGGATGCCCGCCAATTGGAAGGTGCAGATTGGCCTGCTATCGCCGGGAATACGGAAGATCTGCGCGATGGTGTCGGTGATCGTATCGCTGATCGTGTTGTTGGAGAACATGAAGTGATAACGCGGATCATTGATGGCGGCGATGAGGCGCATCTTCAGCGACCGCAGGAAGGGCTTTTCCCCGCGACCTTCCAGGCGTCCGATGCGTTCGTCGATCAGCGCCAGCAGGTCAGCCATTCGGTAGGGAACTGGTGTATCGGCGGTAATCGAACTCTTTTCCGTGGTGCGGCGCACCAGCGAATTGTCGCTGCCGCGGAACGCCCGCTTGGCCTCGGGCATGATGTCGCGCAGCATGTCGAGCTCTTCGGGCACCGGTGGGCGGCCGCGGAAGACGACTTCGGCGAATTCTTCGAGCCGCATCAGCCAGAAGGGCAGGTCGAGCGTATCGGTGTCGATGGTGACGGCATGCTTCGGAAAAGCGGCGGCGAATTCGTTGTGCGGATCGAGGATCAGCACCCGCAGCTTCGGATCCGCCACGATCGCCTTGTGCAGGAGCAGCGACACGGCCGTCGATTTGCCGACGCCGGTCGAGCCGACAACGGCGAAATGTTTGGAGAGCATCGAAGGGATGTGGATCGCCGCATCGATGCTTTCGTCCTGCGTCAGCTTGCCGATGACGGCGGTCGTACCTGTTCCGGCATCGTAGATGCGCATGAGGTCCGCGGCACGGATGCGATGGGCGATGGCGCCAAGATGGGGATAACGCGAGATGCCGGTCGAAAATTCCTCTCGCCCGTCCTCGTCGACACGGACTTCACCGAGGAGCTCGGTCTCGATCCTGAATTTATTGTCCTCGCCTTCGCCCCACGCATGGCTGCCGGTGTTCATTTGATAAACCAGGGCGACAACACGGTTGCGGCCGACACTGATCGAAATCAGCCGGCCGACGGACCAGAGCTCGGTGAGATCGGTGCCGCCTTGTTCGGCCACGGCGGCAATCGTCGCTCTGGAGCCGCTGCATGCAACGACGCGGCCGAGAAAGCGATTTCCCGGCGTATGGCTGTCGCGGCGATCGTGCTCGCCTGCCTTGCCAGACATGCGCAAGTCGTTGTTGAGCAACGGGCTACTCCCTGCAGTAGCGTTAAAGGATAAGATCGATCCTTTAACAAATCCTTCATCCTATCGATTTTGGCAGGCGCAGGCGCGGCGCAGTTTTTTATTGCGGCATGCGTTGACGCTGCGAAATTTTCTGTCTATCACTTCCCGCCATGAAAATCGCAACGGCTCTTATCGTGGTGGGAAAGCGCATGGGCAGGATGGTGTAACCATCCGGCGACAGCCACCCATGCGCTAAATGACAGGCTCCTCCGGGGCCTTTTTTTGTGCCCGAAATTCGGGCTTCCGGCCACAAACGCAAATCCCAGCATCAAACGGAACAGACAGATGAGCACGGACAATCAGGCGGCAGGCAATCGGATGACAGGAGCGGAGATCGTTCTCCAGGCGCTGAAGGACAACGGCGTCGAACATATCTTCGGCTATCCCGGCGGCGCGGTTCTGCCGATCTATGACGAGATCTTCCAGCAGGACGAGATCAAGCACATTCTCGTGCGCCACGAGCAGGGGGCCGGCCATGCGGCCGAAGGCTACGCCCGCTCCACCGGCAAGGTCGGCGTCATGCTGGTGACCTCTGGTCCGGGCGCCACCAATGCGGTCACGCCGCTGCAGGACGCGCTTATGGATTCGATCCCGCTCGTCTGCCTGAGCGGCCAGGTTCCGACTTCGCTGATCGGCTCCGACGCCTTCCAGGAATGCGATACGGTCGGCATTACCCGCCCCTGCACCAAGCACAATTGGCTGGTCAAGGACGTCAACGAGCTCGCCGCCATCATTCACGAAGCCTTCCGTATCGCTCAGTCCGGCCGTCCCGGTCCCGTCGTCGTCGATATTCCGAAGGACGTTCAGTTTGCGACCGGCACCTATACGCCGCCTGCCGACTACCCGATCCAGAAGAGCTACCAGCCGAAAATCCAGGGCGACCTCAACCAGATCCATGCTGCGATCGAGCTGATGGCGAATGCGCGCCGACCGGTTATTTATTCCGGCGGCGGCGTCGTCAATTCCGGCCCTGAAGCCTCCAAGCTGCTGCGCGAACTGGTCGAGCTCACCGACTTCCCGATCACCTCGACGCTGATGGGGCTCGGCGCCTATCCGGCTTCGGGCAAGAACTGGCTGAAGATGCTCGGCATGCACGGCTCCTACGAGGCCAACATGGCGATGCATGATTGCGACGTCATGGTCTGCATCGGCGCCCGCTTCGACGACCGCATCACGGGCCGTCTCAATGCCTTTTCCCCGAACTCAAAGAAGATTCATATCGATATCGATCCATCGTCGATCAACAAGAACGTCCGCGTCGATATCGGCATTCGCGGCGACGTCGGCCATGTCCTGGAAGACATGGTCCGCCTGTGGCGGGCGCTGCCGAAGAAGCCTGAGAAGAACCGCCTCGAGGACTGGTGGAGCGATATTGCCCGCTGGCGGGCGCGCAATTCATTCGCCTATACGAAAAGCAACGACGTGATCATGCCGCAATATGCGCTGGAGCGGCTCTATGCGCATACCAAGGATCGCGACACCTACATCACGACCGAGGTAGGCCAGCACCAGATGTGGGCGGCGCAGTTCTTCGGCTTCGAGCAGCCGAACCGCTGGATGACCTCGGGCGGCCTGGGCACGATGGGTTACGGCCTGCCGGCGGCCCTCGGCGTCCAGATCGCCCATCCCGGAAGCCTCGTCATCGACATCGCCGGCGACGCTTCGATCCAGATGTGCATTCAGGAGATGTCGACGGCGATCCAGTACGACGCGCCGATCAAGATCTTCATCATGAACAACCAGTATATGGGCATGGTGCGCCAGTGGCAGCAGCTTCTGCACGGCAACCGCCTGTCGCACTCCTATACGGAGGCGATGCCCGATTTCGTCAAACTGGCGGAAGCCTATGGCGCCGTCGGGCTGCGCTGCGACAAGCCGGATGAACTCGATGATGCCATTGTCGAGATGATCGAGGTCAAGAAGCCCGTCATTTTCGATTGCCGGGTCGCCAATCTCGCCAACTGCTTCCCGATGATCCCTTCGGGCAAGGCGCACAACGAAATGCTGCTGCCGGACGAAGCCACCGATGAAGCGGTCGCCAACGCGATCGACGCCAAGGGCCGCCAGCTCGTCTAAGAAAAAGTCAGAGGAACCCCAGGACCATGAACGCACATCTTCAGCCCACGGGCTCTGCCTATTTCATCTCTCCGGAAACGACGGCAATCGAGAGCCACACGCTCTCGGTTCTCGTCGACAATGAGCCCGGCGTCCTTGCCCGTGTCATTGGCCTGTTTTCGGGCCGCGGCTACAATATCGAAAGCCTCACGGTTTCGGAGACGGAGCACCAGGCGCATCTTTCCCGCATCACCATCGTCACGCGCGGCACGCCGCATGTGCTGGAGCAGATCAAGGCGCAACTTGATCGCATCGTGCCGGTCCATCGCGTCGTCGATCTGACGGTGCGGGCGCGCGAACTCGGCCAGGAACGGCCGATCGAGCGTGAGGTGGCACTGGTCAAGGTGATCGGTGAGGGCGAAACGCGCGCCGAAACGTTGCGTCTTGCCGATGCCTTTCATGCAAAGGTGGTGGATGCGACGATCGATCACTTCATCCTGGAGATAACAGGCAAGTCGGCGAAGATCGACCAGTTCATCGCGATCATGAAGCCGCTCGGTCTCATCGAAGTCTGCCGCACCGGCATCGCGGCGATGAACCGCGGCGCGCAGGGGATGTGATATGTCTCAAGCGGGCGCCGGATCCGGCGTCCGCTCAGATTTTTTCCTTCACCGGCAACGCGGGCCGATCGATCCAGTCGTGAACTCTCGGACGGTTTGTTGCAGCTTTATGGCGGAAATCCCACCGGACTCAGCTAAAGCATCTCCAGCGGTTTTTTCTTTGCCGGCGGCGGGAAGGCGGCGTCCAGCGACTGCCAATCCTCGTCGGTGACGTCGAGCGAGACGCAGTCGCGGTTTTCGCGGACGCGTCCTGCATTCGAAGTCTTGGGGATAACGATGACGCCGTCGCGTTTCAGCAGGAAGGCGAGCGCCAACTGGGCAGGGGTCGCCTGGTAGGCCTTGGCGATGCGGATGAGTTCCGCATTATGCAGGATATGTCCCTGCTCAATCGGCGAATAGGCCATGACGGGGACGCCGCGGCTTTGGCACCAGGGCAGGAGGTCATATTCGATGCCGCGGCGGGAGAGATTGTAAAGCACCTGGTTGGCGGCGACATTGGCGCCGTCCGGAACGGCGAGCAGTTCCTGCATATCGTCGGTGTCGAAGTTGGAGACGCCCCAGGCGCTGATCTTGCCGGACGCTTTCAGCATTTCGAAGCCGGCGACGGTCTCTGCAAGTGGATAATTGCCGCGCCAGTGCAGGAGATAGAGATCGATGCGGTCGGTGCCCAGCCGCTCAAGGCTGTGCTCACAAGCTTCGATTGTACCCTTCAGGCTGGCATTCCAGGGGTAGACCTTACTGACGATGAAGACCTCGTCGCGCCGTCCCGTGATCGCCTGGCCGACAATCTCCTCGGCGCCGCCGTCGCCATACATTTCCGCGGTGTCGATCAGCGTCATGCCGAGATCGATGCCGGCTCTGAGGCTGTCGATCTCGGCTCGGGCATCGCCCGCATCCTCGCCCATGGCCCAGGTTCCCTGGCCGAGCGCAGGCACGTCGATGCCGTTCGGAAATCTGACGGAGGGGATGGGGTCGTCCTGCATGGCTCTTCTTCCTGCTCAAGAGATTGGGCCGCGTCGCCATCTTTCAAGTAATCCTGTCACCATGACAATGATGCAATGGCATCCGGAATTTGTGGCAGTTATGCTGACCTAAATAAGAGCAATAAGCAAAAGGCCGGTTTTGGGAGGTCGCATGCCGCTGGATACGTTTTTCGCCCTCGTTCTCTTCGCCTTCACGACCTCGATCACGCCGGGGCCGAACAATATGATGCTCTTCGCCTCGGGCGTGAATTTCGGCTTCCGCAGGACCATCCCGCATATGTTCGGCATCGGCGCCGGCTTCTTCTCGCTGCTCATCGGCGTCGGCCTCGGTCTCGGCGCGCTGCTGCACACGGTGCCCGCCGTTTATACGGCGCTCAAGTTTGCGGGAGGCGCTTATCTCGTCTGGATCGCCTGGAAGATCGCCTCATCGCGTTCGCTCAGCGAAGCCAGGAGCGGTGCGACGCCGATGTCCTTCCTCTCTGCCGCGGTTTTCCAGTGGATCAATCCGAAAGCCTGGGTGATGGCAGTGACCGCCATGGCGACCTATACGATTCCTGAGCTCTATCTCGCGAGCGTGCTGATCGTCGGCCTGGCTTTCGCGGTGGTCAACGTTCCGAGCGTTTCGACCTGGGCGGGCTTTGGCTCGGCGCTCAGGGAATGGCTTTCCGACCCGGTGCGGCTGAAATGGTTTAATATAACCATGGCCGTGCTTCTGGTGGCGAGCCTCTGGCCGATGTTAAAATAAAGCGATCGACGGCTTCGTCAGCATCAGCCAGAAGATGCCGATGACAGCGAGGAAGGCAGGAAAGCCGCAGGCGAACCAGATGCGGTGGAGACTGTAATAGCTGGGCGGCAGGGCGCTTTTCGAAGTTGCTGCTGCGCGAGCGAGGTCGCGCAGCCGGATCTGGATCAAGACGACCGGCAACCAGAACAGGCCGGTCACGACGTAGAGTAGCAGCGACAGCGTAATCCAGCCCTCCGCGAGATCCCAGCCGATCGATCGCGCCAGGAGATAGCCGGTGACCGGCTGGAGAATGACCGCGGTGGCCGTGAATAAGGTGTCGGCGATGACGACGGTCCCAGCGACATGGGCGATCAGCGACGGATCGCGGGTGCGATGCGCCATCACCATGAAAAAGGCGATGCCGGCGCCGGTGCCGAAGAGCACGGTCGCGCCGATGACATGGGCAAGCAGCAGCCATTGCTCGGGCATCAGCGTTCATCCAGTGTGGCAAGGGCCGTGAGCGTCAGCAGGATCGACGGCAGTACCTTGATAAGGGGCCCGAGCGGATCGAGCCAGAGCGCCGGTTCGAGAAGTGTGCCGCCTGTCAGATAGGCCAACGAGACGGCCAGCATGCCGAGAAGGGCGCGTTTGGCGAGCGGGCGGACAAGAATGGCGACGCCGAGGGCGATGTCGATGACACAGGTGACAAGCGTCAGCGCCGTTGCCGCCGCCTCCGGCATGAAGGGCAGGAAGTGAGCAGAGGCCTTCGTCACCGACAGCAGCGGGATAAGGCCGGAGAGCAGCCAGAAGGCCGACAGGCCTGATATGACGATCGGCTTCAGCAGATAGAGCCTGGCGAACCAGAGATCCTGCACACCGGAGGGATTGGCCGCGAGCGTTGCCGCGGCCGAAGTCGAGGGAAGCCTATTTTTCACGTCCGCGCCTCGCACACCTTCCGACATCACGGTCATCGCTGTCGAGCGCAGCGGTGAGCGCCAGCCGAACAGGCCGGAGAGATCGGCAAACCACGTCACCGGCCTGGCGAGCCATGGGGCAAGAGAAAAGACACGCGCCGGCGGCAGGCCGAGCCATTGCCGGTGAAGGTGCACGAGATCGGCGAGCGTCAGTGTCTCGTCGGCGGCAAGAACGATATCCCCGCGGAGATCGCCTGCAACCGCCCGTGAAACGGCTTGCGCCACGTCGTCCGCCGAAAGCGTTTCGACCGGACTTTGCGCATGGGTGAGCGGCAATACAAGGGGAAACGCGGCCAGCGCTCTGATGAGCGACGAGCCGCCATGAGCATTGCGGCCGAGAACGACGGCAGGGCGCAGGATGACGTAAGGCAGGCCGCTTGCCGCCAGCGCCTCGTCGGCCCGCCGTTTGGTGGCGAGGAAGGGAAGGACGGCGGCCGCTCCCGCCGTCCTTGCCGATATCTGGACGATCAGGGGCTGAGAGTGTTTGGCGGCGGTATAGAGCGCGAGCATCGCATCTGCCTGTGTGGCGGTCACATCGTCAGAAAGACTGTTCTGCAGCGCGCCAGCGCAATTGACGACGGCATGCTGGTCCTTGAGGAGATCGTCCCAGTCCTCCGCCTTCGTCATGCGTGCGAGATCGTCCTGCCGCCAGTGTATAGCAGGCTGCTTCAAGCGCGCCCGTCCGGGATTTCGGCCGAGCCCTGTTACGCTGTGTCCATCAGCCGCGAGCCGGGCTGCGACGACGGAGCCTATGAAGCCGGTTGCGCCAAGAATCAGGATGTTCATTGTGAGAGATTAACGGAAATGCGTGAGGGGGATAGGAGGACTTGGCGGGGGCATAGGGTGTGATAGAAAGGGGAGAGATGTTCATACGCGGATGCTTTGAGGAAGGGCCGGACCTTGCCGCGAGTCCCCCGCCGCCTCCTCCGACCCCTGGGGCCACATTTCTTCCCCTGGGGAGAAGGGGAAACCAGCATTGCAAGAGAGAAGAAGCGGCCGGCCTATTGCCGTTCGGGAGGACATAGCCTTGCACGACCATGACCACGACGAGCACCGTCACGATCACGACAACCATTACTCCGATATGCAGGCGCGCGTAAAAGGGCTGGAAACGCTGCTGACCGAGAAAGGGCTGATCGATCCGGCGGCGATCGATGCGATTGTCGAAACTTATGAGACGAAGGTGGGGCCGCGGAATGGTGCTCGGGTCGTCGCGAAAGCCTGGAACGATTCCGATTTCGCCGAGTGGCTGAAGCGCGATGCGACGGCGGCGATCGCCAGCCTCGGTTACATCGGCCGGCAGGGCGAGCATATGCGCGCCGTCTTCAATACGACCGACACCCATAACCTCATCGTCTGCACGCTCTGTTCCTGTTATCCCTGGTCTGTGCTCGGCCTGCCGCCGGTCTGGTACAAGGCGCCGGCCTACCGTTCCCGCGCCGTCATCGATCCGCGCAGCGTGCTTGCCGAGTTTGGGCTGGTGCTGCCAGAGGAGAAGAAGATTCGTGTCTGGGACTCCACGGCAGAGCTGCGTTATCTCGTGATCCCCGAGCGGCCAGAAGGGACGGCGGGGATGAACGAAGCTGCACTTGCCGACCTCGTCAGCCGCGACGCGATGATCGGCACCGCAGTCGCCGGCAGCCCGGAGGCGCTATCATGAATGGACCGCACGATCTCGGCGGTCAAATGGGCTTCGGGCCTGTCTCGCCCGAAAAAGGCGAGCCCTATTTTCATGCCGAATGGGAAAAGCGGGCGCTGGGGATCACCCTTTCCTGCGGCGCCTTTGGCGCCTGGACGATCGATGAAAGTCGGCATGCACGCGAGAGCATTCCGCCGGCCGATTATCTCGCGGCGAGCTATTACGAGATCTGGATCCGCGGCGTGGAGATGCTGCTGGAGCGGCACGGCTTTGCGACGCGCGAGGAATTGTTGTCCGGGCACAAGCTGCGGGACGGCGCGGCGCCGAAGCGGGTGCTAAGGGCGGAGATGGTGCCGGCGGTGTTGGCGAAAGGCGGGCCTTGCGATCGTCCCGTCGAAACCGCGCCGCTCTTCGTGGTCGGCGAACGGGTAAAGACGAAGAATTTCAACCCTGCGACGCATACACGACTGCCGCGCTATGCGCGCGCCAAGCAGGGCGTGGTCGAAGCAGTGCAGGGTTCGTTCGTTTTTCCAGACGATAATGCGCATGGCAAGGGCGAGAACCCGCAGTGGCTCTATACCGTCGTCTTCGATGGAGCAGAGGTCTGGGGCGAGGGCGCGGATCCGTCGCTGACGGTCTCGATCGATGCCTGGGAGAGCTATCTTGAGCCTCTGTGAAACATCCCCTCAGATCGCGCAATCGCCGGGGCTGCCGACGTCGTCGGAGGGTGATCCCGTCTTCCCCGAGCCCTGGGCGGCGGAAGCCTTCGCCATGGCCTTGTACTTGCACGAAAAGGGCATCTTCACCTGGAGCGAATGGGCAGCGGCTCTCTCAAAGGAGTTGCATCAGCCAAGCCGCGCCAAGGACGGCAGCGACTACTTCGACTGCTGGGTTGCGGCGCTTTCAGGGCTCCTGGTTAGCCGTGGCATAGCGGATGCATCCGCCATCCTCGACCTGCAGAAGAGCTGGCAGCGTGCGGCCGAAGCCACGCCGCATGGGAAGCCGATCGAGCTCGCTAACGACCCGCTGCGCTGAGTCTCACGACGGAAACTGCCGATAGCACTCCTCGGCCACCTCACGTAGTGTCTCGCGCGAGATTTCGCCGGTGACGGCGTAGCCGAGTTCACCATCGATCCAGTAGAAGGTCTCGAGATTGCCGGATGAAGCGAATCGGAAGCTCGTGGTGCGGTTTTCCCTATTGCGGCCGACCATGACGGTCAGGCGCTCGCCGGCCTGGTTCTCGTACATGAACATCGCGCCCGGCCTGCCGTCGACCGGCAGCAGGCGGCCGCCGACAAGCTTGAAGCCGAGCGGCTGCAGGTTGGGGATCTTGAGGTTTTCGATCGCTAGGCGCTTGCCGAGCCAGGTGGCGAGATGGGCCTCCTCGTCGGCGAAAACTTCGACGGGATGGCGAACTTCGGCGGCATAGACCGTAAAGGCGGTCTCGGCCTGCTTAGGCAGGGTCTCCGAGCCGGCAAGCTGCAGACCCGGCGTTTCCAGAAGACCTGACCCATAGTGGCCGCTGACGGCGCCGAGCGCGAAGACGAGCAGGGCCGCAGCGGCGGTCCTCCAGTGCCTTGCCCCCGATGAGACGGCGCGGGCGGGTGCGACGAGAAGGGGATCGGTATCCTTGGCCTTCTCGTAACCTGAAAAGAGCGAGCGGATGCCCGAACTTTGAGCCTGCCACTCGGCGACCATTGCCGCCTCCTCCGGATTGTCGGCGAGGTAAGCCTCGACGCGGGTGCGCGCCGCTTTAGCCAGCTGGCCGTCGGCATAGGCGTGGAGATCGGCTTCGGTGACGCTCGGATTGGTCTCGTTCATTTCGGTCTCCGGAGCGTAATGATGTTGTCGGCCTTCAGGTGCTCCGCGACTCGCCGACGGGCGCGCGACAGTCGGGACATGACGGTGCCGATCGGAATATCGAGCGCGGCGGCGACCTCGCTGTAGCTATATCCCTCGATGACGACGAGCATCAGCACGGCGCGGTGCTCCTCCGAAAGGCTGTTCAGCGCATCGTTGAGCCGGGCGCGCTCCAGCGGATCGGCCGCCGGTTCGGGGGCGGCTACATCCTCTGCGGCGTCGAGTTCGACCAGACCGCCGCGTCTTTTGCCGCGCCGGCCGTTGCGATAGAGGTTCGTCATAATGGTCAGGACCCAGCCGCGCAGATTGAGTCCGCGCCATTGGCCGCGGTGCGTCAGAATCTTCTCGACACAGTCCTGGAGCAAATCCTCGCCGTCGGCATCCGAGCGCGTCAGGCTGCGCGAATAGCGCCTGAGCGAGGGGAGGAGGGCCAAGATCTGGCCCTCGAAGCTTTCCGGTGCGGGTATCTTCATGCCGGCACTCTTGGCATCAAGGCCCTAGCTATCAAGGTTTGGCGAGATCCCAGTTGCCGCCGACACCGTCGCCGGTGATGTCGCCCATCTTCTTGTCCTTGACCCAGTAGTAAAGCGGCATGCCATCCTTGGCCCATTGCTTCGTGCCATCCTTACGGTCGATGATCGAATATGCACCATCAGCCTTGGCATCGGAAGCCGCCATCAGCGGAGGCCAGTTTTTGGCGCAGTCGTCATAGCAGTTGGAAACGCCTTTGGTGTCTTTCTTGAAGGTATAGAGGGTCATGCCGTTTTCTCCGGCCAGGACTTTGCCCTTGGCGGAATCTACTTCCTTGACGGGAGCGGCGGCGAAGGCAGCTGTCGCGGCAAGGGCGGCTGCCGCCACGACGGGCAGGAATTTCACGCGTGTCATGATGTCTCTCCTCAGGTTTGGCACGCAATGCTGCGATACCTGAGATGAGACACGAGGCGAACTGGTTTTATTCCTGGTTAAGCGAAAATTTTAGCGGGCGAGGCCGGGACGAGCGGCTTCGCCCGGAGGCGCTATGGTTATTGGCTGGAGGCAGAGGCCGCCGCCATGTCGACCCAAACGGCTTCGAATATATGGCCATCCGGATCCTCGAAGGCGCGGTTGTAGAGCCAGGCCATGTCAGTTGCCGGGCGCGGATCGGCTATGCCGCCGGCCCCGGCGGCGGCCTCGACGATGGCGTCCACGTCTTTGCGGCCGTCCATTGTCAGCGCGATCAGCATCTCGCTTGCCTTCCGTGCCTCGGCGATGGGTTTCGAGGTGAAGGTCGCGAAGTAATCGCGCGTCAAGAGGTGGAAGACGATGGCGTCGGACCAGACCATATTCGAGGCCTGGTGATCGCTGAACTGTTCGTTCTTGCTGCAGCCGATCGCTTCGTAGAAGCGGGTAGCAGCGGCGAGGTCTTTCACCGGCAGGTTGACGAAGATCATCTTGGGCATCGCGTTCTCTCCTCTCTTTCTTTATTCAAATGCCTGCGTAATCGTGTCGCTGGTATGAATAGACGATCTGAGCCGTCCCGTCCCGATGTTCACGGCGCTACGGCAGAGCCTCGCCGTCGCCGGCAATCATTTACATCGCGCACGTTTGCGGATAGCATATATCCTTAATTCCGTGGCAGAACCGGCCGTTGCGAGTTTTTGAATGATCCTGAAAAGCCAGGTTGAGTGGGCGCTGCACTGCTGCGCCATTCTCGCGGGCCTGCCCGAGGGCAGGTATCTCTCCACCAAGGCGCTCGCCGAGCTGCATGGTCTGCCGAAGGAATATCTCTCCAAGGCGCTGCAAAGCCTTTCGCAAGCTTCCCTTGTCAATACCACGCTCGGCCCGAGCGGCGGCTACAGGCTTGCGAGATCCCCGTCCGAGATCAATTTCCTCGACATCGTCGAGGCGGTCGAGGGAAAGGCGCGCAGCTTCACCTGCACAAATATTCGGGAGAACAATCCGTGCCGGCCGGCAGGCTATTGCGACAGCAAGCCTTGCGCGGTCGCGCGCGTCATGTGGGAAGCCGACGAGGCCTGGCGGAATACGCTGAGAGCCGTCCGGCTCTCCGATCTCGTCGGCACCTTATCCGAGGAGGTACCGGCCGATATCTGGCAAGGCACGTTTCAGTGGGTGCTCCAGCGTGCCGGCTGATCATGCCCTGAAGATGGTCCTGATGGTCTTGAGGATGGCATGGGCGTTGCGAACCTGCTCCGGCGGCAGAGCGGCGCCGTCGCGGAAGCGCTCGGCGCGCTCGGCGAGGGCTGCGGCAATCTCTTCGGCCAGGGCGGGGCGTTCGGTGAGCAGCGGCGCGAAGGCCTCCTGGTCGATTTCATAAACCGCCGTCGGGGTCAGGGCCTCGAGGGTGCAGACTTCCTGCATGCCGGCGAGCAGGCCGGTCTCGCCGAAAAAATCGCCCGGTGCAAACCGCCCGCGCTCTTCGCCTTCGCGCCGCGCCACGATAATGCCGGCGCGCACCATCATCAGCGAGGGTAGCATTTCGCCCTCCCGCACGATTACATCGCCTTTGCGGAACTGCCGGACAGTGGAGGACTCGGCGAGTTTCTCCTTTTCATCGGATGTCAGCGTCGCCGCAAAGACCGGAATGGCTTGGATCAGCGCAAGCGGCGTTACGCTTGGCGGCTTGGCGTTTTCTTCCGTCGGCAGATCGGCGGTGAGGACCTTGGCCGCCGGTGGAACGGCGAGAAAGAGGCCGGCGGATTTGCAATGGCGATAGACGAGATCGAGCACCTCGTTTCGCGCCGGCACGCGCTGACTGGGGCTCGTCACCCGAAACTGCAGCTCGACTTCGAGCGCGGTGGCATCCAGGCCCTTCAATGCGACGACCGGCGGCGGCTCGCGCACAATCGAATTGCAGCTCGTGAGCGCCGAGAGCATGACCTGGCGGATCGATGCTGGCATCCGTGTGGGCGCGATGCGGATGGTAAGAAACAGCAGATGGGTCTCGTCCGGCCGGCTGACATTGGTCAGGCCGAGCTTGGCAAGAAAGCTGTTCGGCAGCACGACGATATTGTTGCCGGGCGTCAGGATGTGCGTCGCACGCCAGTTGCTCTCGAAGACGCGCCCTTCCGTGCCATCGCTCAAGAGGATCCAGTCGCCGATGACATAGGGACGGCCGAGCGTCAGCGCGATGCCGGAGAAGACGTCGGCGAGCGTGTTCTGCAGCGCGAGACCGAGAATGATGGCGACCACGCCTGATGTGGCGACGAGGGTCCCGATCGGCACGCCGAAGGCGAAGGCGAGGATCGAGAGCATCATGCCGATATAGACGATGCCGACGACGAGATCTTGGAGCAGGCGGGCCTCGCGCGGGCTGCCCTCCAGCACCAGATAGAGCCTGATGAAGCCGATGACGGCCCATGCGAGGTGGATCCACCAGAGCGATTTGGCGAGGATGACGAGCAGGGCCTGCGGGTCCTGCGACGCATATCCTTGGAAGCGGTGGGGTTCGATGCCGCTGCCGACGAGGATCAGCGTCATCATGGCAAAGAAGAGGATCTGCACCACCAGCCGTGTTGTCGGCCGCTGGCTGGAGAGGAAGTACCAGACGATGATGCCGGCGAAGCCGACCGCTATGAGAGATATCAGAGGCTTGCCGAAGAGCGCGTCGTAGATCATCTCACTCTTTCTCCGGGAGGGGCGGGCGGCGCATGATTGAGCATGTCGGCCAGCCGCGCAAGCATGGGCTCGCGCAGATGGCCTTTGGCGGGGTCGTCAGTTCTGCAGCGGGAAAGTCAGCTCCTTCTGATCGGTGTCGACGACGAAGACGGCAAGCAGGCGGGCCGGCTGCGTCTCACTGCCATTGGCGCTGACGCTATGGCGGTCGCCCGGCATTTCCGAGAAGCTCTCGCCGGCCTGATAGGTCTTGACCTGACCGTCATTCACCTGGCTGCGGATCGATCCCTCCAGCACGGTGGCGTAGATGAAGGCCGAGTCGGGATGGGTGTGGCCTTCGGAGAGACCACCGGGGCCGTATTCGACCAGCACGCCCTTGATGCTCTTGCCCGGCACGTTTGGCAGTTCGTGTTCATAGACGAGCGTCACCTTGGCGGATTTGCTGCTGTCGTGGGCGGAAGCGCCGGTCGTTGCCAGAAGGGCGAGGGCGGCAGCGAGGAATGATGACTTGATCATGGGAATCTCCTTGTCGGCTGGGTGAGGAGGCCGATCAGTTCGGCCGGGCGGATGTGGCGAACCACTGCTCGAAGGTGATCGAGCCGAGGCGCGGATCGTCGTCGGATACAAGCGACTGGTCGTTCAGCCTGGCGCCGAAATATTTCGCCTCGGCGTCTGCCTCCACGGTCCGCGGGTCCTTCATCGCCTTTAGATAGCGGGCAACAAGCTCGCTGAGACGGACCCGCTCCGGGCCGGATATTTCGATCGTCTTGTTGGCCGGGGCGGAGAGCGCCACGTCGGCCATGGCGTCGGCGACGTCGTCGGAAGCGATCGGCTGCACATAGGCGGGCGACAGGCGAACCGTCTGGCCGACCGTGCCGGACTGGGCGATGCCGTTCAGGAACTCCATGAACTGCGTCGAATGCACGATGGTATAGGGAATGCCCGACGCCCTGATCAGCTGTTCCTGGGCGAGCTTGCCGCGGAAATAGCCGCTTTCCTGCAGCCGCTCGGTGCCGACGACGGAAAGCGCGATGTGATGCTTCACGCCGGCAGTCTTTTCCGCGGCGAGCAGATTGCGCCCCGATGTCTCGAAGAAGTCGAGTACTGCCTTGTCCTCAAAGGAGGGCGAGTTGGCGAGGTCGAGCACGACGTCGGCGCCCGCCAACGCTTCCGCCAGACCTTCGCCGGTGACCGTGTTGACGCCTGAGTTCGGCGAGGCGGCGCTCACCTCATGCCCGCGCTTGCGCAGGCGATCGACAGTCTTCGAACCGATGAGGCCGGTTCCGCCGATGACAACGATTTTCATAACAGATCTCCGTTCGCTGCCATGATTACGGCAGCGTCAAAGTTTCTTCTGAATGGATTGCGAGGGTTAGGTCAGGCCGGCCTTATCAAGACCATAAGCCTTGTCGGCCGTGCCGGGCACGGTCTTGAAGCCGACATTGACGCGGTTCCAGGCATTGATGGCCATGATGACGAAGGTCAGATCCGAGATTTCCTTTTCCGAAAGTTGACCGCGAACCCGCTCGTAGATCTCGTCGGGGACGCCGCCCTCCGGCAGCTTCGTCAGCGCTTCCGTCCAGGCAAGTGCAGCGCGCTCGCGAGGGATGAACAGGTTGGATTCACGCCAGATGGCGACGTGATGGAGCCTAAGTTCGCTCTCGCCATGGATCTTTGCCTGCTTCACATGCATGTCGAGGCAAAAGCCGCATCCGTTGATCTGCGAGGCGCGGATCTCGATCAGCGCCTGAAGCTTCTCGTCGATCACGCTGCTGCGGAGCGCCATGCTGAATTCCATGAACTTCTTGAACAGCTCCGGGGACTGCTGGGCATAGTTCAATCGTTGGGTCATCTCTCTCTCCTTTATTAAGGATATTTGATATCCTTATGGATAAAAGATATCCGTAATATCTGGACTGTAAAGCCATTCTCGCTTAGTCTGCCCGCATAAAGCCTATGCGCAAAAGTATGAGGGGGCAGGGATGGATATCGTTTCAGCATTGCGGACCTTTCAGCGCGTCGTGGAGACGGGGTCCTTCTCGGCGGCGGCGCATGATCTCGACGTGACGCAGCCAGCGGTCTCACGGCAGATCGCAGCCCTCGAAGTCCATTTCAACACGCGCCTGCTCCATCGCACGACGAGCGGCCTGTCGCTGACGGCGGAGGGGGAACGGATGCTGCCGATGGCGCTCCGGATTCTGGAAGCGGTGGAGGAACTGGGCGATGCGGCCGGCTCTGAAGGGGCCATGGCTTCCGGGAAGGTCAGGCTCAGCGTTCCTGCGCCGCTCGGCCTCTATCTCAGTGAGCGGCTCGGCGATCTTCTTGCCGCCTATCCGAAGCTTTCGGTCGAACTGCTCTTCAGAGAGCAGAGCTCCGATATGATCGAGGAGCGGCTTGACCTCGAAGTGCGCCTCGGACCGGTCGCCGACAGTAGCCTCGTCTGCCGGCGGATTGGCTGGACCACAGCCTTCCTTGTCGCGTCTCCCGCCTATCTCGCGCGCAGGGCTGCTCCGCGCGCGCCCAAGGACATCAAGGATCATGAGTGCTTGTGCTACAGCAGGGCAGGCGAGGCCAATACATGGTCCTTCTCGAACGGCTCGGAAGACCTATCGGTCAGGATTTCGCCGCGGCTGACGGCCTGCAATGCCGTCGCCATTCACAGGGCTGCCCTTGCCGGCGCGGGTCTCGCGGTGCTTTCCCATATTATTGCTACGCCCGATATCGCGGCCGGCCGGCTGGTAGCCGTGATGAAGGATTTCCAGCCGAGCCGGCTGCCGGTCACCGTCGTCTATCCGTCGCGACGCAACATGCCGCTGCGCGTCAAGACAGTTCTGGATTTTCTCATCGACGCTATGGGGCGGGATCCATCAATGTGCGCGAGCGGTGCGGACCGGCAGTGGAACGGATGATCCCCCGGCCCGGCGATTTGCCGTTTTCCGCCTTGCCTAACGCCGGCGAATCCTGCCAAGTCCTGCGATCATGCAATTCGCGCCGCAACAAGACGAAGCCCTGAAGGCTGTTTCGAAATGGCTGAAGGAAGGGCGCTCTCCGCTCTTTCGCCTGTTCGGCTATGCTGGGACGGGCAAGACGACGCTTGCCCGTCATTTTGCCGAAAATGTCGATGGCGATGTGCTGTTTGCCGCCTTCACCGGCAAGGCGGCGCAGGTGCTGCGGTCGCGCGGCGCTTCCAATGCCAAGACCATCCATTCGCTGATCTACCGACCCCGCGGCGAAGAAGCGGTGGAAGATGAGGAGACTGGCAAGACCTCGATTGCGCCAATGTTTTCGATCAACCGGCAAAGTCCGGTCGCGAAAGCGGCGCTGATCATCGTCGACGAATGCTCGATGGTGGACGAGGCGCTCGGCAAGGACCTGATGAGCTTCGGCACGCCGATCCTTGTGCTCGGCGATCCCGGCCAGCTGCCGCCGGTCAGCGGCGGCGGCTACTTCACCAATCAAGAACCGGATTATCTTCTGACCGATATCCACCGGCAGGCGCGCGACAATCCGATCATCAAGCTCGCCATGCAGGTGCGCGAAGGCAACGAGATCATGTATGGCGATTACGGCACGGCCAAGGTGATTTCGAAGAACGAGGTGACGCAGCAGCTCGTGCTCGACGCCGATCAGGTGCTCGTCGGCACTAACCGGACGCGGCGGCGCTACAATCAGCGCCTGCGGGAATTGAAGGGTTTCACCGCCGATTATCCGCAGACTGGTGACAAGCTCGTCTGCCTTCGGAACGATCCGGCCAAGGGCCTGCTCAACGGCTCGCTCTGGCAGGTGATGACCTCATCGAAGGAAACGACGAAACCCGGCATCAATCTCCTCGTTCGTCCCGAGGACGACGACATGGATCGCGGGGCGGCCAAGATCAAGCTGCTGAAACAGGCTTTCGAAGATGTCGAAGGCGAGATCCCCTGGAACACCCGCAAGCGCTATGACGAGTTCGATTACGGTTATGCGCTGACCGTACACAAGGCACAGGGTTCGCAATGGAACGACGTTGTGCTCTTCGACGAGAGCTGGGCCTTTCGCGACACGCGAGAACGCTGGCTGTATACCGCAATCACCCGCGCGGCGGAGACACTCACGATCGTTCGCGGATGAGGTTCGGCCCGGGAGCAGGGGACGGTGGCGGCTGTCGGGGCACGGCCTGTGCTAGGCTTGCACGATGCCGAGCAGAACGGCCTTGGCGATCGCCTGGAAGCGGTTGTTGGCGCGGAATTTCAGGATGATTCCGGCCTCGAGATCGCGGGTCTCGTCATGCTTCAGGTCGAGCGCCCGGGCAATGCGCTGAGTGGAATAGCCCTCTGCCATCAGTTCCAGGCAACGCCGCTCCTGCGCGGTCAGGCCGGCACTGTCCTGATTGTCGTTGAGCGGCTGCGCCTCTATGCTGTCGTCGAATTCGAGGAGATCGCCGACCTGCTGAAGCTGGCGGTGAAGCGTCGACATCTCAGCCGTCAGCTCGCGTTTGCGCACCTGCAAGGCCTCGCGAAACATAGCCTCGGCCTTTTCCTGCGAATCAGCGTTGCGAAGCTCGTCCATCAACTCTTGGATAACCGCGATCGGCATGCCCGTTTCGCGGCAGACGGTGATGACAGCCATGCGCATCACGTCGTCCTGGCCGTAGACCCGCATCAGGCCGATGCGATTGGCTGAAATCAAACCCTTCTCTTCGTAGAAATGTAGTGTCCTGTGCGTAACGCCGAATGCATTGGCCATATCGGCAATGGGCACCGGACCTTCCGGCAGATCCGGTGGCAGCGCGGCCGAAGGCAGAAACCGGTATTTCGACCGGCCCTCCGAAGCGACACCGGCGGCAGCAAACAGGCGTTTGGAACCGTCTGGCATGAACCCTCCTAGGGCATCTTGTTGCACCTCATGCGGATTTGCCAGTTGCTTCCCGGTCGCGGCGAGTGGGGTTTCCTCTGAGCGTCTTCCATGGGGAAAGAAGCAGTACGCGGCCTACGTTTACGCGACATTATGTCCACGTTATGCGTGAACGATCTTTTTTAGAAGTGCTAAAAGTAATCTCTTTTAAATGGGATCGCAACGCGACGGCGTGTTTTGCAGGCTTTGCCCGAAGGTCACGGCAAAAACACCGCCGCGCCGGCGCATCGAGAGGTCTCCTTTAGGGCGGCGGGAACTAGTATTCATGCTCGCTCTCGGTTGTAACCCAGATCCATCAGCAATCGGTATCGGATGCATCTGCGATTCTCGTTGGCCATCGCCGGGCACTTGGCTTAAAAGCGGGGGCCTCCCGCTTCCGACACCAATGGATAATCCGCCATGCCAGCCAAGCTCTCCGTGAACCTCAATGCCATCGCCATGCTGCGCAACCGGCGCGATCTGCCTTGGCCGAGCGTTGAGGGCCTCGGACGCATAGCCCTTGCCGCGGGCGCCAGCGGCCTGACGGTCCATCCCCGCCCCGACCAGCGCCATATAAGATTTTCAGACCTGCCTGTCATTCGTAACCTGATCGATGACGAATTCCCCACGGCGGAATTCAACATCGAGGGTTACCCCACGGACGAATTCCTCGATCTCTGCGCCGGTGCCGCACCCGAGCAGGTGACGCTGGTGCCCGACGATCCATCCCAGGCGACCTCCGATCACGGCTGGGATTTCCGCAAACATCAGGCTTTCCTCACCGATGTGGTCGCGAGGCTGAAGAAGATGGGGTGCCGTGTGTCGCTCTTTGCCGATGGCGATGGCGATGCTGAAGCGGTGAAGCTGGCGAAGGCGACGGGCGCCGACCGGATCGAACTTTACACCGGCCCCTATGGCGGCTGCTACGACGCGCCGGAACGAGCAGCTCCGATCCTCGAAGCGCTAGGTCGCACGGCGGACGCAGCGCTGGCGATCGGCCTTGCCGTCAACGCCGGCCACGATCTGACGGTCGCAAACCTGCCTGATCTGGTGAAGCGCATCCCAGCGCTTGCCGAAGTCTCGATCGGCCACGGGCTGACTGCCGATGCGCTGGAGTTTGGGATGGCCGAAACGGTGCGCCGCTTCTGCCGGGCTTGCGGGCAGACGGTTTAGGAAGCAACTGGTCGGCAGGGCTCCCCTCTGCCCTGCCGGGGAGAGGGGGAGCCACCGCCCAATTGTATCAGTGCTCACCAGTTCCAACCGTCGTCAACGCCGCCTTGTGCGCCACGAAGAAATCCTTCAGTGGCTGGGGCTGTTTGCCGGTCAGCTTGGTGAAATCTTCGGTGATGATGTCGAAATTGCCGGCGCGAATATTGGCGTCGGCGGAGACCAGCATATCGGCGACGAAGCCGGGGAGGCCGGCGCCGCGCATGCCTTGGCCGAGCTGCTCGTCATTGACATCGATGACCTCGAGCGGCTTTCCGGCGGTTTCGGAGACGATAGCCGCGATCTGGCGGTTGTCCAGCGATGCCGCGCCAGTCAGCGTATAGGTCGCGCTTTCGGATGTACCCGAGGCAAGGGCCGCGGCGATCGCCAGGGCGCAGTCATCACGCGAGATGGTCGACACCTTGCCATTGCCCGTGGCGCTGTACCATTTGCCGCCCTGCAGGTTGTGCGGCATGCTATGCAGGTAATTGTCGTGATACCAGGCGTCACGGATGATCGTATAGGCGATGCCGCTTGCCTTGATGGCGTTTTCGCTGCCGAGGTGGTCGGGCGCGAAGGTGACGAGCGAATTGTCCGGCGCCGGCATCGAGGTATAGGCGATGTGCTTGACGCCTGCTTTCACGGCGGCCGCGACCGCGGCCTTGTGCTGCGCGAGGCGCTTTCCGGGGGTGTCGAGCGCGTCGGTGCTGATCAGCAGCAGACGGTCGATCCCGGCGAAAGCCTTCTCCAGGCCGGCGGCATCATCGAAATCAGCCTTCCGGATGATGACGCCCTTGTCTGCCAGCTTGGTGAGTTTTTCCGGGCTGCGCGTCGCCGCGACGATCTTGCCTGGGGCGACCTTGTAGGTCTCTATGAGGTGGTGGATGACACGCTGGCCGAGCTGCCCGGCGGCGCCGGTGACCAGGATGGTTTCGCTCATGGGTCGTTCCTTCTGCGTTCTGAAAGTGGTCTCAAAAAGAGACTAACGCTAGAATAGGAATTGACTTCGACCTGTAAAGGAGGCAGCTTTTCGGCTGTAAGTTACCAAAAGGGAACCAAGTTCATGGGCGGGGCAATCGTCAGTCTCAAGAACAGGATGCCAGGGGCGCGGCGCGAGATTAATCTTGCTGCCCTTGATTTTTCCAATTGCCCGGTGCGGGACATGATGCAGCAGATCGGCGGCAAGTGGTCGACGCTGCTGCTCGAAGTGCTGGCGGCCGAGCCCCGCCGCTTCGGCGAACTGCGGCGGATGCTTCCCGATATATCGCAGCGCATGCTGACACAAACGCTGCGTGATCTGCAGAGGGACGGTTACATTGCGCGTGAAGTGTTTCCGACCAAGCCGCCGAGCGTCGAATATTCGATGACCGATCTCGGCCGCTCGCTCTATCAGCCGCTGTCGCAACTCTTGAATTGGGCGGAAGCGAACCATGATGCCGTTCGCGCCGCCCGTTCGCGTTTCGATTCCGCAGAGAGCTAGGCTTTGCGTCCGCGCCCTTCGGTCAGGAACAGCAGGAAGGCGAGCGCCGGGAAGGCAAAACCGATCCACGCCGTCATGGTCCAGCCGCCTGTGGCATAGGCCCAGCCGCCGAAAGCGGAACCCAGCGCGCCGCCGGCAAAGAAGGTGGCCATGAAAAGGCCATTCAAGCGGCTGCGATGTTCCGGGTTCAGCCCATAGATCGCCCGCTGACCGCAGACGAGATTGGTCGTCACCCCGAAATCGAGAATGATCGCGGCCGCGGTCAGAAGGATCAGCGCGGTGAGCGAGCCGTCGCTTGCGAAATGGCTGATCAGGAAGGACGCCATGCCGAGCAGCATGGCGATCGTCGAGGCGATCCTGGTCATGCCGCGGTCGGCAAGCCGGCCGGCGATCGGCGAGGCGACGGCGCCGGCGGCACCGGCGAGCGCGAAGAGGGCGATGCCGTTCTGCGTCAGCCCGAAGGCGGGGCTTGCGAGCAGCAGGGGCGTCGTCGTCCAGAACAGGCTGAAGGCGCCGAACATGCCGGCCTGGTAGAGGGCGCGGCGCTGCAGCACACGCGAGGTCAGCGCCAGATGGGCCATTGAGGCAAGCAGTTCGCCATAGCCAAGCTTGGTCTTCGGGACGCGGACCGGCAGGTTGGTGCGCAAGACGATGGCGAGCACGAGCATCAGGGCTGCTGTGACATAATAGACCATGTGCCAGGACGAGGCCTCGGCGACGAAGCTCGCGAAGGGCCGCGCCAGCATAATGCCGCAGAGCAGGCCGCTCATGACGTTGCCGACGACCTGGCCGCGCGTCGCATCCGGCGCCATGTTCGCGGCAAAGGGCACGAGCACCTGGACGGCGACCGAGGCGAGGCCGATGCAGAGCGAGGCGGCGAGGAACATGGCCGGCGTCGAAGACAGCGCGGCGCCGATCAGCGCCACGGCAGAGACGGCGATCAGCAGCAGGACGAGGCGGCGGTTTTCCGTGAGGTCGCCGAGCGGCACGATCAGCAGCAGGCCGAGACCGTAGCCGATCTGCGTCAGCGTGACGATCAGACCGGTCGCGGCAGGGGAAAAGCCGAGATCGGCGCTGATCGGCCCGGCAAGCGGCTGCCCGTAATAGAGATTGGCGGCCACCAGCCCGCAGGCGGCGGCGAAAAGAAAGGTGAGCCAGGGGGATAGCGCTCGTGGAATGGCTTTATCCGGCGTGGTGGCTGAAATGCTCATCAGAAACTCCGGTTCTCAAAGATAGTGAGAATTGAATGAAAGAATGCTAGCTGCAGCCACCCGATCCTTGACCTGATGACGCATGTCGAACGTTTGCGCGTAATCTAACGTGCGTATTCAGGTCAGGAGCTTCATCGCCGCTTCGGCTGCGGCGAGCATCTCTTGCCTGCTGCGCCCTGTCTTGCCGATGACGCGCAAGCCCTTGGTAAAGCAGAGAAAGGTGAGGGCGGCGGCATCAGCATCCACCGTTTTCGGAATGGTGTGGTCGACTTGGCCGATGCGGATGAGATCGGCCATCAGCTTTTCGTCGGCGGCAAAGGCTGTGGCGACATGAGCGGCGGTTTCCTCGTCGAGCAGGGCGAAGTCATTGGCGCCGCCGACGACGAGGCAACCTTTGCGGCCGGCCTCGCCATGGGAGAGCTCCGTGTAATACATCACCATCTGGAAGACCTTTTCGCGGCCCGTGTCCGCAGATGCGATCATCGCTTCCAGGCGTCGCCGGCCGAGTTGGCGATACCGGGCAAAGGCGGCGACGAAGACGCCGCGTTTGTCCTTGAACGCCTTGTAGATGCTGCCCGAGGCAAGGCCCATCGCCTCGCTCAGTTCGCTGATCGAGGTGGCGTGGTAGCCGCGTTCGGAAAAGACCCGCAGTGCCGAATCAAGCGCGGCGTCTATATCGAACTCGCGCGGACGGCCGCGGCTGCGGTTTTTTTCATCTGATGTGAGGTTGGCAACGGTCATGTCCCCTAATTAGGGAATGACCGTTTCCAAATCAAGCGGAATTTCCGCGATGCAGCGAAATCAGAGATCGAGTACCCACGTCTGGCCTTTCGCCTCGGGGCCGAACATGGAATGTCTCTCCTCGGAGACAAGTTCGAAGCCGGCCTTGATGTAGATGGCGCGGGCGGTGTCCAGCATATCGTTGGTCCAGAGCGATAGCTGCCGGTAGCCCTTCTGCCTGGCAAAGCGGATGCATTCACCGACCAGCAGCTTGCCAAGCCCGAGGCCGCGAGCGGATTTGTCAACATAGAGCAGGCGCAGCTTGGCGACGCCATCGCCGCCATCGGTGACGAGGACCGAGCCGACATTGACGCCGCCGCGTTCGGCGATCCAGCAATATTCCTTTTCAGGATCGAAATTGGCGAGGAATTTGCCGGCAACTTCGGCGACCAGCGCCTCGAAACGCAGGTCCCAGCCATATTCCTCGGCATAGAAGCGACCCTGGCTCTCGACGATCCAGCCGATATCGCCGGCGCGATGGGCGCGAATGATCGCGGGTGCTGGCTTTGCCGTCGGGTCGAGCAGGGCACGGATCGTGTTCATGGCTGAGACCACCGCCTGCGGCTCGCCGGCCGCAAGCATGTCGAAACGGGCGGCGATCTGGTCATTGGCGCGCCGTCCGAGTTCTTCGAACTCTTCTCGTCCCCGGTCGGTGACAGTGATGATCTGGCTGCGCAGATCAGCCGTATCGGCGCTGGTCTCGATCAGCCCTTCGGCGCGGAAACGCTTGAGGATGCGGCTGAGATAGGCCGGGTCGAGATGCAGGTCGCGGGCGAGTGCTTTGGCGCTGACACCTTCATGCGAGCCGATCTCGAAGAGGACGCGGGCGTCCGTCAGCGTGTAGGGCGAATCGAGATAGGCCTTGTTCAGGAGGCCGAGGAAATTCGTGTAGAACCGGTTGAAATCGCGGGCGGTTTCGATAAGGGCGACATCGGGCATGGCAAATGGTCTCCAGATGGAGATCTTTTGCGGGACAAGTCGGCCAACTCCTCGAAGTCCTCGGCCTTGTGCCGAGGATGATGTTGAGGCGAAGCGAGGCGTCGATGAACTGACAAGATCTCCTGGCGCAGACCTTTGTCATGCATTTATTTGACTGAGTCAACTAAATTGACGCTCTGATCAGGCAGCCGCCTCTTCGGCTTCTTCCTCGGCACCAAAAGCGAATTCCACTGCAGCCCGCGCATGGATCGCGGTCGTGTCGAAACCCGGCAGCGGCAGGCGGTCGGGGTCGAGGATCAGGCAGATCTCAGTGCAGCCGAGGATGATGCTGTCGGCGCCGCGTTCCATGGCGTGGTCGATGATCGCGATCAGCTTTTCGCGCGAGCTTTCGTGCACCCTGCCGACGCAGAGCTCGTTGAAGATGATGTCATGGACCGTGGTGCGGTCAGCCGCGTCGGGCACCATGATGTCGAGGCCGAGGCTCTTCATGCGGGAGCTATAGAAGCCATGCTCCATCGTATAGCGGGTGGCGAGCAGCAACGGACGCTTGCGGTCGGCCGCACGCAGCGATTTCGCCGTTTCGTCGATAATGTGGATCAGCGGCACCGAAATCCTCGCCGCGACCTCCTCAGCGATCAAGTGCATGGTGTTGGTGCAGATGAGCACGCAGCCGGCGCCGGCCGCCTGAAGGCTTTCGGCGACATTGCCGAGGTGGTGTGCCGCACCAGCCCAATCTCCAGCCTTCTGAAGGGCGACGATCTCCTCGAAATTGACCGAATGCAGGATGAGCTCGGCCGAGGCGAGGCCGCCCTTGCGGGCGCGCACCATTTCGTTGACCAGACGGTAATAGACCGCCGAACTTTCAAAACTCATGCCGCCAATCAGGCCGATCGTTTCCATTCCTCACACTCCCTTGTTTTGAACTTGAAAAATCATGCCGCAAAGCCGGCGCGGTATGTTTGCGTTGTTTGTTTTGCGGGCCATTTTTGTGCTATGGTTTTGCGTGTTTGGATGTGATGACGCAAATTTTCGGCGTGGGGATGATTTCGGGCAATGCTTGACGATCGCGACAGACGCATTCTCGACATGCTGCAAAAGGATGCGAGCATCTCCGTAACCGATCTGGCCGAGCGCGTGGCGCTTTCGGTGTCGGCGTGTTCACGGCGCATCCAGCGGCTGGAAGAGAGCGGCCATATCGCTCGGCGCATCGTCGTGCTCGATAGGGAGAGGATGGGCGTGCCGACGACCGTCTTCGCTCTCGTCAAGACGGCGCACCATTCCGACGATTGGACGGAGAGTTTCCGCTGGATAATCAGCGATATCCCCGAAATCGTCGAGGCGCACCGGCTGACCGGCAATCACGATTATATCCTGAAGATCGTCCTGCCGCGCGTCGAGCATTACGACGTGATCTACAAGCAGATCGTGCGAAAGCTGGAACTCTTCGACGTCTCGGCGTCGATTTCGATGGAGGAACTGAAAAATGGAATGGCGATACCCGTGGGCTATGCCGCGGGCTATCGGTAGCGATTAATTGTCTCAATATGGAACGTTTTTCGACATACTACGTTCACCTTTGGTTCAGGTGGAGGGGAGGATATTTCCTTCACTTGGAGGAGTAGAGGAGAACAATCATGAGAAAGCTAAGCGTCGCCGCCTTATGCTTGATCATCGGTGCCTCCGGCATCACGCCGGCTCAGGCGTTTCCGGCAATCAACCCACCTAGGATCGAGGCGCAGCAGCAGATCGAGCATGTACGATGGCGCGGCCGAGGTGGACATCGGCGGGGAGCTGAGTGGGGCTGGGCTTTGGGTGGTCTAGCCGTCGGCACCATCATTGGCGGCGCATTGGCACAGCCCTATTATGGCTCGCCTTACCGCTATTATGGCTCGCCTTACCGCTACTATGGTTCGCCCTACCGCTACTACGGTTCCCCGTACCGCTATTACGATCCACCCTACCGCTATTATGGCTCGCCCTACCGTTATGGTCCGCCCTATCGCGATTACGGCCGGTATTATGCCCCGCCCTATCGGAACTATGCATCATCGGGCTATTATGGAGGGCGCCGCAGCCACGTGAGCTGGTGTTATGCCCGCTATCGTTCCTACAGGGCTTTCGATAATACGTTCCAGCCCTATTACGGACCCCGTCGCCAGTGCATCAGTCCCTACTGATTGACACTTGCGCGCATTGGCGCTGTGAACTGGTTCCAGGTCGACCGACGTCATGATCCGTTCGGTCGGCCTGCCTGTTCAAACCTCGGCACACCTCCGCCTGATTTCTGCTCGGCAAGTTTTGCCAGCTTAGATTCGTTTTTTGCTTCAGGTTTTTGGTTCCGACACGCTGTGCTCACCAAAACTGCTGTGCATTTTAGCGACACGCTCTGTCGACTGCGATCGCTGCACGGGAGCCATTCCGAAACGACGGTTGCAACATTCGCTGCGAGAGCCACATTTGGCTCCGAGCGAAATGGCGCAAAAGGGGTAAGTCATGAGCGAACATCATGTCGTCGTTGTCGGCGGCGGTTTCGGCGGGCTGCAGCTCGTCAACGGGTTGAAGGGCGCAGGCGTGAAGATCACGCTCGTCGACCGGCGCAACCATCATCTCTTCCAGCCGCTGCTCTATCAGGTAGCGACGACCATTCTCTCCACCTCGGAAATCGCATGGCCTATCCGCCGCCTCTATGCCGACCGGCCTGACGTAACGGTGCTGCTCGGCGAGGTCACCGATGTCGACAGCGGCGCGAAAACGGTCTCTTTACGCAACGGCATGACTCTGGGGTACGATACGCTGGTGCTGGCGACGGGGGCAACACATGCCTACTTCGGCCATGACGAATGGGAGCCGGTGGCGCCGGGGCTGAAGACGCTGGAGGATGCGACGACGATCCGCCGGCGCGTTCTGCTCGCCTTCGAAAAGGCGGAGATGGAGGTCAGTCCCGCGGTGCGCGATGCGCTGCTGACCTTCACGATCGTCGGCGCCGGCCCGACGGGGGTCGAGCTTGCCGGCATCATCGCCGAGCTCGCGCATTTCACGCTGCCGGACGAATTCCGCAACATCGATACGCGCAAGACACGGGTCGTGCTGGTCGAGGCCGGCCCGCGGGTGCTGCCGACCTTTGCCGAGGAGCTTTCGGCCTATGCGCAGAAGGCGCTGGAGAAACTCGGCGTCGAGGTCCTCCTCGGCAAACCGGTGACGGAGTGCGGCGCCGACGGCGTGCAAATCGGTGAAACTTTCGTGCCGAGCCGGACGATTGTCTGGGCGGCCGGGGTCACAGCCTCGCCGGCCGCCCGTTGGCTCAACGTCCCGGCCGACCGGGCAGGGCGCGTCGTCGTCGAACAGGATCTGAGCGCGCCCGGCCTTCCCGACGTCTTCGTTATCGGCGATACTGCCTCGGTGATGCGCGAGGACGGCAAGCCTGTGCCTGGCATCGCGCCCGCCGCCAAGCAGCAGGGCGGCTATGTCGCCAAGGTCATCCGCGCCCGGCTGTCGGGCAAGCCGGCGCCTGCGCCCTTCAAATACTGGCATCAGGGGAGCCTGGCGACAATCGGCAAGAGCGCCGCGATCATTGATTTCGGCCGGATCAAGCTGAAAGGCTGGATAGCCTGGTGGATTTGGGGTCTCGCCCATATCTACTTCCTGATCGGCACCCGTTCACGCTTCTCCGTCGCCTGGAACTGGTTGTGGATCTATCTGAGCGGCCAACACAGCGCCCGGCTGATCACGCAGCGGGAGACGATGCGGGAGGAGGGGTAGGCAGCTGACGGATGGCGTAAAAAGTTATAGGGGCACACACGGCACATCTTCTCCTCCGCCATTCCTGTGCTCGTCACAGGAATCCAGCCACGGCGCGTCTGCGCCGTGAATGAGTTGCCGTTACGGACAGAGTCTGCTGTGTCCAAAGACTTGGACGCGCTGGATTGACGAGCACAGGGATGAGGGTGGTGGGTGGATGCCTGCGCTGAATTTCGTGATGCACAGCATCTGGGGTGATACACCCAACCTTGACATTTTTCCCCACACGCCCTTAGCATCCCGCCCGCGTCTCCCACCACCGGGAGGTCACGCATCCAGCCGTAACAACGGGTAGAGGTCCCAATGCGCCGACTCGCTTCTCAAGAAAATCACATCCGAATTTCTGAGAAGTTGGTGGTTCATGCGCACTTTGAATTTGGGCATCCTCGCCCATGTAGATGCAGGCAAGACTAGCCTTACCGAAAGACTGCTTTTCAACGCCGGCGTCATCGACAAGCTCGGCAGCGTCGATGCCGGTGATACACAGACGGACAATCTCGAACTCGAGCGGCAACGCGGCATCACGATCAGGGCCGCGGTGGTGTCGTTTGCAATCGGCGACGTAACCGTCAATCTGATCGACACGCCCGGCCACCCGGACTTCATCGCCGAGGTCGAGCGGGTGCTGGGGTTGCTGGATGCCGTGGTCCTCGTCGTTTCGGCGGTCGAAGGCGTGCAGGCGCAGACGCGCGTGCTGGTGCGGGCGTTGCGGCGGCTGGGTGTCCCCTTTATCTTCTTCGTCAACAAGGTCGATCGCCTCGGCGCGCGTTATGGGGAGGTGATGGAGGCGCTCGCCGCGCAGTTGGCCGTCCGGCCGATCCCCATGTCTTCGGTCATCGATGCCGGCACCAAGCTTGCGCGGGTGGAGGCACAGGACTCGGGAAACGAGCCACTTTTTTCGGCGCTCTGCGAGGCGCTCGGGGAAAACGACGAAGTACTGCTCAATGATTATGTGCTCGCCCCTGAGCGCCTGACGGAGGAAAGGCTCGGCCGCGCTCTGGCCGATCAGGTGGCGCACGGCCTGGTGCATCCCGTCTTCGCCGGCGCGGCCATGACCGGCGCCGGCGTGCCGGCGCTCGCCTCGGCCATCGCCGCGATCTTGCCGGCGCGGCGACCCGATCCGGATGGTCCGGTCGCAGGCAACGTCTTCAAGATCGAGCGCGGCTGGGGCGGGGAAAAGCTGTGCTATTTCTCCCTGGCCTCGGGCACGGTGCGGCTCCGGCAATATCTGGATCTGCCAAAAGGGGCGGAAAGAATAACCGCGATCCAGCTCTTCGAGGGAGGCCGCAGTCATGCGGTCGACGGTTTTCGCGCCGGGCAGATTGCGCGCGTCAGCGGCCTAACCGGCGCCCGCATTGGCGATGTGGTAGGCGGCGATGCGCGCTTCGACCGACGGGCTTGCTTCGCGCTGCCGACGCTGGAAACCCTGGTTCTCGCCCGGCGGCCTTCCGACAAGGCTGCGCTTTGGCTGGCGCTGAACCAGATGGTCGAGCAGGATCCCCTGATCAATCTGCGCCGGAACGATGAGACGAACGAGGTCTTCGTCTCCCTCTATGGCGAGGTCCAGAAGGAGGTGATCCAATCGACCTTGCTCACGGACTTCGGCCTTGAGGCAAGCTTCGATGAAAGCATGGTCATCTATGTCGAAAGGCCCATGGGAATTGGAGAGGGCCTGCAGATCCTCTTCAAGGAACCCAATCCCTTCTTGGCGACGGTAGGCCTGCGAGTCGAGCCGCGGCCGGCCGGAGCGGGCAACAGCTTCGCGCTGGAAGTGGATGTCGGCCAGATGCCCGCCGCCTTCTATCGGGCGGTCGCGGAAACCGTGTTCGAGGCGCTGAAGCAGGGGATTTTCGGCTGGCAGGTCGTCGATTGCCACGTGGCGATGACGGCGGCCCGGCACAGTTCGCCCGCAAGTACCGCCGCCGATTTCCGGCAGTTGACTCCTTGGGTGCTGGCGACGGCGCTAACGGCCGCACAGACTATTCTCTGCGAACCTGTGGACCGCTTTTACATCGAAACGCCGGCAGAGAGGTTGAGCGCCGTGCTCACCCTGCTTGCAAAATCGGCGTCGACGACGTCGGATTCGGTGATCGCCGACGGCGTCGCCCGGCTTGAAGGCACCATGGCATCTGCGGTGGTTCGAAACGTCCAGCAGCAATTGCCGGGCCTGACGAGTGGGGCAGGAACCATGGAAACCGCTTTCGACCATCACGCCCCGGCGACCAGCTCGCCGCGCTTTCGCCGCCGCTCGGGGCCTGATCCGTTCAACGCCGTCGAATATCTGCTGCGCCTGCGCGGGAGTGTCTAAAGTCGCGCTCGGTCGGGAACAAGGATTTCCCCCGACTATTATCACCTCAAGTTCGGAGGCTTCATGCCCGATATCGATACGTTTCTCACCTTTATGTCGCCGTTCTCGCCATTCAGCTCTCGCCGGGGCCGGATATGATGCTCGTCATCGGGCGAGGCGTCGGGCAGGGTCGGCGAACCGCCTTTCTGAGTGCGGTCGGCATCACGGTGCTGGCCGGGGCAATCCAGATCTCGCTGCTGATCCTGGGCGTTGGCTCGCTGCTTCACGCCTCGCTGGTTGCTTTCGACATTCTGCGCTGGGCCGGAGCCGCGTAGCTTGCCTGGCTTGGTGTCAAGCTGCTTCGCAGTGCAGACCGGCATCGCGAGGGGCACGGACAGCGGCACAGTCCGTCTCGGCAGCGAGGGCGCTTGGTGAGGGCACGATTAATAATCTGACCAATCCGAAGGCGCTCGTCTTTCTCTTCGCCTTCCTTCCGCAATTCGTGAACCCCGAGAGTTCATGGCCGGTGGCGATGCAGCTTCTTGTTCACGGGGCGGTGACGAAGCTTTCGAACTTCGTCATCCTCGGCACCGTCGCGTTCGGCGCGGGCACGCTCGGCGGCTGGCTCTCGCGCCGGCCAAGCTTGATCGCGTGGCAGCAGCGGTTCTCCGGTATCGTCATGATCCTTCTCGGCGTCCGCCTTGCCTTTTCAGGGGATAACCGCGCTGTACAATCGCTGACATCTTCCGATGACGTAAAACGGCCGCCGAAGACGGGACTTCGGCGGCTGCAGGCATCTCACATCGGCGCGGCTGCCGGAGAAGCCGCCTTCCATTTTCCTCAGGCCGCCAGCGAGGCGATGTCGATGACGAAGCGGTAACGGACATCGCTTTTCAGCACGCGTTCATAGGCTTCGTTGACCTGCTGGATGTTGATCTTCTCGATCTCGGAGACGATGTTGTGCTTGCCGCAGAAATCCAGCATTTCCTGGGTTTCCTTGATCGAGCCGATCATCGAGCCGGAGATGCTCTTGCGCCCGGGGATGATCGAGAAGGCGTGAACCGGAATCGGATTCTCCGGCGCGCCGACGACCACGAAGGAACCGTCCACCTTGAGCAGGCCGAGATAGGCGTTCCAGTCGATCTCGGCGCTGACGGTGCAGATGATCAGGTCGAACGTGCCGGCGAGCTTGGTGAAGGTTTCCGGATCATTGGTTGCGTAATATTCCTTGGCGCCGAGCTTCAGGCCGTCTTCTTTTTTGGAAAGGCTCTGGGACAGGACGGTGATATCGGCGCCCATGGCCGAACCCAGCTTGACGCCCATGTGGCCGAGGCCGCCCATCCCGACGATCGCAATCTTCTTGCCGGGGCCGGCATTCCAGTGGCGCAGCGGCGAATAGAGCGTGATGCCGGCGCAGAGCAGCGGCGCGGAGGCGTCGAGCGGCAGATTGTCAGGAATGGACATGACATAGCCCTCCTTGACGACGATCGAGTCGGAATAGCCGCCTTGGGTGCGTGTCTTGCCGTCGGCTTCGAAGTCATTGTAGGTGCCGCTGAGGCCCGGCATGTACTGTTCGCGGTCGAGGTCGCGCTCAGCGCAGCCGATGCAGGAATCGACGAAACAGCCGACGCCGACGCGGTCGCCGACCTTGAATTTGGTGACGGCCGAACCGACGGCCGAAACGATGCCGGCGATCTCATGGCCGGGCACGATGGGATAGACGGCGTTCTTCCATTCATTGCGGACGGTGTGGATGTCCGAATGGCAGATGCCGGCAAATTTGATGTCGATGACGACGTCATCCGGGTTCGGGTTGCGGCGTTCGAAGGTGAAGGGGGTTAGTGGCTTGGAAGCGTCGGTGGCGGCGTAGCCTCGTGCAATAGGCATGGGAACCTTCCTTTTTCGTTTTCGGGAGGGGGGGGTGAGCGGGATGGCGGACTATTGCCCAGAACGGCGTGAGAGGGTTAGAGCGATCCTCTCAGCTTTTTGCACGATCCTGCAAAATTGAGGCGCTCGCCTGTTTGCGAAAAGCCAAAGGCACTCTAGATAAGGGCGGTATCGCCGGTCAGAAAATTGACAGAAAGAGTTGCCGCATGACCTTGCCCTTCAGCCCCTATCAGGAAATCGTCGAGATCGCGATGCGCTTCGCGCCCGGCGACGGCGAGTTCTCGACTGCGATCGGCAACCTCCATATCAGCCGCCGGTCGAAGCCCAGCGATCCCTTGCACAGCAGCTACCGGCCCTGTTTCGCCTTCGTGCTGCAGGGCGCCAAGAGCCTGCAGCTCGGCACGGAGCAGATCAGCTACGGAACCGGCGATTATCTCTTGACCTCGCTTGACCTGCCGGTCGCCTGGCGAGTTACGGAGGCTAGTCCCGAGGTGCCTCATCTCTGTCTCGGGCTGGCGATCGATTCGGAGAAGTTACTGGAGCTGCTCAGCCGCATCGACATTCCGCGCCCGGCCTCTCATACCGACGGCCAGCGCGGGATGGTGGTGAACGTCGCGCCGCCGGAGCTGATGGATGCCGCAGTCCGCCTGCTGCGCTTGCTCGATCGTCCAGGCGACATTCCTGCGATGGCGCCGCTGATCGAGCAAGAAATCCTATACCGGGTGCTGACCGGGCCGCACGGCGCCCGGCTGATCAACATCGCCACGGCAGACAGCCACAGCAACAGAATCGCCCGCGCCGTCGCATGGCTGAAGGAGAATTTCGCGCGGCCGCTGCGCATCGAAGATCTTGCCGAGCGCGTTAATATGAGCGTGTCGTCCTTCCATCACCACTTCAAGTCGGTCACCGCCATGACGCCCGTCCAGTATCAGAAGCAGCTGCGCCTGCACGAGGCGCGCCGGCTGATGCTCGTCGAGCGGCTGGACGCCGGTACGGCCGGCCATCGTGTCGGTTATCAAAGCCCGTCGCAGTTCAGCCGCGAATATAGTCGCCTCTACGGCGCTTCGCCGGCCCGCGATGTCGAAGGCGTGCGCGAGATCATCGCGGCGGAATAGCGCTGAGGGCGCCGGCGTCGGCGCGGCTGCCGGCCAGCCATTAAAGGATGTTTGACCTTTCCGCTCTAGGCTGGCGCCATCCATCAAGCAGGCACCGCCGTCCGCATGACGCAAGCACCGTTACTTTCCATCGTCGCGCCTTGCCATAACGAGGAGGAGGGCCTGCGCGAGTTCTGCCGCCGCGCCGCTGCTGCCGCGCAGAGCGTCGCCGGCGACGCCTTCGAACTCATTCTCGTCGATGACGGCTCGTCGGACGGCACCTGGGAGATCATTTCGGAGCTGGCGGCAAAAGTGCCGCAGGTGCTCGGCGTCCGTCTCCTGCGCAATCATGGTCACCAGCTGGCGTCGACGGCGGGTCTTTCCGCGTCACGGGGCGAGCGCGTGCTCCTGATCGATGCCGATCTCCAGGACCCACCCGAATTGCTTTTGATGATGATGCCGATCATGGAGCGCGGCGCCGATGTCGTCTACGGCCAGCGTACGCGCCGCGAGGGCGAAACCTGGTTCAAGCTCGCTTCCGCTTCAATCTTCTATCGCGCTCTCTCCCGACTCGCTTCCGTCAGCATTCCGCGTGATACCGGCGATTTCCGGCTGATGCGCCGGCGCGTCGTTGATATTCTGCTGGCGATGCCGGAGCGCGATCGCTTCATCCGTGGAATGGTCAGCTGGATCGGCGGTCGGCAGGTGGCCCTGCCATACGAACGGGACGCCCGTTTTGCCGGAACGACGAAATATCCTCTGCGCAAGATGGTCAATTTCGCCCTCGATGCGATCACCAGCTTCTCGACGACGCCGCTGCGGATCGCCACATGGCTCGGCATGATCAGCGCCGGCGTGGCGGTGGCGCTGCTAATCTATACACTCGTTCGCTGGCTGCAGGGCGAGACCGTCAGCGGTTGGTCGTCGATCATGGCGGCCGTCAGCGCCTTCAGCGCCATCCAGCTGATCTGCATCGGCATCATCGGCGAATATCTCGGTCGTCTCGTGCAGGAGAGCAAGAAGCGGCCGATGTTCATGGTCGAGACGATCCTGCGGGGCGGCGACCAGGCCGAACTGCCGACGGCTTTTTCGGAAATGAGCGCCGGCGAACGGCGCGCCGCGCTGGATTCGGCCTTTGCGATGGCAGAACCGCGGCCGCAAAAGGGCAACCGGATCAGAAAATGAATCGAATTGCTGCGCCCGTTCACGCCGTGGCGGCCGGACCGGAGGATTTGATCGCCCGGCAGGACTCGACCATTGCGATCGCCGTGTTCATCGCGCTAGCGGCTGCATTGATCGTCCTGTTTCAATTCCCGCCGATTCTCGACTACGCCAATCACTATGCCCGGATCTGGCTGCTTTCGGGCGGTATCGGCGAGCAGCCGTTCCCTGAGATCTATGTGATCGATTGGAATCGCACCTTCACCAATGTGGGAATAGATCTTCTCGCTGTCTGGCTGGGGCCGCTCGTCGGCGCCGACAGGTTGGCGCGTGCATTGCTTTTTCTGGCGATCGTGTTGCCGCCGCTCGGTGCGATCGGGTTGCACCGCTCGCTCTTCGGCGGCCGGCACTACTGGCAGATCGCCATGCTGTCGTTCGCCTGGTGCGCCACGATGATCGGCGGCTTCATCAATTTCCAGATCGGCCTCGGCATGGCCTTTTTCCTCGCGTGCATCGATTTGCGGCTGCAGGGTGGAAATCCGTTCTGGATTTTTGCCTGGCGGCTCGCCGCCGCAGTGCTGCTGACGGTGATGCACATCTTCTCGCTCGGCTTCTATATCGCGATCGTCTGCGGCCTCGAAATTTCCTGGCGCATCGACATATTGCGATCGAGAGTGGGGTTGGCGAGGCTTACCGGCCGATTGGCGTCGGCGATCAGTGCCTGCGCCCTACCGCCGCTCGCCTTGTACCTCCGCACTGCTGCCTTACCGGATGCCGGCGGGAGCGGCCTTGGACTTGCCTGGAACGATGGCCTCATCCTGATCCTGATAAACCTTGTCTCCGCCATCACGACCTATGTTCCGTTGGTTGACGTCGTGCTGATTCTGCCACTGATCCTCATCTGCACGCGGGCCGCACGTGCGGGCGACATGCAGGTGCATGCGGGGCTCGCCGTTACCGCCTGCGGATTATTGCTTCTTTCCTGTATTTCGCCGCGCCACGCTCTCGGCACCGGCTGGATCAGCTGGCGCTTTCCGATCATGACAGCCCTCGTCGCCATGGCGATGGTGTGCCCGTTTGCCAATTTAAGGCGCCGACATGCGCTGTCGCTGGCGCTGATCATCAATCTTGCTGTCTTCGGCCGAGCCGGCTGGGTCGGCTGGAATTGGTGGCTGGCGGAGAAAGATGTCGCGGCTGTCGAGACTGTGCTGAGAAAGGTACCTGCCGGCGCGGCCGTGCTGCCTCTGGGGCATGAACCGGAGACCGCCAGCAGCCTTGCCCATTCCAACCGGCACTTTGCCTGGGGATTGGATACCTTCCGGCATCTGCCGACGCTCGCCGTGCCCTTCTCGCATGCTTTCGTGCCGACGCTCTTTACGGCAAAGGGCAAACAGCCGCTTTCCATCCTGCCGCCGTGGTCGGAGATCGCGGTTCCCGAGGGCAATCTGGTGTCGATCGGCGTACTTTCATGCCCGGCAATGATGCGGGAGTATGAGGGCTTTACACCCTATCTTTCGGATTGGCGCAGGCGTTTCAACTTCATCCTCGTCGCCAATGCCGATATCCCTGACCGCTACGTCGGCAGCTCGATGCCGGCGGGACTGACGCTTATCGGGGATGCCGGTTTCGCCAAGCTTTATGCGATCGACAAGGTAATGCCGGCGGAACCTCTCTCGATCCCGGCCGGTTGCGCCAGGGCGTCGTAGGCTGTGGATGTGCGGCGCTACGAAGTGCGACTAGTCCTCAGCTCGATCGCAAGCTGTCGCGCCTGCCGAGCCGTGTCTTCGTCGCAAATCACCACGTTTCCCAGACCCGACAGCAACACTGCTGCGATAGCATGCACCTTGTTCAGGCCGCCCGACGTGAAGACGACATTGGGAATGGCTCGAAGGGTTTCAAGATCGGGAGCGATTGCGCATCTGTTTATCGCATGGTCGATCGGCCGCCCGATCTTATCGACGAACTGGCCGAGCACGTCACCGCAGGCGCCAGCTGCGAGGAGCTCGTCGATGTTGATGTTTTTGGGAAGGCCGTAGCGCATCAGCAGGGAGCGTTCGGTCATGTCGCCGATGCTGAGCACGATGACGTCATTCGCCTCGATCTGGCGGAACGCCGTCTCAAAAACATCCTGCCTGATGATTGCCGTTCGAGACTCGGGGCTGCCGGCATAGATCGGCGCTGCAAGATAGGAACATTCGGCATGGAGCTGACGGGCAAGATCGCTCGCAATATCGAAGGTGTTGATCTCGATGCCATGCGTAAGTCCGCCCATGACGGAATTGACGCAAATATCAGGCCGTCTGAGCGAAGGCATATGACGAACCATCTCGCGGAGCGTCGCTCCCCACCCGACGCCGACGCCGCGGATATTGCCGCCATTCAGCAATTGCACGAGATAATCGGCGGCCGCCTGGCCGAGCAGGACGGGGATGAGCTCTTCGTCCTCGGGTGTTGGTACGATGATCGCCCGATTCAGCGAGAATTCCGCTGCCAGTTGCTGCTCCAGGGCGATGCAGGACGTCAGCCGGGAATTGAGGGTGATGGTCACGAGGCCAGATCGGCGCGCCTCGGCGATGATCTTATTGACGCGAAGCCTGTTGGTCGAAAGCGCTTCAGCGATCTCACCCTGCGTGCGTCCCTCCATGTAATAGAGCCAGACGACGCGCACCTGCATCTGCTCGTCGGGCAGAGCGATCGGTGCGAAAGAAGCATTTCTGTTCTGTGACATGCGATAATCTGCGCTCCGCTTCGACGCCATGGATCTCAAATCCCCGGCGCTTGTCAATCGCAGCGGCCGGCCGTCATTTGCTTCACTCCCGTCAATCGGTTCGCCGCCCCGTCGACCTATCGAAGGGATGCAGACCATCCCTTCGCACGTAACAGGAAATTCGGTCGCCCTCCTGCAGACGCTGATCGGTGGGAACGCTCGCAACGATGCGCTTATCGCTGCCGTCTATGCGTAGATGCACGTTATTTTCATCGCCGACGGTCTCGATCAATTCGACCTGAGCGTCGAACTGCAGGTCATGCGCCGATCCGGCGCCGAGATTGACCGCTCCCGGCCTGATGCCGATGAGATCCGTATCCCTAGGCAGTGCGAGGTCGCAGGGGCCGAGCTCGTCCAGACCGATGAGGTTCATCGGCGGAGAACCGATGAAGCCGGCAACGAAAACGGTCTCGGGACGGCGATAGACCTCGATCGGTGTGCCGATCTGCTCGATCCTGCCGCCGTTCATGACGACCAGCCTGTCGGCCAGCGTCATGGCCTCGAGCTGGTCGTGCGTGACATAGAGGCTCGTCGTCTTGAGCTGCCGCTGCAGCCTGCGGATCTCGAGCCGCATTTGCACGCGAAGCTTCGCATCGAGATTGGACAAGGGTTCGTCGAACAGGAAGGCGGCGGGATCGCGGACGATGGCGCGGCCCATGGCCACACGCTGGCGCTGTCCGCCCGAGAGCTGGCGGGGGCGCCGCTCAAGGAACTCGCCGATCTCGAGAATGCCAGCGGCGCTGGCGATCCGCCGGTTGATCTCGTCGCGCGGCAGGCGGCGGTTCTTAAGGCCGTATTCGAGATTCTGACGGACTGTCATGTGGGGATAGAGTGCGTAATTCTGGAACACCATGGCGATGTTGCGGTCGGCCGGATCGACATGGCCGACGTCCTTTCCTGATATCCTGAGATGCCCGGAACTTATGGCTTCGAGGCCGGCTATCATCCGCAGCAGGGTCGATTTTCCGCATCCGGAAGGCCCGACCAGCACGATCATCTCGCCGTCTGCGACGGTGAGATTGATCCCCTTTACCGCCGGAACTGGCCCGTAATTCTTCTTCAGATCGATCAGTTCGATAGCTGCCATAGCATCCTCCTTCGCCATCGTCATACATTTGTAACACGCTATTGACATTTGTAACAAGTGACCCCAACCTTGTTTTATCGCCACTCTGGGAGGGGTTGACCGGCGCTGGACGCACCGGTCGGCGAACAACGGCTATGGAGAGGAAAACGAAATGACGGCAAAGTCTTCGATGGGCGCGCGCGTGGGGCGGACAATCCGCTCGTTCGCGGCGGGCGCTGCACTGGCGACGCTTGGATTGGCAGCTGCGGGTGAGGCCAGCGCAGCCGATCGCGTCAAGATCGAATGGTGGAATGCGGCAGGCGGCCGCCTAGCGGAAATCACCAACAAGCTGATTGCCGACTTTAATGCCTCGCAGGACAAATACGAGGTCGTTGGCATTGGCAAAGGCAATTACGAAGAGACCATGGCGGCCATGGTGGCCGCCTATCGCGTCCGCCAGCAGCCGGTGCTGATTCAGGCGGCTGAGCGCGGCTTTCTGACCATGTATAATTCCGGCGCTGTTATTCCGGTGCCGGAGCTGATGGAGAAGGAAGGCTACAAGATCGACTGGAACGATTTCGTCGCTCCGGTCGCCGGTTTCTATCTGGTCGACGGCAAGCCGGCGGCAATGCCGTTCAACAGCTCGACCCCGATCTTCTGGTACAATGCCGATCACTTCAAGGCAGCCGGTTTCGATAAGCCGGGCGAGACCTGGCAAGAAGTCGACAAGCAGCTGCGTGCCATCAAGGAGAAGGGCGTTTCCAAATGCCAGATGGCGCTTGCGAACGACTTTTATTGGAGCCTGATCGAGAATTATGCGGCGATTCACGACCAGCCGTACGGCACCAAGGCGAATGGCTTCGGCGGCCTCGATACCGAGTTCATCTTCAACAAGAGCCCGCTGGTGGTCGGCCAGGTGACGCGCCTCAAGACGTGGATGGATGCCGGCATCCTGCAGATCGCTGGGCAGGGCCTCTCGCCCGACCAGCTCTTTAACTCGGGCACCTGTTCGACCTATGTGGCCTCCACCGCGGCGCATGCTGCCGTCGAAAGCGGCGCGAAATTCACTTGGAGCGCGACATTCCTGCCGCATGAGGAAGGCGTTCAGCCGAAGAATAGCACCATCGGCGGCGGTGCGCTCTGGGTCCTGAAGGGCAAGTCGGAGGAAGAATACGCCGGCGCGGCCGCCTTCCTGAACTTCGTCGCATCGCCGAAGACGCAGGTCTGGTGGAGCAAGCAGACCGGCTATGTTCCGGTCACCAACGCTGCGTATGAACAAGCCAAGTCCGAGGGCTATTACAAGGACCACCCCACCCGCGAGATCGCCATCCTCCAGCTCACGCGTGGTACCCCGACCGACAATTCGCGCGGCTTCCGATTCGGCAATCATAACCAGTCGATGGCGCTTCTGGTGGAAGAGATCCAGGGCGTGTGGACCGGCCAGAAGACACCGCAGCAGGCGCTGGATGCCGCAGTGGCTCGCGGAAACCAGATCCTTCGGCAGTACGAGCAGCTTCATGCAGCAAAGTAGGACCTTCGGAACGATCGGAGGCGCCGCCCGGCGCCTTCGCATCTCGGATATACTTACGACGGGCCGTTCGATCGTGCGGCCGTCGGAGGCCGGATTGAAGTCCGCCCACTTCAACAAGCCGTGGCTTGCCTTTGGCCTGGTTGCGCCGCAGCTGCTGATCCTGCTGTTCTTCTTTTTCATACCTTCTTACAAGGCGCTGTCGCTGGCCTTCGTTCAGGTCGATCCCTTCGGCGGTACACAAATCTTCGTCGGGCTGACAAATTTTTACAATCTGTTCGCCAGCCCGGAGTATCGCGGCAGCGCGTTGTTCACGCTCTGGTTCGCCATTGCGCAGAACGTCGCGACGCTTCTGCTTGCCGGCCTATTCGCCTTTGCGACCGATTTCGTGATCAGGGGAAGGGGGATCTACAAGAGCATCATCCTGCTTCCCTATGCGATCGCGCCTGTCATATCGGGCGTGATCTGGGCCTTCCTGTTCAATCCGGCAGTGGGGCCGATCGCGCAGTTTCTGCATGGGCTCGGCTTCGAATGGGATCCGAACCGGCGTCCTTTCGATGCGCAGCTTCTGGTGACGATCGCCTCGGTCTGGAAGAATGTCTGTTATGACTACATCTTCCTCGTCGCCGCATTGCTGGCCGTGCCTGCCTCGCTGCTGGAGGCCGCAAAGCTCGACGGTGCAAGACCCGTCCGACGCTTTTTCACGATCTCGCTTCCGCTGATCTCGCCGACGATTTTCTTCCTCGTGGTGATGAACTTCGTCTATGGATTGTTTGAAACCTTCGGGATCATCGATGCGGTCACACGCGGCGGTCCGGCGGGGGCGACGAACAGCCTGGTCTACAAGGTCTACCAGGACGGCTTCGTGCAGCTCGACCTCGGCTCGTCGGCCGCTCAATCCGTGCTGCTGATGCTGATCGCCATCCTATTCACCGTCGTCCAGTTCCGCGCCCTCGAGCGCAAGGTCAATTACCAGGTGTAGTCATGCCCGAACGTCATCTCGGTCTTTCGATCTTCTGTCACGCAATATTGCTCATCGGCGCGATTTTAGTCTGCCTGCCGCTCTACTTCGCCTTCGTCGCCGGTTCCCTCACCTTGCAGGAGGTTCAGCAGGCGCCGTTTCCGGTGGTGCCGGGTTCGCATTTCTTTGAAAACCTGGCCGCCGCCTGGCAGCAGGGCGAATTCTCCCAGCTTTTCCTGAATTCGATCATCGTCACCGCCGGCATCGTCCTCGGCAAGCTGGCGATCTCGCTGATCGCCGCATTCGGCGTGACCTATTTCCGGTTCCCGTTTCGCATGACCGCGTTCTGGCTCATCTTCGTCTCGCTGATGCTTCCGGTCGAGGTCCGCATCATCCCGACCTATGAAGCGGTCGCCGATGCCGCAGGGCCGATCCGCTGGCTGGCCGGGACGATCGGGCTTTCCGGCGTAGTCGAGAGCCTCACCGGATACAGCATCGAAGCCTCGTTGAAATGGAACATGGTCAACAGCTATTCCGGCCTGATCCTGCCGCTGATTGCCTCGGCCTCGGCGACCTTCCTGTTCCGGCAATTCTTTCTGACGGTTCCGGATGAACTTTGTGAGGCGGCCAAGCTGGACGGCGCCGGTCCGCTGAAGTTCTTCAAGGATATCCTTCTTCCGCTGTCGAGCGCCAACATCGCGGCCCTGTCGATCATCCTGTTTCTCTATGGCTGGAACCAATATTTGTGGCCGCTGCTCTTCACGACCGACAAGGAAATGGGGACAGCGGTCCTCGGGCTGAAGCAACTCGTTCCGGTCTCCGACTCCGCACCCGCCTGGAACATTGCAATGAGCGCGGCGCTGCTCGTCATGCTTCCGCCTGCTGCCGTCATTCTTTTTATGCAACGCTGGTTCACCAAGGGGCTGGTGGACTCCGGAAAGTAACACGCGACATCTCAAGGACATTCAGACGATGGTGCATATCATCGGCCACCGCGGTGGCCGCAATCTCTGGCCCGAGAACAGCCTCTTGGGCTTCCGCAAACTTGGGCAAATGCCGGTCGATGGCGTGGAATTCGACATCCACCTGACGCGTTCGGGCGAAATGCTCGTCATTCACGATCCGACGCTCGATCGCACGACGGATTCGCAGGGCTTGGTCTCCGACCTCAGCCCCGGAAAACATCGTGAAATCAGCCTCAAGGACAGCGACGGGGAGGCGATCCCGACGCTGGAAGAGGTGCTTGCCGTCTTCAGGGATACGCCGCTCGAGCTTCATATCGAGCTGAAAACCCATGCCGATGGAACGCCTTACGAGGGGTTGGCCGCTAAGGCATTCGCCGCCGTCGAGCGGCTAGGTCTCCTGGAGCGCTCGATCCTGACGAGCTTTCATCCCGATGTGCTTGCCGATATTCGCAAGGCCGCTCCCGGGATTCGCACCCTGTCGTCCTTCGATGCCAAGTCGGCCGAGCGTCTCGGCCTTGCGAGCGGTCTCAGCCTGATGAAGCAATGCTCGGATATCATTGCGATCGAACGGTCGCTGCTTCAGGCGAAGTGGGACGAGATCACCAAGCTCGTGCCGCTCGACCGGCTCGGGGCCTGGGTTCCGAACGAAATGAGCGATCTCGAATACTGGCTTGCCAAACCGATCCGGCAGATCACTACGGACCGGCCGGATCTCGCCCTGCAGGCGCGGAGGTGAGGCATGCTCGATAGCCGCATCGATCATCCCGGAACGCGAGGCGCCATGGACAGAATCGACCTCGTAATCTTCGATTGCGACGGCGTGCTGATCGACAGCGAGCCGATTGCCAGCCGTACGCTCGCGGAAACGCTGCATGGCGCAGGTATCGCGATCAGCGCGGGGGAGGCCCATGTCAAATTCACTGGCAACTCGGAAAGCATCATTGCCGAGATGTGTCGGCGCGAATACGGGATCATCGATGTAGCCGCGCTGTTCGAGAAGTGGCATCTTCATCTCTTCGAGGAATTCGCCCGTTCGCTGACGCCTATTGCCGGCATAGCCGAGGTCGTCAACAGCCTCGACCGTCCGAAATGCGTCGCATCGAACAGCACGATGCGGCGGCTGCGCAACAGCCTGGGCAGACTGGATCTCTGGAGCGCATTCGGCGAAGGCGTCTTCAGCGCCGAATTCGTCGCCCGGCCGAAGCCGGCCCCCGATCTGCTGCTGCATTGCGCCGAGCGTTTTCGGGCCCGCCCGGCCAGATGCATCATGATCGATGACAGCGTTCATGGTGTGGCGGCGGCAATCGCCGCAGGCATGACGGCCATCGGTTTCGTCGATCCGGCCGATCCGAGGCCCGGCCGCCGCGCCGTGCTCGATGCCGCCGGAGCCGCCGCCGTTGCGACAGGGGCAGGGGAGCTCACCGCCATTCTGGAAAATGTCGGAGGGAGGTTGTGATGGCGCCCCAGGCGGAGGGCGCACTCAACGCCCAGCCTCCTTGCCAAGTCGTCGCGACCGCGTAATGTCAGCGTCCCTGGAGGCGGGATCTCTCCAGACAACAGACTTTGAAATTCGACCGCAGCTGTTAATCAACCCGATCCCTGGCGATCCGAAACGAGATACCATGAGCGACACATATCATCCCGCAGAAGCCGGCGCCAAATATGTCGTCGGCATCGATGTCGGCACCGGTAGCGCCCGGGCCGGCCTGTTCGATATGGCCGGGAGCATGCTTGCCTCCGCCAAGCGGAATATCAGCCTGTTTCATGAAGCCGGGTCCATCGTTGAGCAATCGAGCAGAGAAATCTGGAGTGCCGTCTGCGCGGCCGTGCGAGAGGCGGTCGCCGCAGTCGGCGTCGATCCGGCCTCAGTGGCCGGCTTGGGGTTCGACGCCACCTGTTCGCTCGTGGTCCTCGGCGACGGCGGCAAGCCGCTTCCCGTCGGGCCTTCGGAAAATCCGGACCGAAACATCATCGTCTGGATGGATCACCGCGCCGTCCCGCAGGCGGAGCGCATCAATGCGTTTGGCCATGATGTGCTGCGCTATGTCGGCGGCCGCATTTCTCCCGAGATGGAAACGCCCAAGCTTCTCTGGCTCAAGGAGAACCGCCGTGACGTATTCGATGCCGCCTGGCAATTTTTCGATCTTGCGGATTTCCTCACCTGGCGGGCGACCGGCGACCTCTCGCGCTCGACCTGCACGGTCACCTGCAAGTGGACCTATCTCGCCCATGAAAAGCGCTGGGACAGCAGCTATTTCCACCAGATCGGCCTTGGCGTGCTGGTAGACGAAGGTTTTGCCCGTATCGGTACGTCGATCGTCGAGCCAGGTTCTTCGCTCGGCAAGGGACTGACCGATGCTGCGGCGGAAGAGCTCGGCCTGGTGCCGGGCACGGCCGTTGCGGCCGGGCTGATCGATGCCCATGCCGGCGGCGTCGGAACCGTCGGCGCCGATCCGCAGGCCAATCTTGCCTATGTCTTCGGGACCTCCTCCTGCACGATGACATCGACGGCGGAACCGTCTTTCGTTCCAGGGGTCTGGGGACCTTACTATTCGGCGATGGTGCCGGGCCTCTGGCTGAACGAGGGAGGCCAGAGTGCCGCCGGCGCGGCGATCGACCAGCTCCTCTCCTTTCATCCGGCGGCCGGCGAGGCGAGGGAGCTTGCAAAGAGCGCCGGCGTTGCGCTGCCGGTCCTGCTCGCCGACATGGCCACCCGCCAGGCGGGCCGTGCTTCCGATGCAGTCAAGCTGGCGGCCGGGCTGCACGTCGTTCCCGAATTCCTCGGCAACCGTGCGCCCTTTGCCGATCCGCATGCCCGCGCCGTCATTGCCGGTCTCGGCATGGAACGGGATGTCGACAGCCTGGTCTCGCTCTACGTTGCCGGACTTTGCGGCATCGGCTACGGCCTCAGGCAAATTATCGAAACGCAGGCCGAGGCCGGCGTGACGGTCGAAAACATCGTCATCAGTGGCGGGGCAGGCCAGCATGATTTCGTCCGCCAGGTGCTCGCCGATGCGAGCGGCAAACCGGTGGTGGCGACGAAGGCCGAGGAGCCGGTGTTGCTGGGAGCGGCCATTCTCGGGGCCGTCGCCGGCCGTCAATTTGCCGATGTTGGCGAGGCGATGAGCAGACTCACGAAGGTGGAAAAGCGCTTTCAGCCGTCTGACGGTGACGTTTCAGATCTCCATCGCAAGCGTTACGAAGCATTCAAGGAGCTTCAGACGCTGGCGCGCAAGCTTCGCAGCGATGGCTGACGTCGCTGCGCCACAAATGTCGCGGGCTAATTATTGATGGCGATGATCGCCCAATGACTCTCGTCGCAGGCGTTGTCGTCGCAGACCGCGCCCATCCAGACGGCGCCATTTGCAAGCATGACTCCTTCGCTGCTGACGAAGAGATCCTCATATTGTTGGCGCCCGACAGCGCGGCGGGTCTCCAGCGTCACGAGATCGTCGAAATTCTCGATGAAATCCTCGGCGTTTTCGATATCGTAGGTTTCTCCATCTGCCTTTACGCTCAGCGGATATTCGGCAAGTCCTGCGATGGTCTCTGCATCGCCGGTGCGCATCGCCTGGACGAGCTGGCGCAGCGGCCGGTCGAAGCCGGCGGCATCGCCGTGCAATTCCTCGATCCGATTATAGACCTCGCTATCCGACTGCGCGGCGGCGCGGTCGGTGAAGGGCGTCGTCGCCAGGAGCATCGCTCCGGCCAGGAGAAGGGCAGATAGACGCGACATGGAAGCCTCTGGGCAAACGACATTCCGCAGCATTATGCAATCTCAATCCGGTCTCCGCCTATCCAATTCTGGTGCCGCACCGGCCTTTCCCGTATAAAAAATCCGCCGGGCCTGCTTGACGCCCCGAACGGATTGTCGCATAAACCTCACGAACCGTACCGTACGGTACGTACATGGGAGCCAGCATCGTGTCCGTCGATACCGCAGATCCGAGCGAGTTTTCGCCGCGCCAGAATGCCGTTCTGGAGCAGGCGCTACGTCTGCTCGTCGATGGCGGCGAGAAGGCGTTGACGACCTCGGGTGTGGCACGTGCCGCTAACTGCTCCAAGGAAAGCCTTTATAAGTGGTTCGGCGACCGTGACGGGCTGCTCTCGGCGATGATCGCCTATCAGGCGAGCAAGGTGCGCACCTTCGAGCGCAACGGCGAGCGGCTGACGGCGACGAGCCTGCACGACCATGTCGTGATCTTCGCACGTGATCTGCTTGAAGTTCTTGCGGGCGACGTCTCGCTGGCGCTGAACCGGCTGGCGATCGGCCAGTCCCATCGCGACGGCTCGAAGCTCGGCAAGCTCCTGCTCGAGCGCGGCCGGCGCCAGATCGATCGGCGCGCGATGGCGCTGATCGACGCCGGAAAGAGGGCGGGGCTGCTGCGTTTTTCCGATGCCGACGAGGCTTACCACACGCTTTACGGCCTTGTTGTCTCCGACCTGCATGTGCGCATGCTGCTCGGCGAGCCGGGCCTCAAGGATACTGCGCGCCAGGCGGAAAGGGCGGTGACCTCCTTCCTCCGGCTCTACGGCACGGAGAAGGTTCTGGCGGAGATGCCGGCTCTCGGCTGATTTCGCCTTAATGACAATCAACAGGACAAGCACAAGGGAAGGAACTTCAAATGCGCGTCTATTACGATCGTGATGCCGATCTCAACCTCATCAAGGCCAAGAAGGTCGCCGTCATCGGCTACGGCTCGCAGGGCCGCGCCCATGCGCTGAACCTGAAGGACAGCGGCGCCCAGAACGTCGCAATCGCGCTGAAGGCCGGTTCGCCGACCGTCAAGAAGGCAGAGGCCGATGGCTTCAAGGTCATGACGGTTGCCGAAGCCGCCGGCTGGGCCGACCTGATGATGATGGCGACGCCGGACGAACTGCAGGCCGACATCTACAAGTCGGACATCGCTCCGAACATCCGTGACGGCGCTGCCATCGCTTTTGCCCATGGTCTCAACGTTCATTTCGGCCTGATCGAGCCGAAGGCTTCCGTCGACGTCGTCATGATCGCCCCTAAGGGCCCAGGCCATACGGTTCGCGGCGAATACCAGAAGGGCGGCGGCGTTCCCTGCCTCGTCGCCGTTCACCAGAACGCTTCCGGCAATGCTCTTGAACTCGCTCTCTCCTACGCCTGCGGCGTGGGTGGCGGCCGTTCAGGCATCATCGAAACCAACTTCCGGGAAGAGTGCGAAACCGACCTCTTCGGCGAACAGGTCGTTCTCTGCGGCGGTCTCGTCGAACTCATCCGCGCCGGTTTCGAAACGCTGGTCGAAGCCGGCTACGCACCCGAAATGGCCTATTTCGAGTGCCTGCACGAAGTGAAGCTGATCGTCGACCTGATCTATGAAGGCGGCATCGCCAACATGAACTACTCGATCTCCAACACGGCCGAGTGGGGCGAATACGTCACCGGCCCGCGCATCATCACCGAAGAAACTAAGGCCGAGATGAAGCGCGTCCTTAAGGACATTCAGACCGGCAAGTTCACCTCCGAGTGGATGCAAGAATACCGGTCGGGCGCCGCCCGCTTCAAGGGCATCCGCCGCAACAACGACAGCCACCAGATCGAGGAAGTCGGCGCGAAGCTGCGCGGCATGATGCCCTGGATCGGCAAGAACAAGCTGGTCGACAAGTCGGTCAACTAAGCTGTTCGAGTAAAGCAAAATAGCGAGGCCCGGAGTAAAGCTCCAGCCTCGACGCTGCTGATAACCCCCGGCTGAGCTGGGGGTTATCTGATTCATTGCGACATGCTGAAGAACCTGATCCAAAACAGGCTGCAATCGAGCACCGGTGGGTGGTGATCACATCACGCGAACCAGGAGGCGAGCCTCGGTTTATTGGGAACGTAAATGGAGTTGGTCGGTTAGAGAATATTCTTTCGATCTGCTTCAGGGACCAGATGCCTAAGGCCGGGATTCTTACCTTTCACCGCTGCATAAATTACGGCTCTTATTGGCAGGCACGCTGTCTGGCCGAGGGCCTCGCGTCCATGGGGGTAGAAGCCGTTCTTCTGGAACACATGTCGGACCGCGTGAACCGCGCAGAATGGCGATGCGCGCTGCAGCCGCTGCTTCCTGCCGCAACGCCGAAGGAAGACTACCCGCTCTACAAAGCGAAAATCCGGAAATTCTTTCACTCGTTTGCCAGCCTGCCCCTTTCGCCGCCTTTTCCCTTGGAGAATCCAGCCGGGATGGATGATTATTCGCTCATCATCGTCGGCAGCGACGAGGTGTGGAACCTCCGCCATCCCTGGTATGGCGGGTATCCGGTGTTTTATGGAGAGGGCCTGCGATGCAGGCGCCTTGTCTCCTATGCCGCAACTTTTGGAAGCCTGACGTCATCGGAGCGGCTGGAGGGTTGGGCGGAAAAGCTGCGAAGGTTTTCTCATATTTCGGTCCGGGACCTCCATTCAGAGCGGATCATCCGCGAGACATTGGGACTGGAGCCAGAACTCGTTCTTGACCCGTGCCTGCAATTTCCGCAGATGCTGAACGCGAGCAGAGATGGCCGGGAGGCGGCATCATATATAGCCGTCTACGGGCATAGTTTCCCCACGTGGTTCCAGGATGCGATGCGCCGATGGGCACGAGACCGGGGCTATCCGCTTGTAAGCATCGGCTATCGGAACGATTGGGCCGACGAGCAATGGATTGATGCCGGGCCGGAGGAATTCGCTGGGTTCATCTCCGAAGCAAAGGCTGTCGTGACAAATTTCTTTCACGGGTGTGTGTTCTCGCTCATCAATGAGAAGCCGTTTGCATGTGTCCTCTCCGACTACCGCTCCAACAAGATTCGCGATCTAACGCAGCTCGTGCGAGCCGAACATCATGTGCTGACCGAAGATGCGATCCCGTCGCTAGACGTTATCCTTGGCAACCCGCTTCCTACGGGCATTTCGCAGCGAATATCCTCCCTGCGTCATAGATCCAGCGCCTATCTCAGCCATGCCTTGCAATAGCTCCGGTCAACATAGTCGGCTCGCGTCCGGTATTGCTCCCAAGGATATTATGGGCTCCGGCCTCTGCATCGGCTGCGGATCCTGCGTCGCAAAGTCAGCGCGACCTGATGTGCGCATGGAACTTGACCGATACGGCCAGATGAAGCCAAAAGGCCCGAGGACTTGGTTGCGGGGTCGCGATGAAGATTTGGCCCGAACCTGCCCGTTTTCCCCGGTGGCCCGGGACGAGGAGCAACTGGCGGCCGAATATTTTGCCGGCGCGAAAAACCAAGACCTTCTAGTGGGTCGTTACGAGGCTGCCTTGGTCGGCCATGTCGAGGAAGGGGAATACCGTTCCAACGGCAGCTCCGGAGGTATGGTCACCTGGGTGGCGGCGGAATTGCTGCGCCTGGGGCTCGTCGACGGTGTCGCTCACGTCAAGCAGAGCGATGATCCGCAATCGGAAGGGCGCCTGTTTCATTATTCGCTGTCACGTAATCTGCAGGAACTTCAGGCAGGCGCCAAATCTCGATATTATCCAGTCGAGCTTTCCGGAGTGCTTCAGTCCATTCGCGGGGCCCCCGGTCGGTATGCCGTGGTTGGCATTCCCTGTTTCATCAAGGCGGTGCGACTGGCCTGTGCCGACGACCCAATATTGAAGGAGCGAATTGCTTTCACGCTTGGGCTGTTTTGCGGCCATATGAAAAGCGCGCGCATGGCCGAGAGCTTCGCGTGGCAGATGGGCGAGGACATTCGGCACGTCAAACGCCTCGATTACAGGATAAAGTCTCCGGATCGGCCTGCGAATTGGTATCGGGCTCAACTGACGCTCGAAAACGGTGAGACGTGTGCCCAAGATTGGTGGCATCTGGCCGATGGGGACTGGGGTGCAGGCTTTTTTCAGAACTCCGCTTGCAATTTCTGCGACGACGTCGTTGCAGAAACGGCCGATATCGCTTTCGGGGATGCGTGGAAGGAGCCATACTCATCTGATGGAAGAGGAACGAACGTGGTGATCGTTCGCTCAAAAGCACTTCTAGATGTTGTAGAAGCGGGGATAGATCAGAAGAGGCTCGCGCTGTCGTCTGTCGACGCCGATTTTGTTATAGCTACCCAGGCTGCGGGATTCCGTCAGCGCCGCGAGGGCCTCTCATTCCGTTTGACCTGGCCTCGTAACGGTATGCGCCCGCGCAAGCGCGTCAGTGCCCGCAGCGATGGACTGTCTCGTCAGCGCAAGGCGGTCTACATCATGCGTTACGGGATCAGTCATTGGAGTCATCGCGTCTTTTCAATCGCCCAGTTCCTGCATAGCCCCAGACTTTACATTCTGTGGGCTCGTGCTGCCTTGGCATGCTATCAGGGAGTGGCCTATTCCCGAGGACCGATCGGCAGGATAGCTCGGAGCCTGGGTTTAGCCGGCTCCGAGGGACGCACGTGATTCAAGACCCAGCAATCGGGCAGCTGATCTCGCGACGCGCGACACATATCCGCTATCCTGGCGGGGTGCATAACGTTCGACCATTTCTTCGCAGAAACCGGCGAATTCTTCGGGCACCAAGGGGGGACTGGTATGGTGCGGCGCGATACCCCGATGCTCCGGCGTGAAGCAGAATGTCACCGTTACGTCGAAGTCTTCGAGGGCCTGCATCTGTCGGTCGAACCAATCGAGAGCATTAGGCCGGAATCGGTCCGCCCAGGAAAGCCCAGTGCGCACAGATTTCACGCCCAGCCGTCTCATCCAGGCAGCCGCCTCCTCCAGTCGCGGGTCTTCGAAGTGGAACCATTGCACCAGCCCGAAATCCGGCGTGTGTTTGGCAAACTCCTCAAGCGCCGGCTTGGGCGTTCCGTCTTCGCGCAGAATTCCCATATAGTAGTGCCGATAGTAGGAGGAGCCTTCAGCTTCGCGATGGCGCGTTGTTGCCTCCCATGACCGGGGGAGGTCGTAGAGGCTGTACCATTGGCAGCGCTCGACTTTACCCTTGAGCAACTCGGCAGTTCGCTGCAGACCCCACAACTGCACTTCCTCCGCGCCGAAGGTCGAGACACCGACTTCGCTGACCCAGATGGGCAGATCTGTGACAGCGCGAATTTCGTTGATTTTCTCCGGCCACTCATGAATCTGCCACAGGTTCCAGTCGAGGGGGAAACCATGCAGCGCGACGGCGTCGAGGTGATCGAGCACGCCGTAATTCTTCATGCGGCTGATAAAGAAGGGGTCGATCGGAGATATTCCGCCGAGCACCTTCGTCAGTTCCGGATTCTTGGCTGCGATGGCATCGGCCGCGAGGATTGCCATCTGAGCAAACAGGCTCCATTCAGGATCGATTTCAGGATCCCAGTGCGATTTGTTGTTGGGCTCGTTCCAGATCATCGTAGCTTCGATCATTTGACTTCCCCGGAAAGGATTTAACGAACGGGTTATAAGGTCACTTCGTTGAGCGTGATCATTTTGGCGCCCCAGTCGCCGACTACAAACGTTGTGACGGAGGCGGGCGCGATATCAAATCTCGGCCAGGCATCGATCGGCAGTCCCAGAACATGACTCACGGCCGCCTTGATGACATCGGCATGAGACACCAGCGCAATGCGCCTATCGTTGCCGCGGCCGGCCAAAGTCTCTATAAGGCCGAAAATCCGAGCCTGGACGTCCAGCATCGTCTCGCCTCCGGGCGTGCGGGTGAGGCTGCGTGTGGTGTTCCAGCGGCGCCACAGGGGATCGTCATTGAGAACGTCGAAGGTCTTTCCGGACCAGTTTCCGAAATTCACTTCGTCCAAAGCATCGTCTGATTGCGGCAGAGACAGGCCACAGGCTGATGCTATACCGACTGCCGTCTCCCGTGTTCGTTCGCGCGGGCTGGTGTAGATCTCATTGATGTCCTCGCGGCGCAGCCTCTGCCCGAGCCGCTGAACTTGCGAGCGGCCGGCTTCGCCAAGCGAAACTCCAGCTGTGCGGCCCGCCAGGAAACTCCCGACATTGTCGTGCGCGGCGTGACGTATCAGGAAGAACGTTGCCGTCATTCCGCGGCTCCGCGCAGAACATCCTCCTGGTCATCGATGAAATCCTGCGTTCGGCGACGGGCCTCGTAATCGGTGAATTGTTGTGGGGGCGATTTCATGAAATAGCTCGACGGCCCTGTCAGGGCTCCGCCCACGCCTCGGTCGAGGGCCAGTTTCGCGCAGCGTATTGCATCGATGACAACGCCGGCGGAATTGGGGGAGTCCCATACTTCAAGCTTGAGCTCGGCATTGAGCGGCACGCCCCCGAAGGTAGTGCCCTCCAGACGAATATAAGCCCATTTCCGGTCGGTGAGCCATGGGACATGGTCACTTGGTCCGACATGTACATCGTCGGCAGGAAGCGGAATATCCAATTGGCTGGTGACCGACTGGGTCTTGGAGATTTTCTTTGATTCCAACCGCTCCCGCTCCAGCATATTGAGGAAATCGGTGTTTCCGCCGAAATTGAGCTGATAGGTGCGATCCACACGGACGCCCCGGTCGCGGAAGAGATTGACGAGCATTCTGTGGACGATCGTTGCGCCCACCTGGCTCTTGATATCGTCGCCGATGATCGGCAGCTTTCGAGCAGCAAACTTCTGCTGCCATTCCGGTTTGGAGGCTATGAATACCGGAATGCAATTGATAAACGCGCAACCTGCCGCCAGTGCCTGTTCGGCGTACCATTTCGTTGCTTCTTCCGAGCCAACCGGAAGATAGGAAACCAGCACTTCGGTCTTGGTTTGCCTGAGGATTTCGGTTACGTCCGTTGGGGGCTCCGGAGATTCCTCGATCCGATCCTGAAGATACCTCCCTATCCCATCCATCGTCCTGCCGCGTTTAACCTCGACTCCAATCGGGGCGACATCCGCGAAACGCTGTGTGTTGTTTGGCTCGGCGTAGATCGCTTCCGCGACATCACGCCCTACCTTTGAAGCCGCGACATCGAAGGCGGAGGATATTTCAATATCGCGCACGTGATATCCACCGAGTTCAATGTGCATGAGGCCTGGAACCGGCTCGTTTTCCCGCACGTTATCATAGTAGGTAAGTCCTTGAACCAATGACGAAGCGCAATTGCCAACTCCCACCAATCCAACGCGAATGGATTTTGAACGCATGGTTCCCTCCAGGGGCTGCTTGCTGAGGCATCTACAAAGCTAACAAGCGGGAACTGCAACGGTTCCCGGCCTTCCCGTTTTTTTCGACCGCGTCTGACGATGAGCAAACCAGCTCAGGCATTGTGGCAAGAAGGAGGACCGGATGCTGGTCTATGGTGATGTCGAACACATCGAGAGCGCAGCAGCAGTGCGCGCATCGATTTCAAGAATGATGATGGCCTGCATCGAAATGCAGCCTAGCCGGCAGCGCCACGAAACCCTGGTTCGAGCGTTCATTCTGACTGGAGAATTGGTTCAGGGACTGGCTGATCAGGAATTCGGGAAAATAGGCGCGGACGATCTGTCCGAGCTTCAGGACGCGGGCGCGAAACTTCTGCGAATGCAGGCACGGGAGATCATGCAATCGTGGCGAAACGGATTTGCCGGCAGTTTGTCCTTTCCAGAGGATTGGACAGCCAAACTCGCATCACTCACCAGCGCCGATCCGGTGCGGATGAAGCGTGCAGAGGGCTACGCCTTTTATGCTTTGTATCCCGAGAGCTATATCGAGGCGGCGTCGATCTCGAATTTGACGCCTAATACAGTCGTCATCGGGGTACGAAGCATCGGGACCGGACTCGCGGCCCTGGTTTCCGCAGCCTTGGGTGCCGGGCCTGCCTATTCGCTGCGGCCAACTGGCCACCCCTTCGAGCGGCACGTGCGCGTCACACCGGCTTTGTCCCGGCGCATGCTTGCAGACCCTGAAACCGATTTTGCCATTGTCGATGAAGGGCCGGGTCTATCCGGGAGTTCGTTCGGCTGCGTAGGTGACTGGTTGCAGGCTAACGGTGTGGCGCATGATCGGCTTCATTTTTTCCCGAGCCACACAGGTGAGCCGGGCCCGCATGCAAGCGAGACGCATCGGACCCGTTGGCGAGATCGGCCACGCCATGTCGTCAGCTTCGACGATCTTATCCTCAGGGCTCGGAACCCAAGACATCGTCTGCATACATGGGCCGCCGATGTTGTCGGAGTTACGCAATCGTCCTGGCGCGACCTGTCCGGTGGCGCATGGCGCGGGGTTCGGTATCGCGATCCTTCACATTGGCCGCCGAGCTATATGCAGATGGAAAAGCGGAAGTTCCTAATGGAAGGCGAAAGGGGTGCTTGGCAGGTCAAGTTTGCCGGGCTTTGCGGGAGCGACGTGGAGAAGGCAAGAAGAGGCTCTTTGCTGAGCGATGCCGGCTTCATTCCGAAGATTGTCGGCACCTGTTACGGATTTATCATCGACGAATGGCTGGATGGAACGCCTCTCGGCCATAGCGGTGCAAGCAGGCGCGACATCGTCGATCACCTCGGGCGTTATCTCGGTTTTCGTGCCCGTCACCTGCCGGCACGAAACGGCGGAGCCTCGATCCAGAAGCTTTCCGAAATGGCTATTTTCAATATTGCGGAAGCGGCAGGATCGGACACAGCAGAAAAATTGAGGCGCATGATAGGCACGCCCGAGCGCCTGTCCGGACGATTGCGACGGGTCGATACCGACAACCGGCTTCACCCATGGGAATGGCTGACCACCACCAGCGGGCGCATCATGAAGACGGACGCACTCGACCATAATGCGGCCCATGATCTGATTGGGTGCCAGGACATTGCCTGGGACGTCGTGGGTGCTTGCGTGGAATTCGAACTCTCGAGCAAGGAGCGCGACCGTCTTGCCTATATCGTCGGGGGGGAAGGGGGCTGCGATTTGCGCGACGATGTGCTCAAGCTTTTTGAGGCATGTTATCTCGGTTTTCAGATAGGTCTGTGGTCGCAGGCCAGGGTCAGTGTCGATGGTGCCGAGACGGAGCGGATTGAAAGCACCATCAAACGTTACCTGGACCGCCTGCCTCAATTGATACGACCCTGACTTCGGGAAGCGGTCTGATCGGGAATTTGTCAGCAAAGTGACGGAGGCGGTTCCGCCATCGGGTGGCGTGTTCCAAGTTCCACGAGATAGACCTCCCGTTCCGGATTAGCACGAATGACAAACCCAGCGCTTCTCAGCATCGCTTCGACAGCCGCCTTATTCGGAATGAACCAGTTGGATGGATCGCCGGCGTAACGTTCTTCCACGAAATAGACTTTCGGAAAGCCGCGCTGCTCGAAGATTGCCGCGTTGAAGAAGTCGTAATTTTCGCCAAGCGCCGGGACTTCCTCTTCACCCCGCTGCATGCATTGAAACAGCATCTGGCCGCCGACAACATGCTCATGCAGCAGGTCAAGTGCCAGCAGCGGATGCCGCAGGTGATAAAGGACGCCCATGAAAAGGACGAGGTCAAATCTCTCCCTGAGTTTTTCCACCTCGTACACGGACATCAGCTTGAACTCGATATCCTCACCTGTCTGTCTGGCTGCGAACTCGGCCTGCCTGAGATAATGCGGGTCGGAATCGATTCCCACGACCCGCCCGGCATTTCTTCTTTTCATTTCAAGCGAGTAGAACCCTGCGTTGCAGCCGATGTCCAGAACGCTGCACCCCCGGAGATCTTCAGGCACAACCTGCTGAAAGTGGGCCCATTTGAAGGACGGGTAGTCGCCAAGGAAATGATCCGGCGCGGTCTGAACCCCTCTAATTCGCAGATTGTGAAACCATGGCCTCAGGGCTGCGATGTCGCTTTCCAGTCGAGCCTTCTCGTTCATTCCGTACTCCGATCCGCAACGTCGATCATTCCTTCGACTGCGCCGACGAGTTGTGTGTTCGGTTACGTTTGAATTTTCTAATTGCCGAGCGTATCTGCTCGACGGAGCGGGGGCCGATCCCTGCGAGCTGCAGGAGTTCAGCGTTCTTCATGTCTACCAATTGGCTCATTCGGTGAATTCCACTTCTGGCGAGAGAACGGGCGATCCATCCAGGCAGACAGGTGGTCAATAAGAGATCTTCGGTATCTCCCCGTCCAATCTTCGTCCGCTTTTGAGATACCTGCGGCATGTTCAGCTTTAGCCGGGTTCGTCAGATTGTGGTCGAACCCTCTCGATGGTTTTCGGTTCCCGCTGGAGAAGAAAAATCCGGCAATCGTGTGCGAAATTCTCCATTCTCGGTCCACTTGAAACGCCCGGGAACCAACGCCCGCGATGAGCAGGTGTTCTCTATTCTTCTCTCGGGCATTGGGACACGAAGGAAGGAGGCCGGCGTTTTCGCCTGAAATCGCGACGGCGCCAAGACTCTCGCCGAACGCGGGGCGAAGCTGCGACCTTTATCGTTGCGCACTCACGGTGAGCCAGCGAGTTGGCTTGCCGTCGTATCCGCCGCCGTCGCTTTCCTCGACGGCGAGGTTGCGCCAGTCGCCCGCCGTCAGAAGCGTCGAGAGCCAATCGGCGGAGGGATAGTTGTAATAGCGCCCGAAGCCGTCGTGACCTTCGGCTTCTCCCGCCTTGAAGCTTGCGTGGAGGATGCCGTCGGTTCTGAGCGTGCGACGGATGCGGGCGAAGACGTCAGGCAGGTCCGACCTCGGAACATGGAGAAGGCTTGCCTCGGCCCAGACGCCGTCGAAAGCGGCTTCGGCGTTAAGATCTTCGAACAGCATGACCTTAACTTGCCTACCGATCCGCGCCTCGGCCTGTTTTGCGAGTTCAGGCGAGCCGTCGGTTGGCGTCACGTTGAAGCCTTGAGAGAGCATGTAGGCGCTGTCATGGCCGCCGCCGCAGCCAAGTTCGAGAATAGCGGCGCCGGGCGCAAGTCGGGCAAGAAAAGCGTCGAGCTTCTGTTTCGGCAGGCTGCGCGCGCGGCTGGCGTATATCTCTGCGTTATTGTCATAGAAGGCGGAGGTGCTGTCATGGGGCATGTGGTGCGGCCGGTCCGGATCTTCGGTTAGATTGGAGATGTCTTTCGGCAAGCCGGTCGGCACCGATGATGTCGATGACGAGGATGCCGTCAGGTATTTCCCTGTAGAAGGCGACGTGGCGCATGTGGAGGAGGCGGCGAAGCCCGTTGCCGAGGTCGTCGCACTCGTCGCCCATGGAGGGCACGCGCGATAGAAGTATGAAAATCCGGTCCCAGTCGAGAAGATAGGCGTCCGCCTGCGATTCGCCAAAATGCAGGCTGGCATATTGGTCAATGCCTGACAGCACGGCGTCGGCCGTCCGGGTCAGCCTATAGGTGGTTGTCACGCAGCTTCGCCTTCGTTTCCAACAGGATCTCGGGAATGCGCCGGTCGCTGATGCCGCTCTCCTCGGCCTGCCTCAGCAGGTCACGCAGTTCCTCGTCGTCAAGTTTGCGATGGTTCTGGTCTTTAAGGACGAGCTCGGCCAGGAACGCCCCGGCGCTGCTATATCTGCCGCTTGCGACACGGCGCGCGACATATTCCGCCAGATTATCCGGAAGCGCGATCGTCAGTTTCGCCATTGAATTCGGTGCCGCCCGCTCATGCCGGTTTCAACTGTCCCTGATGTCGGATTACCATCTCCCACATCGTGATAGAACTGTTGTCCTTTCTCGTCGAGCGCTTGGGTCACATTCGAGATAGTCTTTTTATCGGTGGAGGACGCACCGGAGATCCGAAAAAGGCGCCGGATTTCGGTCGATGATCGAACGCTTTCACTGCGATGGCTATTTCGGTTGCCGATAGTTTCGAATACAAGGCGCGGAACTTGTCACTGTGACAAGAAAATAGGTCAGTAATGTTGACATAAAATACGCGGCGTGATGTGCTGGCGGCAATAGAAAATACGAGGAAACCCCATGCTGAACTGGGAAACCATGTTTGCGTCGCGCTCATCGCGCATGCGCGCATCCGAGATCCGTGAGCTTCTGAAGCTTCTCGACCGGCCTGACATCATTTCGTTCGCCGGCGGCATACCGGATCCGGCGCTGTTTCCGGCCGAGGAATTCCAGCGGGCTTATGCAGATATTTTCTCGGGTGCTGCGGTCAACTCGGCGCTGCAATATTCGCTGAGCGAAGGTTACAAGCCTTTGCGCGAATGGCTGGCCAGGCAGATGGCGGCGCTCGGTATTCCCTGCGAACTCGACAATGTCTTCATCGTCTCCGGCTCGCAGCAGGGGCTCGATTATCTCGGCAAACTCTTCCTGTCGCCCAATGATACCGCGCTCGTGACCTGGCCGACCTATCTTGGCGCCCTGCAGGCCTTCAACGCCTATGAACCGGCCTACGACCAGTTGGCGCCGAACGGCAACCGGACGCCCGAATCCTATCGCGTCGCCGCGGCCGCTGCTGGCGGCAAAGTGAAGTTTGCCTATCTCTCCGCCGATTTCTCCAATCCCACAGGCGAAACCGTCGATCTCGCCGGCCGCAAGCGGGTGCTAGCGCTTGCCGAAGAGCTCGATGTCGCCGTCATCGAGGATGCAGCCTATCAGTCGCTGCGTTACGACGGCGATCCGATCCCGCCGATCCTGGCGCTCGAAATCGCCGAGAGGGGCCATATCAACGATACGCGCACGATCTATTGCGGCAGCTTCTCCAAGACTCTCGCGCCCGGCCTGCGCGTCGGCTTCATCGTCGCCAGTGCGCCCGTCATCCGCAAGCTGGTGCTGATGAAGCAGGCGGCCGACCTGCATTCCTCGACGATCAACCAGATCGCCATCACACAGGTCGCCGAGCGCGGTTTCGATGCGCAGGTCGCAAAGATCAAGGCCGCCTATATCGGGCGCCGCGACTGCATGCTGGCGGCGCTTCAGAAATATATGCCGAAGGGCATCAGTTGGACGAAGCCGGAGGGCGGCATGTTCATCTGGATCACGCTGCCGGAGAGCATGGACGGCGCCAAGCTGCTGGCGAAATCGCTCGAGAGCGCCAAGGTCGCTTTTGTGCCCGGCAAGGCCTTCTTCGCCGACGGCTCCGGCGCCAACACCTTCCGCGTCAGCTTCTCCTGCGCCAACGAGCAGATGATCGAGGATGGCATCAGCCGGTTGGGGAAGTTGGTTGCTGACGAGATTGGCGGGTGAGTGTTGGAGTGAGTGCAACGATAACCGTGTGCCGTGCGGCGGGGGAGAAGAGGGAGCAAGCCGTTTACTTCTCTCGCCACTGCTGACGTTTCTGGGAAACGAGACGTTGCCACGATTCCCCTTCTCCCCGGCGGGGAGAAGATGCCGGCAGGCAGATCAGGGAGCTGCACGGCACGCCCTCTCATTCTTCATTTCCTGCGACGTACACAGGAGAGGAGAGGGAGGCACTTTCGTCTTCTTTTCTCAGCGGGAAGGGGTACGCGGTTTATCCTCCCCCTGCCACGCATGGCAAACCGCCAGCCGGAACACCAATCAAAAAATCGTCGTCCAGCCCTCGTTGGCCGTCTCGCTCTTGCCGTAGCCGACGCGGTCGGCGACTGCTCCGTCGGTGTTGAGCAGGATGATGTCGCCGCCGCGGTTGGCGAGCTGCGGGCCGCCGGCTTCGGCGTCGAGCGCAAAGGTGCGGATCTCGCCTGCGGCAAGCCTTCCAGACAGCGTCTGCGTCCGGCCGTTTTCGTCCTTCAACTTCCAGCCGTCGAGCGATACAGATATATCGGAGCGGTTGATGATCGTCACCGTCTCATTCTCGATGCCGCCTTCGCCGTTCACCGGGTTGATCAGCGCGGCGATAATGCGCAGCGACGAGGCGACGATCGGCTGCGGCCGGCGCGTGCCTTCGCCGCGACCCTGACCGCCGCGGTTTTCCGAAACCGGATGACCGGTCTCCGCATCGGTGTTCCAGTTCTGCGACTGGAAGCAGAGGAAGATCGCCGCCCATTCGTCGGTTTCGGTAAAGTGGACGAGCAGCGCCCCGTCCTGGTTCGGGCCATTGGTGGCCTTGAAGCTGCCGCCGTCACCCTGGTTCATGTGGATGTCGTGGATACCGTTGCCCGGCTCGAAATCGAAATATTGGTCGGGCTTGTTGTGCTCCGGTCCCCAGGCTTCGCCGAAGGCGTAGAAATGGATATCGGGATTGGCAATGCCTTCCTCGACGATCGGCTCGATGAATTCGCGCAGGTCGTTCTTCGGGCCGGAGAGCTGGAAGGGCGCGACGTCCATATCCTCGCGCTCGATCATCCCGCCGCGGACATAATCGATCGCGAGCTCAGGCCGGTCTCTGCGGATGTCGGTCAGGCCCATCGGCAGGGCTTCGAGCGCCTCCGTCAGCGTCGCATGCGTGAAATCGACGATATTGGCGTAAAGCAGGTCGTGCGGCGACATTTTGGAGCGGACGTTCAGCGCGATGCGATAGCTGACGCCGTTCGCCTCGATGCGGATCTCGATATGGGGATCGTTGTCGTCGTCAAGGGCGAGCGCGCTTGCGGTGCCTTTCAAGACCTTGTAATTCTTCAGCATGGAGAGCCTCGCGGGAGTGGCGGGCCCGCAGACTAACACGGTGAAAGCGCATCTTTTGTGACGCTGTCTTTCACCGCGTCGTGCTTGATCTTCTATCCTATTGCTGGAGATGCGAGCCGAAAAGCTCGAGATCGGCTTCGCCGAACCTGTCGCTCGCCGTGTTCAGCTGATGCCAGTAGGGATAGATCACCGGCGGCAGGCTGACGGCGTCGAGCCGCTTGCGCTCTTCATCCGTCAGCTTCAGCTCGGCGGCGGCGATGTTGTCGCGGAACTGGGCTTCGGTGCGCCCGCCGATGATGACGGAGGTGACGGCCTTGCGGCCGATCAGCCAGGCAAGCGCCACTTGAGCGGCCGAAACGCCGCGCTCGTCGCCGATCGCCACCAGCGTCTCGACGATGTTCCAGAGGCGGTTTTCGTCGCGGATCGGCGGTTCGGTCCAGCCGGCGAACTGGCGCGTGCCTTCGGGCGCGGCCTGGTTGCGGCGATGCTTGCCGGAAAGCAGGCCGCCGGCGAGTGGGCTCCAGACCAGCACGCCGAGACCCTGGTCGACCGAGATCGGCAGCAGTTCGTATTCGGCATCGCGCGCTTCCAGCGTGTAATGGATCTGCTGGCTTACGAAGCGCTGGTAGCGGTGCTCGTTGGCAATGCCGAGCGCCTTCATGATGTGCCAGCCGGAATAGTTCGAGCAGCCGACATAACGCACCTTGCCGTGCCGGATCAGGGTATCAAGCGCCTCCATCGTCTCTTCGAGAGGCGTCTGGCCGTCCCATTCATGCACCTGGTAAAGGTCGATGACATCGGTCTTCAGGCGCTTCAGGCTTGCCTCGCATTCGCGGATCAGGTGGTAGCGCGACAGGCCGCGGTCGTTTGGGCCTTCGCCCATGCCGAACCGGGCCTTAGTGGCGAGCAGCACGCCCTGCGGCCGCTTTCCCGCGAGGGCCTCGCCGATGATTTTTTCGCATTCGCCTGAGGAATAGACGTTGGCGGTGTCGATCAGGTTGACGCCGGCGTCGATGCAGATGTCGATCATCTTCTTCGCCTCGGCGACGCCGAGATCGCCGACCATCTTCGCCCAGCCGACGCCGCCGAAAGTCATCGTGCCCATGGTCACAGTCGAAATCTTCAGGCCGGAACGGCCGAGCAGACGATATTCCATTGAAACTCCTCCTTCATCGAAACGGGATCGACGTACCTCAACGCGATAGAATCACAATGGCGGCGTGTTCACGCCTGCGTGAGGGGCGGCGAGATTGCGGGCGCCCTAGGCTAAGATCAATTGCGCGGGGCTGGGGCGCGGCAGATCGTACAATATGTGATCGGCTTGTCGACGGAAATCGTTCCGGCGTGGGGGCGGCCCGGCGTGTGGAGCCTCGCGTCAGCTCTCGTCCATGTTCTTCTTGTGAATGTTGTCGCGGAGCGACGCGATTGTATCGCGGATTTTGTTCACGGTTTCGGCGTCGAGTCCGACGGCCTTGCCGATGCAGTCGAACACATGGCCGGCACGGCTCTTGAGGGCCTGTCCCTTCTTCGTCAGGCGCAGAAGCACCTGGCGCTCATCGGCAGGGTTTCGGTTGCGGGTGACGAGGCCGACATTTTCCAGCCGCTTCAGCAGCGGGGTGAGGGTGCTGGAATCGAGGAAAAGCGTCTCGCCGAGATCCTTCACCGTGCGATCGTCACGCGCCCACAGAGCTGTCATGACGAGGAATTGCGGATAGGTGAGATCCAATTCGTCGAGCAGGGGACGGTAAAGCTGGTTGAAGGCGTGGCCGGCCGAATAGATTGAAAAGCAGAGCATTTCATCGATCTGTGGCACGGCGGCGAGATCATTCGATATGGTGTCTTTCATCACGCTCTCCTTTGGCTTCAATATAATTTGTGCGCGATCTGTTTGCAAGCTATTGACGCGTCGGAAGGGATGGCCTAGATAGATCGTGTACAAAGAAATTGCTTACAAATTAAATGGCAAACCTAAGAGCCGAAAAGCACATCAACCCCGCTTCGGCTCCTCTGACACTCAACCGACGAAAGGAAATGACCAATGTTCAAGTTTGCTGCTGCCGTCGCCCTGGCGGGCGCTCTGTTCTCCGGTGCTGCCGTTGCCCAGCCGGCCAAGCCGACCGTCGTCCTCGTCCATGGCGCCTTTGCCGATTCGTCCAGCTGGAACGGCGTCGTTGAAATCCTGCGCAAGGACGGCTTCCCGGTCGTGGCCGCCGCCAATCCGCTGCGCAGCGTTGCCAATGACGCTGCCTATGTCTCCGACGTCGTCGGCAGCATTGCCGGCCCCGTGGTCCTCGTCGGCCATTCCTATGGAGGCCAGGTGATCTCGACCGCCGCCAACGGCCATGACAATGTCAAGTCGCTCGTCTATGTCGCGGCCTTCGCGCCGGAGGCCGGGGAATCGGTTGCCGATCTCGCCGGCAAGTTTCCGGGCGGTACGCTGAGCGGAGCGCTGGCAGCCCCGGTAAAGCTTAGCACCGGCGGCGTTGATCTCTATATCGACCAGGCAAAGTTCCATGATCAGTTCGCCAGCGACGTGCCGGCCGAACAGGCGGCGCTGATGGCGGCCGGCCAGCGCCCGGTCACCGAGGCCGCGCTGACCGACAAATCCGGCGAGCCGGCCTGGAAGAAGCTGCCGTCGTGGTTTGTCTACGGCACCGGCGACAAGAATATCCCGGCCGCGGCCCTGGACTTCATGGCCGAGCGGGCAGGGTCCAAGCGAACCATCGTGGTCGAGGGCGCGTCCCACGTCGTGATGGTCTCGCAGCCGCAGAAGGTTGCGGAGCTCATCGAAGAGGCTGCAAAATAACGTCTCTCGCAAGGCCACAGCGCGGAGGTGCTGTGGCCCGACCGCTCCCGGCGGCTCCTGCGGCGCGAGGTCGATTAGGGCGCTTGAAAAGATCGCCGACCTTCCCGCAGAATGACGGGATGCTCAGAACCTCTGCCGACAATCTTAAAGACCACATCCATGGCCGGCTTCTCTCGCGAAGCGAGGGGCCCGCATGGAAGAACGTGCTCGTGCATCTGCTGTCGCACAGCGGACGAGAGGACGGGCTGATCGTTCCCGCCGTTGCCGAACCCTTGTTGGTCTGGATCATTTCCGGCTCCGCTGTAATAGAGGAGCGCGAATTCGCCGGCGAATGGCAGGCCGCCCGCGCCGATAAAGGTGACTTCTATCTCACCAACTCGGCGACGCCATATGAGATGCGCTGGACTTCTGATTCCGAAGAGCCCTTCCGGGTGATGCATGTCTATCTCGGTCTGCCGCTGATCGAAGCGGCCGCTGAGGAGGTTCTATCCATCAGTCATGACCGGCTTAGCCTGCGCGACGTATCGGCGGGGCGGGACCCGCTGATCAATCATCTGCTCGAGTTGATCCTCAGCGAACTGACCGAGGCGAGCCAGCCGAGCGAAACTTTCGTCCAGGGGGCCGCTCAGGCGCTCGCCGTTCATCTGGTGCGTTGCTATGCCGATGTGGAAATGCCATCGCAACGCCGGGCTGCTTTACCGGCATTCAAGCTTCGTCGAGTGATCGATCTCATGGGAAAGAGCATCGGCGAGGCTTTCAGCCTGGAAGCGCTCGCCGCCGAAGTCGGGCTCAGTCCCTTTCATTTCAGCCGTGTCTTCAAACAATCGACGGGATATTCGCCCTCGGAATATTTCATCCGGATGCGAATGGCGGAGGCGCGAAGGCTGCTTCGCGAAACCGACCGGAGCGTCATCGAAATCGGCCTCGACGTCGGCTATTCCAGCCCCAGCCATTTCGCCACCGTCTTCCGCAAAGTCGTCGGCGTCACCCCATCGGAATATCGCGGCGGCTGACGTTTGTCGCAAGATCGCGACATCGACCGCAAAGACCCGAGCGAGAACGCCGGCTGCCTTTCCTAGATTGTCTTCCGTCAACACAGACCGGCTCCGTGTTCGGAGCGGCTATATAAAAGGAAGCGAACATGTCTATTGAAGGTAAGGTTGCTCTCGTCACCGGTGCATCGAGCGGTATTGGCGCTGCCACCGCCCTGAGGCTCGCAAAGGCAGGAGCCAAGATCGGCCTGGCCGCCCGCCGGCTCGACCGGCTCTCTGAGATCCAGCGGCAGATCGTCACAAATGGCGGCCAGGCCGTCGCTGTCGAAATGGACGTCATCGATCAGGCATCGGTCACGGCGGGCGCGGAAAAGCTCGCGGACACATTTGGCTCGATCGACATCCTCTTCAACAATGCCGGCCTGATGCCGATCTCGGATCTGGAGGTGCTGAAAACCGAGGAGTGGCATCGCATGGTCGACGTCAACATCAAGGGGCTGCTGAACACGACTGCTGCGGTTCTGCCGTATATGATCAGGCAGAGGTCCGGACATGTCGTCAATACCTCGTCAATTGCCGGCCGGAAGGTCTTTCCGGGTCTTGCCGTCTATTGCGCCACCAAGCATGCTGTGACGGCGATCTCGGAAGGCATGCGCCTAGAGCTTTCGAAGAAGCACAACATCCGCGTGACTTGTGTACAGCCAGGCGCGGTGGAATCGGAACTCTTCGAACACATTTCCGACGGCAACTATCGCAAGCAGATGGAAGCGCTGAAGGAGCAGATGGAGTTCCTGCAAGCCGACGACATCGCCGAGACGGTGCTCTTCGCGCTGCAGGCGCCGGCGCGCATGGATATCGCCGAGGTTTTCGTGATGCCGACGCAGCAGCCCTGGTGAGGTCGCGACCGGTCGATAAAAATGTCGTGGCGTAGCATGCGGACCAGCGGCTGCCCTGTCACATCTCTGTCAACGACCGCTAATAAGGGAGGGTGACGCAATCCCGAGGACCCTCCCATGAAGACGATCGTTTCCGCCGCTGCCCTTCTTGCCGCGAGCCTGCTTGCCGTTCCGGCTTTTGCCGCAAACCTCGTGCTCTACACCAGCCAGCCGAATGAAGACGCGCAGGCGACGGTCGATGGCTTCATGGCCGCCAATCCCGATATCAAGGTCGACTGGGTGCGCGACGGCACGCCGAAGATCATCGCCAAGCTGCAGGCCGAGATCCAGGCTGGTAACCCGGTCGCCGATCTTCTCCTGATCGCTGACATGGTAACGCTGGAGCGTCTGAAGGAAGAGCGCAAGCTGCTTGCCTATAAGTCGCCGGAAGCTGCGCAATACGACGCCCGTCTCTATGATGCCGACGGTTATTATTATTCCACCAAGCTGATCACCACCGGCATCATGTACAACACCTCAGCTGCGATGAAGCCGACGAGCTGGAAGGACCTGACCAAGCCGGAGGCCAAGGGCCTAGTCACCATGCCGAGCCCGCTCGCTTCGGGCGCGGCGCTCATCCACGCGCAGACGCTTGCCGCCGTTCCCGGCCTCGGCTGGGACTATTACAAGGCGCTCGCGGAAAACGGCGCGATCGCTGCCGGCGGCAACGGTGCCGTGCTGAAGTCGGTCGCCTTGGGTGAGAAGGCCTACGGCATGGTCGTCGACTATCTGCCGATCCGCGAGAAGGCCAAGGGGGCGCCGGTCGAGTTCGTCTTCCCGAGCGAAGGCGTTTCCGCCGTCACCGAGCCGGTCGGCATCCTCGCCAGCAGCAAGAATGCCGAGGCCGCCAAGAAGTTCGTCGATTACGTGCTCTCTGAAAAGGGCCAGGAAGGCTTCCTCAAGCTCGGCTACATCCCGGCCCGCAACGGCATGAAGCTGCCGGAAGGTTTCCCGGCGCGGGATACCATCAAGGTTCTGCCGATCAAGGCGGCCGAAGCCCTGAAGAATACCGACCAGGATCTGAAGACCTTCTCGGGCATCTACGGCTCGAACTGATCTCTTCATGCCAGGCTATGTTAGATCAGGGAACAGCCAGCCCGCCTGGCTGTTTCCTTTTATCGTCATTACCGTTTTCGTCCTCAGCGTGCTGCCGCTCGCCCGCCTTGCCATGGCAGGGATCGCGGCATTTGCCAGCGGCGGCGTCATCGATGTGTTTGCGGATCCGGCGCTGTGGCAGGCGACTTATTACACCATCGTTACATCAATTCTCGGGACGATCATTTCGCTTGCCGTCGGCTGCCTGTTCGCTTTCCTGCTGACGCTGACGGACATCCGCGGCAAGGGCCTGCTGAGTTTCTTCTTCGTGCTGCCGATGATGATACCGCCGCAAGTGACGGCGCTCGCTTGGGTGCAGATGTCGGGGCCGTCGAGCCCACTGCTGAAGGCACTCGCGATCGCTCCGCCGCTCGGCGCGCCGCAGCCGCTCTATTCGGTCGGCGGCATCGCGCTGCTCTATGGCGTGCAGCATGCGCCTCTCGTCTATCTGGCGCTCAGGGCCGGGCTGATGACGCTGCCGCGCGACGGCGTGGAAGCCGCAAGGCTTTCCGGCGCCTCGAGTCTCAGGGTGTTCCGCGACATCATCCTCCCGCTGTCGCTGCCGGGCATCATCGCCGGGGCGGCGATCTCCTTCGTCTCTTGCACCGGCAATTTCGGCATCCCTGCTATTCTCGGCATCCCGGCCTCGATCTTCACGCTGCCGACGCTCATCTTCACCAAATTCTCAGCCTTCACCAGCCGCACTTTCGGCGATGTCGCCGTACTCTCAGCCATCATTGCGCTGATCTCGGTCGCAGGGCTGATGATCCAGGACCGGGCGCTCAGAGGCCGCGACTATCGCGTCATCGGCCTGTCGGGGGCAAGTGCCGCCTTCGAGCTCGGCCCCTGGCGCTTCCTTGCGGCGCCGCTCCTCTGGGCGATCCTGTTCTTCATGCTCGCCGCACCCTTCTTCGCGCTTGTCGCCGGCGCGCTGGTGCCGGCCTATGGTGTGCCGCTCACCTTCAAGACCATGTCGCTGCATGCCTTCGAGGAAATCCTGTTTCGGCAGGCGGTGACTCGCACGGCCTTCATCAACTCGCTCTCGCTTGCCGGCGGTGCCGCGCTTGGTCTCCTTCTGCTGACGGTGCTTGCTGCCTATGAGCTGACGCGACGGAGAGATACCGTCTCTCGCATCGTCGCCAGCCTGATCGAGATACCCTATTCACTGCCGGGTATCGTCGTGGCGGTTGCCTTCATTCTGGTCTTCGCAGCACCGATCCCCGTCCTTAACGTCTCGCTCTACGGGACGATCTGGATCATCCTGATCGCCTATTTCTCCTCCTTCTTCGCCGTCAGCCTGAAACCCGTCGTCAGCGCCTTCCACCAGCTCGATCCGGCGCTGGAGGAGGCGGCGCGGCTTTCGGGCGCCGGCTTCTTCCGCAGGCTTTTCGACATCGTCGTACCGCTGATTGCGCCCGCAGCCGGCGCTTCCGTCATCCTCGTCTTTCTGATCGCCTGCAATGAGCTGACGATCTCCGCGCTGCTCTGGTCGGCCGGAACCCAGACGCTCGGCGTCGCCATCTATAATCTCGACGACAGCGGCAGCTCCGACCTTGCCTCGGCGCTCTCGGTGCTCATCGTCCTTATGGTGATCGCCATGATGCTGCTATTGGAGCTGCTGGCGAAACGCCTGCCGAAAGGGGTGGTGCCATGGCGAAGCTGATCCTCAACCGGGTGGCCAAGGATTTCGGCACCGGTCGCGCCGCCGTCAGCGATTTCTCGCTCGATGTGCGCGAGGGCGGCTTCCTGGCGCTGCTCGGGCCTTCCGGCTGCGGCAAGACAACGGTGCTGCGCATGATCGCCGGCTTCGAGACGCCCTCCGACGGCTCCATCCATCTCGGCGAGCGGTTGCTTGCCGATGCCGCTCAGTCGCTGCCGCCGGAGAAGCGCAAGATGGCGATGGTCTTCCAGTCCTACGCGCTCTGGCCGCATATGAGCGTCGCCGACAATGTCGGCTATCCCCTGAAGGTGCGCGGCATTTCGGGCGCGGCTTACCGGGCTAAGGTCGGCGAGGCGCTCGCTACCGTGCGGCTCGCCGATTACGCTGCACGCCGGCCGGCCGATCTCTCCGGCGGCCAGCGCCAGCGCGTGGCGCTCGCCCGCTGCCTGGTGACATCGCCCGACGTCGTGCTGCTCGACGAACCGCTCGCTAATCTCGACCGTCACCTGAAACAGGAGATGGAGGAGACCTTCCGCGAGTTCCACCAGCGCTCCGGCGCGACGATGATCTATGTCACCCACGACCAGAGCGAGGCGATGGCGCTGGCGACCGACGTCGCCGTCATGTCCGAGGGGCGGCTGCTGCAGGTGGCGCCGCCAGCCGAGATCTATGCGAGGCCGGAAGGGCGCATCGTCGGCGGGCTGATCGGGCGCGGCGCGATCCTGACGCTGCCGGTGATAGGTGGCGAACGCCAGTTGGAGTGGGACGAGCTGCTGGATGCGCTTCAAGCCGCCAATACCGATGGTGCCGATATTCTCGTGCGGCCGGAGGATGTGATCATCGGCGGCGAGGGGGCGCTCGCGACCGTCGAATCCGTGCTTTTCGAGGGCGAGCGCTACGCCGTCAAACTGACGCTCGGCAACGGCCAGACGCTGCGCGCCTACAGCCGCGTCGTCGTCGAGACCGGCGAGACCGTACGTGTCGTTATCCGCGCCGGCTGGCGCCTGTGATGGAGGAAGGCTTGGCTTCTGCGTTGATACGGTTGAAGCTCAACAATATAGGGTTGAAAGGGTCCAGGATCTTGTTTCTAATCGCCAATCGGTTGAATATTTTCTAGCTTCTATGAGTCGATTGCGAAGTAACCGCGCAGGTCGAAGCTGATTCAAAATCCACTTTGGAGCTGCGGAGGATGGCACGGTCTTGAGCGATGACCTTCGATTGCGGGTGTTGAAACATAGGCTCAGTGGCAGCGAGGCAACGCTGAGACTCAACTTCAATGTGAGCAGGGGATAAGATTGCGATATACGGGCATTATTCTGAGTGGTGTAACGGCTCTAGCGTCGTGTGCTACTTCACCCTATGACACCCCGGAGATACGCCGCGTCGGGTCAGCCGCGGGGGCATTGGGCAAGTGCTTGGAGCGATCCACAAAATCGTATCTTGTTTCAAACAAAGATCCGGAAAAAGTTGCTTTAATGCTCGATAACTCATGCATGGCGGAACGAAAGGCCGTGGCGGATGCTAAGCTCGCGGCTGGTCTACCGGTGGATTATTTCGATTACGGAAAGGGGCGACACGAAGTCTCATTATGGTGGGTGCGATTTACAGTAGAGTCAGAACAAGCGGTCAAGAGCCCCCGGAAGCATGGGCCTTATTAAGGACTTCTGCACAGGACTTTGCTGCTATGGCCGCGGTCGTTTTCAGACCACGTCGGCTTATTCCCCGTTCCAGCACTGCCAGCGGATGATGCGGCAGCCGCCGGTCTGCCTGTTGCAGCTGCTGATCGCTTGGCGCTGGGCGGTCGTAACCCCAGCCGGAGCCCCAGCCGCCGCGATAGCCGACGGCGACCGCGGCGCAGCCGTTGCGAAACCAGATGGCGATGCGGCAGTCATTTGCGCTGTCGTCGCGATTGCGCCTCGCGACGGTTTGGCGGCGCCTCTGTTGCCATAGGCATAGGACCAGCCGGTGGCGCCTTATGACGGCGAATAGGCGATGGTGCTATAGGTGTCGGCGAGCGCAGTGCCGGCGCCGGCAAGGAGCGTCAGAACTGCAAGCGATCCAAGAATTCGTTTCATGAAATGCCCCCGCGTGCGAATTGGCCATAGCCGTCCGCGGCAAACTATCCGAGGCCCGTGGGAGAATGTCGGCCATCCAATCGCAGTTGGTCGCTTTCGGCTTCAAAAGCCTGGGCTGTCTGCACTTTTTTAGCCGCGCTATCTTTTCCTGCCGCTTCTGCTGGTTAAGGTAGCGCCCGCAACCGGACTCATTCCATGTCGCTTCGCCTCGCCACCTTCAACGTCGAAAATCTGCTGACCCGTTTCGATTTCACCGGCTTCCGCAACCAGCTGCGCCAGGATCGCGTCATCAAGCTTTTCGAGGTGAACAGCGAGGGCGTCTATCAGCAGCTCGAGCAGGCGCGGGTGATTGCGGCGACCGACGACACCCGGCAGATGACGGCGCTCGCGATTGCCGATGCGGATGCCGATATTCTCTGCCTGCAGGAAATCGACAACATGGCCGCCCTGCAGGCGTTCGAATACGGCTATCTCTTCCGCATGGTCGGTAACGGCTACCGGCAGAAATTCCTGGTGGAAGGCAATGACAGCCGCGGCATCGATGTCGCCGTCCTGATGCGCGAGGAAACGCGCGACGGCCAGAAGATCGAGCTCAGGGATATAAGAAGCCATGCGATGACGACCTATCGCGATTTCGATCTCTTCGACGAGGAACTGGCGCTTACCAACCGCATCGACGACAAGATCTTCAAGCGCGATTGCCTGGAGCTCGATCTGCTGATCGGCGGCCGGCCGCTCTCGCTCTATGTCGTGCATTTCAAATCGATGGGCAATCCGCGCGACGGGTTGGACGGGCGCCTGTCGACCATGCCGCTCCGCCGCGCCGAAGCGCGCGCCGTGCGCCGCATCATCGAGGACCGCTTTGGGGCCGGCCATACAGCCTCGAAGAGCTTCGCCATCTGCGGCGACATGAACGATTATCAGGAACGGGTCGACGTCATCGGTCGCCGCGGTACCGACTACCGGTTTGAGCATCGGGACGAGGGCGAAAGCGCACTTGATGTCTTCAGCCATGACGGATTTGCGGAAAACGTCGTACGCCGTCGTCAGCCCCTCGATCGCTGGACGCTCTATCACGCGCGCGGGCCGCAGGAGCAGCATCTCTGCCAGCTCGATTATATCTGGCTTTCGCCGGCTCTTGCCGCGCATAGTGCCGGCCGCCTGCCTCAGATTATCCGCAACGGCCAACCCTACCGCACCATCTTCCCGTCGGGGCAGGAGGTGGAGCGTTATCCCCGTACCGGCTGGGACCGGCCGAAGGCCTCCGACCATTGCCCCGTCGTCATGACACTGGATCTCCCATGAAAACGAATTTGAACATAAATTTTCCAAGCAGTGATTTTTCAGATGATTTCGCCGGGTGGCCGCCGGAAGCTACGGTCTTCCCGATCGCCGGCGTGGATCTCCGCGTCCTGCCCGGCACCCATCCCTTCGTCGCCGCCGAGGAAACGGCGATCCGTGAGAACTGGGTGAGGGAGACCACCGCCAATCCCGCGCTCTTCGACGGGCGCCTGATCTTCCTGGAGCGGCTATCATTCGGCAAGGAGGGGATTTCAGGTGAGGGCTACGTCACGCCCTTTTCCGCCTTCATGTACTGGCGCCGGCAGCCCCAGCGCCAAGGCGGACTGCATATCTTCGCCTATCCGGTGCTCGAAAGTTCCGACGGCGCGCTGGTGGCGATCCGAATGGGTGCGCACACCGCCAATCCTGGCCAGGTCTATTTTGCCGCGGGCTCGCTGGAGCCTGAGGATGTCGTTGACGGGCGCTGCGACATCGAGGCCAACATGCGCCGCGAGGTTCTCGAGGAGACCGGCCTCGATCTTTCCGATTCCGTGGCGGGGCAGGGCCTCTTCGCCAGCCACGCCAGGCGTACCGTGACGCTGCTCAGGCTGTTCCGCTTCGACCTTACGGCCGACGAGATTGTCGAGCGGATCGAAGCCCACATGCTGGTTGCTGAAGACAAGGAAATCGCGGGTGCGGTGGCGATCCGTTCGGCCGATCGTGACGCCTATCCCTATAACATCTCCATGCTGCCGGTGATTGACTGGTATTTCGGAAAGAGTGGCGCATAGGGCACAATCGGAGGCCGGCGACGCACCTTCGAGGCCGCTTTCGGCGCGTCAGGATGAGGTCGCAGAGGTCGCGCCTTTTTCCAATACCGTTATCCTGAGGGGCTTCAAGTGTTGGCGCGGCATTCTCCACCGCTCCTCATCCTGAGAGCGCGCGCGGCCGATGGCCGGAGCGCCGAAGGGCAGGCCTTAACGTGGCTTTTTGAATCCCGCCGGCGCCGCGAAAACGAAATCGATTTTCATTAACGATCCCGCACAAATTGCGGACTGCCGACCTCTCCTGTCGGAGATGGGTTGTTCTTACCCGAGTTAGCGCCTTGCACTCGGTCGCTTGGTCGGGCAGGTTGGCGGCGCGAGGATCGATTCAAGGAGGCCGATGTGGCGCGAAGCTACAGCGTCTATGACGTGTTCACCGATCGAAAGCTTGCGGGCAACCCGCTGGCGGTGATCTTCGACGGCGACAATCTCAGCGACGAAGCAATGCAGGCGATTACCCGGGAGATCAATCTCTCCGAGACGGTTTTCGTGCAGCCTTCAACCAATCCCGCCTATGCGGCGAAACTCAGAATCTTTACGCCGGGCCGCGAGCTGCCCTTTGCCGGCCATCCCACAGTCGGCACCGCCGTGGCGCTGGCCGAGCGGGCTCACGGCGCAGCGGCGCTCGATCTGGTTATGGTGCTTGAGGAAAATGTCGGGCCGGTGCGGTGCGCGGTGCGGCTTCGCGAGGGCGAGGCCAGTTTTGCCGAATTTGACCTGCCGCGTAAATCACAGCAGGCCGTCATGCCGCTGGACAAGCTCGGTATCGCGGATGCGCTGTCGTTGAAGATCACCGAAATCGGCTTCGAAAATCACGTCCCTTCGGTCTGGAGCGCCGGCGTTCCGTTTCTGCTCATCCCAGTGCACGATGTCGGCACGGCGCAGCGGGTAGACTTCGATCCGCAGCTTTGGGAAAAGATCGTGCCTTTCGTCGACGGCGCGCTTGCCTCGGCCTACGTCTATTGCCGTGGCGGGGTCAACCACGTGGCGAAGTTTCATGCGCGCATGTTCGCCAGCGGCATGGGCATTGTCGAGGATCCGGCCACTGGCTCCGCGGCCGCCGCACTCTCGGGCGCTATCCGCCATTTTGACCGGCTGACGGACGGGCACCACCCGATCATGATCGAGCAAGGCGTCGAGATGGGCCGCCCGTCGTTCATCCACCTGCATATCGATGTCGAAGGCGGGACGATTTCCAACGCGCGGATCGGCGGCCAGGCGGTGCGGCTGGCGAGCGGCACACTTGACCTCTAATTTGATGGGGGCAGTGCATCTGGCAGGACGCGCTATCGCTTTGAATAGGCGCATAATCCCTCCGGAAATCGGTTCCGATTCTCAGGATTACATGCCGCATTTCGCGCTTGCGGAAAAAATTTGAGATTAACCAAATAATTTTCGCCAATGCGCTGGACAAGCTAGCCGATCCTGTTTATACGCCCCGTCACACCGCGCAGCCAAGCGCGAACGGGTGATTAGCTCAGTTGGTAGAGCAGCTGACTCTTAATCAGCGGGTCGTAGGTTCGAGCCCTACATCACCCACCATTCTCCTTGATAAAGCTCGTCTATTTGAATTCGGATCGGATTTTCCGGTTTGATGGAACTGTTCCCGAACGGTTGCCGTGATCGACGCTGGCCGCGCTGATGGCTTGCGCTATCTCCCTTTTTGAAGCCGGAGGTTTCCATGAAAAGTGTCATCTTCGGCGTTGCCTTGTTGCTTCCGTCGGCGGGCGTTTGCTGGCGGGGGAATAGAAATCAAGTCGAGCGCACATAGCAGCGGCGAGATTGCCCAGATCATCCGTCAAAGTAAGAAGGCCTTTGTTCGCGTCGGCTTTGGCGGGCGCAGCTTTCGCTATCCGCCGGCGCAGTGCAGCCGCGGCGACAAGCGCAGCACGGCGAGTTTTCGCAATGCGGAGGGGAGGCAGTGCGTCCCTGACTACGCCTGCGTCTACGACCCCGCCTCGCTTTATATTTTCCCCTGACACCGCGGCAGCTCTCTTGACTCTTTGGGATGCGGGAACAAAATACGAACGAGCTCGCTTGAATGCAGAGGCTACTTCTAGGGAAATATCATGGCAGAGCAGCTCGCCTTCAGTGAGACCGAAGTAGCAGCCAACCGGCTGCATTCGGACGGGGATCTGGCTGCTGCTGTCCTGCGAGCGCAAAATCGCGCGCTCGCGGCAATCCGCAAAGAGCGTCCCCTACAATGAAGCACCAGAAGGGCATCGACCTTGTACGGCCTGGCGCGGACACCGGCTACACAGTCAACGAAGGCAGCCGACGAGGGTCTTCAAGATCGGCCTCCACCAAACAGGGAGGCGCGGCCACGCTTCCGCATGCCGGAGGTCGGCTGACATTGGCCGAGCTCAAGAAGGAGGACATCCTCGGTGGAAGGTGCGCGGCATGCCGTCACGTAGGCTGGATCGATCAATCGGAGCTCGCGCGACGGTTCGGCACCGGTGCGATGATCGGCGTACTGACGCCAAGGCTGCGGTGCGCGTCGTGCGGCAATAAGGGTAACAACAGTTGGGTTGCGGATTGGCTTGGAGTCGCATAACTCGGCACCACGTGTTGAGGCGAGGGCGTTTTTCAATCCAGCGGCTAAGAATTGCTGCTCGGCGCGGTGCAGTTGGATTGGCTACTGGCTGTCTCGGCCGGCCGCCCTACTTCAGCCCTCCCATTCAGGAGTTGTCCATGAAAAATCTCGTTATGGCCGTCGTGCTATCGTTTCCGTCTGTAGCCTTTGCCGCCGAGACGGTGGAAGTCAATGCCAGGGACCACAGCTGCACGGAACTCAGACGCGTCATTCAGCAGGACAAGCGGGTATTCGTCCGCATGGGCTTCGGCGGCCGCAGCTTTCGCTATCCGCCGGCAAGGTGCAATCTGGGGGACAAATACGACACCGCGCGGGTGAGAGATGCAGACGGCAAGATCTGCCTCCTCGACTATGAGTGCGTCTACGATCCTCAGTCCTTTTACAACAGAATTCCCAATTAGCCTTTGAGCCTAAGCATTGTCCGGCTAGTGGAGCCTGCCATGTGCCGATCTCCGGCCCGTGCCGCGATACTTACATGATGGAGCGCGATTCCGGCGGCTGCTACAACACCTGCGGCAACGGAGACCGCTGTTCCTCCAGGTCCGACAGCAAGAAGAGCAATAACGGCGGGTAGCCGGACTATTTCGGCGTCGGTGACGAAAACAAAAAAAGGCCGGGCGAAACTCGCACCGACCTTCCTCGATCTGTCTCGATGACGGCTGCCAGTACATCCGTGGTCAGCCGTCAGAGACAAATTTAATAATCTCTAAATAAGTGCCGATTGCTCTTCTTCAAGAGCCGGCCGTCGAAAAGAAGCTGGTGCCGGACGCGTCGCTCTAAGAAACATGTCGCCCCAGCCAAAGTGTCCTTGATGCATAGATCCTCCTTGGCGTGTCCTGCCGGATACGCCAAGGAGGCATCTAGCGCAGCTTCTTTCGACCGGCAGCGGTTACTGCTGGGCAGGAGCGGCCGGCGGTGTGGCCGGTGCAGGTGCCGGAGCAGGCGTTGCACTGTTATCGGTCGGAGCGATCGGCTTGGCCGGGGCCGGCTCGGACTGGGTCGTGGAGGCTGTCGTATCCGGCGAAGTGCCGGGGGTGCTGCTCCACTGCGAATAGGCGAATGCAGCAACAGCGATCACGGCCAATGCAGCAACCCAGACAACCCACGTATTGCTATTGCGCGTAGTCGGAGTGGTGCGCAGGTCCAGGTTCGGGTTCAGCGGGCGGTTCGGATCGTTGGCATTATTGGGGTCGTACGTCATGGTACTTTCTCCTCTTTCGGTGTGAGAGAAATGGACGAGTTGGACTTTTGTTCCATTATGGGGCCGAAGCGTTTGTATTGACGGGGTTTTTGCCGCCCAGCGGTTTCCACCGAGCGCGAAGCAAGAGAGTTCGGTGGGGATATTGAGCAACGAGACAGGTGTTGGCGGCTGTAGATGCAAGGAGCAGCGCGATGGCGCGTGCTCCGAGGTTCTGCCCGTTTCGATTGCGTTTTTCAGGTTGAACCTTGAAAAAGGCGAAGATGATGGGCGATGACGCGCCACGGCTGGATTCGAGTGCACGAGGGGAGGAGACGTGGTGCCAAGAAGCTCCAGTGCCGGGTTGGCCGGTGTCCCATCGAGGACGAGAATTTTTGCCGGGGGCGGCACGGTCGTCACACAGTCATCATGGCCACGGACGCAGGGACAACCGTCGTATAAGCATCTTTCTTGACAGGAGGGGATCGGTTTGCCAATGCTTTGGCTCTGGGGTTGCGATCACCCCACGAGGCGGCATGCTGAAGAATCGCGTCCGGTACAACCGATCAACGGAGGGACGCGTCATGCCGTCATTTCTCGAAATATCTCCCGATAAGCTCAGCCGCCTCATCGGAACACGCGGTACGCCCTGCATCATCGACGTCCGCACGGACGAGGATTGCAGCGAGGCTCGATCTCGGGCCGGAGGCGCCCGGGCTGCTTGCCGTTTCGCTCGGCCTCTCCAGGATGTATTCCGACGATCTGGAGCAGCTCGAGGCAGGCATGATTCTCCACGACGCCTTATTCCGCTGGTGCCGCGAGGCGACCGAGGAAACCACAACTGGCCCATTCCGAAGAAGAGGGCATGAGATGGTCGAGATGACAGGAAACGCGCCCACCAGTGAAAAGGCGGAGAAACACGCAGGTTCAGAGCATCATCACGGCGTCTCGTTCGGCGAGGCTTTCCGGGTCTGGCTGCGGATCGCGGCCTTGAGCTTCGGCGGCCCGGCCGGTCAGATTGCGGTTATGCACCGGATCATCGTCGACGAGAAGCGATGGATCGGCGAGCATCGCTTCCTGCACGCGCTGAACTACTGCATGCTGCTTCCCGGTCCCGAGGCCCAGCAGCTAGCCATCTATATCGGCTGGCTGATGCATCGGACATTGGGCGGCCTGGTTGCCGGCATTCTGTTCGTGCTGCCGGGATTTCTTTCGATCCTCGGTCTCAGCTACATCTATGCGGCCTACGGCAACGTCGCCATCATTGCCGGCTTGTTCTTCGGCCTGAAGGCGGCGGTGCTTGCCGTCGTCGTACAGGCCGTCATCCGCATCGGCGGGCGGGCATTGAGGAACAAGGTCATGATCGCGATTGCGGCCACGGCCTTCGTCGCCATCTTCTTTCTTCATGTGCCGTTCCCGCTGATCGTGCTCTCAGCCGGTATCGTCGGCTATTTCGGCGGCAGATTCGAGCTTGCCGCCTTCAGAACCGGAGGAGGGCACGGGGCGGGCGGTGGGCCGGTGCTGTCGGATGCCGACTCGGCGCTGGGCGAGGATATTCCGGCTCATGCTCGCCCGAATCTACCCTGGTCATTGCGTATGTCGGCCATCCTGCTTGCCCTCTGGCTCATTCCTGTCGTTGCGCTCTACGCAGCCCTTGGAGCAGACAGTGTCTTCACCGAGATCTCCCTGTTCTTCAGCAAAATGGCTGTCGTGACGTTCGGCGGAGCCTATGCCGTCCTTGCCTATGTCGCGCAAGAAGCCGTGCAGCATTTCGGCTGGCTGAGACCGGGGGAGATGCTTGATGGTCTCGGCATGGCCGAAACGACACCGGGGCCGTTGATCATGGTAGTCCAGTTCGTCGGCTTTATGGGCGCCTACCGCGATCCCGGATCGCTGGATCCTATGCTCGCCGCCACGCTTGCGGCCATACTGACGACATGGGTGACCTTCGTGCCCTGTTTTCTCTGGATCTTTCTCGGCGCGCCGTTCATCGAAAATCTGCGCGGCAATGTCGCTCTGGCCGGTGCGATGTCGGCGATAACGGCGGCCGTGGTTGGGGTCATTCTCAACCTGGCAATCTGGTTCGGCCTGCACACGCTGTTCGCCGAGGTCGCCGTCATTCGCCTTGGGGGGCTGTGGCTCGACACTCCCGTACTGCAATCGGCCGTGCCGGCGGCAATGGCGCTGTCAATTGCCGCCGCGATCGCGATCTTCCGATTCAGGGCCTCCGTCATTGCGACCCTGCTTAGCTGCGCTGCTGTCGGAATGCTCTGGACGTTGGCAATGAATTGATCAGGCCTCTGCTCCCTCGGCGGGGACGCGCGTTGCAAGCATCTTGTCGATGCGCATGCCGTCCATGTCCATCACCTCGAAGCGCCAGCCTTCGAACAGGAAGGTTTCGCCTGCTTCGGGGATATGCTGGAGTTGATGCAGTGCAAAGCCAGCGAGGGTATGGAAATCGGCGTCAGGTCGATCCTTGAGGCCCAGACGCTCGAAGGCATCGAAGGCTGGCATCATCGCGTCGATCAGCAGCGAACCGTCTTCCCGAACGACGATGTCGGGCTTCTCGTCGGCGCCCGGCAGATCGCCGGCGATAGCTTCGAGCAGGTCGGTCTGGGTGACGATGCCCTCGAGACTGCCATATTCGTCGACGACGATGGCGAGGCGCACGGGGGACGCCTTGAAGCTGTCGATGACGCGGACCACCTTCGTACCCTCGTGCAGCACCAGAGGCTGCTTGATCACCTCCAGCGGTCTGACCTTGCCGCCGTCGAGGACCTGGTCGAGAAGATCCTTCTTCAATACCATGCCGATCGGCTCGTCGATCGAGCCGCGGGCGACCAGCAGCTGTTCATGGCTGCATTCCCGGATCGTCTTCAGGATCTCCGCCTCGCTGTCGTCGGCATCGAACCATTCGATGTCGAGACGGGGCGTCATGATGTCGGAGATTGGCCTCTCGCCGATGTTGAATACCCGCTCGACGAGCTGCTGCTGCACCTGGTTCAGAAGACCGGCCTCCTGGCTCTCGGCGACCAGGAGCTTCAGCTCCTGCGGTGAGTGGAAGGAGGATTCACCGGCTCCCGCACGAAGCCCGACGGCTTTGAGTACCAGATTGCCGAGGCCGTTCAGCGTGAAGATTGCCGGTTTGAACAGCACGAGGAAAAGGCCGAGCGGGCGCACGACGGCAAGCGAGGTGGCTTCGCTGCGCTGAAGAGCCAGGCTCTTGGGAGCGAGTTCGCCAAGCACGATATGCAGCGCGGTGATGATGACGAAGGCGATGACGATGGCGACCGTATGCGCCCCGGTCGTCGCCCACGGCTCGGGCAGCCAAGAGAGCAGCGGTTCTATCAGGTGGGCAAGTGCGGGCTCGCCGACCCAGCCCAGCGCCAGTGAGGAGATGGTAATGCCGAGCTGGGTGGCGGCGAGATTGGAGTCGAGATTGTCAACGGCGCGCTGAAGGGCCGAGGCGTTCATGCGCCCTGCCGTGACGAGCTCGGCGACACGGCTGCGCCTCATCGACACGAGTGCGAATTCGGCGGCGACGAAGAAGCCATTGGCGGCGACGAGAAAGAATACGGCTAGTATCCCGACATAGTCGAGGAGCCCGCCCGCGGATTCGGACATGTTGTGCCTACCTCTGAATTGACGCGAGTCCGAAACTACACGCTCGCACAATGCTGGCAAGGCGCAGCCGCCATTGTTGACAGGAGCAACGTCCATATCGGGCGATCGTCATTGGAATCCTGGTGGAACAACGCTGTCGAGAAGGTAAGCTCACCTCGGTTATTCCTTTGGCGCTTCGAAGAGCTCTATCGGGTTTCCGGCCGGATCTTCGAGCAGGATCTGCTTCCCGCCCATTCCCTGTACGATCTCATTGCGAAATCGTGCGCCCGCCTGGCGCAACCTGCCGACCTCCGCCTCAAGGTCCTCGACTTCGATTTGCATCCGATTCCATCCGCCAGGCTCCGGCTTTCGTCCATCTGGCATAGCCTGGGGCGCTCCGCCTGGTCCCGTCATGCCACTGACGAGCAGGCGAAAGCCGTCCCTGGTCAAGATGGCGAAGGTGGGCGCAGGGCGAAACGCGAGGGCGAAGCCGAGATGCTGCCTGTAAAAATCCACGGCTGCGTCAACGTCGTCGACGATGTAGCGCATGCTGATGCCGGACATGGTTTCCTCCATTGTGCCATGGTTGCCTCGAACGAGCCTGCGAGTAGCGTTTGCAGACGCTTCCTATCCTGAAATCTGCGCTAAAATTCCTTGGAAATCGAATCCGCTCTCCAATCAAATGCCGCGCGTACGATGCCGAACGCGGCCCGCGAGCGGAATCCCAGGAACTTCGGCCTGGATGCGTATAGGTTAATCTGAAGTATAAACCTTCCGGCGCACGCTACGGATTTCATTACTCAGCGGCGTCATTTCCAGCATTATTGCCGGGCTTTGATGGTGATTGGAGGAGGGGCGGCTTCCGGTCGCCCTTTCGCTTTCGAGAAAGGTTTGGCGACGTCTCTCCAGACTCCTCTTTCCTATGCGTGCACAGGAATCCAGCTCTCGATCCCTGTGACGAGCACAAGGATGAGGGTGGGCGGCGGCGGTTCGGCTGAATCAACCACTTGTACGGGAGGTGCCGTTTGCCGGTGATCTCCATCCTCCGCCCGCTTCGTTCCACCGAAAGCATTTCTCGTGTTATTCCCGCCGAAGCAACGGCATGATCCGCTCTCCGATGACGTTGAGAATGCCTCTGGCTTTGCCTGGCGTCTCATCCTCTGCCTTATGCGTCAACGGATGCAGCCCATCGATCGGTAGCAACGGATCGCATCCGTGCAGACGCAGCGATAGGTTTTGATTGCCGTCGCCCTCATGCCGCCTGCCTGCTCCAGCTGGCGAAGGGATCGGGCAGGTTGCGCCAGCGTTCGGGTGTGAAGGCCTGGCTTTCCACCAAACAGGCATCGAGCTCCCCCCTGATCCAGGCCTCGTCCATCGGATCGGCGCCGATGAAGACGATTTCCTGGCGGCGATCGCCCCAGACCGGATCGAGATAGGGGCCGATGGCGCCGAGGAAGCCCGGCTCCTGCGGCCACTGTTCGCGTGGGACGGCCGCCCACCACAGGCCCATCTTGCCGGTGCGCACGAGGGCGCCCGCCTGGCTGATCTCGCCGACATGATGCGGGCGGGTCGCGAGCCAGAAGAAGCCTTTGGCGCGCACTACACCCGGCCATGTCCGATCGAGAAAGGCTTGCAATTTTGCCGGATGGAAGGGCCGTTTCTCGCGGTAGACGAAGGAGCGGATACCATATTCCTCGGTCTCCGGCACGTGCTCGCGGAAGCCGTGCAGCTCCTTGTACCACAGCGGATGGGTCTCTGACCTCTCGATGTCGAAGCGGCCGGTGCCGAGCACCTGGGCGAGCGGCACCCGGCCGAAATCGACCTCGATCAGCTTCGCATCCGGATTGAGGCCGATGATGATCTTGCGCGCGGCGTCGCGGGCCTCCTCGCTTGCCGTGCCGATCTTGTTCAGCACAACGACGTCGGCGAATTCGATCTGTTCGACCAGCAGGTCGACGATGGTCCTATTATCTTCGTCGCCCGCCGTTTCGCCGCGGTCGGCGAGAAAATCAGCCGAGGCGTAGTCGGCGAGCAGATTAGCGGCGTCCACAACGGTCACCATCGTGTCCAGCCTCGCGACATCGGAAAGGCTCCGGCCGTTCTTGTCGCGGAATTCGAAAGTGGTGGCGACGGGCAGGGGCTCGGCGATGCCTGTGGATTCGATCAGCAGGTAATCGAAGCGGCCCTGATCGGCGAGGTCCCGCACCTCCTTCAATAGGTCGTCGCGTAGCGTGCAGCAGATGCAGCCATTGGTCATCTCGACCAGTTGCTCCTCGGTGCGCGAGAGATTGGCGCCGCCATCGCGCACCAGTGCGGCGTCGATGTTCACCTCGCTCATGTCGTTGACGATGACGGCAACGCGCAGGCCTTCGCGATTGGCAAGCACATGATTGAGAAGGGTCGTCTTGCCAGCGCCCAGAAAGCCGGAGAGCACGGTGACTGGAAGTCTCTTGTCCATGGAAGCCTCGTTGTTGTATATGTTATATCATTACATGCATAGTGCCGAAAAAGGCGGAACGGGGTCATCAACCTCTTTCCGCCTTAGCTCTCCCCGGAGCGCCGTCTGCCGGGATGAAGGCGCTCCGAACATCTGCGGTGGTGCGTGATTTTCCGAAATCTAGTGCACTTCGGTGATCAAGCGCCGGAGAGGCAGGCCTTCATGCTGTCGGCGATGCCGCGCATGAGGGTGAAATAGAGGTCGGGACCGGCTTTGAGCGTCGCCGCTTCCGGGTCCAGAACGCCGGACCTGGCGCTCGTACCCTCGATGACCACCTTGACGAGGCGCGGTTCGAATTGCGGTTCGGCAAAGACGCAGGTTGCGCCGAGTTCGCCGACCTTGCGGTGGATTTCCGAGACACGCTCGGCGCCGGGAATGGTTTCCGGGCTGACGGTGATCGAACCCGCGACACGGATCCCGTAGCGGTGTTCGAAGTACTGGTAAGCGTCGTGGAAGACGACGAAGGGCTTGTCCTTGACAGGGGCGACGGTGGCGGCAATCTCCTTGTCCAGCGCCGTCAGCCTGTCATCAAGCACCTTGGCATTGGCTTGATAGGTCAGCGCGTTGGCAGGGTCGGCGGCGACCAGAGTCGTGGTAATCACGGCAGCCATCGCCTTCGCATTCGTCGGGTCGAGCCAGAGATGCGTGTCGAAGGCGCTATGGCCGTGCTGGTGCTCTTCATCGTCATCATGATGCGCATGGCCGCTATCACCGCCGGGCTCAGCGGCATGGCCGGGCTCAGCGGCATGGTCGTGACCATGCTCATCTCCGGAGGCATGCTCATGCTCCGGAGAGGCGCTTTCATGTTCGGCGTCATCGTGCGGCTCGAAGGCGCCGCCTTTGCGGAAGGGCAGCTTGGTCAGGCCAGGCGCATTGTCGAGTTCGATGACGCTGGCGTTCGAGCCCAACGCCTCGAGCGGCTTTTCCAGGAAAGCCTCCAGGTTCGGCCCGACCCAGAAGACGACCTTGGCCTCCTGCAGGGCCCGCGCATTCGAGGGCTTCATGCTGTAGGTGTGCGGGGAGGCGCCGCCATCGACGATCAACTCCGGCTCGCCGACGCCCTGCATGATTGCCGAAACCAGTGAATGGATCGGCTTGATCGAGGTGACGACGACAGGCGCATCTGCCGCCCGCATCGTGCCGGCAAAAAGGAGGCTGGGGATGGTAAGGGCCGCGATGGCGAGGGCAGCCGGCATTTTGAGGGCCAGGTTGTTCAGGTCAGGCCTCAAGGCGCGTTTCATCATATGCTCCGCTTGAATTGCAGTTGTTATGTTATTACATCAATTGCGTTATGCTATAACGTGTGCGATAGCAGGACGCAACAGGACTTTCGGAAAATTTGATGCTCTCTCCCGCAAATACGAAGGGCGAACGGCTGGTTTCGCTTGAGAATGTCGGCGTCCTGCGCGACGGCCGCTGGCTGGTGCGCGGCGTCGATTTTTCCGTCTCGCGCGGCGAGATCGTTACGCTGATCGGGCCGAACGGCTCAGGAAAATCGACGAGTGCGAAGACGGCAATCGGCGTATTGAGGCCCGATGAGGGTAGGGTGGAGCGCAAGGCCGGCCTCAAGGTCAGCTATGTCCCGCAGAAGCTTGCGATCGATTGGACGCTGCCGCTCTCGGTGCGCCGGCTGATGACCCTGACCGGCCCGCTGCCGGAGCGCGACATGCAGGCAGCGCTCGAAGCCGCCGGCATCGCCCATATGATCGGCGCCGAAGTGCAGCACCTCTCCGGAGGCGAGTTCCAGCGGGCGCTGATGGCCCGGGCGATTGCGCGCAAACCCGACCTGCTGGTGCTCGACGAGCCGGTGCAGGGGGTAGATTTCTCCGGCGAGATCGCGCTTTACGACCTGATCAAATCGATCCGCAACGCCAGCGGCTGCGGCATCCTGCTCATCTCGCACGATCTTCACGTCGTCATGGCCGAGACCGACACGGTGATCTGCCTCAACGGCCATGTCTGCTGCCGCGGCACGCCCGAGGCTGTCAGCCGCAGCCCGGAATATGTGCGCCTGTTCGGCAGCCGAGCAGCCCAGACGCTCGCCGTCTACAGTCATCACCACGATCATACGCACCTGCCGGATGGGCGCGTGCTGCATGCGGACGGGTCCGTCACCGATCATTGCCATCCGGAAGACGGGCATCACGCCCATGACCATGATCATGGGCACGGACACGGGCACGGACATGGGCACACTCATGACGGCCATCACGGACACGATCACGCACATGAACACGCTCATTCCCGTAGCGGGGAGGGCCGCCATGTTTGACGATTTCTTCGTGCGCGCCATCCTTGCCGGCGTCGGGCTGGCTTTGACGACCGGGCCGCTCGGCTGCTTCATCATCTGGCGACGCATGGCCTATTTCGGCGATACGATTGCCCATTCGGCGCTGCTCGGCGTGGCGCTGTCCCTGCTCTTCGAACTCAACCTGACGCTGGCCGTCTTTGCCGTCGCCGCCCTCGTGTCGGTGCTGCTGCTCTTCCTGCAGAAGCGCCAGGCGCTGTCGGCGGATGCGCTGCTCGGCATCCTCTCGCACGCGACGCTGGCGATCGGTCTCGTCATGGTCGCCTTCATGAGTTGGGTGCGGGTCGATCTCGTCGCCTTTCTGTTCGGCGATATCCTCGCCGTCTCCTCGACCGATATCGCGCTGATCTGGGGCGGCGGGGTTTTCGTGCTCGTCGCGATCGCCTGGCTCTGGCGGCCGCTGCTGGCTTCGACCGTCAACGCCGAGCTTGCCGAGGCGGAAGGGCTGAAGCCCGAGCGGGCGCGGCTCTTCTTCATGCTCTTGATGGCTGTCGTTATCGCCATCGCGATGAAGATCGTCGGCATCATGCTGATCACTTCGCTGCTGATCATCCCGGCTGCGACGGCGCGCCGCTTCTCATCGACGCCGGAGATCATGGCGGTGCTCGCCTCGCTGATCGGGGCGGCCGCAGTCGTCGGCGGCTTGTTCGGCTCGCTCACCTATGACACGCCGTCAGGCCCGTCGATCGTGGTCGCGGCGCTGATCCTCTTCATTCTCAGCCTGCTTCCCCTCAGGCGCCGCGCGGTCATGCAAGGACAAAGCTCATGACAACACCGCAGCTTACCAAGAACCAGTCGCTGGTCTTCGAGGTGCTCGAAAAGGCCGAGGGGCCGCTCAGCGCCTATACCATCCTCGACAAGCTGCGCGACCACGGTTTTCGAGCGCCGCTGCAGGTCTACAGGGCGCTTGAAAAGCTGCTTGAATATGGCGTCGTGCACCGGCTGGAAAGCATCAATTCCTTCGTCGCCTGCGCCCATCCCGACGACGACTGCCACAGCCACGGCATCGTCGCCTTCGCCATCTGCGAAAGCTGCGGCCAAGTGATGGAGTTCCACGACCATGAGGTCGACCACCGGCTGATGGGCTGGGTGCGCGGGCAGAAGTTCAAGCCGGAGAAAACGACCATCGAGATCCGCGGTCTGTGTGAGGCTTGTGCGGCGTGAGTGAGATGAGGGCCGCGTGGTGCGCTGGCGGGCACGGATTGCCGCGCTATCTTGACTGCGGAGCTGTTGCCAAGCCCGGACAAACCCATGACGAAAACCGAACTTGCGGACCTCTATCGCGGCTACATCGCCTGCCTCAACAGACAGGACTGGCTGAATCTCGGGCAGTTCGTCGCGGACGACGCAATCCATAACGGGCGACGGCTTGGGCTGTCGGGTTACACCGCCATGCTGGAGCGGGATTTCAACGAGATTCCGGATCTTTACTTCAATGTTCTGTTGCTTGTCTGCGACCCGCCTTACGTGGCGGGCCGGCTCGGTTTTGAGTGCACACCAAAGGGAAGGTTCCTCGGCCTCGATGTGAACGGCAAGCGACTGTCGTTCGGTGAAAACGTGATCTACGAATTCCGCGGCGGCAAAATCAGCGAAGTGTGGTCGGTGCTGGACAAGGTGGCGATTGAAGCTCAGCTTGCGGGCGGGCGCTGATCGCTTGCACTCACATCACGGCAATGCGCCGGCGAATGCCGTATGGTCGTTTTGTTGCCGGCGGCGGTCGGCTCGTTTTCCTCAACAAAGTCTCAAGAACGTGCAGGCTGCGGCAAATTCGACGAAGAATTGTGTGGCGGACGGACTGTCCATTGCGTGCATGATGTAAGAATCGGAAACACTTTGTGACTAAGTCCCTCCAAAAGCAGCGTTTTTCGACTTGCTGCGCAACCAGACTTGAAGGATATTGCGCAGACGTTGAGGATGCCGTCATGATCAGAATGATAGAAGACCCTGCCGAACTGGCTGGAGAAGACATCACTGGCAAATATATTCTCCGTAAGCTGAACTATCATTGGTTCGCATACGGAAAGGCGGCCATCGTGACCGCCTGTAAAGGCACGATCCTGCATCTCGATCGGGAAGAAACGGTTTATTCCGAACGCTGGGGCCGTCGTGCCTACACAGGGACCGGTAAACGCTACCCCGGCGGCATTTGCCCCATTTCGGCGGTCGCCTTCGTTTGCGATACGCCCGATGACGTCAATGCCGTCATTCAGCTGGATGTCGAGGCGCAGGACGAATTCTATCAGTTGATCGCCAAGACGGAAGCCAAGGTTCGGGCGCTAGCCGCTTCTTCGGGAGAGAACCAGTTTCTGGAAGCGGCCGAATAGAGCGGCCTTTCAACATTATCCGATGCTGCAGCAGCCGCAGTCTCCGGTAAGACAGCCGCGAAAAACAATGACATCTGCTTTGGGAGGCGGAATTCATTTGCCGCGTTGGCACGGTTGTTACGCGCGTCCCACTTCCTACATCAGACGCAGGACTGTCAGACTTTTGCGGCCGCTTTCGGCAGAGGGCGCTTGCCCGGTGAAGTAGGAAAACGGTCATGACACAGGAACGCAGCCGGCCCGGTCGATCCTTTGCGGCAGCTCCGCCGCTTGGATCGCTCGCCATAACCGTCGCAGTGATGGTCGTCGTGCTGTTCTGGCCTGCCGGCACGCTCGCTTGGCCGCGCGGCTGGATCTTTCTCGGCCTCTTCCTCGCACTGACTGCAATCGCGATCGTCTGGATCTGGCGGACGAATCCGGAGCTGTTTGCGGCACGCAGCCGATATCAAAAGGGAACCAAGCGCTGGGACGCCGTCGTCGCGACGCTGACGATCATTCTCTTTGCGGCCATTCTTCCGGTCGGTGCGTTCGACGACGGGCGCTTCCATTGGGCGCCGCAGCCCGATTGGGTCGTTCTCCTCGGCTATCTCCTGACGTCCGTGGGATATCTGGGCCTGACCTGGGCGCAATCGGTAAACCGGCATTTCGAGCCAACGGTGCGCATCCAGACCGACCGCGACCACCAGGTTATCGACAGCGGGCCCTACGCCGTCATCCGCCACCCGGGCTATGCGTTCGCCATTGTGCTTGCTTCCGGAATGGCGCTGTCGCTCGGCTCGCTTTACGCACTGATCCCGGTGGGGCTGCTCATTGCCGTGCTTTTCGGCCGGACGCTGGGAGAGGAGGCGGAGTTGCGCAAGGGGCTTACGGGATATGAGGAGTATGTGGCGCGGGTGCGCTGGCGGTGGATTCCGAGAATTTGGTGAGGGCGTGGGTGTGGCCGTAATGCGTCCGGTTACTTGCCCCCCAGCTTGCGCTTCGTGCCTTAGCGACGAACGCCTTGAGCGCAAGCCAAAGGCATATTTTTCCTGGAAGAGGCGCCGTCAATCACCCAATCACCCTGAGATCCCGCGCAAACCGCTGCCAGTTCGCCACATAATTATCCGCCGAGCGGCGGATGCCTTCGACAGCCTTCTCATCCAGCACCCGCACCACACGGGCGGGCGCTCCGACGATCAGGGAATTGTCGGGGAATTCCTTGCCCTCCGTCACCAGCGCATTGGCGCCGACGAGGCAGTTGTTGCCGATCTTGGCGCCGTTCAGGATGGTGGCGCCCATGCCGATCAACACGTTGTCGCCGAGCGTGCAGCCGTGGAGGATGGCGTGGTGGCCGATGGTGCAGCCTTTGCCCGTCGTCAGCGGGAAGCCCATGTCGGTATGGGCCATAACACCTTCCTGGATGTTGGTGCCGGCGCCGATGGTGATCCTCTCATTATCGCCGCGCAGCACCGATCCGAACCAGATGCCGACATTCTCGCCGAGCTCGACATCTCCGATCACATGCGCATCCGGCGCGATCCAATGGAGGCCGGCGGGCGGCAGTTTCGGGGTCAGTCCGCCAAGGGCATAGATCGGCATGATATCCTCCGCTCAGATGACCTCGACCGACAGCGTCGCGACACCCTCGATGCCGCAGGTGATGCGGTCGCCCCTCGCAACCGCGCCGACGCCGGCCGGCGTGCCGGTCATGATCACGTCGCCGGGCGCCAGTATGAAGAGCTTCGACAGTTCGGCGATGATTTCCGGCGCCTTCCAGATCATTTGGTTGAGGTCGCCGTCCTGGGCGCGCCTGCCGTTCTGCTCCAGCCATATCCGGCCGTTTGCGGGATGGCCGACGCGGCTTGCCGGCACGATGGCGGAGACGGGCGCGGAATGTTCGAATGCCTTGGCGAGCTCCCAGGGACGGCCGAGCTTCTTGGCCTCAGCCTGCAGGTCGCGCCGGGTAAAATCGATTCCGACGGCATAGCCGTATATGCAGTCGAGCGCATCCGCGGCCTCAATGTTCGCGCCGCCCGATTTCAGGGCCAACACGCATTCCACTTCGTAATGCACGTCGATCGACAGCGGCGGGTAAGGGAAAGGGTTGCCAGCCGGCAGCAGATTGTCGGGGTTCTTCTGGAAGAAGAAGGGCGGTTCGCGAGAGGGATCGTGCCCCATCTCGATCGCGTGATCGGCATAATTGCGCCCGACGCAATAGACGCGGCGCACCGGAAAGCGCTCGTCGCTGCCTTCGACCGGCAGCAAAACCGGTGCGGGACGCGGAACGACGGTGGCGGGATGGGGCATGGGGGCTTCCTGTTCAACGAGTCTTTGCGCGCATCTTAGACGGAAAACAGTGCGGCGGGGAAGCGTGCTTGACAGATTGACGCTGTTGCCGGCGAACGATAACCTCGTGTCCATGGACAGGATTTTCGCAGCATCCACGACGTCTACGACCACCATTTGGCGGTGGGTGGCAGACGCGTGAACTGAAGTCCGTTCATAGCAGAAGACACCAACCCGCCGGAACGAGCGGGTTTTTTGTTGTCGCTCGTCTCCCGCATTCGAGGACGAGATCGTGGACGAACTTCAGAAACAGATGCTTGCCAAGCGGGCGCTCGCCGCCGCCGGCCGCTCCTTCGCCAGCCGCTATGCCGGGGCGGCCTTCGCCTATGTCGCCGGTTCCATCATGCGCGGCGAGGGGACCGCGTTTTCGGATATCGATCTGGTCGTCGTCTTCCCGTCACTCGAAAGAGCTTGGCGGGAGTCCTTCACTGAAGACCGTTTTCCGGTCGAGGCCTTCGTCCACGATCCCCAAACGCTGGCGCATTATCTCCATGCAGACGCAGAGAGCGGCTATCCGGTCATGGTCAATATGGTCGCGACGGGCAGCATCGTGGGGCCTAATATCGAGCACGCCCGCGCCATCCAGGCAAAGGCAGCGAAAGTGCTGGCGGCAGGGCCGAAACCTCTCGACGGCCCAAGCTACGATATGCTGCGCTATCAGGTCACGGATCTCGCCGACGATCTGCGCGGCGCCCGCCCGCCCGAAGAGATCGGCGCTATTTCAGCTCTTCTCTACTAGAAGCTGGCCGACCTGATCCTGCTCGGGCGCGGCGCATGGACCGGCCGCGGCAAATGGGCGCCGCGCCTCATCACGAAACTCGATGCGCAACTAGCTGCGGAATTCGACGCTGCGTTCAGGTTGGCGGTACAGGGTAACTGCGCCCGATTCCTTGCCTTGGCCGACCGGGAGCTCGACTTGCACGGCGGGCGCTGTTTCGATGGCTTCAGGCAGGAGGCTCCGGTGGCGGCGCGGCGGTCGGAATAGGTGCGAGTGCTCAAGAAAGCTTCATCCTGAGTTGCCCCGAAGGACGTTTGAGCGATGCTTCGAGGCTCCGCCCTCTCGGGCAGCGCGTCTCAGCATGAGGAGCCTTGGAGAACGCCGTGATTGCCCCTCACCGTGACCCTCTCCCCGCTTGGGGGGGAGGTGACGTGCCTCGCGAGAGGACGCGAGGACGGATGGCTGCGGCGCCAGAAGCGGTCACTGGGATGCCATTCCGCTCGTCCTCAGGCTTTGGTCGTCTCCGCGCTGGTCGCGGGCCTCAGCAAGATGATGAGAAGCAGGCCGGCGATGATGAGTACCGCGCCTTCGAGATGATAGCGTTGCAGCTGTTCGCCGAGGAACAGGTAGGCGAGCACGGCGATAAAGACCGTCTGGATGTAAAGCAGCACGCCCGCGCGCGCTGCACCCAGGGCCTCGATGCTGCGATTGAAGAGATAATACATCACCGCGCCGCCCGGGATCGCGACATAGCCGAGCGCGATAAGGCCGCTGGCATTCAGTGTCGAGCGCTCGTCGGAGACAAGCTCAAACAGGTAGAAAGGCAGCGCCGTTAACGCCGCCGCCCCAAGGAGGAGAACCAGGAGCGCAAGGCGGTTCAGATCGAATTTCGCCCGACGGAGCAGGACGGTATAGAGGCTGAAACAGAACGCGCCAGCGACGATCCACAGCTCTCCCGGATTAAGGTCGAGACGCAGGAGCGCCGTCGGGCTGCCCTTGACGATGATGACCACGATCCCGAGAAAGGCGACGATCGAGCCGATCACCTGCCAGCGTCCCATCGGCTCAGCCAGAATGAAACGGGCAAGAATCATGGTGATGATCGGGATCAGGGCGATGATGATACCGGCGGTCGTGGCATCGGCATGTTCGAGGCCGACAAAGATCAGCCCCTGGCAGATCGCAAGCCCCATGCCGCCGATGGCGAGCAGCTCGAGGCCGCGAGCCCGCGCGAGTGTCACCATGGCGCCGAAATGCCGGTGCACGATCGGCATCAGGATCGCCCAGGCGATCAGAACGCGCCAGAAGCAAAGCGCCCAGGGCGGCATCTCCGAAGAAACCCATTTCGCGGCGATATAGACACCGGCCGACAGCAGCCAGCAGAAAACCCCCACGGAATAGGCGCCTGCAAGCGAACCGCCCGCCGCCTGTTCCGTCCCGACCGTGTCGCGATGGACCGCCAAGACATGTATCGCCATGGCCCCGTTATGCCACAATTCCCGAGGGGTGGACAGATGAAGGCGGCTGCACTTCGCCTCATGCGCAAGACGTCGTTCAGCGTCGGCCGGCCAGCGAGGATTAAAACGCAGCATTTCTCAAGAACTGAGCGCCGGCTGCTTGGGACCGATCGCCGACGAGCCTCGGCCGCTTTGCGCCAAAAGCCGCCATTCCGCCCCATGCGGGTGATCAGATCACGAATTCCTCCTCGTACGTCTTTGGCTCGGGAACGACCGTAACCTCCACCGGAATGATCCAATTGGCCGCGTAGCTCTCGCAGTCGGAACGCTGGAGGTCGGGCTGCACGCACCCCGCCCCATCGATCGCGCGACATCGCAGTACATATCGCCCCACTTCTTCAGGGGTCCACATGTACTCCCACAAGCGCCATGCAAAGGGACGTTCCGTTTCGAGGAGCCTTGCCTCGCGCCAGCCACTGCCATCTCCAGTGCAGACCTGCACCTGCCGGACAGCAGCCTCTCCGCTCCAGGCGGCTCCGAAAATCCGGTACGGCTGGCCGACGATGAGATGCGCCCCCTGGACGGGACGCGCGATCTGCGCTTTGACCTCCATCTCCGCAAGGGGGACCAGCCTGGGTTCCCCGAGGTTGCGCTCCCAACGGAAATAGTCGCGCGCCTGCCAGTAGCCAAGGAACGGTTGCTCCACAACGGTGATATCAGTAATCCACTTGACCCAAGCCATGCCGAACCAGCCACCCACGACCGCGCGTAGCGGGTAGCCGTGATCGCGCGTCAACGGCTCCTCGTTCATCGAATAGGCAAGGATCGTGCTGTCAGCGATGGCCTTCTCAAGCGGTAAACTGCGGGCAAAAGCGATGGGGCCGGGAGAAGCCGTTTTCTTGTTCGTGTCGACGACGCCGCTGTCGGCGCCTGCGAGCAGAACCTCACATGCGGTTCGCTTAACGCCCGCTATTTCCAATATCTCGCGCAGAAGAACACCTGTCCACGCGGCATTGCCGACGGCTCCGTTCTGCCACTGCAACCCCTCCCTCGGCGGCACATAGTAGACGCGCCCGTTCCCTGCGCACTCGACGACGGCGTTGAAAGTCGTGCTCCGCATCGCCTTGATGCTGTCGAGGTCAAGTTCGATCGGCTGCTCCACCGCCCCCCCAACGCGCAATCTCCAGTCTCGCGCATCGAGGTCAGGTGAGGGGAAATGATTTCGCACGAAGAACTGCTCGGTTGGGATCAGCCAATCGGAGAGCGACGCAAACGGAAACTCGATGTTCGGTGGGGATTTCTGTCGAACTATTAGACTGGGTTGCTGTGTTGTCGGCATCGTTCTCGTCTCCCCTTCGAAGAGCACAACGTCGGCTCTCGGTCGCGCGAATTCTGGTTCGATCACACCGCGACCCGCATTCTAGCACATACCGCACGTTCCTCGGATCGACCTCGAACGGCAGCAAAGGGCTGCGAGCGGTCGGAGCGTCACGGCAATTTTGTACCAATCGCGGACGCCCAGTCGCCAACGGAGCAACCTAACCAAGAGCACCTTGCTCAGCACAGATCCTGTCGATCAGCGCATCGAGTTCACCCCTCGGTGGTGGGTTTTTGGCAAGCCGCTGCTTGAGATGCATGATCGGGTCGGCCAGGATTTCATCCAGCCTCTCGGCGCACGTGAAGTCTCCGGCCACGCGCTTGACCTTCGAATTGTCGAAAATGGCAGTCCAGGCCTTGTCTCCGAGGAGGGGGCCGATCCATTCGGGATTGTATTTGATCAGCGTGTCCGTCGGCACGTGGACGATCTTTGCCTCGACGCCCAGCAATCTCGCGATGGTCTTCTGGATATCGTCCCAGATATGGGCGCGATCCGAGGTGATGTGGAAGATCTCTTTCAGTGCCGCCTGCTTGCCGAAAAGGCCGACAAAGGGCACGGCGAGATCAATCGAGCGGGTGAGCGTCCAGGGCGTGTGGCCGTCGCCCGCCACGATGATGGGGTCGCCGTCCAGCATGCGTCTCGCCATGATGTCGCTGTCGCCCATCATGATCGGCAGGCCGGTGCGAACGGTGTGGCTGGGGCGGATAATCGTCCAGGCGAGATTATCGGATCTCTTCAGCAGTTCCTCGCAGGCGATCTTGGCCTGGCTGTAGGGCCAGTAGGGATTGATCGCCGGCGTCTCCTCGGTGATCACGTAATGACGCGGCGGTTTTTCATAGACCGAGGCCGAGGAGATGAAGATGTACTGGCCGCAATTGCCCGTGAAGACCTCGATGTCCCGGGCGACGTGATCCGGCGTGAAGGCGATGAACTGGCAGACGACATCGTAATTGGCCTTGGCGAGATCGGCATAGGCGCTCGACCCCAGCTCCCCGACGATCGAGGTGACACCGGCGGGCAGGGCGGCTTCTCTCAAGCCGCGATTGTAGACGCTGACATGGTGGCCCGCGGCGACGGCGCGTTCGACACAGGGGTAGGAAATCTGGCCGGTGCCGCCAATGAAGAGAACTTTCAAAGCCATGGGGAGTGACCTCTGGGTCTATGGGCGCGGACTGTGATCACCCTTCATAGCGCGAAAGAATGTCATCGTCTTCCGCAATCTCCTGCATCGCCGAGATCTTGAATGGGCCGGATAATGCCCTCTGCGGCGGCATGTTTGCCGCCGCAGAGACGTGATAACGCCTATGCATGCGCCTTGCGATAGGCTGCGACTGCAAGGCAGATCGAGGAGAGCAGGAAGTAGAATGCGCCGAAACCTGCGTAAGGCACGATATCCAGGATCGTCGGCGTGGCCGTGCCGAGCGATCGGCCGATCATGAAGCCGCCGGCAAGGGCGGATTGCGCGCCGCTCAGGATCATCACCCATTGGGCGCCCTCGGTGCGCCAGCGCCTCACACCGGTGTAGAGCTGCAACAGGCCCGAGAGGATCGCCCAGGCCCCGAAGACGGCGAGGACGGCATGGGTGCTCCTGCTGAGTGCCATGATGACGGCGAGCGCCGTGACCGTGCTGACCACGACGTTCAGCGTCTGCGGCGGGTTGGCCCGCAGGCCGCCATTGACCCGGGCGTCGAGCAGATTGGCCAGCGCATCCCATAACGGATAGATCACCAGCAGAAGGGCCGCAGCGCCGGGCTGTCCGGCAAATGCAATGGCGGCGGCAATCCAGATGACCGAGAATGCGGCGCGGATGAAATAATAGGATCGCAGCCAGTCGGACTGGTGGGAAGACTGAGTTTGCATAGACAGGTTCCTTGTGTTGTCTACCTACTAGTAGGCAGGCTGATTGAATTGAGTCAATGCGGTCAGCAGACACCTTCTTGTGAAGGGAGAGCGAAGCGCCAGAACTTGACAGTCTTCCTACCAGAAGGTAGGCGTGGCTATGAAATCAATGGCTTCGACCTCCGACAAGATCCTCGATATCGCCCAGTCGCTCATCGTGGCGGGCGGCTATAACGGCTTCAGCTATGCCGACATCTCGGATTCGATCGGCATCCGGAAGGCCAGCATCCACCATCATTTTCCTGCGAAGGCCGAGCTGGTCGCGGTGCTGGTGGAGCGCTACACCAAGCAGGCGGAGGCGGGTTTGCAGTCGCTACGCGAGCAAGCAGCAAGCCCTGCCGATCAGCTGCAGTTCTACGTCGACTACTGGCGTTCCTGCATCGAGAACGCCTCGCAGCCCTTCTGCGTCTGCGCGATGCTCGCGAGCGAAATGCAGATGCTGCCGGACGAGGTCGGCTCACGCGTCCGAGCACATTTCCATGCTCTGGCGGCATGGCTGACCTCGGTGTTGCAGGCCGGAGTCGAGCAGGGCCAGTTCCGGCTGGACAAGCAGCCGGAAGAGCAGGCGCAAATGCTGATGGCCTCGGTTCATGGAGCGATGCTTTCGGCGAGGGCTTTCGGCGATCCCGGGCTGTTCATCGCGGTGGTTGGACCTGAGATTGCGAGGCTGCGGGCGGCATAACGATCTCCTCCCGCCAATCTGGAGGATGTCGGCAGCGCTCAAGCGAGCCTCATCCTTGTACGTTGCGGTTGCCGTATAATGAGGATGTGCGGAGGGGATGCGTGTCATCCCTGGGGTTTGAACTCGTGCCTCAGGATTAAGAGCGTTCGAGAGTGCCGCGCCCGACTTGGCGAGAAATGCTGTGCCGTCATTCCCCGCCTTCTGTCAGCGCATCCCGCACGATCGCATAATAATTGGCAAGCTCGGGGATATCAGCGGAAAGCCTGTCAAAGACCGGATCGGACGGCACAAGCGTGGCGGCATATTTCGTCTCGATGAAAGCCTGGTGGGCGGCCAGCGCTTCGGCGTCGGCCTTGTGCACAACGGTGAAGACGGGCGAGGGGACGGTGCGGCCTTTGACGATGATGCGGTCAAGTTCGACCACGGTGTAGGTGTTGGCGACAAGTCTTGCGGTTTCTTCGCCGAGCAGCAGTGCCACGCCGTAATTCTTCGAGGCGCCTTCGAGGCGCGAGGCGAGGTTGACGCTGTCGCCGAGACAGGAATAGTCGAAGCGGCGGGTCGAGCCCATATTGCCGACGATGCATTCGCCGGTGTTGATGCCGACACCCATTTTGAGGATATGCGGCTTGCGGCCGAGTTCGGCCGCCTCCCGCCCCAGCTCGCCGTTCAGCCTCGAAATCGCCGCCTGCATGGCGAGCGAGGCGCGCACGGCGTGAAGCGCGTGGTCGGGATCGTCGAGCGGCGCGTTCCAGAAGGCCATGATGCAGTCGCCCATATATTTGTCGATCGTACCGCCATGATCCATCACCACATCGGAGAGCGGCGTCAGCAGCCGGTTGATCAGTCCGGTCAGCTGCTCCGGATCGTCCTTCAGCGTCTCGGCGATGGTGGTGAAGCCCCGCACGTCGGAGAACAGCACCGAGAGCGTGCGCCGCTCGCCGCCGAGCTTCAGCTGCGAAGGGTCGTTCGACAGGCGTTTGACCAGATCGGGCGATATGTATTGGGCGAAGGCGCGGGTGATCTGGCGCTTGTTGCGGCGCTCCTCGGCAAAATCGAAGGCGGCCTGGCCGAAGACGACGGAGATATAGGCGACCGTCGGGCCGAGCGGCGAGACGAAGACATGGGCAAGCCGGATGCCGGCGGCGCTGACGGCCGCGAAGGCGAGGAGGGCCGCGGCACTGGTCACGACCGTCAGCCATCCGGTCGAGCGCCAGACGGTCGTGGCGGCCAGCAGCACCGATATCAGGATGCAGGCGGCGACCGTCGGCAATCGGGCCTCGGCGATCGACAGGCCCCGGCGGATATTGTCATAGATCGTCGCCTGGATCTCGACGCCGGAAACGAGCTTGCCGGTATGGACGGTATAGGGCGTCGCAAAGGCGTCGACGCCGCCCTTGTCGATAGCGGGCGCATTCTGCAGGCTGAGGCCGACCAGTACCACACGGTCCTTGAAAAAATCCGGCGGCAGCAGGCCCTTCGGGTCAAGCGCCTGATAATAGGAAACCGTGGGATAGCTGCGGGCCGGCCCGAAGGATTGGATGAGCGTGCCGGCCGGAAGGACTTCGGGAGCCACGCCGGCGACTTTCGCCAGCATGGCGGCAAAGCCGTCCTCATATCCTGGAATGCGCCGGAAGATGCCGTCGCCGCTGAGATCGATGGAGGCGATGCCGGTGACGGCGCCCGCTTCCGTCAGCTGCGGCAGCGGTGTCGCGCGGATCAGCTGCGAGGCCTGCGGCGTCTCGATCAGCGTCTCGTCCCCAGCCAGCACAGTATCGGGGCCGACGGCTTTGGTAATAGCCGCGTCATTGTCCGGGTTCGAGGGCTCGGCCATGATGATGTCGAGGCCGATGACACGGGCGCCGGCGGCGCGCAGCTGTCTGATCAGCTCGGCATGCAGGCTGCGCGGCCAGGGCCATTGCGCGTTGATATCGGCCAGCGAGGGTTCGTCGATTGCGACGATGACGGGTCCGCCGGGCGGTGGGCGCGGATCGTCCACGGTCGAAAGATAGTCGAAACTTCTGAGCTCCAGCAAAGACCAGGCGGGCAGGCGCGACAGAAACGAGATGGCGACCAGCGTCGTTAGCGAAAGCACGAGCAGCCTCAATTGGCGGCTGCCGGTCTGCCTTGCCTGGCGGGCCTTCTCCTGCGTCCGCATCAGAAGCGGACTTTGAGCGTGCCCTTGAAAGCGCGGCCCCAGCCGGGCACGCCGGGCGTGATCTCGAAGTCTTCGTCGAGCAGGTTATAGGCGGCCGCCTCCAGCTCGATGCGCTTATCGAACGGCTCCCAGACCAGGTGGGCGTCGAGGCTCCAGTAATCGTCGAGCTTCGTGCCGAACCGATCGCCGTCGCGCTCGCCGATATAGTTGGCGGCCAGCGTTGTCTTGACCTTGGCTTCGTTGACCCAGGTCAATGCAATCTGCCCGGAATTCTGCGGGATGAAGGGAAGAGGGCCGCCATAGATCGGCTCAAGCGGATCGCGGTTTTCCGAATCCATATAGGCGTAGGTGGCCGAAAGTCCGAAACCATGGCCGAGCACGACGTTGGCAGTGACGGCAGCGCGATCGATCCTGGCGCGCGAGATCGGCAGGCTGGTATCGGAGGGAAGCGAGATCAGCGGAAAATCGACCGAGAAATCATGCAGTTCCTGATGCTGGTATTCGACCGATGTGAAGAATCGGTCGGTCCATTCGGCATCCCACTGAAGGGCGATCGTATCCGTATAGCCTTGCGGATTGGTGGAAAACTGATTGGCCTGCAGTCCGAGTATGCCGATCGGAGCAAGGGTTGGCACGGTGGTATCAAAGCTTTGCCGCATGAAGGCGGCACGCAGCCAGTGGTTTTGAATCGGCGTCCAGGCAAGGCCGAAGCGCGGCTCCAGCCGGCTGATGTCAATGCCGTCGCCCTCGAGATGCGTGGCGAACAACGCGTATTCGCCTTTAAGATCGGGCGTGATCTCGTGCAGCACATCGACATAAGCACGGCCGATATCGATGGTGTTCTCGGTGTGATCGCGAGGAGCTGTCAAAACCAAGAGCGTCGTATCGACCGTGCTGCTGACATCCATCCAGCCGCCTTCGATACCGTAGCGAAATGTCAAAGGTCCGGCGCCTATGGAATGGCTCAGAGCGCCGATATAGGTTTGGGATTCGGTCTCTTGGGTGACGTCGCTAAAGGGAATGATGAAGGGAACGCCTGTCCGGAAAAACAGTGGGTCCACGTCGACATCAAGCGCGTTGTTCGTATCCGATTTGCTTCCAGAATAAAGCAGTGCTCCGTTCAACACGTTTTCATACGCAAACGTGTGGCTCCAGCCGACGCCGGCATATGTGGTTTCGGCGACGGTCTCCTGCGTTGTGTAGAGAGGCAGCGGGAAACGCACGCCGAACACGAGTTCCATGAACGCGGTATTTGACGATAATGCGCTCAGTGAGCCATCATTCTTGCCGTGGTTGACAAAGGCCACCACGCGATCATCAGGCGTGACGGTCGCGGTGAGATAACCATTGGCGCTCAGCAGCTTGTTATCAGTCTGAACGCCGCCGAAATCCCGATAATCGCGATCGAGCGCCAGCTCTTCCCAGGTCAGATTGCCATAGAAGCTGATCGGGATCGTTTCGTTGGAATAGCCCTGGATATCGGCTTCGCCGATACGTCTGGTATGGCCGTCGACGCTGTTGATGCCGCCGCCGAGGGAGCCTTCGATGAACGGCACGTCGAACAGCGTTGCCGAGCGCGAACGGCCCGACAGCATATGCGGAGAGAGCAGCAGGCCCTGGATGAAGGACGAGTAGCTCGAGGCGTTGCCACGGTTCTGGATGATATTGTCGTCGCTGAAGCTCGTCGCGTTGGCGAAAGGAAAGATGCTGCCCTTGATCGCCTGGTCGATATAGCCGGTGCCCTCAAACGGATTGAAGACGGCATCGCCGTAATAGCGGCCCCAGGCATCCAGGCCCTGCAGGCGGAAGGCGTTGTTGAGCGTCGAGCCGGCGCTCGCATTGGCGCCAAGCGAGCTGTAATCGCCGCCGCGAGCGCGAGAACGGCGCAGATATTCCTGCGCATTGCGGATCGCGCCGTCGGCGTCGTAATCGTCGATATCGACGGCCGTGCGAAACGCCGAGATAGCCGGGTCGTTCTTGTCGAGCCGGTCGGCGTTATCGAGCGCCTGCTGTGAAGGGATGCGATCGCCTTTTTCGTAGTGAGCGGCGGCGAGCATCAGTTGCGACTGCGAGTGCGCTGGATTGGCTGTGCTGGCCGCGAGCAGGTCCTGCAACGCCTTTTCGCGCTCGCCAATTTGCAGGTAGTAGCGGCCGCGGGCGAGCAAGGCGAGATCGAAGGATGGATCAAGGGCGATCGCCGTGTCGATCTCGCGCTTGGCTTCCTTCATCCGGCCCTGGTCGAGATAGAGGATCGCAAGGTTCGCGTGCAGCAGCGGGTCCTGCGGATCGAGCTCGATCGCCTTCTTGAAAGCCTCTTCCGCCTCGCCATTGGCATCGCGCGAGCTTTGCAGCAGGCCGAGCGAATTCAGCGTACCTGACCCGCCCGGGGCAAGGGCTATGGCGCGGTTCAGATCTGCGAGCGCGCCGTTCATGTCGCTCTGATAGACCGCCTTGTAACTCGCGCGGGCGGATAGCGCCATCGGATGGTCAGGGTCCAGCGCCAGCGAGCGTTCTATCGCTTCCTTCATCTGCTCGCGGTCATCTGTCAGCTGCGCCAGCTGGGCGCGGACCGCCGGAAGCGTCGGATCATCGGGATAGTGCTGTTCCGCTTTCCTGATGATCTCGATCGCTGCGCGCGGGTTTTTCAGGAAGCCTGTCGTATAGGCTTGCATGAGCGCGCCATAGGGGCCGGTCGCGTTGGCCGGCGGCTGTTCGGCATGGGCGGGATCGGCCAATGACCGGGCGAAATAGCCTCCATATTGCGCCATGTTGCGGCGTGTCGGGTCGAGATGCGGCAGGGCCTTGTTGAAGAGCTTGACGGCATCGCCGTAGCGTTTTTCGGATCCGGCGATGGTGGCGTCGATCAGGTCGACACGCGCCTGCTGAGCCACCGTCAGCTTTCGGCCGCGGACATTCTGCAGCGTTGCGGCCGCGGCTTGGCGTCCGTCAAAGGCGCTCTGCACTTCGGCCAGTTGCAGCCAGTCTTCAGTCGTGCGCCGCTCCGGCTGCAGCGCCAGCAGGCGGCGGCGCTCCGCGGCCATGCGGTCGGCCCGCAGCGGCGATGTCGGCATCAGGTCGAAGCCGTCGCGCAGGTCCAGATAGAAGAGCATCTGTTCGCGGTCATCGGGATTGACGCTGATGATCTTGGTCGGCGCCTGGCCGATGGTGGCGACCGCGCCTTCGCCCTCGCTCACCTCGACGCTGCCCTGCGGGTTGCTGAGCGCCACCCGGCCTTCCAGCACGATCATCGAGGTCTTGGCGCCCTCGACTGTCATCGTCCAGTCGGTGCCGCGGATCGCGGCTGCGGCGGCCGGTGTCTCCACCGTCAGGCCCTGGCCGCCGCGCTCGGCGCGCGCCCAGATGGTGCCGGATTGGAGGTTGAGCACCGTATCGCCGCTCGCCGCCATCTTCTTGACCTGCAGCGAGGAATTACGGCCGAGGCGGACTTGGGTGTGATCGGAAAAGACGATGGCGAGCTGGCCGTTGGCATTAGTGCGCAGCACGTCGCCGGTCAGAAGATCCTGGTTGATGTCGACAACGCGCCAGTCCGACACTTCGATGAAGCGGACTTCCTCGCCGGTCTTGCGAGCGATAACCGAGCCTGCGACCGGCGTGGCGCGCGGCACGGGATCGGCCATCGCCGGCAGCCCAAAATTGGGCACGCCAAACGCAAGCGCCAGCCCGACGCGACAGATGTTACTGGAATAACTCCGCATGTCCTCGACCCCGTACCCCGCTTCCCCTTTGTCGGTGTAGAGAGGAAAAGTCAAGCATGTTGCACACGTGTTCTTGCTTTCATCGCGAAGTGTAATATCAGGGAAACACTTTTCAGGTGGAGTATTCACGTGAGCGAATTTGAAAATGCCACTGAGGTTATGCTGAGCAATCCGACGAGCGGGGACGTCAGCGCCGAGTATTTCGACCACATCAAGAAAATCAACGACATATTTTATGATCAGATCAAGATATCCGATCAGAAGGCGGCCTATATCTTTACTTTCATGCTCGCCTTTCTGGTGAGCTCCAGCGAGGTGAGGGCGGTGTTCAGCCTGGCGCGCTATACCGACAGCACGTCGGGCAGCGTGCTGTTTTCCGGCCTGCTGGCGGCCGCCTCGGTTTTTTCCATCCTGTCGGCGATTCTCGTCGTGCTGCCGCGGCGTCTCGGCACCTCGACCTCGCTGTTCTGGGGGGCCTGGCCGAAACATCGCGACATGTTCTTCGAGGCCGCTCTTCGCCGGGACGAGCGCTACCTCTTCGACCAGTACTTCGAAAACGCCAATATCCTCTCCGCCATCGCCCGCAACAAATACCGCTGCGTCACCTTAGCGTTTCGCGGGCTGATGGTGAGCGTGATCGCCTATGTGCTGCTGTTGATTGCGGGGTGAGGGGAGCGTTGGTTCCTCGCGAGAGCCTCGCCCCCGAGGTGACCTCCAAGAGCCTCGAAGGGCGAGGCGGCTGTGCCGGCGGTCGATGGATGCAAGGAGCAGCGCCGAGCGCCCTTCGAGACTTCGCCCTCACGGGCTACGCACCAGGATGGGGAGCGTTGGAGCATGCCGCCTTCCTCGACCTCAAGAACCAGTTTCAGCTCGATCTTTTAGGCCGTCCTAGCACGGCAACCGCGGGTACAGAGCGCAAGGCCGGAGCCTTGGCGGGCAGGCCGGACACTCCTGATATCACCGAAAATTGAAGCCTCGCTCTTTGCCGGGCGTCCTGCGCAGGCCAAGCTGTGTTACAGTTCCTTCGCCTGATGGCGCGGGGATTTGCCGATGCTGACGACGACACTTGCGGTGCTCATGGGTCTTTCCGGCGTTGTTCCGGCGGCGGGCGTCGGCGGAAACGAGGTCGACGTGACGCTGGTGCTTGCCGTCGACACCTCGCGGTCGATGGATTTCGAGGAGATCAGCATTCAGCGCCAAGGTTATGTCGAGGCGCTCAAGCACAAGGAATTTATCGATGCGGTCAAGAGCGGGCTCACTGGTCGCATCGCCATCAGTTATTTCGAATGGGCGGGGTATGTCGTCCAGGATTCGATGATCGACTGGCAGGTGATCGAGTCCGAAGTGGATGCGATCGCCTTCGCCGACAAGCTCGATGCCCGGCCGATCGCCACGCAAAGGCGCACATCGATCTCGACCGCAATCGACCACGGCGCCAGCATGATCACCGCCGGTCCCTTTCGTGGCCGGCGTGAGGTGATCGACGTTTCCGGCGACGGCCCGAACAATTCCGGCGATCCCGTCACTCCCGCCCGCGACAAGGCGGTGGCATCAGGCATGATCATCAACGGCCTCGCCATTATGCTGCGGCCCTCCGATGCGCAGGGCGGGCTTGACAAATACTACGCCGATTGCGTGATCGGCGGCCCCGGCGCTTTTGTGCTGCCGGTCCACAAGATCGAGGATTTCGCCATCGCTGTGCGCCGCAAGCTGGTGCTGGAGATCAGCGGCCTGCCCCCGCCGGTGACGGTGAGGGTCGCCGGCGAGGCGCCGACGGCGGATTGTATGATCGGCGAAAAGCTGTGGCGGGATATATTTGATCGGTGAATTGGTGGTTTGGGCGGGGCGCTGCGGGTCCTGGGGATGGGAGGAGATGCCGTGTGGCACCCCCTTTCTCCTGCCGGTGAAGGAAGCGACAAACATCCCGCGTCCTCCAGCGAGGCGGGTGCTCCCTGCGCCTGCCGTCACCTAAAGCGGCAACGCCTTGCCGGCCTGCTCGCTGACCATGTATTCCGCGTACCAATCGGGCCAGTTATCGTCGTATTTGCCGCCGTTTCGCTTCTCGTGTTCGCCGTGGGCTTGCGCGGCGCGGCGGAGCGCGGCTGCGAGGTCGCTCGAGGTGGAGAAGGCGGTCTGGTCGGAGTCAATGCGGCCGGGCAGACGAGTGGTGACTTCCTGAAAGAGCCAGCCGTTGCCGTCGGGATCCCTGAACGAGGCGAAGGAGCGGTAGCTGCGTTGCTCGGGGTCGCGGCCAGCGATGCGCAGGCGTCCGAAGAGATAGGGCTCATCCTTGCCGGCATAGACGCCTGATGCGTCGTGGAAGATCTCGCCCACCTCGACGCCACGGGCGACGAGATCGCGTCGCGCCTCCTCGATGTCGGAGACGATGAGGTAGAGCCCCTGCGCGGAGCCGGGGGCGGCGGCGGTGACATTGCTGCCGAAGATGATCGCGCAGCCGGAGCCCGGCGGGGTAAACTGGATTACCCGGAAATCGGCATCATTGGCGAAATCGGCGTCGAGCCTCCAGCCCAGGCTCTCGTAGAAGCGTTTGGCGCGGTCGACGTCGGAAACGGGGATGACGACCACTTCGAGCTTGGTGTCGAGCGGTCGAGTCGTCGTGGATTCGGTTGGGGATTCACTGTGCATTGCATTGCTCATCTTCAGCTCCCTCAAGGTCTGGACGCATTAAGAATGGCGATACATGTCGGGGTCGAGTGGACCACAGCGCGGGTGGGGCGTCGAATCAATTCTTCTGTTGGGAGAAGACGGCGGGCCTATCCCGCCGCCTGTGACGCGGGCTTCTATGCCGCAAGAGCGGAGCGCGTTTTGCCGATCATGAGAGCGGCGCGCGCCGCCTCGCGGCCCTTCTCGACGAAATGGGCGCGGTAGATCTGCGTGTGATGCTCGGTTTCCTGATAATGATGCGGCGTCAGCGAGACCGACAGAACCGGCACGCCGGTATCCATGCCGGCGCGCATCAGGCCATCGACCACTGCCTGGGCGACGAATTCGTGGCGGTAGATCCCGCCATCGACGACGAAGGCGGCGGCGATGACGGCGGCATAACGGCCGGAGGCGGCAAGATCTCGCGACAGCAGCGGCATTTCGAAGGCGCCTGGAACATCGAACACGTCGATCTGCTCGGCGGGAACAAGCTGTTGGAAACCTTCGAGCGCACGGTCGACGATATCGGCGTGCCAGCCGGCTTTGACGAAGGCATAACGGGTGGGTGTCATAGTCATCTCCTTTGGCGTACAGACACGTCACCCAAGGCGATCACGAGCATCCGCCGCCAGCCCGGGAGGGCAGCGGCATCGCACGTTCTCTTTCATCCGGACTATGACCGTCGGCTCAGGCATCTCACCTGATCTGCTGACCCTTCCCTAGAGAAGGCGCTCGCGGGCTCGCAATCGAAACTGCATACCGCCGGTAGGGACTTTCACCCCGCCCTGAGAACGGCGCGACCATAGGGGCACGGCGGCGGTCTGGCAATAGGGAGATGTTTTCATGGGTGGAGCGGGTTGCAACTGCAAGGGAGCCTCATTCTGAGGCGCCCCGCAAGGGGCCTCGAGGGCGAGGCGGGTGCTTTGGCGGCTGATGGATGCATGCAAATCGCCCTTGCTGAGCGTACGCTTGCGCCTACATGCTTCCCCGAGGACATCCACGTCGATAACAGCACAATCGTCTTCCCTGCTGAAGCGGGGCGGCAACCATGGGAGGGAGACATGCAAGAGTCTTTCGTCGTGCGCCGCGAGGCGCATATTGCGGCGCCGCCGGCGGCGGTGTTTGCGCTGATGACCGATCCAGAGAAGATTCTGCGCTGGATGGGGACGGAGGCCGAGGTCGAGCCGCAGCCGGGCGGGCTTTATCTCGTCAACGTCACCGGCGCCCGATTTGCGCGCGGCTCGTTTCGCGAGGTGGTGCCGGTGCATCGCCTTGCCTACAGCTTCGGCTGGGATGGCAGCGAGGTGGTGCCGCCGGGATCGAGCCTGGTCGAAATCGACCTGATCGAGCAGGGAGGCGGGACGCTTTTGCGGCTCACCCATAGCGGCCTGCCGAGTGCGGAACAATGCGCCGGCCACGAGGAAGGCTGGGCGCATTATCTCGGACGGCTCACCGAGGTGGCAGCCGGGCGGGATCCCGGTCCGGATCGCTTTTACGGCAGTACGTGAACGGTATTCGGCAGCGGCGGACACTCGTCAGGCGCTCGACGCTGCGAGAGGAACGGCCGAAAACCGGCCGTCAAGAGGCGAGGTTTTTCGAGGGCAAACATGAACGCGCAGTTCATCGGAGGTTCAATTTGGCGGGCCTAATGTGGGTGCGGCTGGATTGAATTGGAGTTTTCGATGAAGGCACTTACTATCGCGGCTGCCTTGCTCGCTGGCAGTCTCTCGATCGGCACAGCTCAGGCGATGCCGGTCGGGACAATCAAGGTTGAGAGCGCTGTCACGAAGGTCGACTACGCCTGCGGTCGCGGCTGGCACCTGACGCGCTGGGGCGAATGCCGCCGCAACTGGCGCCGCCCGCCGCCGGTGGTCTTCTATGGCGGCCCACCGCGCTGGGGCTGGGAGCGGCGGCATCACCATCATTGGGATGGCCCGCGGTGGCGCGAGGAGCGGCGTTGGCATCGCGAGCGCCGCTGGCGCGACGATTACTAAAGGCCTTGTACAGAGGCAGACGAACGAAGGCCGGTGCGATGTTCGCCGGCCTTTTTCCTGAGAACTACGGCGGCACTTAGATGCGGCTGACGAGCCAGTGCTTTCCGTCGATCAACTCTTCGAGCTCGGCCGGATCCTTGACGCCGAACTCGAACCATTCGATGAGTTCCTTCGCCTTCCGCTTGCTCTCCTCCGCGGTAAATTCGATCCCGTAACGGGCGCACCACCGCCGAAGGATCGACGTCAGCAGCGTCATGTCATTCCCGTCAAGCGGGTCTTTCGGCCAGTATGTCGTGCCCATCGCAACCCCTCAATCGCAGATGACAAGCTGGCACATAATGGAATCAAAGCCGCGCAAGTTTAAAGTGTTTTTTTGGCATTTTTCCACCGTGGTGAATGTTTTTCCACAGGGTTGTTTTGCGAGGGGGTTGACAGGGGATGCGGGCCAAGCTGCTGGCGGACGCCCCGGGTGCAGGCGCCTGAAGGGGTGCGCGGCCTCCGCGGGACGAACGCCGCGGGGTTGCCCGCACACTGGAGTGATGCGATGCTGGGGCATGGATCTGCCTCCCTCCCTTGCCTGGCTGGTTGACGAAGCCGCGGCTTCGCCTGGTCCCGAGCAGTTTCTGGCCGAGCTCGGGCGCCGGCTGCTGGTCGGTGGCCTGCCGCTTTCCGGTGGCGCGCTGACGCTTTCGGTGCCGCATCCGATTATTGCGCGGCGCACCTGGCTGTGGCGTGCGGAGACCGGGGCGGTCATCGAGGCGCTGGGCTTTGCCGCCGCCCCGCGAAGCGATGCCGGGCGCGAGTGGCTCGCCGGGCTCGGACCGGTGTGGGAGGAGAGGATCGGGAATTCGGAAGACGGTACGATGCTCGGCTGGGCGGCCATCGGCAAGGGGGCAGGGGCGGACGCATTCGCTCCGGATGAAGCCGGCCGCCTGAGGGAGGTCGCGCGTTTTGCCGCCGCACCAGTTGCAGCCCTTGCGGCGCGGGAGGCGCGCGCAGCCCTGCTCGAAGCCTATCTCGGTCGGCGCAGTGCGGCCCGGGTTCAGTCGGGCGTGCTTGCGCGCGGCACCGGCGAAACCATCCGCGCGGCTCTTCTCTGCGCCGACCTCCGTGATTTCACCGCGCTTTCTCAGGTGACGGAGCCGCATGCGATGATATCAGCGCTCGACGCTTATTTCGACCGCATCGCAGGCGCCGTGCATGCCTTTGGCGGCGAGGTGCTGAAATTCATCGGCGACGGTGTGCTGGCGATTTTTCCCGTCACGGGCGCTTCCGGCGAAGAGAGCCGCGGTGATCGGGAAGCCTGCGAGGCGGCGCTCCGAGCCGTCGCGGCCAGCCGCGCCGGCATGATCCATCTCGACCAGATGCGCGAGGCGCAAGGGCTGGCGCCGCTGCCCTTCGGCGCCGCGCTGCATTTCGGCGAGATCCTCTGGGGCAATATCGGCGCGGCCGACCGGCTGGATTTCACCGCCATCGGCCCAGCGGTCAATATGGTCAGCCGGCTGGAAGGGCTCTGCAAGCCGCTCGGCCACAGCGTGCTGATCTCGGGCGAGGTGGCGGCGAACACCGAGGCCGTGCTGACGCCACTTGGCGAGCACTTTTTGCGTGGGATCGCAGAACCTTGTGCAGTCTTCACCTTGGCTGAGGATTGAGCCGGCCAACTGGCGCCCGACGGTAAGCTCGAATCTGTCCTCGTCTGGACGCTGCGCCTGCCGCGCAGCCTGGCGGCCGCCGCCGGTGGCGCCGGACTTGCCGTTTCCGGTTATGTGCTGCAGACGCTGACGCGCAATCCGCTGGCCGATCCCGGTATTACCGGCGTAACATCGGGGGCGGTCGCCCCGATCGTCTGCTGCTTCGTCTTCGTGCCTTGGCTTTCGCCTGCCTATTATCCCTTCATCGGCCTTGCCGGCGGGCTCCTTGCTGCCTCGGTGACATTCTGGGTTTCGCGCGGCGGGCAGGGGCGGCCACTGCAGCTTGCGCTCGGCGGCGTCAGCGTCTCGCTGTTTCTCGGCGCGATCACCACCTATGTTCTGCTCTTGACCGGGCCGCAATCGGCATCGCTGCTCTTCTGGCTCGCCGGTGGCTTCCAGGGGCGCACCTGGTCGCACCTCCTCTATATGCTGCCATGGACGATCGCCGGCGTCGTGGGCGCGCTCGTTCTGCGGCGCGTCATCGGCATGTTCATGCTGAGCGACCATGCGGCGGCCGGCATGGGCCTGCAGCTCGGTCTGTGGAAGCCGCTCATCCTCATTCTTGCCGTCATTCCGGTCGCCGGTGTCGCGCCGATTGCCGGGCCGGTGGCCTTCGTCGGTCTTGCCGCTCCCCACATCGCCCGGCTGCTGAAACCCCGCGGCACGGGGTGGGAGATCGGGTTGAGCGCCTCGCTCGGCGCGCTGATCGTGACGGTCGCTGATGTTTTCGCGCGCAGTATCGCAATCCCGCGTGAGTTGCCGGTCGGCATCGTCACCGCATTGCTCGGCGGTCCGGTCTTCATCTATCTCGTCCAGCGCGGGCGGCTCAGCTTCGCGGGGGAGACGCAATGAGCGCCCGGGCATCGATATCGGCTGGTCCGAGAAGCCTCGGCATAACAGCTGCGCTTGCCGTCTTGGCTGTCCTGTCGCTTGCGGCGGCGGTCTTCCTCGGCGTCGCCGATATTCCCATGGCTGACGTCGCGGCCCTGCTGACCGGCGGCGGCTCGGCCGAGGCGCGGCTGATCATTCTCGATATCCGGATGCCGCGCATCGCTACCGGCATCCTGGCCGGCATTCATTTTTCGCTGGCGGGATATCTGCTGCAGACCATTACCCGCAATCCGCTCGCCGACCCCTCGCTGATGGGCGTGTCGCAGGGAGCGACTCTCTCGGTGACGATCTTCCTGCTGTTTACCGTCTATATTCTCGAGCCCGGCTCGAACACGCTGGCCGAACTGCCGGTCGCATGGCTGCCGGCTGCAGGTCTCGCCGGCGGCCTGCTTGCCGGCGGCGTCATCTATCTGCTTGCCTTCCGTCTCGGCCTCAGCGCGCTGCGCATCACCCTCTGCGGCGTGGCAGTCGGCGCGGTGCTGCATGCAGTGGCGATCGGCCTTATCGCCGGATGGGGGTCGGCCCGTATCGAGATCATTCTCGAGTGGCTGTCGGGCAGTCTTTACGCCCGCAGCTGGGATCACGCGCTCTTCCTGTTGCCCTTCACGATCGCTGGGCTCGCCATGCTGCCGGTCGTCTATCGGCCGCTGATGCTGCTGCAGTTCGATGCGCCCGTCGCCCGGTCTCTCGGGCTCGGCTATCGCAAGTACTTCTCGATCGTGCTGATCGTCGCCTGCGCGCTCGCGGCAAGCGCCGTCGGCGCGGTCGGACCTGTGGTCTTCGTCGGTCTTATCGTGCCGCATCTCGCCCGCTTCCTGGCTGGGCGGAACTTCATGCTGTCGCTTACGCTGACGATCGTGTTGGGCGCCGTCATCGTCACGCTCGGCGATCTCATCGGCCGGCTGCTGGGACAGGCCGAGGAAATACCGATCGGCGTAGTCACCGCCGTTTTCGGCGTACCGCTTCTGCTCGCGCTGCTGCGCACAACCATGTGAGGCCGAAATGCCATTGTCCTGTTCCGACCTCTCGGTGATGTACAACAAGCGAAAGGCTCTCAGCGGTTTCAGCCTCTCGCTCGAAAAGGGCGAGATCCGGGCGCTGATCGGGCCGAACGGCTCGGGCAAGAGCACGGCGCTGCATGCGCTGGCCGGCCTCATCCGGCCAGCGGTGGGCAAGGCGTCGCTCGACGGCGTTGCTGTCGCCTCCATGTCGCGCCGGATGCTGGCGAAGAAGCTCGCTTTCCTGCCGCAGCAGCCGACCGCTCCCGACGAGATGACCGTCGCCCAGCTCGTGCGCCAGGGCCGCTATCCGCATGTCGGCCTGTTCCGCTCTTATGACAGCCGCGACGAGGAGGCGATCGAATGGGCACTCGATAGCACCGGACTATCTGATTTGGCCGACCGCAGCCTGCGCGAATTATCCGGCGGCGAACGTCAGAGGGCGTGGATCTCCGCCGCTCTCGCCCAGGAAGCGGAGATCCTGCTGCTCGACGAGCCGACCTCCTTCCTCGACATCGGCTATCAGGTCGAAGTACTCGATCTCGTGCATCGGCTGAGCCGCGAAAAGGGCGTGACGATCGTCATGGCGATCCACGACATCAACCAGGCGATCGCCGTCAGCGACCGCATTTCGCTGCTAGAAAAGGGGCAGCTCAGATTCGACGGTGCGCCACGCGAGCTTGCCGAGCGCAATCTCATCCAGGAAATCTTCCGGGTCAGGGGCCGTTTCGTCCAGGTCGCTCCGAATAACCCGCCGCATTTCGATGTGGAGCTGATGCGGCTTCAGCCGGCAGTGTCTAGGGCTTCACAAGCCTGAAGACGATCTTCGTCTGGGTGTAATAGTCCAGCGCATCGGCGAAGTCAGGCGTCCAGCCGTCCGCGACGAAGGGGATGAAGCCGTCATATTCGAGCTTGCGCGCGGAGACGGCGAAGCCCGCCTTTTCGAAGGCACGGCCGTAATCGGTGACCGACCGATCCTGAACGACGGTGTTGGTGCGGTTGGCGACGAGCTCGCGCCATTTCGGCCAGAGCGGATTGTCTGTGTGGCAGCCAGTTACCGCATAATAGACGCCGCCTGACTTCAGTGCCTGGCGGATATCGGCGGCGTGCGCGTCGATATCGGGAACGAGATAGATGACCTCATGGCTGACGGCGAGGTCGAATTCCTCGCTCCAGCCCTCCAGCCTGCCGCCGACCTGATGCTGGATCGGCAGATTGCCTTTCAGCGTCTCGGCCTTGGCAATGGAGGTTTCGGCGATGTCGATACCCAGGGCCCTGCGGAATGGTCGAATCGCATAGAGATGCCGCAGCAGGCCGCCCTGATTGCAGCCGAAGTCGAGCACGTTCTTATCGGAGAGGTCACGCTCGAGCATGAGATCGATCAGGTGGCGCCATATCGGCGCATGCCCATCGGCCATCCTATCTTCGGCATCGGGGTCGATGTACCAGGTACCGATATTTTTCTGCGCGTCCTCAGCCATCCCTTTGCCCCTCGTTCATGCGGACTACCGCCACGGTCATAGGGCGCGTCATCATGCCTAGCTATAGGCGAAGCCGGTTTTCAAGAGCCTTCCGAAACAGTTTTGCAAAGAAATATTTGCAAAGATATGTTTGCAATTGTATGATAGCATCATGAAAGAGCAGAACTCCGATCCAGCCGCCGATGCCGCCATCTCCCGCACCGTCAGCCGGGTCGTGCCCGAACCGACGGCGCTGAAGGCGTTGGCGCATCCCGTGCGGCTGCGCATGCTTGGCATGCTGAGGATCGACGGCCCCGCCACGGCGACGCAGCTCGCGGTCCGGCTGGGCCTGAACAGCGGCGCGACCAGCTATCACCTGCGCCAGCTCGCCCGATATGGTTTCATCGAGGAATCGCCGCATGCCTCGCGACGCGATCGCTGGTGGCGCGCCAGCCACGAGCTGACCTCGGTGCCGGCAAGCGAAGCCGAGGGGGAGGCGCTCGATCTCGACGTTGCCTTCAACCAGGCGGCGCTTTCGCTGCACGTCGGCCAGATGCAGCAGGCGCTGGAGGAATATGCCGGGCTGCCAGTCGAATGGCGCAGGGCGACGGCCGCCGACGACATCCTCATCCCGATGACGGCTGAACAGGCCGAAGCCCTGACGAAGCGGTTGAGAGACATCATTCTTGACGCGATGCGGGCGGCCCCGCCGCTGGGAGAGGCGACGCAGGATCCTGACGTCGTTCCCTTCTATGTAATGCTGCACGCTTTCCCTTATCCGGGCCGCGTTCCGTACCGCGAGCGGGAGAGTGAGCCGTGAGAAGGGGCAAGCCGTTTCTGAGGTTCGCCGTCGCCGAGACGCTATCGCTGTCCGGCACCCGGCTCTCGACCATCGCCATTCCCTGGCTGGTGCTGAGTGCTACCGGCAGTCCGGTGCTGACCGGGCTGACGGCGATGATGGAAATGCTGCCTTATGTGCTCGCCAAGGCGCTCGGGGGACCGCTGATCGACCGGGTCGGCGCCAAGCGCATCGCCATCATTTGCGACATTGCTTCCGTTGTTGTGGTCGGGCTGGTGCCGCTTCTCGATTTCTTGGGCATGTTGACTGTGCCAGTGTTGCTGCTCCTCGTCTTTGCCATGGGTGTGCTGCGCGGGCCTTCCGATGCCGCCAAGCAGGCGATGGTTCCCGATATCGCGACCCTCGCCGAAGTGCCGGTCGAACGGGTGACCGGCGTCTCCAGCGCCATCGAGCGGCTGGCCTCGACGGTGGGTGCGGCCGGCGCGGGCGCGCTGATCGGGCTGATCGGCCCGGGTCAGGCGCTCCTCGTCAACGCCGCCACCTTCGCTGCGGCTGCCCTGGTCGTTGCATCAGGCATACCCGGCACCCGCCGCGCTCCCAAGATCCCCGCCGCGCCCGACGCGCGGCCCGGCAGAGCGTCAACCTATCTCGGCGATCTCCTGGAAGGCTGGCGCTTTCTGCGCGGCGACGCGGTGCTCGTCAGCATTGTCGCCATGGTGGCGATCACCAATCTGCTCGATCAGGCCTATCACGCCGTGCTGCTGCCGGTCTGGACGCGGGACGCCGGTCACGGGCCGGAGCTGCTCGGCGGGCTGCTTGCCGCCTTCTCCGGCGCCTCAATCGCGGGCGCGGCAGTTGCCGCTGTTGTCGGCGAGCGCATGCCGCGTTTGATCGTCTATACGATGGCTTTTTTGCTGACCGGATTTCCGCGTTTTCTGGTGCTCGCCGTGGATGCGCCGCTCGGCTCCGTATTTGGGACGCTGGCAATCGCAGGCTTTGCCTCCGGTTTCCTCAACCCGATCCTGTCGGCGGTGATCTTCGAGCGCATCCCCAAACCACTGACCGGGCGCGTAACGGCGATGAACACCGCTCTCTGCTTTGCCCTTATCCCCTTCGGTGGCCTCGTCGGCGGTGCGCTGATCAGCACGACCGGGCTTGGCGCAGCGATGCTCCTCTGCGGGCTCGCTTATCTCGCGGCGACCCTCTCTCCGCTGGCGCTCAAGAGCTTCCGCGGTTTTGACAAGGCTGTGGCATGAGCCCCGCGGACGCGTTACTAGCCTGGTCCGATTTCCTCGATCATCAGATCGATAAAGCAGCGCACCCGCGGCTCCAGCAGGCCTCTGTCGGGATAGAGCGCCATGATCTTCGTTTCGTCGGTTTCGAGCTCGGGCAGGACCTGCCGGAGACGACCGGCTGTCAAATCGGCGGCGATGAGGAAGTCCGGAAGGAGCGCGATGCCGAGTCCGGCCAGAGTGGCATCGCGGACGGCTTCACCGCTGTCGAGCCTCAGGCGGCTGCGCCCCTGGGCCCTGATCCAGCCGGCACCGCTGCGAAAACGCCAACTCTGCCTTTGGCCGCGGCTGGTGAAGAACAGGCAGTCATGGGCGGCGAGATCTCCTATATAGCCGGGCATGCCGCGTTCGGTCAGGTAGGTGGGCGAGGCGCAGAGCCGCGCCTTGTCACTAGCGATCACGCGCGTGATCAACCGACTATCGCCGGCCGATGGCGCCGCGCCAATCCCGATCGCCAAGTCGAAGCCATCCTCGAGGATATCGCCCGGGCGATCGGTGAAGCTCACTTCGGCCTGCATGTCCGCCCAGGTCCGAAGATATTTTTCGAGCAAGGGAAGCACGACGAGCCGCCCGAAATCACCGGGAACGGCGAGCCTGAGAACGCCTCGCGGCACACCACTTTGCCCCGCAACGCTCGCTTCTGCCTCGTCGACCGATGCCAGGATCTGCAGCCCGTGGTCATAGAACACTCGTCCTTCGTCGGTCAGGCTCAGCGTCCTCGTCGTACGGTTGAGCAGGCGCGCGCCGAGCCGCTCTTCGAGTCGAGTAACGGCCTTTCCCGCTGCCGAACGGGAGAGACCCATGGCTTGGCCGCCGGCGATAAAGCTTCCGGCATCGACGACGGCCATGAAGATCAGGATATCGTTCAGGTTCGTGCGGGGCATGGGCCAACTCGAGCGATTCGACTACAGCCTTAAGTCGGTCGCGTCGTGATCGATTCAAGGTTCGAACCATCAACGCCGACCGCGCCAGTAAGGTCCCGAGCGTTGCTTCTATGTCGACACAAGTTCGCCGATCTTGCAGCCGCTGCAATCATCGCAACGATGGCGGCCCGACGACAGCTGCCATTCTCATCACCATCACCCATATCGCCAGGGCGCGCCAAGTGTCGCCGTCAGCGCCACCCGAGCGCCGGAGCGACGTGGGTGAGGATCGCTTCGATGACGTGGGCGTTGTAGGCAACGCCGAGCTGGTTTGGCACGGTGAGCAGAAGCGTATCAGCCTCGGCGATCGCCTCGTCTTCGGCAAGCTGCGTGATGAGTACGTCAGGCTCGGCGGCGTAGCTGCGGCCGAAGATCGCCCGGGTCTTCTCGTCGATGAAGCCGATCTTGTCGCCCTCGTCGCTGCCATAGCCGAAATAGGCGCGATCGCGGTCGTCGACCAGCGCGAAGATGCTGCGGCTGACTGAGATGCGCGGCTGGCGCGTGTGGCCGGCCGCCTTCCAGGCTTCGCGATAGGCGCGGATCTGGTCGGCCTGCTGGACGTGGAACGGTTCGCCGGTCTCGTCGTCCTTCAGTGTCGAGCTTTGCAGGTTCATGCCGAGCTTGGCGGCCCAGACTGCGGTGGCGTTGGAGCTAGCGCCCCACCAGATCCGCTCGCGCAGGCCTTCCGAATGCGGCTCGAGGCGTAGCAGGCCCGGCGGGTTTGGAAACATCGGCCGCGGGTTCGGCTTGGCGAAACCTTCACCGCCCAGTACTTGGAGAAAGACTTCGGCGTGGCGCCTGGCCATATCGGCATCGCTCTGACCTTCCGGCGGGCCGTAGCCGAAATGGCGCCAGCCGTCGATCACCTGTTCGGGCGAGCCGCGGCTGATGCCGAGTTGCAGCCGGCCCCCGGCGATGAGATCGGCAGCACCCGCATCCTCGGCCATATAAAGCGGATTCTCATAACGCATGTCGATAACAGCCGTGCCGATCTCGATCCGGCTGGTCTTGGCGCCGACGGCCGCCAGCAGCGGGAACGGCGCTGCGAGCTGTCTCGCGAAATGGTGCACGCGGAAATAAGCACCATCGGCGCCGAGTTCCTCAGCCGCAACGGCGAGGTCGATCGACTGCAGCAGCGCATCACCTGCCGAGCGCGTCTGCGACTGGGGCGAGGGCGTCCAATGCCCGAACGAGATAAAACCGATCTTCTTCATGTCGAATCCCTATCCGTTGCATCTCACGGTGGATCGGTCATGACATAGTTTCGGTGCGCAAGACAATCGCAACCGGATGGAACTCCGCTTTCCCAGAGGTGTTTGATGGATGCGCTGCTGTGGAGCCCGGCGCTTCCCCAGGACAGAGAGGCGGAACGATGTCTATCAATCTCGAGAATGCAGTGGTCGTCATCACGGGAGCATCGAGCGGTATCGGTCAGGCCACCGCCGAGGCTTTCGCGCGGCGCGGAAGCAGGCTGGTGCTGGCCGCTCGCAACGGCGAGGCTTTGGAAAAAGTCGCAGAGACGTGCAGAGGTCTAGGCGCCGAGGCGGTTTCCGTCGTCACCGACGTTACCGAGGCTGCTGCTGTCCGCGCGCTTGCCGACAAGGCGAAGGCGTTCGGCGATATCGACGTCTGGGTGAGCAATGTCGGCGTCGGCGCGGTCGGGCGGTTCGAGGAGACGCCGATCGAGGCGCATGAGCAGGTCATCCGCACCAATTTGATAGGTCACATGAACGATGCCCATGCCGTCCTGCCGATCTTCCTGAAGCAGGGCAGGGGCGTCTTCATCAACATGATCTCGCTCGGCGGCTTTGCGGCTGCGCCATTCGCGGCGGCCTATAGCGCCAGCAAGTTCGGCCTGCGCGGCTTCTCCGAGGCGCTGAGGGCGGAGGTCGCCGACAAGCCGCGCATCCATGTCTGCGACGTCTATCCAGCCTTCGTCGATACGCCGGGCCTCAGACACGGCGCCAATTATGTCGGCCGCCAGGTCTCGGCACCGCCGCCGGTGCTCGATGCGCGCCGCGTCGCCGAGGCGATCGTCGGCGTCGCCAGGTCGCCGCGCGCCACCACGACGGTCGGAGTGGTAACCACTGCAACACGGCTTGCCCATTTGCTGGCGCCCAACCTCGCTGCCAGGGCGCTCAGCCGTTTCCTGGCCGCCTATTTCAAGCGGGCGCCGCGCGCCGTCGAAAGCGACGGCAATCTCTATCGGCCCTCTACGGACGCGGCCAGGATCGACGGTGGGCTCCGATCGCCGCACCGGTATTCGGCGCCGCTCCTTTTCGGTCTGGTCGCGGTTGCTGTGCTGGCGCTTGCGGCTGCTGGGCAGAGGGCGAACCCGCGCCGGCGGCTGGCTTTGGGCAGTCGGCACCGGCTTTGGTAGTAGATGGCCGGTGCGATGCTGCGTGTTTGCACGCTGTGACGCGCGGTATGAACGGGACTTGGCAGGCGCCGAAGCATCATCTGCGCCCCAAGCCCTCCCTGCTGGCGAGCCGGAGCCACGGACCCAGATGGAACGCGCTCATCAGCAGGTACATCGGCACCATTCCGCCGATCGGGAAGGCATCGGGCGTGGTCATGCAGATCATGTCGGTGGTGCCGGTTGCGGCCGTCAGCAGCGCCATGATGGCGAATGTGGGGGCAGCGGCGAGCGACAGATAATCGGCGGCGGCGGAAGACATGACGGTCACTCGCCGTAGCGGTCGTGATGGCGCCACCAGATGCCGGTTTCGTTGCGGCCCTTCGGCGCGCGATCGAGCCATTGATACACGCCCCAAAGCCCGTCCAGCCCGCGCGCATAGCTCGAATAGCTGTGGTAGACGACGCCGTCGATGAGTTCGAAGGCGCTGACGCCTGGCCGGTCGCGGGTGTAGGTGGGGACGTCGGTGCCGGTCATCGAAGCGATCTGAACGATGGGCTCGTCGCCGCCGCGCGACTGCCATTCAGGCGCTGCTTTGCCCGCCGGCGGCATGGGCGCGGGCGGTTCGCGGCGGTAGTTGTATTCGATCTCGCCCTGGCGCTGCTGCTCCGGGCTGAACCAGACGCTGAAATCGGCGTTGAAATCACTGCCGGCCGAGGAGGCCCAGGGAAAGCTCCAGTCCATGCGCCTTTTGAAAGCCTCAAGCTTTGCGAGCGGGGCGCGTGAAACGGCCCAGAAGGCGACGTCATGGTTTTCGAGGTGGACGAAAAAGCCATTGAAACCGTCGGCGATCGAGGAGCAGGAGGGGCATCCGGCGTTGTAATCCGGCCCGAACATGAAGTGATAGACGAGGAGCTGCGAACGCCCTCCGAACAGATCCTTAAGTGAGGCGCTGCCGATTTCGGTGTCGAAGCGGTATTCCTTGTCGATCCGCACACGAGGCAATTGCTGGCGCTTCAGCGCCAGCGCATCGCTGCGCCGCGTCAGTTCCTTTTCCTCCTCGAGCAGATCGAGTCTCGCCGCCAGCCATTCCTCGCGGGTTGCGTCCAGCATTGCCTTCATGGGGCTTCTCCTTTGCCTGTCTCTCGTCGTAGCATCCGGCGCGGTTGCCTGCCGTTGAACGAAGATTACGGCCGGAGGGATAAATGCCGGGAGTGACAAGTGTGACGGGATTTGAATGGACTCGCTGATTACGGCCGCCGCGCAGGCGCTGGCATCGGGCGATACGCTTGGTGCGCTGAAACGGGTGGCGCTGCGCGACGATGCGCCGGCGTTGGCGCTGCGCGGCATTGCCATGGCGCAGCTTGGCAACCTCATTCGCGCTAAGGCGCTGCTGAAGAGTGCCGCGCGCGCGTTCGGACCGCGGGAGGCGGTGGCCCGCGCCCGCTGCGTCGTCGCCGAGGCCGAGATTGCGCTCGTCTCGCGCGATCTCACCTGGCCGCCGAAGGCGCTGGAGGCGGCGCGCAAAGTTCTGGAATCGCATGGAGACCGGGTCAACGCCGCCCATGCCGGCAATATCGCCATTCGAAGGCTGGTGCTGATCGGCCGGCTCGACGAAGCCGAGCAGGCGCTAGCCGCGCTCGACCCGACGCCGCTGCCGCCGGCATTGCGGGCCGCCCATGAGCTTGTTGCCGCCGGCATCGAGGTCCGGCGCCTGCGGACACGGGCGGCGCGCGCAGCACTTGAAAGGGCAAGGTCCGCTGCGCAGCGGGCCGGTATGCCTGTGCTGACGGCGGAGGTCGAAGCCGCTGGACATGTGCTCAGCATTCCGGCAGCGCGGCTGGTTTCGCGTGGCGACGAGCGCCCGCTGCTGCTTGCCGAGGTGGAGGCGCTCTTTTCCGGTGGCACGCTCGTCGTCGATGCCTGCCGCCATATCGTGCGCGCCGCCGGCGCGGCGGTGCCGCTCGCGAGCCGGCCGGTGCTTTTCACGCTCGTCCGTGCGCTTGCCGAAGCTTGGCCGGCGGATGTAGCGCGAGGCGCACTAATCGCACGCGCCTTCCGCGGCAAGCATGCCGATGAATCGCACCGTGCCCGGCTGCGGGTCGAGATCGGCCGGCTGCGCGCCGAACTTTCCGGGCTGGCGGAAGTCTCGGCGACGAAACGCGGCTTCGCCCTTTCCCCGGCCGGCGCCGCTGAGGTCGCAGTGCTCGCCCCGCTCGTCGAAGGGCCGCATGCGGCGGTGCTCGCCTTCCTCGCCGATGGCGAAGCGTGGTCGAGTTCGGCGCTGGCAATCGCGCTCGGCGCCAGTCCGCGCACCGTGCAGCGGGCGCTGTATTCGCTCGCCGGCGAGGAGAAAGTGCAAGCGATCGGACGCGGGAGGGCACGCCGCTGGATGAGCCCGCCGCTCTCCTCTTTCCCGACGATCTTGTTACTCCCGGGGCCGCTGCCGAGCGACTAGTATGGATCAACCGACAAGGAGGAAGACATGAAGACATCGACTGCGACCATCCTGCGTGAATATGGACCCTTTCCGGATGCCGAGCGCGTCCACGGCGTCACTTTCGATGGCCGGCATGTCTGGTTCGCCTCAGGCGACAGGCTGAACGCGCTCGATCCCGACAGCGGCGAGGTGATGCGCTTCATCGAGGTCGCTTCCCATGCAGGCACGGCTTTCGACGGCGAGTTTCTCTATCAGATCGCCGAGGACGTCATTCACAAGATCGACCCGAAGACCGGCCAGATCCTTACCACCATCCCGGCCCCCGGCAATGGCGGTGATTCCGGCCTTGCCTGGGCCGAGGGCACGCTCTGGGTCGGCCAGCATCGCGGCCGCAGGATCCATCAGATCGATCCCGACACAGGCGAGATCCTGCGCACCATCGAATCCAACCGTGTCGTGACAGGCGTCACCTGGGTTGATGGCCAGCTGTGGCACGGCACATGGGAGGGCGACGACAGCGACATCAGGCGCATCGACCCGCAGACGGGTGAAGTGCTGGAGCGGCTTGATATGCCCGAAGGCACCGGCGTCTCCGGCCTCGAATCCGACGGCGCCGCTTGCTTCTTCTGCGGCGGCGGCAACAGCGGCAAGATCCGGGCCGTGCGCCGGCCGGGGTAAGGCCGGGTCCCGCCAAGCGTAAGCGATCGATTCGGTGATCGACGACAGGACCGAACGCCCTGAGCCGTTCGGGTTCGAAGAGGCACGGAGGGAAGGAGCGGGTGCGACTCCGAAGAGGTCGGCGCCGCCTATCTCGCCCCAGCGTTAGCCAGCCGTAGGCGAGCCGGGTGCGGGTCGGAAGTCAATACCAAGGCTCAAGTCGCAAAGGGTTCCGCGAGCGATTGATTTCCTCACGTGACCATCTACTTTCGCGGCAGTGTGAAGGCTTCCACCGGTCGAGGCTGCACGCTGGCGGGCATGCCGCGAGGAGAGACTTTGAAACATCTACGCACGACGCTCGGGCTCAAGAGCAAATCGGAACTTGGGATGATCCTCCCGCACGAGCACGTTTTCGTCGACCTCAGAACGCCCGGCCAGCCCGGTTATGCCGAAGCAAACGTCGAAGACGTCGTTCGGCTGATGGCCCCCGAGATCGAGCGGATCAAAAAGCTCGGGGTGACGGCACTGGTTGAGTGCTCCACGGGCGGGGTCGGACGTCGTGCGGATATCGATCTTGCGGTTTCGCTTGCAACGGATTTTCCGATCGTCGTTCCCACTGGCATTTACCGCGAGCCTTGGATTCCTGAATGGGTCCGCCAAGCTTCGGAGGAAAAGTTGGAGGCTTGGATGCTTCGCGAGCTGACGGAGCAGATCGATGAGACCGGGTTCCAGGCAGGCTGGATCAAGCTCAGCGCCGGCGATGACGGCATGACTGCGCTCGAGACAAAAATCCTGAGGGCAGCCGCGCGCGCCGCGGCCCAGACGAACGCCGTGATCGGCAGTCATACGATCCGAGGACGGGTCGTCATGGATCAGCTCGACGTCATCGAGGCGGAAGGCTACAGGGCCGACAGGTTCATCTCGATCCACACGCAGGAGGAAAAGGACTTCGCCTATCACCTCGCTGTCGCCGAGCGAGGCGCTTGGATCGAGTATGATCATGTCGGTCGGAGTGAGGATGACGATGTAGCCGAGCTCGTGATCAGGGCGCTGGAGGCGGGCTGCGGCGACCGAATGTTGTTGAGCCATGACCGCGGCTGGTTCGATCCGGCGTTGCCGAAGGGCGGGATACCAAAGCCATACACCCACCTTTCCACCGTCTTGTTGCCCGAGCTGAAACGGCGGGGCATAGACGATAGCATCCTGATGCGCCTGACACACGACAATCCGTTTGAGGCTTTCGCCCGATAACGCGTGCCCCGATGGCGGCCGTCCAACCGTCCGACCAATCGGACGCTGACAAGAGCCCTGTTTATGCTGGCCGATCCTCTTCGAATAAAAGCGCCATGCCGATCGCATTAATGAATCGGCCGTCAATTCGCGCCGCCCGCCGGAAGATGCCTTCGCGCACGAAGCCCACCTTTTCATAGAGAGCAATGGCACGGCTGTTGTCTTCGTAGACATCGAGCTCGACCCTCAGGAAACCGGCTTCCTGCGCCGCCTTCAACGTGGTGTCGATGAGCTTTCGCCCCAACCCTTTGCCGCGATAGGCGGGAAGAATTCCCATTCCGAGGCGTCCGCGATGGGCGTTCGACGGGAAGAAGTGCCGGCTGATATCGCACCAGCCGACGACCTCGTCCTCGGTCAGGGCGACGAATTGCGGATTGCCTTTGGCAATCATTCCCATCACGAAATCGCGCGTCTGCGGCAGGGGCGTTGCTTACAGCAATGTCAGAATTGTCGAAACGGTCGCCGGCCCCGCCCGGCAAATACCCACAGGGAGCAATTCATCCTCCGTCAACCTTTGCGTGTCAACTTCAGAGCAGCAAACGCCGTCAAAAGGTTGCGGGTATTGAAGGTCGGGCTCACATCGCACATCACGTTCGTCCTGGTGACGCTCACCTGCGCTGCAGCGGTGTTGTTCTGCGGCTTTGCCTGGCTTGCCTCCGTGAAGGTCGATGATTTCTACCTGCGCCGGCAGGCCGATTTCGTCGCCCAGGGACTGGAAGAGCAAATACACGCGCTTCCGCGCGAGCAGGAAAGCGTCACCAAATGGGACGACGCTTTCCTTTACGCCAAGCAGCGGAACCATGAATGGCTGCTGGAGAATATCGGCCAGTGGACGAGCCGCTATTTCGGGCACGACAGGACCTATATTTTCGATGATGCCAACCGGCTGATGTTTGCCTTCCGCGATGGCGTGGATGCCATGCCGCCGCGGCTCGGCAGCGACGACGGCGCGCAAATGGCCGCTCTTGCCAACGAAATGCGCGCCGCTCTCGTCGATGGGGCTGCCAAGCCTGGCGCAGAGCCGCTTGGCCAGCTGGCCAGGGTTCGCACGATCATGATCGGCAACAGGCCGGCGATCGCAAGTGCGCGCCCGATGCTGCCAAGCTCGACGCGGATGCAGATCCAGGCAGGCCAGGAATTCATCGCGGTCTCCGTCAAGTTCATCGACGGAAAAGTTGCCGAAAACATTTCCCATTACGCCAGGCTCGAAGGTCTGCGTTTTACACTTTCGGAGGGCCCGGACGAGCGGGCTCAGGTGCCTGTATCGTTACATGACGGCGGGATGATCGGCTATCTGGTGTGGCAGCCGATCCGGCCAGGATTCATGCTGCTTCAGCAGATTGCGCCGGCGGGGCTCGGCTGTCTGGTCCTGTTGATCGCCGCGGTGTTCTGGCTCGGACGAGGACTGCATCGCACTTCGCTGACCCTGCTGGACAGCCAGGCTGAGCTCACCCATCATCGCAACCATCTGGAAGAGATGGTTGCGGATCGAACAGCCGAAATCGAAAGACAGAGGGAAGAACTGGACCGGTTGCTGGTGCACGAACGCCAGGTGAATGCGCTGCAGCGCCAGTTCGTCGCCATGGCGTCGCACGAATTTCGAACGCCGCTTGCAATTATCGACGCAGCCGCCCAGCGGCTCTGCCGCTCGACGACCAACGTCAGCGGCGAATATGTTCACGAAAAAGCCGGAGTGATCCGCAGCGCCGTGGTGCGCATGGTCGATCTCATGGAGAGCATCCTTGCGAGCGGCCGGCTCGAAACCGGACAGATCATCCTGAAGCGGAGCGAAGGTGATCTGAAAGCCTTGCTCGTCACCTGCTGCGACAGGCAGCGCGAGCTCAGCCCTTCGCATGTTTTCCATCTCGATCTCCAGCCCATCCCTGACCGATTGACTTTCGATCGAGGCGCGATGGAACAGGTCTTCACCAATCTGATTTCGAACGCCGTCAAATATTCGCCCAATGCGCCTGACATTTACATTCGCGCTGGGGTTGACGAAAAGATGGTGCAAATCGCCATTGCCGATAGCGGCATCGGCATGGATGCGGATGATCTGCCGAAACTGTTTCAACCATATTACCGCGCCCGCAGCGCGACGGGTATCGCCGGAACCGGCATTGGCCTGAACGTCGTCAAGCAGGTCATCGAGCTGCACGGCGGCACCGTCGAGGTGGCGAGCGAGCTTGGCAAGGGCACAACATTCACCATTTCTCTGCCAATAGAATGTCTATTGTCGGATCAACAAGTCGCAGCTTAAGGAAGAGCTTATGGTTACAGTCCTGTGCATAGAAGACGAAGTCGAGATCCGCAATCTCCTCGTCGAAGAGTTGAGCGAGGCCGGCTACAGGACGCTCGAGGCTTCGAACGGCGCCGAAGGCCTGGAAATGATCCTGTCGAAATGGCCCGACATCGTCATCAGCGACATTTCCATGCCTGTCATGGACGGGCACCAGCTTCTGGCGGAAATCCAGATCAATCATCCGGAGCTCTCCAACATTCCCTTCATCATGCTGACGGCGCTGACAGATCGGGAAAACACGCTCGCCGGCCTGCGGGCCGGAGCGGCGGATTATCTGACGAAGCCGCTCGACTTCGACCTGCTGCTTGCCAAGCTGGAGGGCTGCGTGACGCGGCTGGAGAACGACAAGGCGGTCAACCGCTCGTTTTAGCGGGAGGGTGCCCTGCGCCTCGCTCCACCGTGGCTTTGCTGCTTACCTTTCCTCCCTCATTCCTGTGACAAGCACAGGGATGAGGAAAGGTTAGGCGCCAGACCATCAGAGGCTTTCGTAAGCGGCTACCTTCCATCCCCTAACTCCCCAACACATCCGCCAACGCCGCAAACACTCTCGCATCCAACGTCTGCGACACATTGAACCGCATGAAATTCGTCGCCGATTGCGACAGGCTGAACGCATTGCCGGGCGCCAGCACGATTCTCTTTTCCAGTGCCGCCCGCGCTACGTTTGCTGCATCGATGCCGTCCGGCAGGCGGCACCAAAGGAACATGCCGGCCTGCGGCTCCAGCCAAGGCATTATCCCCAAGCCCTTCAGGCGGGCCGAGACTTCGGTCATTGCGCCCGCAAGGCGCTGCCGGAGCATTTCCATGTGTTTGCGGTAGCCACCGTCGCTCAAGACGTTCAGCACCAGTTCGGCGGTCATCCGGCCGCCACCGAAGGAGGTGGCGATCTTGAGATCGGTGAGACCCTCGATCCATTCGGGCCTGGCGGCGACGAAGCCGCAGCGGGCGGAGGCCGAAAGCGTCTTCGAAAAACTGCCGATATGGATGACGCGCTCCAGCCCGTCGAAAGCGGCAAGGCGGGGCGCCGGCGTATATTCGAAATCAGCGAAGATATCGTCCTCGATGATGGTGAGATCGAACTGATCGGCGAGCTTCAGAACCCGGTGGGCCGTGACGGGGGAGAGTGTTGCGCCTGTGGGATTATGGATGGCTGAGTTGGTGATGTAGAGCCGCGGGCGATGTTCGGCGAGCGTCTGTGCGAAGAGTTCGAGATCGGGGCCGGAGGGTGTGTAGGGCACGCTGACGATCTTCGCCCGATGGGCGCGCAGCAGTGCGTGAAAGTTGAAGTAGCAGGGGTCGTCGACCAGCACCGTGTCGCCGGCTTCGAGCAGGAAACGGCAGAGAAGGTCGATCGCCTGCGTGCCGGACTCGGCGAGCAGGATCTGAGCCGGGGAGGCTTCGATGCCCCGCTCGCCCATGCGGCGCGAAATTAGCTGGCGCAGCGCCGGCAGGCCGAGCGGCGAACCATAGTCGGCAAGCGCCGGTCCCTCGGCGCGGGCAAGCGTTCTGAGCCCGCGGCGCATTGCTTCGCCGGGGAGCCAGGAAGGCGGCAGCCAGCCGCAGCCGGGCTTCAGATCGCTTTCGCCGGCCTCCAGCGATTGCCGAGAAATCCAGAAGGGATCGACCGCGCGGTCGAGTTTCGGACCGGCCTCGGCCAGCGCAAAGGGTGCTGCCTGGTTGGCGACATAGAAGCCCGAACCCGGGCGCGACAGGATGGCGCCTTCGGCGACCAGACGCTCATAGGCGTCGACGACGGTCGAGGTCGAGAGCTTCATGCTGGCCGCAAGGCCGCGCACCGAGGGCAGCTTTGCCCCAGGCGTCAGGCTGCGCCCGGCGATGCGCTGCCGGATCGTCGCCATCACCGTCTCGACGCGCGTGCGTCCCGCAATCTCTTCGTTCATCCGTACTGCTTTCTGCACCATAACAGTTTTGCAAAAGCGTATCAGACCGTCACTGTCATGGCTATCCATGTCAGGGGATAAGGGTGAACGGCTCGTTCTTCCGGTTCCGATTCAGGTAAGGCGGCTTAGGTCATTGTTTTTATGCATGCCGTTCTCTTCAGGCCAGCGCGGTTTCGACGACATGCATCCAGGAAGGAATGCATGATGGAGCGCATGACGGCAGGATGGATCAATGGCTTGATCGGGGTGGTGATCTTCAGCGGATCGCTGCCGGCGACACGCGTGGCGGTGGCGCAGTTCGATCCGGTGTTCCTGACCGTTGCGCGCGCGGCAATCGCGGGGCTGCTGGCGCTTTGCCTGCTGATCGTCTTTCGTGAGAAGCGACCGGCGGGACGCGATATCCTCTCGCTTGCCGTGGTCGCGCTTGGCGTCGTGGTGGGTTTTCCGCTGCTGACGGCGCTGGCGCTGCAGCATGTCACATCAGCCCATTCGATCGTCTTCGTCGGCCTCCTGCCGCTCGCGACCGCCACCTTCGCCGTGATCCGCGGCGGCGAGCGGCCAAAACCAGCCTTCTGGCTGTTCTCCATCCTCGGTAGCGCCCTGGTGGCGGGCTTTGCCCTGGCGCAAGATCTGACGGCCTCGCCGGTCGGCGACCTCCTGATGCTGGCGGCAATCCTTGCTTGCGGCCTGGGTTACGCCGAGGGCGGCAGGCTGTCGCGCACGCTCGGCGGCTGGCAGGTGATCTCCTGGGCGCTGGTCTTGTCGCTGCCGATCATGATCGCGGTCGCGTTCGTCTACCGACCGGCGAGTTTTGCCGGAATAGAGACGCCGGCGCTGATCGGCCTTGCCTATGTCTCGCTGTTCTCGATGCTGATCGGCTTCATCTTCTGGTATCGCGGCCTCTCGCAGGGCGGTATCGCTGCCGTCGGCCAGCTGCAGTTGCTCCAGCCCTTCTTCGGCCTGGCGCTCGCGGCCACCCTGCTGCATGAGCCGGTCACCTGGACGATGCTTGCGGTGACGGTGGCCGTTATCTTGTGCGTGATGGGTGCACGGCGGTTCGCGAGATAGTGGTTGTGTTCCGGCGACAGTCACAAAGCCGCCACTCAATTGTCAGCAAATCGCCCAGTTGCCGCCGCACCGAGCCCTTTTCCGGGCTTCATCGTCGCGACCTCGCCAGCCTTCTGACGGCTGAGCGATTGACCGAGGCGGTTTTGCTGCCGTCCAAATCACCGGAAAAGGAATGAAAATGATCACTCGTTATACATCCCTCGCAACGATGACCGCCGCGATCTTCAGCTTCATTGCTCTCAGCCCGGCATCCGCTACGGAGCTTGCCCAGGCGCAGCAGCAGCCGCCGGCACAGGGCCAGGCGCCGATGCAGGGACAGGGTGCTAGCGGTGCGGCCGCCCCTGTCAGTGATCAGAAACTTGAGGCCTTTGCCGTTGCCTATGTGCAGGTCGATAAGGTCAGGCAGGAATATTCCGCCAAGATCGAGGCGACGAAGGACCAGGCTGCGAAGCAGAAGCTGCAGGATGAAGCCAAGAAGCAGATGGTTCAAACCGTGCAGGACTCGAACGACATCTCCGTCGAGGAATACTCGTCGATCCTGACGGCCGCGCAGAGCGATCCGACTCTCGCCAAGAAGGTTCTGGACAAGATCGGCACCCCGCCGCCGGCGCAGCCGCAGCAATAGGCTTCCGGCTAAAGTGGTTTAGCGTTTCATGGAGGCGCAGACCACTCCAATTTCTGGTTTTTACGCAATTCCGGCCGGAAAACAGCTTTACACTGTTGGAATTGCTCTAAGGCCGCAGTGCCCGCCATTATCCGGGCGCTGCTTCGAAGCGTGCGTTTTACGGTCAGATCCGGTCGAAAACGTTGGGCTGCAGTTTGCCGATCCTCATCAGATGCTGCAGCGTGTATGTCAGGGAAAGAGCATCGTCGAGCCCGTCATGCGCCTGTAATGGAGGATGTTCGACGCCGTAATAGTCGGCGAGCTTGTTGCTCGGCGTCTTTGCCAGATCCTCGATCGGCATTCCCGCAGCCAGCAGAAGCTTGACGGCGTTGTCGAAACGGCGGGCCGGAATGGGCGGTTGAATGCCGGCGACGTAGCAGCTGATGGCCACCATGTTCATCTCATCCTTGCCCCAGGACCAGAACCGGGCGCCGCCCGAGAAGCTGTCGACAGCAGAAAGCGCATCCTGCAAGGCGACGCCATGAGTGTCGATATCCTTCTCGGTAATGCCCGTGAGATCGGTGAAATAAGGATCGAGAGGATATCTTCTGCCGAAGCGGTCGACCGCCTTGATATAGGACCTGTGCGTATCGAGGATCGCAAATTCGCCTTCGAGACCTAGCTTCACGGCGCCGATCTCAGCGATGACGGGATCGGGATCATGCGCCGCGCACCAGAACCTGCGCGGCGAGCCTTCGACGCAAAGAAATTCACAGTCGAATATGATGGCGGTCTTCATCGTCGATGCTGCTGAAACAAAAAGCGAGCTGAGGCTCGCGGACGCTACCGCATCCTGTTCGCTCGTGGCAATCTCCGGGCGCGGTATTTTCTGCAAGCTGCACGGAGTTGAGAGCGGAGCACCAATGATCGAAATCGGCCGGCCGCTTGGCTCCGGCAAGGAAGCCGAAGTCTTCGAATACGGGGTGCTGGCGCTCAAGCTCTATCGGCACCCCGCCTCGAAAGCGTCGGCCTTCCGCGAAGGGGCGAACCTTGCGATCGTCGAGACGCTTTCGCTGCCGGCACCAAAAGTTCATGCGGTCTGCGCGTTCGATGGGCGCTGGGGCGTGGTGATGGAGCGGGCGCCAGCCGCGTGTTTTGCGGAACGGCTCGTCTCGACGGCGGGAGACGCTGCCTTCGGCGAGATGGCGCAGCTGCATTGCAGCATCCACAAGCAGCCGGGCGAGGGGCTGCCGTCCCTCTTGGCGCGTCTCTCGGCCAGGATCCGGCGGGCGGAGGGATTGGATGCCGCGGCGAGAAAGCGGCTGCTGTCGATGCTCGATTCCCTTCCCGATGGCGATAGGGTCTGCCATGGCGATTTTCACCCGTGGAATATTCACGGATCGGGGCAGGGCGCCATGGTCGTCGACTGGCTGGATGCCTGCTCGGGCAACCCTCTGGCGGATGTCTGCCGAAGCTACGTGCTGCTGCGCCATGCGATCCCCGATCGGGCGATGGCTTATGTCGAAGCCTATGCCACCGCCACAGGGGCGGAGGTCGGCGCCATCCTGGCGTGGCTTCCTGCGATCGCCGCCGCTCGCTTGGCGGAAGGAGTGGCGAAGGAGAATGACGAGCTGTTGCGGTTGGCCGAACTCCGGCATTCCCCTTAGAACGAGACGAGGAGCGCTGAAATTTCAGGGCCCGCCCCGATCCCGCGTCATCTCACTTGGCCGGCATGACGAGCGCTTCGCCCTTGCGCACGATATAGGTCGCCAGTTCCGAAGCCTTGCCGTTGCCGACGTTCTTTGCCGAGTGCACCACTCCGGAGGGAATGAACAGCGACTGGCCGGCCTTGAGTGTCACCGGCTCCCTGCCTTCGAGCTTGTATTCGAGCGTTCCCTCGAGCACGAAGGCGACCTCTTCGCCGGGATGCGAGTGGTTTGGTGCGAGCACGCCCGGAGCGAAATCGACGCGCACCTGGACGACCTCGTGGCCCGGCACGTCGATATCGTTCTTGATGAGGTCGGTGCGCTCTATCGGCTGCTCCGCATGCGCTGCCGCCGCGCCGCCGAGAACAATGGCGAGCACCATGGCCTGGATCATTTTCATTGTGTCATCCTTCCTGAATTGACCGTTCCGGCTCGTTGGCCGCATCGCCATTTCAGTCGATGATTGAACCAGGCATGTGTCGAGGAACCCCTATTTTTGTAAGCGAGTGTATCTGATGACCTGACCGGTCTTTCCAGTAAGGCGCGATTTCTTACGCGAACCGCATCGCGGATCTCGCGCGCGCCTTCGCCGCCACTTCCTCGCGATCGCGAGGCGGTTGAGACGTCTCCATTGAATCCAGCAGCTCGCGGGCGCAGGCAGCGATCGAGCTGACGGCGCGTTCGAACGCGGCCTCATTGCGCTTCGAGGGCTTGGTCGTTCCGCTGAGCTTGCGCACGAACTGGAGCGCGGCATCGTGAATCTCTTCGTCCGTCGCCGGCGGATCGAAATTGAACAGAGGTTTTATATTTCGGCACATGGTTTGCTCACGTGATTTTCTCTCTGCCGCCGGAGGGCAGCGTCCTCGCATGAAAGGTAGTCGCGTGAGCGTGAAATGCAACCGCCCCAGGGGGAAGCTGCGCCCTGAACGCGTTCAGGGGATCAGCGAGCGGAAGCCGATGATTGGAGCTAGCGATGCCTTGGGAAACCTGTATTTCTTTGCAAGCGTGTGTCTCTGCGGCGCGGCCGCTTGATGTTAGAAAGAGGTAATGGATATCAAAAGCCTCGTACCTCGTGACAAACATGATCTTGCGGCAGTCTCGGCCGTCGAGAAGGCCGGCTATCCTGCGGTGGCGTCAATTCTCGATGATCTGCTGGGATGGACCGCTGACGGCAATTGGCCGGTCGCTGGACCGCTTGCGCGGTTTCTGGCATCGCTTGGCGACCCCATCGTCGAGCCTGTCATGCGTGTACTTGCAGGAAACGACTCCACCTGGAAGTATTTTTGTCTGGATCTGATTATTCGCCATCTTCCTGCTGATTGTATTGGCAGGCTGTACGAGGTGCTCTATCAGCTATCAATCAATCCGAATGACGATGATCGCGCCGAGGGCGTGGATGCGGTCGCGCGAGAAGTGCTGGCATAATTTCTTGATTGCGAGAGTGATTGTCTCCTGATCTTATCGATGCCGATGGAATAGCCTGTTTCGTTGTGCCGTGCCGTACCCCCCCTCTGGCCTGTCGGGCATCTCCCCCACAAGGGTGGAGATCGGCTGGGCGTGATGGCTGCCCCAAACTACGAACGTATAGCTGCTGCACCACGGTCACAAGGGAGCGATGATCCAACCACTTGCCGATCTGCCTCCTTGTGGGGGAGATGCCCGGCAGGGCAGAGGGGGTGCGCGGCACGGCTTGCCCGGCAAGGGCGATCCCGCAGCTCCCTCGTATTTCAAGCCGCCGAAGTCGAACCTCTCACGTCGAGCGTCGCAATATCCGTCACACCCCCCGACGACTCGAAATCGAAGATCTTCTGCGTCACCAGCGCCGCCGCTCCTCTTGCCCAGGAATTGTCCTCCCAGTCGGGCAGCAGCGGCGGGGCGGTGCGGAAGGTGCGGGCGGCGAGCGCTTCGCGCAGCGGCGTGAGGAAGGGGTCGCCGAGGGAGACGGCCTCGCCGCCGGCGACGATGACTTCGGGGTCGGTGATGTTGACGAGGTTGGCGAGTGCGATGCCGATGCCGCGGCCGGATTCGGCGACGAGGGTGAGGGCGGTGGCGTCGCCCGATGAAAGCGCTTCGCGGAGTTCGGGCAGGCCGAGCTCGTCGCCGCGGCCGGTCGCTTCGCGCCAGCGGCGCAGCATCGAGAGCTCGGAGTGATAGGCCATCAGGCAGCCGCGTTTGCCGCATTCGCAGAGGCGGCCGTTCTCCTCAAACAGCGTGTGGCCGAATTTGCCGGCCGCGCCATTGGCGCCGCGATAGAGCTTGCCGTCGATGACCAGCGCGCAGCTGATGCCGACGCCGACGGCGAGCACCGCCATGTTGCGGTGCTGGCGGCCGAGGCCGAAGAGCTGCTGGGCGATGGCATAGGCATTGGTATCGTCCTCCAGCCAGACGGGCACATGGACGCGGCTCGCGACCAACGCGGCCAGCGGAACGTTGTCCCATTTGAAGCGGTGGCTGCGCACGCAGGCGGTCTGCTCGTGGTTGATCACGCCGGGCATGGATATGCCGATGCCGGCGAGCTTGGCCTTCGGCCGGCCGGCGAGCTTCACCAGCTCGGGCACCGTGCCCGCCAGGAGATCGGCGACATAATCCGGATCGTGGCCATCAAGGCCGACGCGCATGGCGGCGACCGGATTGGTGGCGAGATCCGTCGCGACGCATTCCACCGAATCCACCATCAGCTTGAAGCCGAGCGCGAGCGAATGCTCGTAATTGATCTCGACTGGGATCGGCCGGCGACCGGCCAGGCCGGGCACTGCCTTGCCCTCGGTAACGATGCCCTCTTCCAGCAGGTCCGCGACGACGAAGGTGACGGCGGCGGGGCTCAAGCCGATGACGGTGGCGATATCGGCGCGGCTCCTCGGCCCTTCGCGGCGGAGAAGGTTGAGGATGAGGCGTCGGTTCATGGCTCTCGCCGTGGTCTGGTCGCCTTTCAGCTTCACGATGCATTCCTTAATTTTGTAAATTAATTATTGCGAGGTCGCACATTCTATGCATAAGTTCGGCCGCCGATCAACTGAGGCAGCCGGATTGTACGGTCGAGTTCAGGAGGCGGGATCGGCGCGTTGAAGGCCTGCGTGAGCGCGCTCCAAGGAGGAGGCGGCTCGGGCCAGGCGGTGTTGTCGATCAACCGGGAGGAATTCAATGGTATTCTTAAAGCATTTTCCCTCAACCACCCGCAGAAGCTTCCTGAAAGGGGCGGGCGTGGTTTCGGCGGCGGCGGTGACGGGCAGCTTTCCGATGCCCGCAGTCGCGCAGGCGCAGGACGTCACCATCATCTCGTCGGAGAATAACGGCGCCGCCCTCGATGCGCTGAAGTCGATCGCGGCGGGCTTTACCAAAGAAGCCGGCGTCAACGTCGTCGTCAACAATATGGACCACGAGGCCCACAAGACGGCGATCCGCAACTATCTCGTCGCCGGCGCGCCCGACATCTGCTTCTGGTTCTCGGGCAACCGCATGCGCGCCTTCGTCAAGCGCGGCTTGTTCGACGATATTTCCGACCTTTTCGAGAAGGAAAAATACAAGGACGTGCTGGGTGCGACGGCCGGCGCCGTCACCGAAGACGGCAAGCAATACGGCCTGCCCACCGGCGGCACGCTCTGGGGCATGTTCTACCGCAAGGATGTGTTCGAGCAGCATGGCCTGACGGTGCCGAAGACAGCCGAGGAATTCATGGCCTATGGCGAAAAGTGCAAGGCGGCAGGCATCACCCCGGTTGCGATCGGCACCAAGGAATTGTGGCCGGCGGCCGGCTGGTTCGACCAGATGAACCTGCGCATCAACGGCCTCGACAGGCACATGGCGCTGATGAACGGCGAGATGAGCTATCTCGATCCGGCGCTGACGCCGGTCTTCGATCAGTGGGAAGCGATGATATCAAAGGGCTTCTTCACGCCGAACCACACCTCATTCGGCTGGCAGGAGGCCGCGGCTCTGCTCGCACAGAAGAAGGCCGGCATGATGAACCTCGGCGCCTTCCTGCGTTCGGCCTTCACCGAGGCTGATTTGCCGCAGCTTGCTTATGCGACCTTCCCGGTGCTCGACCCGAAGATCGGCCATTTCGAGGAGTTCTCGGTCAATTCAGTCCATATTCCCGCCAAGGCGAAGAACAAGCAGGGCGCGCGCGATTTCCTCGCCTATTTCTACAAGCCGGAGAACCTGGCGGCCTATCTGGAGCCGGGCGGCAACGTGCCGCCGCGCAACGACCTCCCGCCGAGCAAGGATCCGCTCGTCAATGTCGCCGTCGAAACGATGAAGACGGTGCAAGGCGCCTCGCAATATTACGACCGCGACAGCGACCCCGACATGGCCCAGGCCGGCCTTGTCGGCTTCCAGGAGTTCATGGCGAAGCCCGATCGGCGCAAGGCGATCCTGACGCGGCTCGAGGGCACGCGGAAGCGGATTTATAAGATCTGATCATCGGCGACGTGCTCTGAAGCTGCCCCTCACCCTAACCCTCTCCCCGCTTGCGGGGAGAGGGGACGTGCCCTGCGAGGCGCTGGTGAGGGACGGAGAGGTCGCGGCTCGGTCCCTTCGCCCCGTGTGCGGGGAGAAGGTGGCGGCAGCCGGATGAGGGGCAGTCCCACGAGCGGCGGCCTGGTCACACAAGAGGTTCTCGACATGCAGACAACATGGCGCCGCCAGCGGTGGTGGCTGACTCCGGTTTTGCTCATCGCGCCGGCGATCGTGCTGTTCTTCACCGTCATCCTGCTCTCGGCTATCCGCAGCGTCTGGATCAGTTTTCACGAGTGGGACGGGTTCGGCGACATGGTCTGGATCGGGCTCGGCAATTACGTCGAGCTCTACAACGATCCGCAATTCTACGTGTCGCTGAAGAACAATCTGATCTGGCTGATCATGTTCATGGCGGCACCGCCGATCGGGCTCGCCATCGCGCTCCTGGTCAACCAAAAAATCGCGGGCATGCGCTTCCTGAAGTCGCTGTTCTTCATTCCGCTGGTGCTGGCTTCTGTGACGGTGGGCGTCGTCTTCACCTGGGTCTATACGCCGGAATTCGGGCTGCTGGCGCTGATCTTCCGGGCCTTCGGGGCGGTGGCGCCGGCGGTGCTTTCCGATGAGCATTTCGTCACTTTCGCGATCGTCATCGCCGCACTCTGGCCGCAGATCACCTTCTGCATGGTGCTTTATCTCGCCGGCCTCAACAATTTGAGCGAAGAGCTGATCGGGGCCGGCCGCGTCGATGGCGCTCGGGGCTGGAACATGCTGCGCCACATCGTGCTGCCGCAGCTGACCCAGGTCACCTTCATCGCCATCGCAGTCACTGTCGTGGGCGCGCTGCGCTCCTTCGACATGATCTCCGTCATGACCGCGGGCGGGCCGTTCGGATCGTCCTCGGTGCTCGCCTATCAGATGTACGAGCAGTCGATCTTCTCCTACCGCTTCGGCTACGGCGCGGCGATCGCCTCGGTGCTCTTCGTGATCATGGCCGTGTTCATCGCCTGGTATCTCACCCACATCATCCGCAGCGAAGAGAGGGGAGGCTGATGTATCCTCGTCCGATACCCGAAACCGCGATCTGGCAGCGCCGCCTCTATGTGTTCGCCGTCGTCGTCGTGCTCATCCTCTGGCTCTGCCCGCTCTTTGCGATCGTCCTCACCTCCTTCCGCTCGACGGCCGATGTGATGGGCGGCAATCTCTGGGGCTGGCCGACCGAGATCGGCGTCATCGACAATTACAGGGACGTCTTCACCGACACGCCGATGGCGCGCTATTTCTTGAACAGCCTGACGATCACCATTCCCTCTGTCATCGGCGTGCTCGTCATGTCGACGCTCGCCGGCTTCGTGCTGTCGCGCTACCGCTTTCGCGGCAACATGCTGATCTTCGCGCTCTTCGTCGGCGGCAATTTCCTGCCGCACCAGATCATGATGATCCCCGTGCGCGACCTGATGGTGCGGCTCGACCTGATCGATACGACGGTGGCGCTGATCATCTTCCACGTCGCCTTCCAGACGGGCTTTGCGACGCTCTTCATGCGCAATTTCATCGCCGCCCTTCCCGACGAGCTGTTCCAGGCAGCCCGCGCCGAAGGGGCTTCGCCTTTTCAGACGCTCATCCATGTGGTGATCCCGCTGGTGCGGCCGGCGCTCGCGGCGCTCGCCATCCTGATCTTCACCTTCGTCTGGAACGACTATTTCTGGGCCGTGGTGCTGACCGTCAGCGACAGCGTCAAGCCGGTTACGGCGGGCCTTGCCAATCTGCGCGGCGAGTGGGTCTCGGCCTGGAACCTGGTTTCGGCCGGCACGATCGTCGTCGCCGTGCCGCCCGTCGTGATGTTCTTCCTGATGCAGCGGCATTTCATCGCCGGCCTCACCATGGGCGCGGTTAAGGGATGAGCCGGCGTCTTCCGTTTCAACAAGAGAGGGCCAGGACATGACCAGTCTCGAACTTCGTGCGATCAACAAGAATTACGGTTCCTATCACGCGCTGCGCGGCATCGATCTATCCGTGGCGCAGGGCGAGTTCATCGTCATGGTCGGCCCGTCCGGCTGCGGCAAGTCCACGCTTCTGAAGTCGATCGCCGGCCTGGAAGCGATCTCGTCGGGCCAGGTCCTGATCAACGGCCGCGATGTCAGCCGGCAGGAGCCGGGCGATCGCGGCATCGCCATGGTCTTCCAGTCCTATGCGCTCTATCCGCACATGACGGTGGCGGAAAACATGGGCTTCGGCCTGCGCATGGCCAAGCGCCCGAAGGTCGAGATCGATGCGGCGGTCGCCCGCGCCGCCAGGATCCTGCGCATCGACGACCAGCTGGACAAGCGGCCGAAGCAGCTTTCCGGCGGCCAGCGGCAGCGCGTGGCGATCGGCCGGGCGATCACCCGCTCACCCGAGGTCTTCCTGTTCGACGAGCCGCTGTCGAACCTCGATGCGGCGCTGCGCACCCAGATGCGCGTGGAGCTCAGCAGCCTGCATGCCGAACTCGGCGCCACCATGGTCTACGTCACCCACGACCAGGTGGAGGCGATGACCATGGCAAGCCGCATCGTCGTGTTGAACAAGGGCATCATCGAGCAGGTCGGCTCGCCGCTGGAGCTTTATCGCAACCCCGACAATCTCTTCGTCGCCGGCTTTCTCGGCGCGCCGCGCATGAATTTTCTCGGCGTCACCATCGATGCCGTCTCCGGCCGCAACGTGACCGTTTCCGCGCCCGGCCTTGCACCGCTCACGGTGGAGCTCTCGCAGCCGACGTCGCTTGCAAAGGGCGCGGGCTTGACGCTCGGCGTGCGGCCGGAGGCGATCTCCGTGGTCGCCGAGGGCAGCGAGGGCGGGGCCGTGCATGGCGAAGTCCGCCTCGTCGAGCACCTGGGCCGCGAGACCATCCTCTATGTCGATGCCGGCAATCTCCGCACCATCGCCTCGGAAAGCGGCACCGGCAACATCACCGCGCAGCTCTCCTACGTCGCGCCCTTTGCCGCCGGGCAGAAGGTGGCGCTGAAGCTCGATGCCAACGAGCTCTATCTCTTCTCCCCCGATGGCGGCCGCACGATCAGCACCCGCAAGACCATTCTCGACAAATAAGGAAAGACCGCCCGTGTCCGACAAGACCCTCTCCGCATGGAACACCGTCCAGACCGACCGCTTCCTCGTCGGTGTGCCGCATTATCCCGAGCATGTCGACGAAAGCTATTGGGAGCGCGACGCCGAGCGCATGGCGAAAGCCGGCTTCAATGTCGTGCGCATGGCCGAATTCGCCTGGCACATTCTGGAGCCTAGGCTCGGCACCTATGATTTCGATCTCTTCGACCGCGCCATCGCGATCCTCGGGCGCCACGGCATCGATACGATCATGTGCACGCCGACCGCCACGCCGCCGCGCTGGCTGACGGCTGAACACCCTGAAATTTTAAGGGTCGACGGCAAGGGCCGGCCGATGAGCCACGGCTCGCGCCAGCATTGCGACACGGCAAGCCCGGTCTTTCGCGAGCACAGCAAGCGCATCACCCGGGCGATGGCCGAGCATTATCGCGGCAATCCTTTTGTTGTGGGGTGGCAGACCGATAACGAGCTGAACACCAGCATGCCGGAGAGCTTTTCCCAGGCGACGCTCAGCGGATTCCAGGCGTATCTCGCCGATAAATACCGCGAGATATCAAAGCTCAACACCGCCTGGGGCGGCGATTTCTGGGCGACGGCCTATGACAGCTTCGATCAGGTGGTGCTGCCGATCGAATTCGGCCCGACCTTCCCGAGCCCCGGCCATCTGCAGGATTATCACCGCTTCCTCGCTTTCTCCACGGCGCGCTTCCAGCACGACCAGGTGGAGATCCTCAGGGAGGTGAAATCCTCCTGGTTCGTCTTCCACAATCTCGGCGGCTTGCGGGATATCGATTTCCGCGGCCAGTTCAGCAAGGATCTCGATTTCGTCGGCTACGATATCTATCCGATGCTCTATGACGAGTTCATGCGGCTCGGCAACCACGCCAAGGTGCAGGCGCTGCATCTCGATATCTGCCGCGGCTTCTCCGGCAATTACATCGTGCCCGAGCAGCAATCGGGCTTCGGCAGCCAGCCGGGCTTCTGCACGCTGACGCCGGAACCGGGCGAGCTGCGCCGCATGGCGCTCTCCTCTGTCGCCCACGGTGCTGACGGCCTGATGTTCTTCCGCTGGCGGCCCGCCCATTTCGGCGCCGAGATCTACTGGATGGGCATCATCGACCATGACGATATCGGCCGCCACCGCTATGAGGAAGCGACGCGCTTCGCGACCGAGATGACGGCGCTGAAAGACAAGATCCTCGGCACCCATGTGCGTATGGATGTCGGCATCGCCGGCTCCGATTTCGACAATCAGGAAGCCCACAAGACCTATCCGATCGGCCTGCCGAGCCCGCAGGACGATGCGATCCTGCTGCACCAGCACTGCTATGACAGAGGCATCGCCTGCGGCTTCATCCATCCCGAGGACGATCTTTCCAAACTGAAGCTCTTCTATGTCCCCCACTGGGTGATGTGGAAGGACGAATGGACGGCCAGGCTCGAAGCCTTCGCCGCATCAGGCGGCACCGTCGTCATCGGCGCGCGCACCGGCACCCGTAACGAGGATAACCACGTCATCCGCGAAACAGCGCCCGGCACCGCGCTTTCCAGGCTGACGGGCGTGCGCGTCGAAGATTTCGGCCGTCTCGCCGCCCCCGGCGCCAACGGCCTCTTCGACGTGATGGAGCGCTCCGGCGGCCTCGTCATCCCGCCGAACAAACCGGCCGAAAGCCACCGCCGCCAGCGCCGCTTCAAGATCGGCAACCGCGAAATGGCCGCCGGCCATTTCTACGAAAACCTCGCGATCGACCCCGACGTCGAGGTGATCGCCGCCTGGTCCAACCGCTACGCCGAAGGCCAGCCGATGGCGACCTCCCGCAAGGTGGGCAAGGGCCAGGTCGTCTATCTCGGCACCTATCTCACGCCTGATCTGACCGAGGCGCTGACCGAACGGCTGTTCACACCCGCCGGCATCGAACCGCTGGTCGGTGGGCTGCCGGAAGGCGTGGAGGTGACGATGCGGATGAACGACGCGCGACGGCTGTTGTTTGTGCAGAATTATATGGATCAGGCGGTGATGGTGGGCGGGGTGCCGGCCGGGCGGGATCTGCTGGATGGGGAGAAGATGGTGGCGGGGACGCTGGAGCTTGAGGGGTATGGGTGTGCGATTGTGGAGTTGGTGGGGTGAGGGGTGTGCGGCGGAGGGTGGGATGCCGTGAGACCTTTTATGGGCGCGGGGCTTTTTCTGTAAGAGAAGGTGAGGAGCATTGAGCTTCACTTCATGACGGCTTTGACAACTTTGCTGATGATGATCGAGCCAACGCAGAAAGTGGCGGGCTTGGCACCCACCATCGAATTCTGCCTTTCTAATATGCCAGTAAAGGTTCAGCTATAGAGTGTTTCATGGCTTGCTAACTGGACTAGCAGTCGCTGGTGTTTGTGAGTTCGAAATCCCTTGAGAAATTGAGGTGTAATCGAACGCTAAGAGGCCAACTGCCAACACCAGCACGACGAAAAGGACAGCTTTGGTGAATCTGAAGATTGGTTCGCCCCGTTTAACGCGACGCCATTCGTATTTTAGAACATCCTTGGACGCTAAAAGGAAATCGAGCTCAACCGGTTTTACATTTTCTCGAGTGAGGCCGTCCGGGTAACTTGCCAGTTCTTGGAATGCTTTCATGGAGGCCAGCAGGGCCTTGGAGTTCGTTTCATTGGGGTTTAGCCGCAATGTTATGAAAAAGTGCGCGCTATTCAAATTTGAGTAAAGTGGACCGAGAGTTTTTACTTTTTCCGCTTGATCTTTGTACGGCAACAAGGCCGCATCGACCACGGCGTTCATGCTTGTAAGGTAGGAAGTCATTTCCGAACGAAGTGCATCTATCCATGCCTGGCGAAAATCGGAGACCTTCTGTTCTTTAGCTACGATCAATCCAATCAGCGAAATAGTCGCTGTAATCATTGCTGCGCCGATGGCGCCAACACTAATGTCCTGAACCACAAGAAAACCTTGCCAAAGAAGTTGCCTCAACCCACACGTTAACCGGTACTCCACCTTCCACAACTAAATTTGTCGCGATGTTAGGCGAATAATGGTTGTATGGTTGAGGGCCTCGAGGTGGCAGCGCAAATTCCTTTTCGTCTCCGGTTGACCGGAGACATAGCAGACCAGCATCAGTTTCAAGGGTATGATGGATACATGGCCCTTGCTGGATTTGCCTGGGCTCTTTCACTCATCTCTAATTACGCCGATACCGGTCAAATACGGCAGCGAGGCGATTTTGATGGTCGCCATGCCGTGCGAGCGAGGGCGCCAGTTGAGGGAAGTGTCATTGCAGATTTTGTTGTCTATATGCAGAACAATCCTGAGACGGTCTTCGGGATGGCCGCTGGCGGACTGGCCGCGCCTGCCTTCCTCTATGCGCTCGCAAACCGCGTAATTAACAGGAACCTTGGAGAAACTAATACTGCAACAGATCAAGCTTTAGGCCCGTTAATTACTCGGCGCGGCGGCGATATTGAAGCCCTTGTTGCAATCAGTGAGCCGCCAATTCGTCAAGCTCACGGAGTTATCGGAAATGGCGCGAGGAATATCGAAATTTCAGGTGGATTTAACATTCTCAACACCTTCAATGAACAAACCCGCGACTATGTGAAACTCAATGTTGAAGACGACAACGAGAAAACAAAGTCGGTAAGCGTTTCTGCATTCAACGCGAATTCAGGGTACGGAAGCGTATTCGATGGAGATCTGGGTCACGTCGTGCCATTCAGCATGTCCCGCGAAACTTTGAGACGCTACAAGGCTGTCTTTTCATGGGGGCTAGATCAGTACGTGCAAGGCACTGGCCGTAAAATCGATCTGAAGTTCACCCGGATACTGGCTATGGACGGTCGCCCGAAAAGGTACATTGTTCTCAGTGCTAATCGGGGCGCTTAGGCGGGAAATGAACATTGGCCGTCTTCCAATCTAGTTCCCGCGTGGCGCTCGGCCGGCCATAGGCGATGCTTCCGTCACAGTTTCGAATGCGCTGAGGATGAGCGACCCTCGCTCATTGGTGCTCTCGCTGCTCATCCCTTGAGAGCATGCGGCCTGCGTTTGCCACAAGCCCGAGGAGTTCTGTCTGGATGCTTGGCTGGCTCCGATTAACGGTCTTTCCACTCCATTCTGGAGTTAGAACCCGGCTTACGTACTCTATCGCAGGGTCGTCTCTGTTAGCACGTCTAGATTCCCCCATGATCTCTTCCATAGAATTGAATATAGAACACTCGTAGCTGTAGATCTCGCGCATTGAGATCGTCATCTCGGATCTCCGGCCTTCATAATTGTACTCCATCCGTCGGAGTTGCCAGCGGCGGATCGCTTCGTTGTTGCTCGATGGCCATTCCGCCTTACCAGTCTGATAGAAGTGAGCGCAAAGGGCGAAGAGAAGAACAATATCGGCCGGTAAGTCGTGAGGCCACGCTGTAACAGCACAATCGATCATATCCACGACATGCTCCACCGCACGTAAATCGAAGCCAAAGGCGTCGCAGCCGCGGGCAATCGTTTCAGCCAAGGCGTCATCCGGCGCCTTCAATTTCGACTTCGGTAGTTGGGCGACCAAATTCTCTACGAGCCTGTCTATGGTCGGCCGTTCGAAGACGTAGGTTCGGTCAAAGAAGCGCTTCAGATATCGAAAACCGTTGAAGTTCGGCCCGTACGCTCCCGAGATGCTGTGCTGAAGCTGATCAGAATTGGTTGCGAACACGAATATTATGCCATCGACGTCGAACAGGTGTTTAACGCGTTCTAGGAGTGCGACTGCATAGGTTGGACGGCAGCGGTCCAATTCATCTACAAGGATGAAAAAAGGAGCAGTCTTTTTTCCTTCGATGGAACTGATCGCGTTCGCCAACTTCGTACGGAAGTCGACCATCGCGCGATCGGTCTTCTGAAACCCCTTTATGAGGGCCTCCAGTGAGGAATCGAAGAGCTTGTCCAGTTCCTTCGTCGCGGCCCCTGCGCCTTCACTGACCGCCGTTTCCGCAATATCGCCTAACTCGTTTTCGACGTCGACCAACGCCGCCAGATCTTCAAAATCTATCCCAACGTGCTTTTTGGCTAAGCCTTTTACGATCGCTCCTCCAATTCTCAGGGCGATGGGTCCACCGCTCTGCTTTGTAGCGTTCCAGGCTCTTTCTATCGCACCCGCCTTGGCAACGAAGGGGGCAAACGCTCTATCAATCGCCGCCATGATAGCCACGTAAGGGTCCGAAGCGTGATCGTCCTTCCAAGCGTTGATCCTGGCGACCAAGTGGCCTTTATCTTCCATCTCGAGTGCCAACCCCTCTAGGAAGAAGGACTTGCCGCCACCCCAGTCAGCATCAACGTTTAAGACGTACGATGCTTTGTGCCCTCGAGCCTTTCTTTTGGCGTGCTGGCCCGCGAGAAAGTTGTAAAGAAAATCGGCGTCTCTCCGTCGGTCTAGTCTATCGTGCTTCCAATATTCGTTGGTCATCTCGTTGCTCGCCTTCAATTTAGACGAGCGTCTCAGGTGAAGTGATTCTGAACAATACGGCGAGGTTGTGAATACTGTGGGCAATCGTTTTGAGCCGCCGCCTAGTCGCATCGTATGCATTCAGCATCTCGTGGGAAGAAAGCTGACATGGCCAAGCTCAACCAGATGGTCGCCATCGGCTCGCGACGACAAGGTGGCAGGCAGGGAGGGAGCGCCCAGCGGGCATTCCGGGATGATAGAGGGGACACAATGTCCCGCTAGTTGCCCCAGCCAACTTCGAACCGATCAAATCGAACCTCGCTTATGGGCCGGCCGGAGGCGCTCAGCCTTACCGAACGAAGAACGAGATGAAGCTCGGGGGAATAGTATTGCTCGAAAATAATCGGAGGCAATTCCGCCAGTTTCAGACGGCTGTTGATGGCCCAAACTTTGTAGGAACAAGATGCAATCGTTTCCTCGCCGAAGCCGTCGAACCTCATAAAAGTCGTGCCCGAATCGGATTTTTTGCCATTGATGAAAAGCGTGGTGTCGGATTGCCAGTTCTTCTTCTGTGGCAGATCGTCCAACGCAATCGGATTCGCGTATTTCAGCTCATGCGTCCCGTTGGCACTCACTCTCTTTTCGACGAGCAAGGGGTGCACATATTCAGCCGACACCGGCTGCAGCGAACCGTCGCGGTCCATCAGCCGTTGTTCGGTGAGGACCGGCCCGTCCGGCTTGTAGAATACGGAATAGAAAGGCTCTTCTCTGGTCAGCAGCACGCCCTGTTTGGTCTCATTGGCTGTTAAGCACTTGCCAAAGGCCGGCACCGCCAATGTTATTCCAACCAGCAGCGACAGATTTCTGAGCAAGATCGACATCCAGATTCCCCTGATCCAAGTCCGCTACAACAGGGATCGGGTGAAATTAGGGAGATCGAAGTCGCCGGCCCGGAGCTCGCCCACAGCCTGACCGAACTTGGTCTGGTCGACGAGTATCGCATCTACCTGCATTCCGGGCAGATCTCGTGGAATAGCGGCTTCGGGTCGGTCGTTCTCGGCATCGCCTTTTCGGTAGTGGTTTTCCGCTCTGGGGCAGGGGCGAGCGGTCGCTTCTCGGCAGGCTCTGCCAAAGCGAACTATGCGATTTTGCAAATTATAACCTGGCGGAGTTATAAGGAGCGAAAGATCGAGGAGGACTGTTTGGCGCGTAAATATGTTTCCCGATTGGGGCTTGTTTTCCTGCTCCTTGGATGTGCGGACATCGCGCTGGCCGATGATAGCGGCTGGAACGAGGAGACGTTCAAATATTATGCCTCGATCGTCCGCCAGTTACCGGAGAAGCACAGCCGCATGATTGACGATTGTGCCAAGAACGGAATGGCGAAGATGGATCGGGAAACGAAGGTGGAGCTCGAACGGGCGACGCGGAACCCTATTGACGAAACGGCCAAGGAACTTTGCCGCAGAATGGTCAAGGGGATCGCCTCCGGTGCGGTCACCTATGAAGTCTTTCGGACCTGGCTTGATACGCCGGATGGAGGGAAGGTCAGGCTTCCCGACTATCAGTGATAGCGCCGGAGGCCCGCTGCCGGCTCGAAGGACACCTTGGAGCCGACCCCGAAGAGGCAGACCTTTAATGTTGCGCACCGCCGACCGGCGGTACGGTGAATTTCACAAGCTTTCCGCCCAGCACTTCGTGCACGGGTGTGGCGAGTTCGATGAGCACCTTGTGTTCGCCCGGCGGCAGGCCGGTCAGGACGATAGCGCCGGTGCCGCCCGCATCGGCCCACCGCCATGGCAGGTCGTCGATGCTGACATGAAGGTGCCCGGCGCGAGGCGAGACATCGGTCGCGCTGGCGCCGAAAATGGGCAGGATGCGGAAGTTCTCGGTTCGATAGGGAATGATCGCCACGCCTCTGGTGGCCAGCGGTTCTGCAAGGGGCTGATCCACGAAGAGCTCGGGTGCGGCTTCGTTCTTGATCGGAAGGAACTGCGTGGCCGCCTGATGCGGCGTCTGCGCGTGGAGGGATGTGCCGGCGAGCAGGAAAGCTGCCGCTGCGAGGGCTCTTGCGACCGTGGTCATGACAAGTCCTTTCCAGTCGCGCCTGTCGTGACCGGCATTGCCGGGACACCGACGCGACGTTGAGTTGGGGCCGATCAGGCGGCGTTGAGTTCGACGGCGATGTTGCCGCGTGTGGCCTTGGAGTAGGGGCAGAGCTGGTGAGCGCGTTCGACCAGGGACTTGGCGAGGTCAGTCTCGATGCCCGGCAGATTCGCGTTCAGGCGCGCCTGCAGGACATAGCCACCGTCATCGTTCGAGACGAGGTCGATCTCGGCATTGACGGCAGCATCGGCGGGTACGCGAAGCTGGCGCTCGGCAGCGGCTCTTCCGATTGCACTGAGAAAACAGGCAGACCAGGCGGCGGCGAAGAGCTGCTCGGGATTGGTGCCCGGAGCCGAGGAGCCGGGCGGGGAGAGTTTCACATCGAGGCGACCGTCGGACGTGCGGGACGCGCCCTCCCGTCCGCCGGTGGTGCTGGTGGTGCCGGTATAGATGACTTTCGACATTTGGATGCTCCTTGTTCAATTTCAGCTGGTGAGACAGCTCACTGCTGGTTTGTTGAGCGCCGCCAGGACCCAGCTGGGTTCCGGGCGGCAATGACGGGAATATGAGATCGGAGAAATCCATCCGGTAGCGAGCAGGAGTGAGAGCAAGCCTCTCGTTTTCGCTCAGTCTTGCATCAGGTTGCGAGAAGCCGGAGCGATGTGGAGGATGTCGAAAAGCAGCGCGTTGCGGGGCGTATCGCTCGCGGCCGCCGAGGGTTCCCCGCCGTTCGGAGCTTGCGAACTCAAGAGGCTGCCTCTCAGGTTTCCCCGCTACCGCCGGTGCCGGCATTGCGCGATCTTCGAAGCGCTAACCGGGATTGAGACCTGCCGAGGCGGTCTTGATCTCTCATCCAGTCGGGAGACGGACATGAACACGCTTTTCAAACGCAAGATCGCCTTCGCCCTGTCGATGGGCATCGTAACGACAGGACTCATCTCTTTCACGCTGCTCGCGCTCAATCTGGGTTTTTCCGAGGGATTCGTGCTGACATGGCTGCGCTCGTGGAGCATCGCCTATCTCATCGTCATTCCCGCCATCCTGCTGATTGGCCCACAGCTTCAGGCACAGGTCGACCGCATCGTCCGCTGAGGAACCGAATCTTAGCGATCGGCATGACAATGACCATGCTTGGCGATTATCGGCATCATCAGGATTGGGCGCGGACGATTAGGAAACCGCGCGTTTCATTCCGGTGATGGCGCACCGCCATAATTGTTGCAGGCCGCGCGAAGCCGCGGCAGAATCCAGTCGATGAAGGCGCGCAGCTTGAGGGCAAGCAGGCCCTGACGGGAATAAACGACGTGGATCGGCTTTGGCCCGCCGTCATAATCCTTCAAGATCTGCACCAGCATGCCCGAAGACAGCTCCTCCGGAACTTGATAGTCGAAGAGGCGGGCGATTCCGGCTCCATTGCACGCGGCGGCGACGCAGTTGGCCGCGGTGTTCACCTCGATCCGGCTCCGTGGCATTGCCTCGACCAGCTTCCCGTCGATCTCGAAATTTCAGAAGAAGGACCTGTCGTTGAACATGATGCCGTCGTAATCGGTGAGCTCGGTCGGATGCTGGGGAGTGCCATGCCGCTCCAGATAGGCCGGGCTTGCGCAGGTCAACAGGCGGAACTCGCCGGCCTTGACGCGTAGAGCGAACTGTCGGCCAACTCGCCTAGTCGGATGGCGACGTCGACCTGTTCGTTGACCAGATGAACAGAGCGGTCGAGTGACAGGAGGTTCAAGGTCACTTCAGGATGCTTGTTCATGAATTCGAGCGCGATCGGCAGGACGTAGCGCTGGCCAAATTCGATCGGCATCGTGATGGTCAGCAGTCCCCGCGGCGTCTGGTATTCGCCTGATGCCCTTCGTTCGACCTCCTCGAGATCGGCAATGATCCTGCGTGCCGCGTCGACATAGTCGCGGCCGGCATCGGTGAGCTGCAGGTTGCGGCTTGTCCGGATGATGAGGTTTGCGCCGAGACATCGCTTCAGATCGGCGACCTTGCGGCTGACGCTCGGCAGCGGCGCGTTCAGCTTCCGGCTGCCCGCCGACAAGCTGCCGGCGTCAACCACCGCAAGCAGAACCCGCATCGCATCAAGCCGATCCATGACACCCCGACGACTGAAAGCCTCGATATTGAGGATATGAGAAATCGGTGCTGATGAACACCAATGGCCGCGGGCGCCGCCTCTGCGTGATCCGGGCTAGGCCTCTTGTCGTTCGAACGGCCTCGACGATGCGGAGCCGGTTCACGATCCGGTGGATGAGCATTGAGAGGGTGGTTCTCAATTTAACCGGCTGCCGGCCAGAGCTCCGGGCCAGTACATTTTCCCCATCCGATCAAGGATTTCGTCAACTGCCGATGGACACCGTCGGTGTCACGGAGATCAACGGCTCGGTGACGCAACTTCAAAAGGGATAATCGTCATGGACAGGCTCTTCTATGTTGGTGTGTCGGCCGCTCTGTTTGCGGCCTTTGCCTTTTCGCTCAACTTTATCGTGCCCTTCATCATCGGCGGTTATTCCACCTTTGACTTTGCCCTCATCCGTCATGTTGTCTCGGCGCTCGTCGGCCTTTACATCCTGTTTTCCGAAAAAGGTGTCGTCCGCCACCTCACAGCTCGCAACGGTGTGAATGCCGTCTGGCTCGCTTTCGTCGGATATGTCGGCTACTTCCTGACCGTGACGGGAGCGGCCGTCTTTGCCGGTCCGGTCGTCGCTCCCGCCTTTCTCGGCCTGGTGCCGATCGTTTTGATGGTCGTTGGTAACAAGCGTCAGGGGGCACTGCCATGGCGCTCCCTCATGATACCGCTGGCACTGGTGCTGGCCGGCCTTGCTCTCGTCAATGCCACGGCATTCACGGCCGAAGGACTGGATTCTGTGCAATCATTGTGGGTTGGCGTGCCACTGGCGCTGACCGCCGTGGGACTTTGGGTCTGGTTCGCTCTTGCCAATCAGGCTGCCCTGGCCGCCCGCCCGGAGATGCCCTCCGGCGTGTGGGCTGCGCTGATATTGGTCGGCGGTGGCGTCCTGATGCTGGCCTTCTACCCCTTCGGTGCCGCGCTGGACCTCTTCCGGCTTCCAACGCTGGGATTCGGCTGGAGTGCCGCCGGCAGCCTGTATGTTTGGGGCGCTTCTTTCGCGCTACTGGCAACCGTAGGGGGCGTCTGGGCCTGGAACATTGCGTCGCGGAGCCTGCCGGTTGCCTTGGCCGCGCAATTGATCGTCTCCGAAACAGCCTTCGGTGTGATCGGGGGATTTGTCGTGCATGCTCGTTGGCCGACCCCGATCGAGGGTGCCGGGATTGTCGTCCTGATCGCTGGCGTCGTTCTGTCCGTCCGGATTTTCTATGAAGCCCAATTTGCGTCGGGAAAGATATTGCTTGCGCAGGAGTGAGTTGCTGGACGGAAGACAGGCGCTTGCCGGCGCGCCCGCCTCGCCCATCGAGGCCCCTGCAGGGCTCCTCAGAGTGAGGCTTCTCTTGGGCGGAAGAGCAGGGGGCAGGCCGCTCGCTGATTATGTCAAACAGGCCTCTGCCGATCTGAAAGCTGAGCTGGTCAAGGCATAATGGCCGACAAGGAAGGCTCGGCCGCCGGAAATTGGCAAAAAAATAGAGCATTTCCGGACGCAGACAGAAACGGAAATGCTCTCAGTTCGATGCGAAGCTTACCAGAGTCGGCTTCGCACCTCTCACATCTCGCCATGTGGCTATTCGTCTGGCGCCGCCGACGCGGCGTTTTCCAGCGAGGTGCGGATCTGATCAATCTTGCCGTCGGCTTCGCCAACCCCGAGAATGGTCTTGGCTTCGTCCAGGACCGCCGGGCTGACCTCGCCGGTTTTCGTTGCGGAAGCCAACGCGTCCTCCAGCGCCTGATCGCCGAGCAGGGGATCGTCGGCTGCAGGCTCGACACCGTTGTCGAGTTCATACTGGGCATAAGCGATCGCGTAGGCCGAGATGGCGGCCATACGCGGGTCCGATGTGTTCATCAGCGCCCTGTAATTCCGCTTCAGGGAGTTCAGGCCGCCAAGCTGCGCCGAAAGATTCTTCTCTTTCTTGCCGGTTGCGATTCTGTCCGTCTTCGTGGACTTGGACTTGCTTGCCGCCTCGGATGATTTGCCTTTCACGCCAGATGACTTGGAGCTGCCCTGGTTTGAACCGCTGTTATGGCCGCCACCGTTTCCGTTGCCGCCGCCATTACCGCCGCCGTTGCCGCCCCCATTGCCGCCACCGTTTCCACCATCCTTTGCCAGGGCGGTTATGTCGAGCCCAGCAATCGTTGCCGGGCTTGCTGCAAGCGCCAGTGAAAGCACGGCCAGGGACGCTAAGGTTGCTATCCGCATCGTTTTCCTCCGAATTCAGACCATCAGGTGCCGTGAAACTGCACGACTTAATCTGACTTGAAGGATAGATTGCTATCGCGCGTTGCACATCGGACTGAGGTCCGGTTCATGGCACCGGCTATGGTCTTAGCCTAGAGGAAGCATCCGGGATGCTGCGCGCGGACGGCCATGGTTGAAGCTTGCGAAGGCGCGAAAACCGTCCGGAAAGACTATCGCGAGCTTTCCAGACCGCTATCGCTGCGCAGAAGGTTCAGCCAGGCCTGCGCCGCTTTCTCTCCGCCTGTGCCCCCGAAATGGCAATCGTCGTAGCGGTCGTCTCCATCGAGCAACGCGTCGGAATTTACGCCCTCTCGGATACCGTGGCCGCTCTTTGACAGGGCCAGTTGCGCCTGCACTATCGCATTGTCTGGGATATGCTCCTTGAAGCCGCCGTTGCTCGGTTCGAGGCATTTCGATGCGATCGAAATGTAAACGGGTGCTTCGACGCCGTGCTGACGCAATGTGCCGACCAACGACATGAAACGTTCCTGATAGGCCTCCGCAGTGGTGCCCATCACGAGGTCCGCCTCTCCTTGCACCCAGAGGACGCTCGTTACCCGATAACCGGAATCCCGGAGCTGTTTCATTGTATCGACCAGCACAGGATTGAAGTCACCGCCTGCCGCCCATCGTGCCACCTCAGACCCGGAATATGCGAGAGGTGCGAGGATGACGCTGTCATTTTGTCCCGAATCGATCAATTTGTTCCCGAGAAGCGTCCAGTACTCTCCCCTGGTGTTGGTCGATCCAAGAAGTGGTGACGCCGCGATGAAACACCGTTTGTCAAAGGCGTTTACAACACGAGCGCCATGATTTGACCGGTGCCGTTGTCCACCGTAGTTGGCAGCGTTCGATTGGCCAAGAATGAGTAAGACAGCCGTTCGATCAGTTTGAGCCGGGCAGGTCACAGCGGTTTTTGATTCATCCCCGATGAGGCGTTCCTTGTCGTCGAAAGTATAACGACTTGGAGCCGCCGCCTTCTCTCCGCCAACCATTGTCCTCAGCGAGGAAAGTTGTGGCCAAGGAAAGATCTCACGTCTCGCGCTCATGCCGCCGAGAAAATACACGGAGATCAAGGCGGCCAGACCGACTGCTATTGTTTTGCGCATGCCGTTACCTTCCAAGATGGTGCTACGCGCTCCCGTCGTCGCGAAGATCGAGCCCAGCGGACGACGATCTCGCGTGGGTTGCCGAAAACCCGCTCTAAACTATAGTCCGGACAAGTGATGGCAATCATCCGGTTGGGTGAGAGATCCTGCTTTGCAGCATGCTGTTCGATGAAGAAAACTCCCGTTGCTAGTCCAAGGCGATCATAGATCGGGGCGGCCAGGTTAACATGGGAGCGGAGCGCCGGTCACCATCAGAGATGCGGTCAGAGTTTGGCGAGACGCCAACTCCACTCTCCGTCATCCCAGGGCTTGACCCGAGGACCCATGCCGCGGTGGCTGGCGCGTGCACCCTTGTGGCTACTCGGCTCAAGGCCGATCACGCCAGGCGCAAATCGAGGAGCGGGTGCAGCTTCTTCAAATTCGGGAGAGATTTTGCCTGCCACGGATGCTGGTTGGTGCCTTTGACGATGAGCAGGAGGTCACCGATTTTTCTGGCTTCGATCGTCAGCTTCGCCAGCAGATTGATACCCGAGGAGTTGAGGAATTCGAGGCCCGTCAGGTTGAACGTCACCTGTTTGTGCCCCTCGTGGAGGAGCCGTGTTATCAATGAATAAATCGGCGCATAGGCGTCCGGCCCTGCCAGGCGGAAGACGCCGTCGAAATAGACTTCGTTGTTTTCCGCCCATACGCGGAAGTTCTCGTCGCTGATTTCCATTCTTCGCTCACAGATTGGAGGAGGGTGGCATTGCCACAGCTGCAGTCGTCGTCAGTATGATAAGCTCGTTCTTATTCTCTTCGAACGTCCATGCCATTCTCGCATCGTAATCGCTCAGAAGGGTTAGCAAGCCCAGGCCGGAACCGCTTTCTGGCGATATGGCGTTGGTTTCGATTTGCTCAAGAAGAAGGACGCCTGGATCCTTTAATTGAAGGCGATACAGGAGTTGCTGAAAGCGAGACGAGGTCTCGCTGTCGATGGCGTTCTTGACCCGGATCAAAAAGCTTCCCTCGACCATGCCCGCCTCGATCAGGATCTCGCCGGGCTGTCGAAATTTGACGGCATTTTCGATCAGTTCGTTGCTGAGATAGCCGATGTCATGATGCGCCTGGAGGTAATCCTTTCTCGAGCGCGCATAGGGCAGGGCCATGATTTCCGCGATGAAGTCCGAAGTCATTCCCGAATGCTTCCATCCGAGCTGAAGCGGACCGTCGCTCAGTTTCAGGCGCGCACCGGAATCCAGGCTGATGTCTGCAAGAGATTCGATGCCGTATATCCTGGGCGCCATGTCTCACCTATGCCGTACTGCCAGAAGCGTGATGTCGTCGTAGATCTTCTGGGATCCGATAAACTGCATCAGCCTCGCGACAATTCCGGAAACAACCTTATCTGCGCTCTGACCCTTCAAGCGAAGCGCCTCGCTGCAGAGACGTTCGATGCCAAACAATTCTCCCGCACCGTTTTCTGCTTCTGTTACGCCATCCGTGTGCAGGAGTATGAGGTCGCCTTTCTCGAAGGCTATTTCACGGGTTTTGATGAATGCGGAAATATCGGCTTCCAGACCGATTGGGATGCCCAGATCCATGGTGTCGATGCGTTGGATTTCACCGTTTGACCGTATTATGACAACCTCCTCATGCTGTCCCGACAGGATCAACTCCTTGCCGTCATAATCGAGAAAGGCCAGGGTCAGATGCTTGTCTATTTTCGTTCTGACTATGTTTTTGAACAGGGCGCTGTTGAGATTCGCCAGGAATTTGACGGCGTCGGAGTTCCCGGCCTCCTGGAGGGCACGGGCGACGGACTGGACCATCAGCATCAACACGCCGCTTTCCAGCCCGTGGCCGGTGACGTCGCCGATGCCAATCTTCAGTCGCTTTCCGTTCTTCAATACGTCGTAATAGTCTCCGCCGACTTCCTCCGCCGGTCTCATATAGGCTGCGATCTCGATGTCCTGGAATTCCTCGAGCTCCTGTTGCAACGGAAGAACCATCAGCTGGATTCTCTCGGCGACGGCGAGCTCCGTCCCAAGACGGCGATTTTCCCGTTCGAGCTGCGCATTCAGTGCCGAAATCTCTTCCTTCTGATCTTCGATCTGGGCCGTTCGTTCTTCGACAAGCTGCTCGAGATTTTCGGTGTGATAGCTGATCTGCTCGGCCATCCGGTTGAAGGCTTCACCAGCGGCGCCGACCTCATCCTTGCTTGTGATCGCCACCCTGACGGAATAGTCCTGCGCCTGAATCCGTTTAGCGGCACCCGCAAGTGCGCTGATGCCGCTCGTTATCCGTTTCGAAGCCGCAAACACGGCGATCGCCACGACAAGCAGCGATATCAGGATTGCCAGGATCTGGTAGATCACGATCCGGTTGGTGGCTTCGGAAATTTTCGCCTGGGCGGCATAGAGGGAGGCATCGATTTCCCGTTCCGGCACGACCAATCCCAGCAGCATCGCCTCCTGCCGAACCGGGCCGCTGGACCAGAGATTGGTGGCGGGCAGCTTCTTTACCATGACGATATAGGGAACCTGGTCGCCCTCCCGCTGCAATAGCAGATGTTGAATGCCCTGTTCCCGGTCGAGCGCCAGCTGCGCTATCGCGGGCTGGGAACTTCCCTTCAAGGAACGCTCCAGCCCGGTCACCCCGGTTCCGCTCGCCTCGCTGGCGGAACGCAGGCCCAGCGTTTCTTCGCCCGTGGCGTTGATTGCGATCACGTTGCCGTCGGACATTGCCAGAAATCCAAAGCCGGACTGCGCCACTTTCACATTTTCGACGGTTTGGGCGAGCTGGTCGAGCGTGATGTCGGCGCCGGCCGTCCCGGCGACATCCTTCCTGTCGGCGGTCCAGAGCGGGTGAAAGAAGCTGACGATCAGCTTGCCAGTGATGGCATCCGTATAGGGCGCCGTCTGTGTGATATCATCCGCGACCGGTCGCGTTTTCGCGTCTCCGGCCCAGCTTTGCCAGGACTCGTAAAGGCCGGGAAAGAAGAAATTCCAGAAATCGGCTTCGTTGTGCCCGGGGTAGAGCCGATCGAAGGTCTGCGCCTGGTCGGTGTAGGGCGCCGTCCTGAAGATCGGTCGTTCCTTCGGTCCGATGTAATACATTTGCAGTTTTGAAGCGCCATGTTGCAGCAGGCTCGGGGCAACCAGATCGAGAACCGCGCTTGCCTCGATATCGCGCTTGATATCGGCTGTCGGCTGATGGTCCTGTCCGAGCAGGTAACCCCAGACGCTCACCACCGAAGCGGAACCAGGCGCATTCTGAGACCATTTCCCCTGCTCGTCGTAAAAAACACTGACGCTGCCGGGGGACGTGCGGGCAATCGCCGCGCCGACGTCTGTATTGCGGGCAGGATTGTCGATCTGCGCCTGGAGCACGCCTGCCAAAGTATCGACGTCGTTGTGAACCTGCCGCAGGAGCAGGCCCACCTGGGCTGCGGTCGAATCGGCATAGGTGCGTATATACTCCTGGCTGGCGGCCTCGAGACCCTGGCCGACCTCGAGCGTCGCGTCACGCGACAGTCTCTGCACATTCCAGAGCGCCAGGCCACCGCTGACCAGCAAATCGAAGAGAACGGCTCCGCCGACGACCAGGATGAATTTCGCCCGAAACGACCTCAGTCCCACTGATCTCTTCGATGATCCCCCGTCCATTACAGCGGCTTTCGACCAGAGGCAGCCCAGATCGGCCAGCCTGCGTAACCTTTGGGGTGAAGAGCGGCAAAGACGTGATCCTTGAAGCCCTGCCGGAACCTGCGGATGAAGTCCGGCGAGTCGCCGCGGCGGACCGCCATCTCGCCCGCATAGACGCTTTCCCAGGCTTCGATGATGTCTGCGAAATCCTGGGGATCCCCGTCAAGGTTGGTGACCATGAAGCAATCGACCTTGATGTCCTCCAATCCGGCGTTGAGGAGGAGATGACGGCTTTTCGGTCCCATCTCCACGTCCATGTCGAAGTGCCTGAATAATTTTGCGACTTCCTCATAGGTCCATCTGATCGAGTCGGCATGTGGCTCTCCCAGACAATGGGAATTCTTTTCATTGGTGATGTAGACGCGGCCGCCGGGTTTGCAGATGCGATAAAGCTCCCGCAGGAGAATTTCGGGGCGATTGAAAATCTGCAGCGAGTGCCGGCAGGTCACGAAATCGAACTGATTGTCCCGAAGCAGCATCTGAGAAGCGTCGCCATACGTGTACTCGATGCCTTCCAGACCGAACTCGGCGGCGACCTTGCGGGCATATTCGAGACTGCGCGTGGAGTGGTCCAGTGCGACAAGGCGCGTTGGGTTGAATTCGCGGTGAACCAGAGCTGCGAAATCGCCAATGCCGCAGCAGATATCGGCCATAGCAAGACCGCTGCGCAGACCATGGCGCGGCAAGAGTTCGCGCTCGTGCCTCCATGTCATTTTCGTCTGCGTCCGCAGAATGGGTATGAAGCTCTCGTCCTCGACGAAGCTTTGACCTGGATAAAAGGCAGAATCATAGACTTCGACCGACAGGTTCGATTGGGATTCCGTCAGCATCTCGAACAGCGACGCGGACCATACCATCACGCTCGAGGTAATGATCTTGATCTGCCGTTCCGGCTTGGCGCGGCAAGCCGCCGCAAGGACATCGGCCAGGGCGGTGAAGGCCGTCATATTGATGTGCGTCAGGCGTTTGACGTTGAGATAAACGACACCGCTGTATTTTTCCAAACTTTGCCGTATCAGCTCGAGGGCATCGGCAATTTCGGCGGTGCTTTCGGGCCGCATCTTGCCGGACAGCACGAGCTCTTGATTTGTCGGATCAAAGCGCGCAGTGAAGGGCAGGGGAAGAAGGCTCATCGGAAGTCCTCGTCGGAGGGAAAATCCGCAACAATTTCGACCCCATCCGCGCCGCCTTGCTCGACCCGGATCGCTGCGCCGAATATTGTTTTCAAACTGTTGAGCAAAGCCGTCCCATCGGACCTGGCAGCCAGGTGACCAGACGCGCTGACCAGGGCAGGCTGTGCTTCACCTGTACTTGGCTCGGTGTGCTTGCGGCCAAAATCCTCCTCGCAGGGAAAGGCAATTCTCAGCCGATTGAACGTCGCGCTGCGATAGAGACTGAAACTTATCGTTCCCTGCTTGTCCGTCGCACGGGAGGCGAGTTCGATGAGTTCGTTCGCCGCGACTGAAAGGAAGTTCGAGTAGCGAGCGGGATCGCTGTGACCCTGGCCGAGGATGTCGGAGAGATATTCGGTAATCTCGTCGCAATACTGCCAATGGGATTTGAACACCGCAACATTCATCTCCAGCGATACCATCGGCGAAAACGCCTGGTCATCGAAGCGGGATGCTGTCTCTTCCAATACACCCTCCCTTCGTCTGTCTATAGCGTCAGATTTGCACCGGTTTCAGTAGCATAGAGAAAATTGGGCCGCGCGCTATCGTCTCGTGTTGCTTTTAGTTTCTTCCGCCCGGCTTATGAATTCGTCGATTGCCGCTACGGGAAGTGGCCTGCTCACCAGATAGCCCTGCAGCCTGTCGCAGCCCACACCTCGCAGCCATTCCGCCTGACCTGGTGTCTCGACCCCCTCTGCAGTCACCTGCATGTCGAGGTCGTGCGCGAGGTTCACGACACAGCGGACGATTGCCTGGCTCTTCGGGTCGGTCTCGAGATCGGTGATAAAATATTTGTCGATTTTGATCGTGTCGAAAGGGAATGTCTTGAGATAGCTCAGAGACGAATACTCCGTGCCGAAGTCATCAAGCGAAATTCGTATTCCCAGCACGTTCAGAGTGATCAGGGTGTCGATGTTGTTGACGGTCCGCTCGAGCAGCACGCTTTCGGTTATTTCGAGCTCCAGACGGTCGGGCGGAAGTCCGACGAGGTCGAGCGTCTGGGAAATACGGTCGGTGAGGCCGCTTGTCAGGAATTCAGTCACCGATAAATTGACGGCGACCAGGTAGTTCTCCGGCCACTTCATCGCCTCACGACATGCCTGCTCCAAAACCCAGGCACCTATATCCGGCATCATTCCATCCGCCTCGGCCATCGGGATGAACGCCGCCGGCGGAATTTTTCCGAGCAGGGGGTGCTGCCATCGCAGCAATGCTTCGAAGCCGACAACGCAGCCGCCTTCGGCAATCGGTTGGTATTCGACATAGAACTGCTGTTGGTCGAGCGCCGTGCGCAGGCTGCGCCGCAACAGTTCCCGTTGCTCCAGTAATTCTAGCATTGTCGGGTCAAAGGCTTTTGCCCGACCGCGCCCTTCCTTCTTGGCAGCGTAGAGCGCGAGGTCGGAAGCCTTCATAAGCTGTTCCGGACTCGTCCCGTCCGACGGCGCGGTGGATATGCCGATGCTGGTACCGACAAAGACCGCGATCCCGTCTATCGTAAAGGGTTTTTTGAATGCGGCAACCAGGTCTTCCGCCAAGCGGTGCGCTTTGGCCGGATGTCCCCCGTCCACACAAATCACTGTGAATTCGTCACCGGCCAATCGGTAGGCTTGATCATCTTGGGAAAGGCAGGCTTGGATACGCCTTGCCGCCGATTGAAGGAGCTTGTCGCCAGCAGCATGCCCGAGCGTATCGTTGACGGGCTTGAAATCGTCGAGGTCGAGCTGCATCAATGAGAGGGGCTCGCTCGAGCCAGCGGTCTCCTGCAACAGCGCGGTCAGGTCCTCGCTGAACTGGCGCCGGTTCGGCAGCCCTGTCAGCGGATCATGGGTGGCGAGATGCAAAAGGGTTGCGCGCTCGTCGTCGACCTGCTCCTCGGATCGGACCACGGCAAACAGATCACCAATCCGATAGATCGTCAGGTCATGTGGGCTGCCGAGAGCGCCTGATATGCGCAAAGGCTGGGAGCTATCATCCAGTGAACGGAAAGCCAGCATGATTGCCGACTTGTCCAGCTCCGGAAAATGCTCCCAAAAAGAAGCGGCTGGTTTGACAGAAGGTGGCAGCGCGCTGCCAAGCAAATCTTCAACGGGATTGAATTCGCGGTCAAAGAACAAAAGCCGGTCGATCAAGCCGGAAGTTATTGGCTCCGTTTTTTCGAGGGCCAAGCGGGCAGCAGGAAATTTCCGCATGTCGGAGGCTCTCCCTAATCAAATGTCCTACCAGATAATAAAGCAACTTAACTCCCGCACAACTTGTGCACGTTAAGAAATACATTAGGCATTTCTGATTAACAATCCCCAACCTCTGCCAACACGTCCACAGCTGTGGACGCGCCTGCACTGATCTGACGGAGTTGTTGGCCGCCACCATAGAAGCGGCGGTAGGGGCTGACGAGAGAACGGATTTCCGAGCGATTGTTCGTGCGGCTGCGGATCAGGTAATGGCAGCCCACAGCTCGCGCACCATCTGGCGCAGCGCCAGCGCCTCGGCCCATCTGTCCGTGGAGTCGTTGCCGTCTCTGCCGGTGATAGCATAGGGTTTGGGGCCCAATTCGCACGTAAAGACCAGCTCGGCGTCCTCAGCCGAGCGTGATCGCCAATGGCGAAAGCCATAGTCCCACCATTGCAGGAAGAGGTCGAGCCAGGGCCGGTGGTGCGGAAAGGAGATCTCAATCTGCACCTGTTCGCACGAGGCAACGCGGCCGTGAAAGGCATGTGCATTCTGCAGGATGCGGCGGATGAAGGCGTGATTTTCCTCATCGACCGGAAAGGCAAATTCGCGCCCGACGAGGAAATGCGACAGGTCGGCCAGCAGCGGCAGATCGGGACGGCGTTCAAGCAGATCCAGCGTAAAGAACAGGTCCGTCGTCATCCTGTCTCGATGGGTTTCGATGAATACCGGGATGCCCGCATCTTCGGCGAGCCGCATCCAACCATCGAGAAGCGGCAGGCAATCGTCGATCCGGCGGGGACGGATATCCGGCTGCAGGTTGATGTGGCTGACCGGAAAGGCCGCGGCAAGTTCCAGCGGCAGACGCAAATCCTCGACGCAACGGGGAAAGCAGACCGCTTCGATCTTCAAGCCGGTGCCCTGGATGGCTTGGTTGAGGCGGATCACATCCCCATGGCTGGTATAGTGCGCACTGATGCCGTCGAAGCCCGCTTCGGAGATCGCAGCGATGTTGTCGTCGAGTCTCAGCTCGACCCCGTCCGTGTTCCGGCGTTCCATGGCCCAGAGCGACTGGAAGATCAGGAGCTTCTGCATCATGCGGCCCGCGCGCTTTTCAGGAGGGTTTTCAGGTTCACCCCCGGGTCGGCCAATGCCGCCGGTTCCGGTCTGATAGATGCGGCGATCAGCATTTCGGCAAGCTTGATATGCTTGGCCAGGCTGTTGCCGAACCCAAGACCCGCGACGGCCACCAATCGCCCATCATCGAGATAAAATTCGAGCTCTCCCTCCGCCGTCGTACGCAAGACGGTCTGGTGCGCGGGCTGCGGCCGTCCCGCTATCTGCAGACCAAGATCGTACTGATCGGACCAGAACCAGGGAACGGCGGCAAAAGTCTCGGCAGCGCCGGCCATGTTCCGCGCTGCGGTCTCGGCCTGCATTCTGGCATTGCGCCAGCTTTCATGGCGGATGTGCCCTCCGCCGGGTTGGGCCACGGCGGCACAATCGCCGGCGGCAAATATGTTCGGGGCACTGGTGCGAAGACATGCGTCCGTCAGAATTCCATTTGCCGTGGCCAGCCCCGATGCTTCTGCCAAGGTCATTTCAGGGACGACCCCGATGGCGCTGACGACGAGGTCAGCCGGTAGGATGCTGCCATCGCTCAAAACCACACCATCCTCGCCGATTGCCGCAACGGTCCGATCAAGATGGAAGCGAACACCTTCGGCAGCGTGCCGGGCATGCAGCTTGTCGGCAAAGCGGGCAGGGACGGCGCGGCCCAAAACTTTCGGCGCGGTTTCGATCACGCTCACCGCAACGTCCTTTCCGCGAAGGACCGCTGCGAGCTCCATCCCGATCAGCCCTGCGCCGATGATCGCAACTCGCCGGCCGGGCGCGACATTGGCGAAGATCGCTTCGGCGTCGGCGTGGGTGCGGAAGTCGAGCGCGCGTTCCGCGCCGGGGCACGCAAGCCGTCTCGGCCTTGCGCCGGTGGCCAGCAGCAGCTTTTCGTAACCCAACACCCGCCCGTCGCTCAACGATACTGTCGCAGCGACGGCATCCAGCTTTGAGACCGAGCAGCCCTCGAGATAGGAGATGCCGGCCGCCTCCAGCGCTTCTCTCGCGCAGATCGGCGTCATCTGCACCATACCGCCGACCGGTTTCGACAGAGGCGGCCGCTCATAGGGTAGGTGGGGTTCGGCTCCGACCAGCGTCACGGGTCTGCGATAGCCCGCCTCGCGCAGGGCAAAGGCCGCCCGGGTTCCGGACTCGCCAGCGCCTATGATGACGATACCGTCCATGCTGTTCTCCGAAAATACAGATTGATTCACGTCATCACCCCTGGTGTGCGGCTCACCCGTTCTCTTCCTGGAAGGCCCGGCCTTTCTGAGAGGTGCCGGCTAACCAAGTGCCACGCGCACCTCGCCGTCGACCACCTCCGCCGGGTAGGTCTTCAGGTTTTCGCAGGCCGGCAGCCTCAGCGCTTCACCGGTGCGATAGTCGAAGGCGCCCGAATGTTTCGGACACTCGACCTCGAAATCAATGACCAGCCCGTCGGCGAGATGGATCGCCTCGTGTGTGCAGAGCCCTGCAGTGCAGTAGACGCTGTCATCCGGACCACGGTAGATCGCGTAGGTGCGCCCGCCATGGTCGAAGCGGATGGCGCCTTCCTGTTCGATGTCCTCGAGTTTGCCAGCGGTGATCCAGGTCATTCGGCGGCGCCTCCGGCTTCCAGGCTGGCTTTGCGGGCCGCGAGTTTTTCCTTTCGCCTGCGGTAGCGCTCCTGCATCTGCGCCTCGCCTTCAGGCGAGCCGTCGTGCCAGGTGCCGAACCACTTATCGAGCGGGATCAGGGCGTCGCCGTAATTCACCTCGAAATATTTGTGGTGGAGGTAATGGGCGTAGGCGTGGCTATCGACCAGCCCCTCCCTTCCGACCTCGATCTTGTCGAAGCCGACATGGCCGGGAATTGCCCCGAAGCCGGCATAGTGCAGCTGATAGAGCATGATGACCGGGTTGGAGGGGAGGATCAGGTGGTAAAATGCGGTGCCGAAGTAGAGCAGATGCTCGACCGGATGCATCGACAGCGACGACCAGGGCGAGGGGTTGACCGAGTTGTGGTGGACCGAGTGCACCCATTTGTAGAGGAAGGGCGTGTGGATGAGCCGGTGGATGCAGAAGAAGTGGAATTCATGGATGACCGGAACCACGAGCGCGACGAGTGCCAGCGTCCAGGGATTTTCCGCAAAGCCGAGCCACGGCGCATAGCCGTTGGCATAGGCCCAGAGCATGCCGACCTCGGCGGCGGTCCAGATGGTGACGCCCGAAAGGAAGGTGCGCAAAATATTGTCGAGGTTCTGGCTTTGGAACCAGAAGACGTTGTTTCTCTGTTCGCCGGGAAACTTGCCATTGTACTTGAAGCGGTTTTCCTGGCGCTTCAGAACATAGAGATGCAGTTCGAAGGCGCCGTAGAACAGAAACACGCAGATCGCATTCACCGCGTAAAGCCGCGCGATCCAGCCGAGGCTCAGCGTCTGCATCGTGGCGACGGGGGGAATGATCCACGCCCAATAGGCGAGCGCGGAGGCTGCAAAAATCAGATTCCAGGGAAGGAAGTAGTGCGGCAACCATTTCAGGACCGCCGTCAGTTGCGGCGGGAAGGCGAAAAGCGGCGCGGTTTCGGCCGGCCGGTCCGGCGCCCAATCGCCGCGTTTGTTGCGCTTGCCGAAGTTCAGATCATCCATTGGCATCTCCTCCGGGCGCCGGACGCCTCCGTGCCCGCACATATGTTTGCTGGGGAGAGCGCCATTTGCGCCTTTGGTCAGCCGGCTCTTGCCGCGCCGGATTGCCTCCCTGATGCGAAATTAGCAGCGGGGGTTCAGAACGGCGAAGCCTTCCTTGATCTAATTAGATCAAAGGCCTTCCTTGGTGATGGTGATGAAGCGGATCGGTGCCTGGTCCGGTTTGATATCGGTCAGGCCGATGCGGTGCAGAACGAGATCGAGCGCCCGCCGCGCCTGCGCCTCCGGCGCCTGATCCAGCACGACATCCATGATGCCGTCCTCTAGCGCCGCGCGGGTATAGTCCGTCAATTCATGGCCGACGAAGAACACGTCGCCGCCGCGCGGATGCCGGCGAAGTACCTCGATAAGGGCGGAGTTGGCGCCGCCGGCATTGTAGAGACCGGCGAGGTCCGGATAGTTCGCCAGGGCGGACCACAGGAGATCGGCGCTGGTGCGCTCCTCATCACCACCGAACCCCAGCCATTCGAAATTCGAGGTGCCGGGATGATCGCGGAAATAGTCCGAAAAGCCGCGGATCCGGTCGCGATGCACCTGATAGATGGGATGGCAGATCGCAACGACAGGCCCAGTTCGAAGTGCCATTCGGCTGATATAGAGCGCAGCCGTCCGGCCGGCGGCATTATTGTCGATGCCGACGAACTCCCCGACGCGCTCGGAAGCCCGGGTGACGACCTGGACCACGGGCAGGCCTTGCGAATTTACCTTTTCCACCGCGGCACTGATCAGGGGGCTGCTTGGCACGGCAAGGATCAAGCCAGCGCGTGAAAGGTCGGTGGAGAGGATGCGTCGCGCAATCGCCTCCGGATTCATCTCGTCCGTGAAACTGCGGTGCACGACCACCAACGGATCGAGAGTCGCTGCAATCCTTTCGAAGGCGTGGGATAGGCGACGATAGAAGCTCGTTTCCGGACGAACCATCAGCACTTCTATCCGGAGCAGGCCGCGATGGGTGTCGGGAAGCTTGCGCGGATAGTCCAGGTGACGCGCGGCGGATATGACCTTCTCGACCAGTTCCGGCCGAACGCCCCCGCGTCCGTTCAGGACCCGCTCGACCGTGGCCGTCCCGACGCCGGCGTGGCGGGCGATATCCCGATAATTCGGCTTGCTCACTTTCCAGTCCTTCGGATGCTAACGCGATGTGGTCGAACCTATGGGCAATTTTTGCTTCTTCATACAGCCGGGCGCCAAAACGCACAGGCAGTGACGCAACGCAAAGCTTGTTTCGCGGGTGCAGCCGATCTATGATTTCTCACAATTCAGCATGAGATTGCAGGCAGAATTTCACCGTTAAACCGGCACGGTAGGCTTTGTCCCTCCGGCCGGGCGAAGGAGCTGGGCAATGAAAATTCTCATGGTTCTCACATCACATGATCAGCTGGGAAATACCGGCAAAAAAACCGGCTTCTGGCTTGAGGAGCTCGCGGCTCCTTACTTCGTCTTCCGTGACGCCGGGGCCGAGGTCGTACTCGCGTCGCCCAAAGGGGGCCAGCCTCCGCTCGACCCTAAGAGCAACGAGCCAGCATTCCAGACGGAAGACACGAGGCGATTTGAAAAAGATTCGGCCGCGACCGCTGCGCTCGCCAGCACGTTGAGGCTGTCCGACATCGACCAGGCCGATTATGACACTGTGTTCTTCCCCGGCGGCCATGGCCCGCTTTGGGACCTGACGAACGACCGCAATGCGCACTCACTGATCGAGGAGACACTTGAGGCGGGAAAGCCGCTGGCACTCGTCTGCCACGCACCGGGAATCCTGACCAATGTCAAGGCGCCAGACGGCGCGCCGATCGCGAAGGGTCGCACTGTGACCGGCTTTACCAATTCCGAGGAGGCCGCCGTGCAGCTCGTCGAGGTCGTGCCTTATCTGCTCGAAGACGTGCTGAGAGAACAGGGGGCTAGGTTTTCAGCGACTGATGACTGGGCGGTGCATGTGGTCCAGGATGGGCTGCTGATCACCGGACAGAACCCGGCCTCGTCGAAGCAGGCCGCACGCCTGCTGCTCAACGCGCTCGGTAATCAGGCCGCAGCATGACGCGCATGGGAGAAACGTGTCTGCGGTGCGGTGCAGTTGGGCTTCGAGCGATTTTTCTTAAAGAAAAGCTTTGGCGCAGTGTCGGATCGGCGAGGGCTTGTCCGTCCTTAGCTCGTTCATTCCGTCTACAAAAGGATCACCATCATGCCAAGCACCATACGCCTGCACCGCGTTTTCGCGACCAGCCCGGAGAAGGTCTATCGCGCCTTCATCGAGGCTGACGCGCTTGCCAAATGGCTGCCGCCGAACGGCTTCCTCTGCACCGTGCACCACCTGGAACCGACCGTCGGCGGCACCTTCAGAATGTCTTTCCGCAACTTCACGACCGGCAACAGCCACGCCTTCGGCGGCGAATTTCTCGAGCTCGTCCCTGGCGAACGCGTTCGTTATACGGACAAGTTCGAAGACCCGAACCTGCCGGGCGAAATGGAAGTTACCGTGACGTTGAAGAAAGTCTCGGTCGGCACCGAGGTGGATATCACCCAGGCCGGCGTGCCGGATCTCATCCCGCCCGAAGCCTGCTACCTCGGCTGGCAGGAGTCTCTGCGCAACCTTGCCCGGGTCATCGAGCCGGATATCAACGAATAGTGTGACTGCGCGAGACTAGACGTGCCGCGCAGCCGCTTGCCACTTCTCCGCCCGTCATTCCACAATATTCCGTGGAACGGGGGCGGAGAGGCGGGAGTTGCAGGCGCTGGGGGTGGTCGGCCGCGGTCGGCCGAATTCTAAGTAATGAGCGCTTTGCTTTATTGTGCTGATCGTCTAGCGCGCGGGAAGCAGCGAAGACAGCCAGAGGGAATAGGTCAGGGATATGCCAGTCGACCACAAGACCATCGGCAGTGTCATCGCCTCAGAGATCAGCCTGGCCGTTTCCTGTGGATCGAGCTCCCAGGAAAACAGCGCGACCGCCTGTTCCGGCTGGCGAGTCTCCGGGAGTGCTTTCTGCATGTCTTCGAGCACGGACGCGGTAGCGGCTTGTTCGGCTGCTGACGCGTTCTGAACTGGAACAATCGCGGTATTGGCATTGTTTTCGGCTTCGCCGGACATTTGGAGCTCCTTGTTTGGTTTCGTTGGTAGAAAGCCGATCCGGGGCTAGAAGTTTCATGACATGTCGATGAAGTGATCGGCGTGGACTCAGCCGATGCTGACCTGATCGAGGAAAAGTGGAAACGCTCTGAACCCCTCGCTTCGTCAACGCCTCGCGCACGCCGTCGCACCCCATTGCTCATTAGGCCTGAGCTCTGCGATTTCAGCCTCGGCGATCGCCGTCGCGCGCGTGCCCCGCCGACAAGAGGCCTCTCTCGCAGCGAACTCGGCCAGAAATTAACTGTCGCAAGAAAATCGCCTTCCATTTCGCAGTATATATGTTAACACTTTATTAGGAGTGGGGAGTATTCCGGTTTGATCTAAGAAAAAAATGGCGTTGTTGCCGGTAAATATCGGCGCGGCGGTGCGTTTTCGCGCTTCCGGCCGGTTTTATAAACTTGAATCAGTGCTGGTTTACTTGTGTTGTTTGTGGGGGTATTTTGATGGGTACGCAAAGCAGCGGCGGTGGCAGCACGATTTCTTTCGCCAATACGCCACAGGCGACGGATGACTCTTACATTTGGACGGAAGACCAGCTGCTCAGTCTCCAGCTCTACAATGCGGCTACCAAAACCATAACCCTCGACGTGATGTCGAATGATCTTGGCGGGAATGCCAAATCCCTGTTCTCCGTCGACGATGGAGACGGCAATCCAATTACCACCGACTATGAGCTGCTTGCGAAAGACGTCGGAGCGAATGGGGCATCTGCCTGGGAGAAGACCCTGCTCGGCAATTGGGTCAGGATCAACAATGGAAAGATGGAATACCGTCTTAGCGATGGAAGCGGCATCGCGGGCTCGGGCGCGGATATCAACACGCTGTCTGCCGGTGAAATCCTCAAAGATAGTTTCGTCTACGCGATACGACTCGGCAATGGCACGCTGAGCGAGGCAAATGTCACGATTTCGCTCACCGGCGCCAACGATGCGGCTTCGATCGTCGTCGATGCGACGGTCAGCGACGACCGGGCGACGGTCGAGGCGGGTGCGGCCGGCAGCGGCGATCCGAATGCCTCCGGCAAGCTGACGGTCAGCGATGTCGACGACAGCGAGGCGGTGTTTGCCGCCCCGGCCTCGCTCGACGGCATCTATGGCAGCTTCAGCTTCAATGCCGCCACCGGCAGCTGGACCTATACGCTCGACAACGACCGGGCGGCGACGCAGGCGCTCAACCAGGGCGACGCCGTCAGCGACACGCTGAGCGTCAGCTCGCTCGACGGCACGGCCAGCCACAACATCGTCGTCGCCATCACCGGCGCAGATGATGGGCCAGCTAGGCAGGCACCGACTGACATTAAGCTGACGCCCGTCGTTCCGGCGGACAGCGTCAACTTCAATAATTTCGAGTTCAGTGGTCTGCTGTCGGCGACTGATCCCGACGCAGGTGGATTCAGCTTCAGCATTGCTTCGCAGTCGAATCCGGGCTTGTTTTCGATAACCGGCAATACGCTTAATTCGGATGCGCTATCAACGAACGGCACATTTTCAGTGACGGTAACGGCAACGCAGACCGGTGATCCGATGGGGCCAGCCTTCGAAAAGACCGAGACGTTCACGATGATCACCGGTGGTAATGGCAATTCAGTCGACAATCCGAGCGGTGGGACGGGCGACGATGTGCTCTACGGCGGTGGCGGTAACGATATGATGTTTGGGCTCGGAGGTGACGACACTCTTTTCGGCCAAGACGGCAACGACACCCTCAACGGTGGTGTCGGCAATAATACCCTGACCGGGGGCGTGGGAAATGACACTTTCTTCTTCCAGAAGTTTGCCAACACCACGAACCATATGACTGACTTCAACGCCGGGACGAATAGCACAACCGTGGATAAGTTCCAGTTGGACGTTGGAGGCGGCACGTTCGAGTTCGCGGTCGGCAACAACGATATAAGCGTTGACAATGTGAAGGTGGGGAACAACGGCACGATCAATGTTGCCGGAACGGAGGTGGCCGTCAAAACGGACGTGAGTGTCACGAACGCAACGGTCCAGAGCACCATCAATGGTTACAGCAACATCACCACAGGAGCTTTGTTCGTGTTCCACAATACGGATCTCGGCCATGCGGCAGTCTACTACGATCAGAACCCAAGTTCAGCCGGCGGCGCGGTGCTGGTTGCTGAATTCGACAACATCACCACCCTCGGCGGGCTTGCAAACTTCAACTCGGGTGACTTCCTGTTTGGCTGAGGCGGTCTGTGATCACGACCAGGATTCACGGGGCTCGCAGAAGATGAGGCACTTTTCCGGCAGCAGCCGAACTCTACCTCATTACCGCGCTGGGGCCTGACGAGGCCTCCCGGGAGCTTTGTGCGCCGAGCGCGCTGGGCGCACAAGACTCATCGGGCGGTCGATAGCGTCACTTCACACGCGTTGCGGCAGCGTGCCGACTTCAATTGCTCCCATCGTTCGGCCTTGCCTTGGCGCTGTCGTTGGTGGTGTCCGACGCTGTTTTTCCGTCCGGTTGTTGGCCGAAATAGGTGCCGCCGAGGTGGCCGCCGGCGCTGGTGTTCCTGACCTGCTGTTCTGCACGTTTTTGAAGTTCACGAACGTTGGTCTTGCTCATGTTCGGCTCCTTTTTCGAGGTTCACGACTTCTCACCAACCGGTGGGGGCCGACACAGTTCCATATTTTCTGCCGGAACACTTCCTAGCCTTGGCGGTTTTCCCTACTCAACTAGGAGAAACGACGATGGGCATGACAACTCCCAAGGACGGGCCTCCGGGCACCACCGATCAGTCCCCCCGCTGGGAAGGACCGAAAGGAAACACTCCGCGCGGCTACCTGAAACCCAAGGACGATCCGGACAAAAACCGCGACGCCAACGGCGAAAACAATCGCGACCCGGAGATGAGCGACATTTCCGATGCGCTGAAGCAGAAGGGTGAATGACATGGCCGATCCGAAAAAGGACGCGGCCGGCCAGTTCGCCAGATCCCAAGCCGACCGGAAAGCGAGCGGCGTGGCGAGCGCAAAGCCAACGGTGATCACCGGCTCCGAGGATGCAACGGTGAACAAGAACCCTCCGGGCAAGAAGAAGCCTGAGAAGGACTGGGACATCAACTACGATCCCGCCGATACGAACGAGGGGCGGATGCGCTGAGCTTTTGGCGCACCGCCTCATTCCGTTCGCCTTAAGTTAACGGCCGAAATAAGCCGGATGGTCGATGTCGGCGAGCAGGCCGGGTTCTGTCGGCTGCCAGCCGAGGAGCGCGCGGGTGTGGGCGCTGGAGGTCGGCACGTCTAAGCCTGCAAACATCCCGAACCAGCCGAAATGTTCAGCTGCCTCTTCCCGTGGCAGCGAGACGGCCGGCACATCAAGCCGCCGGCCGATGAGTTCGGCAATCTCCCGGAATGGTACGCCCTCTTCGGCGACTGCCAGGAAAGGGCCGCCCACGGCGCCCCGTTCAAGCGCCAGGCGGTAGACGCGGGCAGCATCGAGACGGTGCACGGCCGGCCAGTGATTGTCCCCGCCGCCGATATAGGCGGAGACGCCCTTCTGTCGGGCCGTCTCGATCAGGATCGGCACGAAGCCGTGATCGCCATGGCCGTGCACCGAGGGTGGCAGCCGGACGGTGGAAGCGCGTACGCCACGGGCGACAAGAGATACCGCAGTGATTTCGGAGGCGCGGGGATATTTCTGCGTCGTTGGCATCGGCGGGTCCTTCTCGGTGCCGATGCGGTCCGGCGCGTGGCCGAGGCCAGCCGTGACGAGCAGCGGGCGGTTGGAGCCCCGAAGAGCTTCGCCGAGAGCCTCGATCGCGCGCCGGTCGGCGGCGCAATTCTCCGCGAATTTCGAGAAATCATGGTTGAAGGCCGTGTGGATGACACCATCGGCCTCAGCCGCGCCGCGCTTCAGGCCCTCCAGGTCCTCTAGCGCGCCGCGCTGGACCTCTGCACCGGCGGCAGCCAAATCCGCCGCTCCCTTATCCGACCGAGCGAGGCCGAGAACCTGATGGCCGGCCGCAATCAACTCCTTTACGACGGCCGAGCCGACCCAGCCGGTGGCTCCGGTGACGAATACGCGCATGTCGATATCTCCTAATGTGACGGAGACAGATATCGAGCAGAATGCTATCATGGTAAAGTAGTGACTTTATCATGGTATAGTGGCTAATAGGATGACTGAATTTGCCGCCTTCGAGAACCGGCTCGGCGCCTACCTTAGGGACCGCCGTGCCAGGCTTGATCCCGCCGCCCTCGGCTTTGCTGGCGAGCGACGCCGCACACCCGGCCTGCGCCGGGAGGAGGTGGCGAGCCGCGCCAATATCAGTGCGACCTGGTACACCTGGCTGGAGCAAGGCCGCGGCGGCGCGCCGTCCGCCGATGTGCTCGACCGAATTTCGCGGGCGCTGATGCTGACGGATATCGAGCGCGAGCACCTCTTCCTCATCGGTCTCGGCCGCCCGCCTGAGGTGCGCTACCGCGGGCAAGCTGGTGTCACGCCGCGGCTGCAGGGTGTGCTTGACGCGCTTGACCCCAGCCCGGCACTAATCCGCACCGCAATCTGGGACGTGGTCGCCTGGAACCGGGCCGCGACTGTGCTACTCACCGACTACGGCGCACTGCCGCCCGAAGAGCGCAACGTGCTGCGCTTCATCTTCCTCGATCCACGCGTGCGCGCCGCCCAATACGACTGGGAAAGTGTGGCCCGCTTCGTCGTCGCCGCCTTCCGGGTGGATGCGGCACGCGCAGGCGCTGCCGCCGAGGTGGAGCCGCTGGTCGACGAGATCTGCCGGAAGAGCCCGGAATTCCGGGCCATGTGGCGTGACAACGACGTTCGCACCCACGGCGAGGGCGCCAAACACATCAAGCACCCGGTGCTCGGACCGCTCTCTTTCGAATATTCCGCCTTCCAGGTGGACGGCCGGCCGGATCTCAGCATGGTGGTGTACAATCCGACGACGGCCGAGGATGCGGCGAAGATCCGGGGATTGGTCGGATGAGACAGCCGGTACTGGGCGGCAGACGCCTTTAATTGACTACCTTCACGCTCAATACACCTTCCTCTGTCTTCCCCTCTTCGTAAGGTGAGCGGATGACGAGCCGGTCGCTACCGGTGTAGCCCTTGTCAGCCGTATAATAGCCGACGACGCCGTTAATCTTGACGCTTTCGCATTTCGAAGTTTTTCCGTCGAGCTTGGGGAAGAGCGGTTCATGGACGATTTCGAGACGCCCGTGTTTCGGCTTTTCGACCACATCCATGGCGGGATAGTCGATCTGGCGGCAGTCGTCGCCGATATGCCAGTTCTTGGCCACCAGCGTTCTGACGCCGCTGCGCACCGTGACTGACAGGGACTGCTGCCGGAAGCCCTCGGAGGTTGTCGTGCAGCTCGAAAGGAGAGCCGTTGTTAGGGATAATGCGACTGATATAAACAGGTTTTTCAAATTTCTCTCAATTTCCGCGGAGGCTCTCTTGAGTTTTGACGAGGCATCCTCCGACGCCCCTCATGCTGAGGTGCACAGCCTGAGGGGCGGAGTCTCGAAGTATGCGTCGCAGTATTCTTCTGCATTTTGGGAGCTATGTTTATCCGGCCAGAGTCTGGCAAACCGGCCGGTAAACTGCGGCCGCTTACTGCAGCGTACGCGTCTGGATCGGTTCGGCGGGGGCGTGAGAAGGGGACGCGGAGAGAGAGTTCCCTTCCAGGCCGGTCGCCACCACCGAGACGCGGAATTTGCCGTCGAGGCTGCGGTCGAAAATCGCGCCGACGACGATATCGGCGTCGTCCTGCACTTCGTCGCGAATACGGCTTGCCGCCTCGTCGACTTCGAACAGGGTCATATCCGAGCCGCCGGAGATCGAGATCAGCACTCCCCTGGCGCCCCTCATCGAGATGTCGTCCAGAAGCGGGTTGGCGATTGCCGCCTCCGCCGCCTTCATCGCCCGGCTTTCGCCGGCGGCTTCGCCGGTGCCCATCATGGCACGGCCCATTCCCTGCATGACCGACTTCACGTCGGCGAAATCGAGGTTAATCAGGCCTTCCTTGACGATGAGGTCGGTGATGCAGCCGACGCCGGCAAAGAGCACCCGGTCGGCCGTCATGAAAGCATCGGCGAAGGTGGTTTTCGCATCGGCGATGCGGAAGAGGTTCTGATTGGGAATGACGATAACGGTGTCAGCGGCCTGACGAAGCGCCTCGATGCCAGCTTCCGCCGTCCGCATGCGGCGATTGCCCTCGAAAGTGAAGGGCTTGGTGACGACGCCAACGGTCAGGATGCCGGCCGAGCGTGCGGCGCGCGCAATGACGGGGGCTGCGCCGGTGCCCGTTCCTCCGCCCATTCCGGCGGTGACGAAGCACATGTGCGACCCGGCAAGGTGGTCCATGATCTCGTCGATCGATTCTTCTGCCGCCGCATGACCGACTTCCGGCAGAGAACCGGCGCCCAAGCCCTCCGTCACATTGGCGCCGAGCTGGATGCGGCGCGACGCTTTAGAGGTAGCGAGAACCTGGGCATCGGTATTTGCTGCGACGAATTCGACGCCTGCGAGCTTTTCCGCAATCATATTGTTGATCGCATTGCCGCCGCCGCCGCCGACGCCGACCACAGTGATTTGCGGCCGCAGCCCGGTAATGCCGCTCTTGGCGTCCGTCATCGCACTCTCCTTTGATATGTCGTTTCCGCACGCCCTCGTCGCGGACAGCGAATCGGCGTCGAGCATAGTCTCCCAACAAGGCAGAGGCGAGGCGAAAGAAGCGATGGCGGCCTTAAGCAGCGCGAAGTTCTTGTCAGCTCTTTGTTGGCAAATCCGAGACAGCCGGCAAGCGCATGGCTTTTCCTCTGACCGCAGTGGCGTCCTTTCATGCGAGAGGTCCGGCAGCGTTGCTGATTTCGATCACAAGCTCCAACGGCGTGTGAACCAAAGTCGCGCCGCGGTGTTTACAGGCATGCGTCTTCTCTGAAAGGAACATCCCCATGCAAAGATTTTTGCTATCCGGTCTAGCCCTTGCAGCATCGGCCGCCACCGCATTCGCCCAACAGCCGCCCGCCTCCCCCCCCGCCTCACCACCCGCCGTGGAGCCGCCCGCAGCGACCGAGCCCGTGTCGCCACCTCCGCCGTCGGCGCCTGATAACGAGGGGAGTATGCGTCGCGGCTCGGATGAGCCGTCCCGAGACCGTCCCGACGACCGGTGGCATGGTTCGAGAGGCGGCATGGGCTTTCATGGTTACCGAGGTCATCGCATGCCGCCGCAGACCAAGGCAGCCCACTTCGAGATCGAGGATGGAGATACCCGGATAGACCTGAAATGCGCGGAGGACGAACCAATGAAGGTTTGCGCCGATCTGTTGCTGCAGGTGATAGATCGCTTGCAGGGCCAGGATTGATTTCACCCATCCGCGCTTGAGGTGAATGCATTATGACGACGTAATCCTGGGGCGCGGGCTTCCCCAAGGCTACGGTTCAGCGCGATCTGCTGCTTGACTTATGCCACAGGCGGGGAGCGGTCCTCCAATGGCAAGGTAGAGCTATCTGGCTTCCGGACGAGAACAGGGCAGGCGGGAGATTCTCGGAAGGCATGTTGGTTGCGCAAGCCTTAGATTGGCAGAAGGTGATCATCGATTCCTCCTAGGTCTTAATGCCGGCCGATTTTCAGCATGAGCAGCCCCGTGAATGATTGGCGGGGCTGCTCATGCTGACTTTGCGATCATTGCGATGCCAGCCCGATTTAGCTCAGGACCTCCACGGGCGGAAATCGCACACAGTCTGCGGCATCGAAAGTGACCGAGAATTGCATCCGGTTTCGATTTGCCCAGTTGATCGCTGCCTGCGATTTTGCCTCGGGATTTTGGTGGCGATCGTGCAATGCGGCACCCAGTTGCCGGGCCGATAGTGCGCATGACAATGGGCGGGATCGACGTCCCGGTGAAGTTCCGCATGCAGTTGGAAGAGCTGCTCGTCGTAGTTCGGCCGCGCCCATAAGATAAGCAATTCGTTCTCGAAGTAACCAATGCCCGAAAAACTTGACGTAACGGCAGGACGGACCCGGAAGACACGTTCTGCTGCCTCTGCCAAGCGATCGATGGCAATCTCCTGATACACGGCGAGGGTGATATGAGGCGGATAATGCAAAGCCCGCATCGAGGCCGCCTCTTCGAATGCTGCGGCTTCATCCCAGAGCTTGAATACCGATGAGGTGGTGTCGTTAAGACATTTGAGGCTGATCCCGTAAGGCATTTAGAAACGTATCCGGTTCGTTCCTGCCGACGATAATCGGAGGCCATGTGCTATGTCGAGCGGTCGAAAGAATCGATGGCGGCTGCCGCACATTGCCATCGGAAAATGAGCGTGACAGGCTCGGGAGGAGGGGCATCAATCATGACGGGAGCCGGAATGGGAGAGATGAGGTGATCGATCACATCACCATCGCTGTGAGTGACCTCGAGAGGAGCAAGGCATTTTACGAAAGTGCTCTCGAGCCCCTCGGCTATCGCTGCGCTTTCGGCAAAGAGAGCGTGTTCTGGGCCTTCGACGTCGGCGGCAGCCTGTTCGAAATCCAGCGTACCGACGAAAAACCGCCGCTCACGCGTCTGCACGTCGCCTTCAGGGTGCGAGACAGGGCGGAGGTCGCGGCCTTTTATCAGGCGGCACTTCAGGCCGGAGCGCGGGATAACGGCGCGCCCGGTCCGAGGCCGGAATATGCCGGGAACTATTACGCCTGCTTCGTCCTCGATCCCGACGGATACAATATCGAGGCAATGATCAATGAACCTGTGCCGCGGGCGTGAGGACGCCCGCCTCGTCAGATATCGCCGCAGGGGGAGGTGGATTATGCCGAATTTCAAAATGCCGTCGTTTCTGTTGGAACGCAACCGCACTGACCAGCAGGACTCTGCCGGCCGTGTTTTGTTCAGCTCCGGACCATCGCCCGCCATGCCGCCGGCGGAGTGGCAAAGGCGCGGGAGAAGGCCCGGTTGAAAGCGGCTTCGGTGGCATAGCCGGCGTCGCAGGCGATGGCCGCAATGGGCCGGGCCGTGGTGGCGAGCGCCGTGCTGGCGAGAGTGAGACGCCAGTCCCTGACATAGCGGATGGGCGAGGTGGCGAGGATGGCCTGGAATCGGTCGGCGAGCGCGCTGCGCGAGAGGCCGGCGGCCGCTGCCAATTGTTCCAGGGACCAGTCTCGGCCGGGATCGCCATGGATCAGGGAAAGGCAGCGCGATAGGGCGGGGTCGGCAAGCGCGGCGAGCCAGCCTGCCGCCTTTGGCGCGGTCATGCTGATCTGGTGGCGCAGGATCTCGATGAAGATGAGCTCCGTCAACCGCGGCAACATCGAGACGCCGCCGGCGCGTGGCCTGTCGACCTCCTCGACCATCTGGCGGATGGTGGCGCGCAGCCAATCGCCGTCATTGGCGACACGGGTTCTCACATGGATGAGCTTCGGCAGCGACTGGCGCAGAGGTCCAAAGCTCAAGCCGTCCCATTGCAGATAGCCGCAGAGCAGCCTTACCCCTTGCGCCGCCTCGCCATAGCGCAGCACAGGAATTTCACGCCACGGTTTCTCTGGCAGGTCGCGCGTCGGCAACACGAGCATGCCATTTTTGCCCGCGCCGAGCTGATGTCCGGTGCCGAAGGGAAACACCAGCACGTCGCCGGCTTCGAGATCGGTCTCTTCGCCCTCCGTTTTCAGCCAGCAGTTTCCGGCGACGACGATGTGAAAGGGCATGGTGCCGAAGGCCCTGCCCGAAAGGCCCGCCAGGGATGGCGCCGCATCAGTCTGCCAGTCGCCCGTCGGCATGAAGCAGAACTGCAGCGCACCGGAAAGGCGGATGGTCGAAAGCAGCGCCGAAAGCACGTCGTCACGTATGACACCCTGGGCAGCTGGATTTTCGGGCAAGGCTTCAAGCATTCCGGCCAAATACGCGCCCCGCGCATCCTCCTATCATGATCTTGTTCAGGCCAAGCGGACAGCTTCGCTGAGATGTAACGTCAACTCACAGGGAGAATACTATGCAAACGCCAAGCGACAAATTGGTCGTACTCGTCACCAAGGGCATCGATTCCGAACTATCCTCCGTCGCCTTTACCATTGCCAATGGCGGCATCACCGCCGGCCTGAGGGTTTCGGTGTTCCTCACGAGCGCTGCCATTGACCTGGTGCGGAAGGGCGGCCAGCGGATGACGCATGTGCCGCCGCTCGACTCGCTGTCGAGTCTGATCGAGAATTTTCAGCAGCGCGGCGGCACGATCTGGGCCTGCCCGCCCTGCGTGACCTCCCGCGGTTACGCGCAGGAAGATCTGCTCGACGGCGTCGTCATCGTTGGCGCCAGCGCCATGCATGCGGAGATCAAGCAAGGGGCGGCGACGCTGTCGTTTTGAAGAGCCAGGCGCGAGAGCAGAATCGTCTATTCTTGCGCTCGGCAATATACTTGTGAGATTGTACCGCTAGACATGCGATACCGCTGCATGGGCGGCGCGGAGGCTTCGATGATGCCCGTAAGGGTCAATGAGCGGATATCGGTGGCGGGACAGCCAGATTCAGCCGATTTTGCCGATTTTGCCAAGCAGGGCTTCGCAGCGGTCATTAATGCCAGGCCAGATGGCGAGGAGCCGGGCCAGCCAGGCAATGCGGCGGAAAAGATTTCCGCCGCCGCCACGGGGCTCTCCTACAGTTTCGTGCCGGTGAACGGGAACGAGATTACGGAGGCCGACATCCGCGGCTTTCAGTCGGCGATGGCTGAGGCTAAGGGGCCGGTCGTTGCCCATTGCAAGAGCGGTACGCGGGCATTGACGCTCTATGTGCTGGGCGAGGTGCTCGAAGGGCGGATGAAGGCGGCGGATGTCCAGACCTTCGGCGAGAGCCTCGGCTTCGATCTTGCCGGCGCCCGCCGCTGGCTGGAAAAGACGGCAAGCCCGCGGCCTCAGGTGAAAGCCTTCTTCGAACCCCGCACCTGCAGCGTGCAATATGTCGTCACCGATCCGGCGACGAAACGCTGTGCGATCATCGATCCCGTGCTCGACTTCGACGAGATGTCGGGCGCGACGGGAACGATGAACGCCGATGCCATGCTTGCCTACATCGAGGGCGAGCGGATGACTGTGGAGTGGATCCTCGACACGCATCCGCATGCCGATCACTTCTCCGCCGCCCATTATCTGAAGCAAAAGACGGGCGCGCCAACTGCGATCGGCGTCCATGTCAACGATGTGCAGAGGCTTTGGAAAGAGATCTATAACTGGCCAACGCTTGCAACCGACGGATCGCAATGGGACCGGCTCTTTGCCGATGGCGACACTTTCGAAATCGGCGATCTTACCGGCCATGTGATGTTTTCGCCCGGCCATACGCTGGCATCGGTGACCTATGTGATCGGCGATGCTGCCTTCGTCCATGATACGATTTTCACGCCGGACTCGGGGACGGCGCGAACGGATTTTCCCGGCGGCAGTGCGACCGCCCTCTGGCACTCGATCCAGGCGATCCTGTCGCTGCCCGAGGAGACCCGGCTCTTTTCCGGCCACGATTACCAGCCGGGCGGCCGTCACCCGCGCTGGGAAAGCACGGTCGCAGCGCAAGAGCGCGCTAATGCGCATATTGCAGGCATAGACGAGGCAGGTTTCGTCGCGCTGCGTCAGGCGCGCGACCGCACACTGCCCAAGCCGAAGCTGATGCTGCATGCGCTGCAGGTCAATATCCGCGGCGGCCGGCTGCCGGAACCAGAGGAGAACGGCCGCCGGTATCTGAAGATCCCGCTGGATGCCTTATGATGGAGGCGACGAGGAGGCGAGGCCGTCATGAACTGGCTGGCCTTTTTCCCGGACTGGCCTATGATTTCCTATTGCATCATGCTTTCCGAAAATCGGAATCGGTGTTCGGAAAGCATGATGCGCAGTTTCAAGGTGCTACAGCGTCCTTTGCGCGTCCGACAGGACGCGTTGCGCTGTAAGGTGTGCGCGCCCGGTCGAACGGAGTTTTGAAATGCTCGAACGAAATCAGCTTCCTTTGCGCCCGGTTGCTCCCGGGTTCGCCGCCGCCTGGGTCACGGTCATTGCTGGCGCCAGCGTCGCTCTCAGCCTGCTTTTCGCCTGCATCACGCCTTTCGTTGCCCTGGCGGCAGTCTCGGCGGTCGCTCTTCCCAGGCAGATGGCGATAACGGCGGTGCTGCTTGCCTGGCTTGCCAACCAGGCGGTCGGATATCTCATGCTCGGCTATCCCCAGACCTTCGACAGCTTTGCCTGGGGGCTGACGATCGGTATCGCGACATTTGCGTCTCTCGCCGCATCACTTGGCGTGCTCCGCCTCGATACCGGCCCAGCCGTTACCATGGCTGGCGCTTTTACCGCCGGGTTCATTGCGTATGAAGGTGTGCTCTTTGCCGCGGCGGTAGTGCTTCCGTCAGGCGACGGCGCGTTCTCGGCAGCAGTTGTCGCCGAGGTTCTTTTGATCAACGCCCTGGCCGTGATCGGACTGATCTGCCTGCATATGGGCGCAGCGTCGAGCCGCGCGCTTGTCACAGCACAACAGGGACCGGCGCTGCCTTAAGCCCTTGCCTTGATAAATGTCTTCTCAAGGCTGCCGGCGCGCCTCTCGGCCCAGCAAGCGAAAGCGGGGTTGAGGTAGCGACCGGCAACCGCTATCTCGTTCCGACCCGCAAGCGGATCCTCCCAAACCACAAGGCGCATAGCTTCCATGAGTCCCGATTTCCTCGTCACCCATTCCGGTGGTTTCCATGCCGACGAATTGCTGTCGAGCGTCATCCTGACGCGGCTTTTCCCGCAGGCGCGTCTGATCCGCAGCCGGGCGCCGGAATGGATCACGCCAGCTCCGGACCGGATCATCTATGATGTCGGCGGAGCCTACAATTCTGCTACAGGCGTATTCGATCATCACCAGCGCGGCGCGCCGCTGCGCGACGATGGCCAGCCCTATAGCTCGTTCGGTCTGATCTGGAAGCATTACGGCCGTCAATATCTCGCAGCCTCCGGTCTTCCCGAAGATCATGTCGAGGCCCTCCACGCCTCTTTCGACACCGGTTTCGTGCTGCCGATCGACCTGACCGACAATGGCGCGCTCAGCCCCTCGGGTCCTTTGGCGGGCTTGACGCTGCCGGCGCTGCTCGAGACCCTGAAACCGGTGTTCGATGAGACGGAGCCCGAGGCTGACGATCGCGCCTTTCTCTCGGCGCTGGGCATTGCCCGCAGTTTCGTCGAGGCGGGGATCGCGCAGAGCGCCGCAAAACTGCGGGCCGAGGCGATCGTTTATCGGGCGATCGAGGCTGCGGGACAGGGGCGTGTTCTGGAATTGCCGAGGGGAATGCCTTTCCGACCCGCCATCGTCAAGGCCGGTGCCGATCATCTGCTGTTCGTCGTCCACCCCCGCGAAAAGGATTGGTGCGTAACCGGCATTCGACGCGGCGACGAGGGGTTCGAGCTGCGGGCCGACCTGCCCGCGGCCTGGGCCGGACTTGCGAATGGTGAGCTGGAAGCGGCCTGCGGCATAAAGGGCGCAAGCTTTTGCCATAATGGCCGCTTCATCGCCGCCGCCAAGACCCGGGAGGCGGCCCTTGCCATGGCCGAATTGGCGGTAAAGGAGGCGCTTTCCGTCGAGGTGTAGTTCAAATGGCAGCAGCTGAGGGCGCTTCATCCCGCGGGAGCGTTCCTTCATCGTCGCTGTCGCAAGATTTGGTGACGGAAAGCGATCGCTTTGCCTGATGTTTGCGACAGCTCGGGATAGGCGACTTCGCGGCTGCTAGGAATAGCGCATCCGGAATGTCACCGACGTTGAACTTCAGACATCCTATGGTGCGAGATCAACATGATGTGCGCCGTGCGGCAGCGGCACGCGGCCGAGCCGGCTGAGCGTCGGCCGGTCGCCTTTTTCAACGCGGAAGACCTCGAGCCCCGGGCCGGCCTCAGGCAGGGATCCATCATGGCCCTGAAAAACAGTGACAAGGAAATGGTCTCCTGTTCGATCGAAGGCACCGCCCTCCGGCAGGACTCCCTCGAAGGAATAGTCTGCGCGCTTGGAGATGGCACCGGTTGCCGGGTCGAAGCTCAGAAGCGTGACGCTGGCGTTGCGGTGGAAGCGGGCCGAGCCGGGCGGGAAGGCGGTGCCGCGCATATTGACGGTAGCGACGAGCCGGCCATCCGGGCTGATGGCTATACCCTCGGAGGAGAAGTCAGTCTCAGCGGCGCCGACAAGATTGTGGCGTGCCGGTCGATGCGATTCCGCGGGATTGGCGAGCTTGATGACGCTGATCGTCGACGGTGTCTGCGGAATGCGGCCCTCCAGGTTCGTCGCAGCGAAGTTCCGGCCCCAGTTCGCGGTTAGATAATGGCGCCCGTCCGGCGTGAAGCGCCCGACGAAGGGATCTGCGCCGACCTTCACGACATTCCCCCAGGGACGCAGCATGGGCGCGTCGTCGGCGCCGATGACCTCGAAGAAGGCGACACGGCTTTGGGTATTGATGTTGACCGCCAGGAAGCGGCCTGAAGGATGCCAGTGGACGTTGGTCGCGGTCACGCCACCGCGCGGGGCCGGTGCGGATCCCGTCACCCCCAGGTCGGCGAGGTCGAAACGAGCGAGGTGGCCGAAGCGACCGTTTCGATAGGCCACGATCTGGACGAAGCTCGCCTCCGGCGTGTTAGAGACGACGGCGATGCTCTCTCCGTCAGGGCTGATCGACAAAGCCTCGGGAAAGGCTTCAATCTCGATCGTGGCGGAGAGACGTGGGGCGCTGTCCGAAAGATCGACCGCGAAAAGCCGCCGGCCCGGCGGCAGGTCGCCGATCCTTTTACCACCCTCCGGACGCTCCCCCAGCCTTTCCGTGACGAAAGCAGTTCTCCCGTCTTTGGTGAGTGCCAGGATTTCTGGCGCCGAGGTCACCGAATTGGAGATCGGTATCGAGCGAGTGACGATCTTGTTCTCAGCTTGCGACATGATAGTCAGCAGGTCGCGATAGCCTGCTTCTCGCGGTGCAAGCTCAGCGGTGCCATAGGTTTGGGCAAGGAAATCGCCGTCGGAGATGACGGCGATCCGACTTGCAGAAACACGGCCGAGAATCTCAGAAGCTGCTTTTGCGCCCCCGGCCGCTTGCGTGCTATCGGGCGCGGCAAGGCTAAAGGCGATGGCGAACGTCGCAGCGGCGAGGATTGGTCCGTTCATAACACTGCTCCCTTGTTGGCGGTCCTTAAAAATGCCGCCGATGCTGATAATTCTCCAATTGGAATTAAGCCGCCTGTGATAGGCGTTTTGCATTAGGAGGGTATCCTGGATATTCGTACGCTCGCCTGTTTCGTGGCCGTTGCCGAAGACCTGCATTTTCGCCGCGCCGCGGAACGGATGAACCTGACACAGCCGGCGCTCAGCCAGCGGATACGGGCGCTGGAAGGCGAGGTCGGAGCCGATCTTTTCGAGCGTGACAGGCGCGGGGTAGCGCTGACGCCGGCGGGCGCGGCCTTCCTCGGCCCAGCCCGCGAAGCGGTGCGGCACGCCAGCATGGCGAAGGCCGAAGCGCTGCGGGCGGTGCGCGGCGAGGTCGGGCGCTTGCGGCTAGGCTTTACGCCGATCGCCTTTTACGGCGTTCTGCCGGAAGCGGTGCAGGCGTTTCGTATCCGTCATCCGCAAGTCGAGGTCGATCTCATCGAGATGAGTTCGCCCAAAGTGGAAGCCGCGCTTGCGTCGGGTGACATCGACCTCGGCGTGCTGCATCCGCCGGTTTCGCGGGATCTCATTCTTTACGCCCTGCCGGACGAGCCGTTCGTTCTGGCGCTTCCGGCGACGCACCGGCTAGCGGAGCAGGCGGTCATCCGCGTCGCCGATCTTGCTCACGAGCCGCTATTGATTGCACCGCGGAGTATCGGCCCCGGTATTTACGACCGTTTGATTGCCCTCTTCACTGCCGAGGGGATCAGTCCCCGGATTGTCCAAGAGGTGACGCCTATGACCACATTGGTTGGACTCGTCGCGGCCGGAACCGGTCTGGGCTTCGTCACCTCCAGCATCGGGAGGGCGACCCGACCGGGTGTTGCCTATCGCCCTGTCCTCCCGCCGCCGCCATCCCTGCCGATCGCGGCGGCGTGGCACCCGCCTACATTGTCAGCCAGCGGCGAGCGCTTCCTGGAAGTCGTGAGGGTATTGGTCGAGCAGGGCGAATTTGCCAGAGCGGCGTCATGAACGGCGGCGCGAGGTGATGAGTAGTCCCGCGCAAACGCGGAAGCGATTGACTTGCAGCCGCGAAGGACTAACTTTAACCCATAGCAACCACCACCCCCGCGTGAATCATGGCCGAGGGTGAGAGTGGCTGGCGACCTTGAGGAGGATGAGGTTTGCCGTGGACTACCGTGTTGTTTTGCTGATCGCCACATCCGTCATTGCCCTTTTTCCTGCAGGCGCCGGGGCGCAGGAAGGAGATGCGACGGCCGGCGCCACCGTTTTCAAGAAGTGCGCGACTTGTCATGTCGTCGATTCCGATACGAACAAGGTCGGTCCGTCGCTGAAAGGGCTGTTCGGCCGCAAGGCCGGAACGCATCCGGGTTTTGCCTATTCGAGCGGTATGAAGGCGGCCGGCGAGGGTGGCCTCGTCTGGGACGAGGCGACGCTGCGTGACTACCTGCACAATCCGAAAGCAAAGGTGAAGGGGACGAAGATGGCCTTCGTCGGAGTGAAGGATGATCAGGAAATCACCAATCTCGTCGCCTACCTCAAGCAATATTCCCAATGAGAAGCAATACTTCAAATGACGGGGTGCGGCCGTTTGGCGATGCCTAAATCGCCGTAATTGCCGATATTTTCTATCTGTGCGATAATAAACACGGACTTTTTATGGAATGCGGTTTCACGGTCAACCTGCTCGAGGAGGAGCGGAAATGGCTGTCGTGCTGATCCTCGTCCTGATTGTCGTCGGCTCCGTGCTGTTCCATGTGCTGAGCCCTTGGTGGTGGACGCCGATCGCGTCCAACTGGACCTATATCGACAGCACCCTCGTCATCACCTTCTGGATCACCGGCATCGTCTTCGTGGCGGTGATTTCCTTCATGGCCTATTGCGTCTACCGCTTCCGCCACAAGCCGGGCAATCGGGCGCATTACGAGCCCGAGAACCGCAGGCTGGAGGTCATGCTCGCCTCGGGAACGGCGGTTGGCGTGGCAGCCATGCTGGCCCCCGGCCTCATCGTGTGGAACCAGTTCATATCCGTGCCGGCCGATGCCGCATCGATCGAAGTCGTCAGCCAGCAATGGCTGTGGAGCTTCCGCCTGCCTGGTGCGGACGGAAAGCTCGGTCGCGCCGAAACGCGCGACGTCACCCCGGAAAATCCGCTCGGCCTCGACAAGAACGATGCAAGCGGCCTCGACGATATCATCGTCGAAGGGGGCGAACTGCATCTGCCCGTGGGCAAACCGGTGCATATCCTGCTGCGCTCGGTTGATGTGCTTCATGATTTCTACGTGCCGGAATTCCGCGCCAAGATGGACATGATCCCGGGCATGGTGACCTATTTCTGGCTGACGCCGACGCGAACGGGCACTTTCGAGATCCTCTGTGCCGAACTTTGCGGCGTCGGCCACTCGCAGATGCGGGGCACCGTCGTGGTCGACAACGACGCGGACTATCAGACCTGGCTCGGGCAGCAGCAGACATTCACCCAGCTGACGGCGTCATCGGGAGAGCCGCCGCCGGCAAACTGAACCGGCGGGGAAAGGGAGGAGATATCATGGTCGAGATTCCGTCCGGCGGCGCAGATGTCATCCCGCCCGCTGAAGTCGAGGATGTCGAGCTTTATCATCCGCATAGCTGGTGGACGAAATATGTATTCAGCCAGGATGCCAAGATCATCGCCGTGCAATATTCGGTGACCGCCATCTCGATCGGTCTGGTGGCGCTGGTGCTCTCCTGGCTGATGCGGATTCAGCTCGCCTTTCCCGGCTATTTCACCTTCCTCGATGCCGATCACTATTATCAGTTCATCACCATGCACGGCATGATCATGGTGATCTACCTGCTGACTGCGCTCTTCCTCGGCGGCTTCGGCAACTACCTCATTCCGCTGATGGTCGGCGCGCGCGACATGGTGTTCCCTTACGCCAACATGCTGAGCTACTGGATCTATCTGCTGGCCGTTCTGATCCTCGCCGCCGGTTTTTTTGCGCCCGGCGGCCCGACGGGGGCCGGCTGGACGCTTTATCCGCCACAGGCGGTTCTGTCAGGCACGCCAGGCGGCAAGGACTGGGGCATCCTGCTCATGCTCACTTCGCTGATCGTCTTCATCATCGGCTTCACCATGGGCGGGCTGAACTATGTGGTAACAGTGCTGCAGGGACGCGCGCGGGGCATGACGCTGATGCGCATGCCGCTTACCGTCTGGGGCATCTTCACCGCGACCGTCATGGCGCTGCTCGCCTTTCCCGCGCTCTTCGTCGCCTGCGTCATGATGATGTTCGACCGCCTGCTCGGCACCAGCTTCTTCATGCCCGCCATCGTCGAAATGGGCGAGCAGCTGAAACACGGCGGCGGCAGCCCGATCCTGTTCCAGCACCTGTTCTGGTTCTTCGGGCATCCGGAAGTCTATATCGTCGCGCTGCCGGCCTTCGGCATCGTTTCCGACCTGATCAGCACCCATGCGCGCAAGAACATCTTCGGCTACCGCATGATGGTCTGGGCGATCGTCATCATCGGGGCGCTCAGCTTCATCGTCTGGGCGCACCACATGTATGTCAGCGGCATGAACCCGGCCTTCGGCTTCTTCTTCGCCACCACGACGCTGATCATCGCCGTCCCGACGGCGATCAAGGTCTATAACTGGGTGCTGACGCTCTGGCGCGGCGACATCCATCTGACGCTCCCGATGCTTTTCGCGCTCGCCTTCATCGTCACTTTCGTCAATGGCGGGCTGACCGGCCTGTTCCTCGGCAACGTCGTCGTCGACGTGCCGCTGTCGGATACGATGTTCGTCGTCGCACATTTCCACATGGTCATGGGCGTGGCGCCGATCCTCGTCATCTTCGGGGCGATCTATCACTGGTATCCGAAGGTCACGGGGCGCATGCTGAACGAGGCGCTCGGGCAGATCCATTTCTGGGTCACTTTCCTCGGCACCTATGCGATCTTCTTTCCGATGCATTACCTCGGCCTGCTCGGGGTGCCGCGCCGTTACTTCGAGCTCGGTGAGATCGCCTTCGTTCCGCCGTCCGCTCATAGTCTGAACGTGTTCATAACGGTCATGGCGCTCGTCGTCGGCGCGGCGCAGATCGTCTTCCTGTTCAACCTGGTCTGGAGCCTTTCGCGGGGCAGGGAAGCGGGCGGCAATCCATGGCGGGCAACGACGCTCGAATGGCAGACGCCGCAGACGCCGCCCGCGCACGGAAACTGGGGCAAGGAGCTGCCGGTGGTCTATCGCTGGGCCTATGATTACAGCGTGCCTGGCGCTGCCGAGGATTTCATTCCGCAGACAGAGCCGGCGGGCGGGAGCGTAACCCGGGAGAGCCCGGCATGAACGTCACGCTGATCTTCCTCGCGGCAATCATCGCCATCATCCTCTGGTGGCTTGCCGGACAGCGGCTGACCTCGAAGCCCTGGCTCGAAACCGGTTCGGTGCATCTGCCGGCTCATGACGGCGCCGATCGGCCGCCGGTGCCGGCGGTCAAGGTCGGACTGTTCGTGTTTCTCGGAGTCGTCGGGGCTCTCTTCAGTCTTGCCGTCAGCGCCTATTTCATGCGCATGGCATCGGCCGACTGGTGGGGGATGCCGGTTCCGCGCCTCCTCTGGGTGAACACTGCGGCCCTGATCTTAAGCAGCGCGGCGCTGGAATGGGCGAAAGGCGAAGCGCGGCATGGCCGCATGGACCGTCTGCGGCCGGCGCTTGCCATGGCAATGGCCCTTGCCGTCTTCTTTCTCGTCGGACAGATCCAAGCCTGGCGGGAGCTCGTGGCGGCCGGCTACGTGCTTGCCGACAATCCTGCCAACAGCTTCTTCTATATGCTGACCGGCATGCACGGCCTGCATATTCTCGGCGGACTTGCCGTGGTTGCCTACACGACCGTGAAGGCATTCGCCAGCGAAGCTTCGACGGACAGGCTCAGCCTCCGCGTCGATCTATCGGCCGTCTATTCGCATTTCATGCTTGCCGTCTGGCTCCTGCTCTTTGCGCTCTTTGCAGGGTGGGCGAACGATTTCGTCGATCTCTGCCGCACGTTGCTGAGCTAGCGCAATTCCAGCAAAAGTGTGCAGCGGTTTTGCGTCCGGAATTGCGTAAGAACAATGAGATAGGGCCTGAACCGAGGAGGTTTGGACATGACACGGATTATCCAGACACATGGCGAGCCCGGCCTCAGGTCGGCGGGCCTGCGCGGTGTCGCGGCCGATTTCGCTTCGGATCAACGCGCCTTCAAGACCGCCTCCTGGGGCAAGGCGATGATGTGGATCTTTCTCTTGAGCGACACCTTCGTCTTCGGCTGTTTCCTGATTGCCTACATGACCGCCCGCATGTCGACGCCGGTCGCGTGGCCCAATCCGAGCGAGGTCTTCGCGCTCCATATCGGCGGCCAGGACGTTCCGCTGATCCTGATCGCGATCATGACCTTCGTGTTGATCTCGAGCAGCGGCACCATGGCCATGGCGGTCAATTTCGGCTATCGCCGCGACCGCGGGAAGACGGCGGCGCTGATGCTGCTGACAGCGCTTCTCGGGGCAACCTTCGTCGGCATGCAGGCTTTCGAATGGACGAAGCTGATCACCGAAGGCGTGCGCCCCTGGGAGAACCCATGGGGGGCGGCGCAATTCGGATCGACCTTCTTCATGATAACGGGCTTTCACGGCACCCATGTCACGATCGGTGTCATCTTCCTCTTCATCGTCGCCCGCAAGGTCTGGCGCGGCGATTTCGACGAGGAACGGCGCGGCTTCTTCACCAGCCGGCGAGGGCAGTACGAGGCTGTCGAGATCATGGGCCTCTACTGGCATTTCGTCGATCTGGTCTGGGTTTTCATCTTCGCGTTTTTCTATCTGTGGTGAGGTCGTCATGAGCGAGACAACGGCACACGCCCAAACCCAAACGGTGCATGCACAGGCACACACCGGGCAGCAGCACCCGATCCGGCTCTATCTCTTCGTCTGGGGCCTGCTCTTCGTGCTCAGCGCCTTTTCCTACATGGTCGATTATCTCGGCCTTCAAGGTTATGTCAGGTGGACGCTGATCCTCGTGTTCATGATGCTGAAGGCCGGCCTGATCGTCGCCGTCTTCATGCATATGGCCTGGGAGCGGCTGGCGCTCGTCTACGCCATCCTGCTGCCGCCGGTGCTGGTGCTGGTCTTCGTGGCACTGATGGTGTCGGAAGCGGATTATACGATCTTCACCCGGCTCGCCTTTTTCGGGGCTACGCCCTGAGCGGCGCTATTCGCCCAGGCGAACTCTCACCTCCCACCACCCCTGCACGGGAAAGCGGGCAACTGCCTTCCGATTTTGGGGCCGATGCGGTAGCTTCCAATCGTCGGGAGGAGGCTTGATATGGCTGAAGTCGTGTTATTCCATCATGCACAGGGGTTGACCTCTGGCGTGCATGCCTTCGCTGACGAGATCAGGGCAGCCGGCCACATCGTGCACACTCCCGACCTATTCAACGGACGCACCTTCGAGAGCATCGAGGAGGGGCTCGCCCATGTCGGCGAGATCGGATTCGAATCTGTGAGGGAACGCGGCGTTCGGATCGCTGGCGAACTGCCTCCCGAACTGGTCTATGCCGGCTTTTCATTCGGCGTGCTGCCAGCGCAGAAGTTGGCGCAAACACGGCCTGGAGCTCGCGGGGCTCTGCTTTTCCATTCCTGTCTGCCGATCAGCGGCGAGTGGGCCTTCGGACCTTGGCCGGACGGCGTCCCGGTCCAGATCCACGGCATGGACAAGGACCCGATCTTCGTCGGCGAGGGCGATATTGATGCCGCCCGCGAGATCGTGGCGAAGGTCGCTGACGCGGAGCTCTTTCTCTATCCCGGCGACCAGCATTACTTCGCCGACAGCTCGCTTCCGTCATATGACGCTGATGCAACCGCGCTCCTCACTGCCCGCGTGCTTGCGTTTCTGGGGCGCGTCTGATTTCGGCGTTCATGGCTTGCTCTTACCCAGCGGCCGACAATCCAAAAAATGTCCGGTAAACGCGTCCTAAAACATAATGAAGGTCGCGCTCAAAGGCGGACTCGGCGATGATAGCGCCGTTTGCCATTCCGATCTTAGAACCCCATGATCTTCATTCCTCTTCCCTTCGTCGCTGCGCTCCTGCTGCTCATCCTGTTCGTTGTGGTCCTCAGGCGCGACGAGGAGGCGGCGCCGAACCTGCCTTTTCTGGCGCTGATTCTGCTTTCGGCGCTGCAATCCGTGCTTTCCGGCCTGCGTTGGGGTTATGGCGTGCAAGCGGTGGGGCTGGTTGCGCCCGTGACGGCGGCGATGGTGCCGCCCCTTGCCTATGCCGGGGTTTCCAGACTGGTGAGGACGAGCCGGCGGCCGCTTGCGGCGCGGATCGGGCTGCATGCCTTGCCCGTTATCCTCATCCTGCTGCTGGTAGCCTCCTGGCGGGATGCGATCGACATGGCGCTGGTGCTCGTCTTCATCGGTTATGCGCTGGCGATCCTGCTTTTGATGCGGCCGGGCGCGGATGCGCTGCGGCTCGCCCCCTTCGAAGGCGCCGTGCCGGCCTATCGGGCCATCATCTTCGCGGCCGCCGCACTGTGTCTCTCGGCCGCCGTCGATATCTTTGTCTTTCTCGATTTGACCTCGGCACATGGCGAGCGGGCGCTGGCGCTGATCAGCGTGGGAAACCTCGCCGCCCTCGTTATCCTCGGCATTGCGGCGGCGGCTGCCAGCCGCAGCCGGGCGCCGGCGGAGATGGCGGAGGCAGCGCCGAGGCCAGAATCCAGCGAGGATAAGGAAACGATTGCGGCAGTCGACGCGCTGATGGAGGCGAAGAAGCTCTACCGCGACGCCAATCTCAACCTCGACCGGCTCGCCCGCAAGGCAGGCATCCCCGCCCGCCAGATCTCGGCAGCAATCAACCGGGCGATGGATAAGAACGTCTCGCAATATGTCAATGACTACAGGATCGGCGAGGCCTGCCGCCTGCTGTCCGCTACCGAAAAATCGGTGACCGAGGTGATGTTCGAGGTCGGCTTCCAGACGAAATCGAATTTCAATCGCGAGTTCAGGCGGGTGACCGATATGACGCCGGTGGCTTGGCGACAGAGGAGGGGATGAGGGCTTGGCCGCCCGTCTCCCTCGTGGCCCCGGCCCTTGGCGTGTCCACATCGGGATGAGAACTGATCGCGGTGTGCCATGTCGCATAAACGTTGACGCGCGCCCGCCTTCCGGTGAACCAAGCGCCGCGCTCTTTCTCCGCACTCATCCATCCACATAGCGCGACCACCACGTACACAATCGCGATCGAGGACCGCCTGAATCATGTTCGAGGTCGCGGTTTTACCGCCGGCGGCCATTCTGTCGGCATGAACACGACATCGGAACATGAACGACACCTTGCCGCCAGCCTCAGATCGCTTTCGATCGAGCCCGCGGCCTTCGAGACGCAGCCGCCGGAACGCCGAGCCCGGTGGCTGCGAGTGTCGACGATGCTGGTCCTTGCGGGGGCGGTGTCGCTGACGGCGGTTCTTCTTTATCGGCCGGATGCGCTGGAGCGGATCGAGGCGACGCTTGCAAGGCTTATGGACGGCGACGCAGCGTTATCGGCTGGTGGAGCGGCGCTGCCAGTCATGGCTTTGCCTGAGGATACGGCGGTCGACAAAGCCACGCCTAATCAGGACACCGTCGCACCGACCAGGGGTGCGACCGCGCCGAGCCGCGAGATCAGCGGCTCCGGTTATGTCGTGGCGCCCGACATCGCCACCGTCTTTTCCAAGTATGAGGGGCGGATCGTCGCCGTCGAGGTAGAGGCGGGCGATCGGGTCGTGGCCGGCCAGTTGCTCGTGCGGCTCGATGATGCGGGCGCAGGCTTTGCGCTTCGTGGCGCTTACATAGCAAGACGGGTGGCGGAGCTGACGTTGGAGGCGAGGAATATTGCGCTCGTTCAGGCGCGGTCTTCGCTGGATCGTGCAGAGCGGTTGGCTGAGCATGATGCCATGTCGGCCGAGGCGATGGAGGCGGCGCGTACTGCCTTCGAAATAGCCGGCAATGCCGCGGCACAGGCGAGACAGGATCTCGAAAAGGCGAAGCTCGATATCGATAGGGTGCGCGAGCAGATGGAGGCGCTGGCCGTGCGGGCGCCAATTTCTGGCACGGTGACGCGGCTCGATGCCCATGCCGGCGACACGGTACTGTCACGCGAGGATAGCGTGCGGGAGAACGAAAGCCTGCTCGCCATCACCGATATGACCAGCCTGGCGATCGATGCCGATGTCGCCGAGGCCAACATGGCGCTGCTGCGGCCGGGTCTCCAAGGCGAGGCGGTGCTCGACGGCTTCCCCGATGAGCCCTTCGCGGTCGAAGTGGCGAAAGTTGCGCCGGTCATTTCCAAGGAGAAGGGCACGGTGACGTTGCGCCTATCGCCCTCTTCGCCGTTGCCGGCCATGCGGCCTGCAATGGCCGTGCGCATCCGGCTGGTGGTTGGCGGGGAGCCAGCGGGTACCCATCAGACGGCCCCGTCCTATCAAGGCCCCGGCCGCTGGCCTGCGCATCTCAGGTGAGGGCTGATCGGTGTGCTGCGAGCTGATCGGTTCCTGTGGGAACCGTCAAACCCATGACCAGTAACCGCAAAGGAACAGAAGCATGACAGACATCACAGAAGCCTATATCGCCCTAGCCGGCGTCAGGAAGTCCTTCAGGATCGGAGCGGAGACGATACCGATTTTTTCCGGACTCGATCTTTCCATTCCTCGCGGCGATTTCGTCGCTGTCATGGGGCCTTCTGGTTCCGGGAAGTCGACATTGCTCAATATGCTCGGTGGTATCGACAGTCCCGATTCCGGCGAAATCAGGGTCGGCCGCAGCCATCTCGAGCAGATGGGCGAAGGGGCAAGAGCGGTCTGGCGGGCACATGCCATGGGCATCGTCTTCCAGTTCTACAATCTGCTGCCGATGCTGAATGCGGCGGAGAACATCGAGCTGCCGCTGCTATTGAAGCCGCTCGGCCGCAAAGAGCGGCGGGCCCGCGTCGACACGGTCATGGATCTCGTCGGGCTCGCGGGCCGCCAGCGGCAGTTTCCGTCGAGCATGTCCGGCGGGCAGCGACAGCGCGTCGGCATTGCGCGCGCCATCGTCACCGATCCCGATCTCATTCTCTGCGACGAGCCGACCGGCGATCTCGATCGCAAATCAGCCGATGATATCCTGGAGATGCTGAGCTTTCTCAATTGCGAGCTTCAGAAGACCATCATCATGGTCACGCATGATCCCGAGGCCGCTTGCTTCGCCCGGCGCACGCTGCGTCTCAACAAGGGCGAATTCGTCAGCGAGGAAAGGGCGGGCCGATGACCTTCTTCCAGCTCATGCGGCGCAATGTCTGGCGCAAGCGGCTGCGCGCCATTTTGCTGATGTTTTCAGTCGGCATCGCCTTCCTGATCTACGGGCTTACGGCGAGCTTCGTCAGCGGCAGCCTAGGGGCGGCGGGCGCCAGCGACAATCTGCTCGGCGTCTTCAACAAGTCCAGCCGCGGGCTGCCGCTGCCACTGGCATACCTCAACCGAATTGCGGCCGAGGGCGATGTCGCGGCGGTCGCCTATACCGCGAGGATGCGGGGTTTCGTCGAGGTGGAAAAGAACGTGGTTGCCGTCAGCGCCGTCGATTCACAGGCGATCGCCGCGGCCAATGGCGACGAGTTGAGACTGACGCCGGAGCTGATCGCGGCAATGGAAGAGGCGGGCGATCGGGTGCTGGTCGGCAGGGCTCTAGCAGAAGCTGAGGGCTGGTCGATCGGCCAGCGCATCGGATTTACCGGGCAGCTTAGGGCTGACGGCAGCCGGAATTGGAGCTTCACGATCGCGGGCATTTTTGAGGGCGCACATGCCAGCACGGACACCTATTTCATGCTCGCCCGCTACGACGCCATCAATGCCGCCCGGGCGCGCAACAAGGATACGGTCGACGCCTTCGTGGTACGTCCGCGCCCGGGCGTATCGCCAAGTGTGCTGGCGGCGCGGATCGATGCTCTATTCGCGAATTCGGCGGCGCAGACGAGGACGCAGTCGGAAAAGCAGTTTCTTGAAGCGTTTCTCCGGCAATTCGCTGACATCGGCCTGATCGTGAGCCTCGTCGTGGGGGCGGCCTTCGTTACTGTCCTGATGATCGCGGTCAACACTATGCTCTTTGCGGTGAGGGAGCGGCGTTTCGAGATCGGCGTGTTGAAGGTGCTCGGCTTTTCCAGTCAGCGGATTCTCGGGCTCATTCTTGGTGAGACGTTGTTTATCTTTCTTGTCGGCGGCGCCGGCGGACTTGTTCTCGCCAAGCTTGCGACGCTTTCCATCGGCCCGGAGTTCGGGCTCGTCTTCGGCACGACCGTGCTCGCGAAATCTCTCTCCATCATGGCGGAGCTCGGCCTGCTGACCGGCCTGCTGCCTGCGGTGATCGCCGTGCGCTTGCCCATCATCAACGCCTTCAGAACGAGATAACCCAATGTCGTCAACGCTCAAGCAGACTTTTCTCATGATTAGAGTCAACCTTGGGAGCCTGCCGCGACGGCTGTGGATCTCGTTGTCGATGGTGCTGTCGGTCGCCCTTGTCGTGGCGGTGCTCTCAGGTTTCCTGGCGTTGGCGCGCGGTTTCGAGGCCGCGCTGGCGGGCGCCGGCTCGCCTGATATCGCCGTGATTCTCGGCGGCGGCACAAACCAGGAGACCGGTTCGGAGGTGCCAGCCGAGGCAATCCGCAGCCTTGTGGCCGTGAGCGGTGATACGGGCGTTGCCCGCGACGGAGCGGGCTGGCCAGTATTGTCACGCGAGACCGTCGTTCCCGTCGATATCAGACAAGGCGAAGGCGTCGAGCAGACGCTGTCGCTCAGGGGGATGGATCCGGCCGGCCCCAGTCTGCGCAAAGACACGCGGCTTGTGCGAGGCCAGATGTTTTCGCAGGGCGCGCGCGAGATCGTCGTCGGCGCCCGCACAGCCGATACCTTTCCCGGCTTCGCAGTCGGCGACACGATCCGCTTCGGCGCGCTCGACTGGAGGATCGTCGGGCATTTCAGTTCAGGCGGCAGCGCCTTTGAATCCGAGATCTGGGCGGATCTGGAGGCGGTGCAGGCGGCCTTCGACCGGCAGGGGCAGGTACAGAGCCTTCGTATGCGGCTCGATGGCGGAGGCGATCCCGCAAGAGCGCTGGCGACGTTGCGTGATCGTCTGTCGGCCTTGCCCGGCACACCGCTCGTCGCCGTCTCCGAGACTGATCTCTACGCCCGCCAGGCCGAGCGGACTGAAAGCCTGATCCGCCTGTTCGGCTGGCCGGTCGCGCTGCTGATGGCGGTCGGTGCGGCGGCGGGCGCATTGAATACGATGATGAGTTCGGTTTCCGACCGCAGCATCGAGATTGCGACGCTACGCCTCCTCGGCTTTGCCCGCCTGCCGGCCTTCACCGCCACCTGGGTGGAGGCGGTGCTCCTGTCGGTGGCCGGCGCCGGCCTCGGCGTCTTAGCCTCCAGGCTCGTTTTCGACGGTTGGCAGGCAAGCACGATGGGCGCCAACAACACCAGGATTGCCTTTCAGCTCGACGTCACTCCCGACGTAGTCTTCACCGCCGGCCTGCTGGGCCTTGCCATCGGCATCCTCGGCGGCGCGCTGCCTGCGATGGTCGCCGCGCGGCTGCCGCTGACTTCGGCGTTACAGGCGAGGGGAGAAGTGGCGCAGAGATGATCACCCATCCCCGTGGTGCAAGACGGCCTAGCGGGCCTTCTCACCGTGGCGGCCGATCGGCATGCGTGTCGCTGTGGCCCGGGGATAAGCGAGCAGAATCAGGAGCTGTGCAGCCTGGACGCGAGGTACTTCCCGCCCGTGGTTCCTCGATTTATTCGCCTATGGGTCGTTGTTTTCCCGTTTTGAGTTGCGGCTTTTCGGCGCCTCATCAGACCCGGCGCCAATGCTTGTGGAATAAGGCTCGCTAACAGGTCCGCTGCCGCATTGACAACATCTTCTCGCCTTGTTGCCATGGCCGTTTGCCCCCGCCGCAGGCGATCGGCCGATCCTGGTCGATCCCGATGGCGACACAGCGATCCGACGAACAGGGCAACATGGCGATATGACAATCTACTATGTGAACTCAGCAGCTGGTTCCGACCGCAACAGCGGAACGACCCAGAACTCGGCTTTTGCGACTTTGTCCAAAGTGGAATCCTTGACGCTGAAACCAGGGGACAGCGTGCTTCTTGCCAAGGGGAGCGTGTTCAACGAACAGTTCGATATCAAATATTCCGGCAGCGAGAGTGCGCCGATCACGATCGGCAGCTACGGCACCGGCGCCGCACCCGTTATCCATAGCGGCGGTGACGGCATTCATAGTCTCTATGCCTCGAACATCGTGATCGAGAACCTCAAGATATCGAATACCGGCGGCCCTGGTATTTATGCTGGCAACGTCAAGAACTGGACGGTCCGAGACGTCGAGATCGCCAAGACCGGTTTGTCACAAAGCGACGGTGCCGTCACCTTCAGGAGCAGCCAGAACGTCACGATCGAAGACAGCAAGATAACGGGCGTTAACGGCGACGGCTTCTGGATCGAGAAGGTCAGCGGCATAAAGCTTCTCAACAACACCGTCACCAGCGCGAACGGCTCGAGGGCCGATGCCGTACAGATGAACGACAGCAGCAATATTCTGATCAAGGGCAATCATCTCGATCAGACCGATGCCGATAGTCCAAAGGGCGTCATAGCACTGGTACGGGCCACGAATGCGGTGATCGAAGATAATGTGCTGACCGGCGGCGGCTTCGGCATCAGCGCGCCTGCGGGCAAGAATATCGCGATCCGCGACAACGACATCTCCGGATATCACGGTTACGACTGGTCCTTCGCCATTGGCCTCGGCGATCAGGGCAATTCGCAGGACTATGATATAGCCGGCAACTACATCCATGACGGCGCGTGGGGAGTGGTCGTCACCGCCTCCAGCGACACCAGCTACAGCCGCACCAATATCAAGGTCCATGACAATGTCTTCGACGACCTCACGCAGGCGGCGCTGAAGGTCGACAGGCCGGCATCCGGCTCCTTTTACGACAATACGATGGAGAGCGGCGTCAAGGCCACCAGTATATCGCCGGCCATCGCCGACGCGCATACTTTTACGGTCAAAAACAACCAGACGGTCGCCAATGTCGATACGATGCTGGCGAGCTCGGTTGCCGAGACTGCAGTAATGACGGAGGCGTCCGCCGATTCGGCCGTTGTCGCTGTGCACGACAATTTGAAGATCTTCACCGATACGGGGGCGGCCCATCGCGGCAACCTCCTCGAAAACGACAGCTCGGAGAACGGCACGCTGGCGCTTCGCCGCTTCGGTGACGAAAGCGTCGGCAAGCACGGCCTGACTTTGACTGGCGACTACGGCGTCATTCACGTGGACCGGGAAGGCAACTACGCCTATACGCTCGATGAAACGAAGCTTCCCGATCACAGCGGACATGTGAGCGAATCCTTCAGTTACGGGATCAATGACGGAACCTCGCATCATAGCGACACGGATACACTGACCGTCTTCGTCCATCTGGATGGCTTGCTGAGCTGAGGGCGAGGGGCGGGCTGATCACCCGCCCTCGTCCTTCGGGGCTGTCTCGCCCCGAACCTTCGCGACAACATGGCGCGTTACCGTTTCATTCACCTTTCGGTCTTTGTTTTCTAGATTATTTTCTCGTAAGTTGTATTCTTCGGGACGTAGCCTCCGCCAGGCGCTTCCCGAGAGCAGGCAGGCCCATAGGCCCGCCTACCGCCGTAACGGCAATAGAACGCCATCTCTTGAGCGTGGCCTTCAGCTCTCGACCGCATCCGATTCACTCGTTGCAGCCGGCCAGACGGCTGCGCGACAATGCGAGAACAAGGCGATATGACAGTTTATTATGTGAATTCAGCGACCGGCTCCAACACCAATGCCGGCACGAGTGCAGACGCGCCCTTTGCGTCGTTTTGGGCGGTGGAGAACCTGAAGCTGCAGCCGGGCGACAGCGTGCTGCTCGCCGCCGGCACCGTGTATAACGATCAGCTTGACCTGAAATATTCCGGCACCGTCGCCGCCCCGATCACTATCGGCAGCTACGGCGTCGGCGACGCGCCTGTCATTCACAGCCCCAATGACGGCATTCATAGTCTCTATGCGTCGAACATCGTCATCGAGAATATAAAGATATCAGACACCGGCGGCGCGGCCATCTATGGCGGTTATGTCTCAAATTGGACCGTTCGTAACGTCGAGGTCGATCATACCGGGTTGACGAAATCCGGTTCCATCACCTTCCGCACCGGCTCGAACATCACGATCGAAAACAGCACGATCAACGACGTCAACGGCGACGGCATCTGGATCGAGAAGATCAAGGGCGTCACTCTTCTCAACAACACCGTCACCAATGCCCACGGCACGGCGGCGGATGCCGTACAGTTAAACGACAGCAGCAACATCGTCATCAGCGGCAATTATTTCGATCAGACAGGTGCCGTGACGCCAAAGGGCGTACTGACGCTCGTCCGGCCGGTGGACGCTGTGATCGAGGGGAACACCATCATCGGCGGCGGCTTCGGGATCAGCGCGCAGGCCGGCACGAATATTGCCATCCAGGATAACGATATCTCCGGCTATGGCGGCTACAGCTGGTCTTACGCCATCGGTCTCGGCGACTCGGGCGACACGCGCAACTACGATATATCAGGCAACTATATCCATGACGGCGTCTGGGGCGTGGCGATCAGTTCCGCCGGCACGGCGACCTATGTTCGTGAGGGCATTGATATCTACGGCAACCTCTTCGATGACCTGACCCAGGCAGCCTTGAAGATTGACCGGCCGGCGTCCGGATCCTTCCACGATAATTTCATTGCAAGCGATGTCACGCCATATAGCATCTCCCCCTCGGTCATCGCCGCAGGCACCTTTCCCGTCAGCGACAATACGACCATCGAAGCAGGTCTCACCACGCTTGCAAGCGCCGACAGTCTCGTCGCCACCGATGCAAGCGTCAGCCTCATGTCCGATGCCGGGCTCACATCTCACGACGGTATAAACCTTGCTTCCGACAAGACCGGATCAGATAAGGTCGGCGCCCATCAGAACGACCTTGTCGCGGAAAATGGTATATCGGATGGAACCCTGCTGCTTCGTCACTTCGGGGAGGCGGCTTTCGAAAAGCACGGGCTGACGCCTGGCAATGGCGATCACGGCGTCACGATTGAAGCAGCCGATCTCACCGGCCCCGAAAGCGGCAGCGGAATTTCCTTTCATGAGACCGCGCCTCTGCCGTCGCATCATACCGAATCGGACACGCCGATCTTCTCCATCCATCAAGATGGCGTGCTGCACTGAGAATAGCTCCAGCGTGTCGCCGCTGCCGGAATGCCGTGGGCGGCACGGGCGCTCAGCGGTCGCCGAGCAGAATTCTCAAGACGTCGGTTTCGATTTCGGCGCAGATAATCTCATATTCAGCGATGATCGCAGGATCGGCCGATATATCCCTGCGCATGCGGTCGAGGACGGAGCAGGCCTCGCCATAGGTGCCGCATAACTCGTAAAGATGGGACCGGCTCGCTGCGGCGGCTCTGATCGTCGCCCGCGTTGCCGGCAACCTCATCATCAGCCTCGCCAGCCCCTGTTCAGCGGCATGCTTGGCTATGTGGGCGATGCGTTCCTCTCTGACCATGCCATCATCCCTCGCTGCCTGTATTCTGCTGTCGAGGGTAGTACGCAGAAATGCCGCGTCTGGTTTCATGCCTGATGCGGGAAAGATTCCAGCTCGACGCGATCGGCTCAGGAAGAAAGGCCGATTGTGATCGTGGCGGACAGAACACCGCCTTCGAGTTTTTCGAAATCGAATATGTGATCGGCAGCGTTCTCAGGGATGAGACCATCATCGTCGTTGCGGGTATTGCGGGGAGGGCGTCCAAGATAATCGGGATGCTCGCCATAAATGATGTCGCTCAACGTATCGTCGAAATAGACCTGGCTGACGAGAAGTTCCTTGCCTTCCACCAGGATGCGGCAGTGCACGTGCGGTGTACGGCCCTCATACCATCCCGGATAGGCGGTCAAAAAACTTGCCTGCCCGGCCTCATCGGTCCGCTGGCGGCCGCGAAAGGCGAGCCCGCTTACGGCCTCGGCATCGCTCAGCGTACACATTTTGGCAGCGTCTCGGCCGGAATAAATGCCACGATGATGGGTATGCCAGATTTCGATGTCGGCGTTTTGGACCGGACGGCAATTGGCTGCATGGACGATACGGACGGCCAGCCGCAATGGCAGTCCGGCTTTTCCTTCCGAGATATCCTGCCGGGCTGGAACGTCGTTGACATGGCAGGGGCCAAGGGTCTGGGCGACGGTCACCACGCAATTCGGGCGAGTGCGGAAGAGCGGCGGGGGAAGCTTTGCCAATGCAACAGACTTGGTGCCGCCGCTCAGGAAATCAGTGCCCTTCCAGTCGAATGGCCTAGCTGCCACCACGATATATCGCCGCGGCCAGATCGCCGCCGCAGCTAGCGATGATGCGACAATCGCCGTGCCACCAAGTACAAGGGTCCGCCTCTTCATGTGTCCTCCTTTGCTTCAGGACGTAGCGTGTAAGGTGGATGGACCGGGACTTCCGGGTAAATCCGGCAATGATCGACGGTGATGAGGCCGCCGGCGCCGAAGCGGGCTGATGCGATCTGGCCTTTATATGGCAACCTGTTCGCCAAGCTCGACGACGCGGTTTGACGGCAGGTTGAAATAGTCGGAGGGATCGATCGCAAAGCCTTCCAACCCCATGAATATCCGTTCCTGCCAGCCGGGCAAACCGGTGTTCGGTGTCCTGACGAGGTTACGGCGACCGAGGTAGAAGGACGTTTTCATGATCTCGAACTTGAAGCCTCCCTCCCGGCAGAGAGCCAGGGCTCTTGTGACATCCGGATCGTCCATGAAGCCGAAGGTAATGTCCAGGCGCACAAACCGCGGCGAGAGCTGGCTGAGTTTGACGCGTCTGCTGTCGGGGACGTAAGGCTCGTCCTCGGTCCAGACGGTCAGGATCACGTTCTGTTCGTGGAGCACATGATTGTGCTTGAGATTGTGGAGCAGAACGCTCGGCGTCCGGTCCGGGACGCTGGTCAGAAAAACCGCGGTTCCCGGAACGGTGACCGGCGAATGGTCCGACTTCCGCTCGATCGACCGGATGAAGGAATCGAGCGGAATTTCGTTGTTGGCGCGCAGTCTCTTCAGGTAGGCCTGCCCGCGGGTCCACGTCCACATCAAAATCATGATCACCAGCGCCAAGGCGACCGGAACCCAGCCGCCGTCATGGATTTTCAACAAATTGGCGGCCAGGAACAAGACTTCGATAAAGAAGAGCGGCAGCAGCAGGGTGACGGCGAGCATGAGAGAGTAGCCCCAGACAGCCCGCAGGAACTGGAAGGACAGCATGGTCGAGATGACCATGGTTCCGGTCACAGAGATGCCGTAGGCAGTGGCCAGCGACTCTGAGTCGCCGAAGGAAAAGATCAGCATCAGTACGCCGACCAGCAGCAGAAGATTGACGCTCGGTACGTAAATTTGCCCGGTGTTGGTCTCCGATGTGAATTTGATCCGCAGCCTTGGCAGGAAGCCGAGATGAACTGCCGAGCGGGCCAAGGAAAACGCGCCGGTGATGACAGCCTGGCTGGCGATGATAGTCGCCATCGTTGCCAGGATGACCACCGGCAGCAGGATCCAATCCGGGTACATCAGAAAGAACGGATTGGTGGCCGTTTCCGGATGGGCGAGAACAAGCGCGCCCTGGCCGAGATAGTTCAGGAGCAATGCCGGAAAGACGAGCACGAACCATGCCGTCTGGATGGGGCGGCGCCCGAAATGCCCGAGATCGGCGTAGAGCGCTTCGGCGCCCGTCACCGTCAGAAAGACGGCGCCGAGCACGATGAGGCCGACGCTGCCGGCATGAGCGAGGAATGAAAGCGCATTGATCGGATTGAGGGCGGCCAGAATCCTCCAGTCGTCGCCGATATGGATCAACCCGCCGACAGCCATGGCAAGAAACCACAAGACCGTTATCGGCCCGAAGAACATAGACACAGCTGCAGTCCCCCTCGACTGCGCAGCAAAGAGAACGATCATGATAGCAGCCGAGGCGAGCGGGACATAATCGGCGAAAGCCGGCGTGACCAGCTTCAGGCCTTCGAGCGCTGACATGACAGAGAGGGCAGGCGTGATCATCGCATCGCCGATGAATAGGGCTGCTCCGATCAAGCCAGCGAAGAACAGCACCGGCACGTTTCGTCCCATCTTCTTCATCAGGAGGGCAAGAAGCGAGAGGGTGCCACCTTCGCCGTCATTGTCCGCCCTGAGCAGGAACAGCACATATTTGAAGGTCACGATGACTGTCAGCGTCCAGACCATCAGCGATATTAGGCCGATCACTTCCGGCTCGTGTACGCCATCGGCAGCAAAGGGCCTGAGCGCCTCGCGAAAGGCATAAAGCGGGCTAGTGCCGATATCGCCATAGACGACGCCGACTGCGCCGACAACCAGTCCGACAAAGCCGCTCCGGCTGGTGCCGTCACCGGTCTTGTCTGCATGTGTTGAAGTCATGTTTCCCCGCTCATGCCGCTTGCCTACAGACAGAAACATATGCCGTATTGGAGAAGGGCAAGTAAATTCGTATCGGTGCAAACTTTTCGTGACGAGGCGAGCATGAATGCCGGGTCGGTATGGCAAGTCGTGAGAAGCTCGGATGAATCGATTTCGGCCGAGAAAATTATGTAGTAGGCATCCGAAATCAGTTTCTAGGCCGGGACCGAGTGAGATGGAACCCACTCAATTGTTCGAACTGGTGGTTGCGATGTTTCTCGCGATCATCGCGTTGCACTACGCTGCCCACAGGCTGGGATTGCCGCCGTCCGTGGCGCTGCTGACCGGCGGCGCTTTGCTGGCCTTCGTGCCGGGGCTGCCGGCGATTACCGTCGATCCCGGACTGGTGCTTGTCATCTTCCTGCCGCCGCTCCTGATGGACGGCGCCTGGGCCATCGCTCTCGTACGGCTGCGGCGCCATGTGATCGGCATCGCCGCGCTCGCCGTCGGGGCGGTATTCTTCACCTGCGCCGTCGTGGCCATCGTGACCCATCTTCTCTTTCCGTCACTTCCCTGGGCCGCCTGTGCCGCGCTTGGCGCGATCGTTTCGCCGCCTGACGCGGTGTCTGCCCGTGCCGTGCTGGAGCGCGTGAGGCTGCCGCGGCGGCTGCAGATTCTGCTGGAAGGCGAGAGTTTGCTCAACGACGCGAGCGGTCTGGTTCTCTTCCGCTTTGCCGTCGCCGCCGCTGCAACGGGGAGCTTCAGCGCGGCCGAGGTGGCTGGCAATTTCTTTGTGCTGGCGCTGGGCGGAGCGGTCGTCGGCGTCGTTGTCGGAACGGCATGGGTGAAATTCGTGCGGCGCTTGGGCGACGAATATCTCATCATCGCCGCTACCGTGCTGCTCGCCTGGATTTCCTATCTGCTCGGCGAATTGCTGCATGTGTCCGGCGTCATCGCCACTGTCACCACGGGTCTGATCGCTTCCTGGCACCAGCACACCGTCTTTTCGGCCGCAACGCGCATGCGAGGAACGTCGTTCTGGAACGTGATGATCTTCCTGATGGAAGCTTCGGTCTTCACATTGATCGGGCTGTCGTTGCGCGATGTCGTCGAGCGCGGCGGCGGTTTCGTCACGGTGATCGCCACCATGGGGCTGCCGATGCTGGCGATCCTCGTGACGCTCGTGATCGCGCGCTTTGCATGGGTCTTCGCTTCGGATTTCGTCATCCGGCTGTGTGCCGAGTTAGGCTTCAACCGCGCCCAGCCGTTGGGCGCCGGCGGCGCCACCGTCCTTAGCTGGGCGGGCGTGCGCGGTGTGGTGACGCTCGCCCTGGCCCTCAGTCTGCCGGCAGAATTTCCCGGCCGCGACTTCATTCTCGCAACGTCATTCGCCGTCATCCTCGGAACCGTGCTCGTCCAGGGAACGACCTTGGGGCGGATTATCGCTTGGGCGCGGCTGGTTGAGCCGGAGACGGAAAAAGCGCGTCTGACAATGAGCCAGGCCGAGGCCGCCATGGCGCAGGCGCAGCTTGGGACCGTGCAAAACCTGGCATACGACAGCGAGGGGAACCTCATCCATCCCCAATTGCTGGAGCGATACCAGCGCCGTGCCACAGCGATCGTCGACTACGCCGCGAGAACAGAACATTATATTCCGGTACTCCACGCTCATTTCGATGTCGTTCTCGAGGCGGTTGCAACCGGACGTCGGGAACTCATTCGCCTCCATCGAGCCGGGGATATCGATGACGAGACGCTGCAGGAGCTGGAACGGGATCTCGATCTCGAGGAATTGAGCGCGATTTCAGCCAAAGCCTGAATTTGCGTCCGGTCGGAACGAAGGCAGCCGATCAGTAATAATTTACGAGCAAGTCGAAGTATTCGATGCGGTCCCTGTAAATATAAATCGCGTCGAAACTAATGGCCTTAGCTCTGCGTCCTTGTGAAGTGTCGGCGGTCGTTCCGCTGAGGTGTCCTTATGGCGCTGGCGTCTCGTCGCTTCCGAAGCCAAACGCTTCATTTTCCGGCTTCACCAACCGAGTGTCTGGAGGTTGTTACATTGTCCGTTTTCAGGGCGGTGTTGCTGGCCAAGTTGAGTTTCGTTTCTGTAAATTCTGAAAAAACGCGGATAAATTGCTTCTAATTGCCGCCACGATTCAAATATACGTTCCGTCCGCGATTTTTTCTTCGCCACATTTCGGATGTTCCAAATTATCCAAACAATGGTGAGAAACAATGAAAATTATTCTCGTCATAGCCCTCACGGTTTTTGCCGTACCGTGTGAGGCCGACATGCTCGTGACGGCTTCAAAATACAATCGCATGCACGAACGTTCCATTTCCTTTCTCAGCATCAATCCCCGCCGAACGTCATGGTGCGGAGCCTTCCTCGCCTTCGTCGCCAAACGATCGTCGCGCCAGCCACCAGCCAATCCCAATATGGCAGTTTCCTGGAAGAGGTTCGGCAAGCCGGTCTTCTTCCGCTCGGCGAGGCGGGGAGATGTCGTTGTTATCCTAAGCGGCAGGCGGTTCCATGTCAGCCTGTTCGATCATTTCGATCAGCGACGCCAATACGTCTATCTCTTCGGCGGCAACCAATCCAACCGGGTGCAACTGTCACGCTACCGAGCCAGCTCGGTCGTTGCCGTTCGACGATGAAGCCAGGTTGCCTTCTGATGCATCCGAATTGCTGATCGACCGTCAATCGACGGCGTCCAGCTCGCACAGCACGCCGTCGACGGGGATGACGGCCAGCCTTTCGCGTTTGATATCGAACCTCCAGGCTTTGACCAGCTTCTCCGATCGATAGGAGCCGTCCGGCTGTTCCGCCATTCTGCCGAGCGCGAAGACGGAGGCATCGGGAAACCGGCTGGATGAGCAATAGGCCGGCTGCAGAAGTTCGTGGCGCGGGCTCGGCTTAGTGATCGTTACCTGGTCGACCATGGTCCAGACGGGGAGGTTTCCATTCATACCGGTCTGGCGTTGAAGTACGAGCGACAGCTTTGCGCCGCATTTGAGCTCGGCTGCCGCATAGGGCGGGCCTCCGGCCTGTCCCGGCAAGACGATCCCGCCGACTTCCACGCAGTCTTTCGCAGGAGGAAGCGTCGATTTTCCACGCGCCTCACTGGTATGGCCGGCGGCCGGGATCAGGGTGAGAAGAGCGACAATCGCGGGGAGATATCGAGACATGGGAAAAGCCATCATTTTTGTTCAACCGCCTTATCGCTGCGAAACAGGCCGCCTCTATGCAAGCGCTAGACACGGAGCGCGATTGTGACACAGGTGAGGGATACCAGGCCGGCAATCCACATCACGTCCACGGCATCCTCGCACTGCACGCCATAGGGACAGCCGCGGTCGGCGTAGTCTGCCCACGCCATCAAAGCGCCGATCCCGGAGAGGAAAAAAGCCGGCATTGTGCAGGCCAGACCGATCACCATCAGGAAGATGGCTGCCGTTCCCGGAACGGCGTGTGATCGCCGTGACCTATTCATATCCGTTTCTCATCTCGGTTATCGGTCGTTCCGATCGGGAGTGACTCGGAGCGACACGTCTCCTCCTCAATCCAGAAGAGAGGACCGTAATGCTGCTCGGGGAAGTGTCAATAGTGGAGCTGCGAGCGAATAAGGTCAGCCGCGGCTGACGCTCCGGAAGGCCGCGACAATGCTCTCCGCCGCCAACCTTGCCTCGTCCGCGGTGGTCTGGAAATTGATGACGGAGAGGCGCAGGACGTCGCGGCCGCGCCATCTGGCGCCGCCGGCGAAGAGGGTGGCCTCCTCGCGGATCTTTTCAATAGTCTTGCGGGTGATCGCGTCGCTTTCGTCGTCCGGGCGGTCAGTGGCGAAGCGGAGGATGAACTGGTTCAGTGTGACTTCGTTCACGATGGTGATGCCGGATTCGCGCTGGAGATGCTCGGCCAGCAACCGGGCAGAGGCGCAGCATTGGTCGATGAGGGCGGCTATGCCGTCGCGGCCGAGATGCTTCAGCATCGCCCAGGTGGCGAAGCCGCGGGCGCGCCTGGAAAGCTCCGGCACGTAATGAGAGGGGTCGCGCTCGCCCTCTGATGCAAGCGGAAGGTAGCTCGCGGCAATCGTCATGGCACGGCGGTGGGCAAGCTCGTCGCGCACGATCGCATAGCCGCAGTCATAAGGCGTCTGCAGCCATTTGTGGCCGTCGGTCGCCCAGCTGTCGGCGGACTCGACGCCGCGGCTGAGATGGCTGAATTTCTCCGATGCCTGCGCCCAGAGGCCGAAGGCGCCGTCGATATGTACCCAAGCGCCTTTTTCTCGAAGCGCCGGGATCAAGCTCATAAAATCGTCGAAGCCGCCGGTATTGATCTGCCCGGCCTGGAGGATGGCGATGCAGGGGCCGACGACCGGGTCAAGCGCGCCGGTGAACGCGGCCGTGTCGATCCGGCCCATGGGGTCCGTCGGCAGGCGCAGCACGCGGTCGTGGCCGAGCCCAAGGAACTGAAGCGCGGAGAAGACGGTCGTGTGGGCGTCGTCTCCGATCAGCACGGTGATTTCGGGCGCGCCGAAAAGGCCCTTGGCGTCCGCATCCCAGCCGGCCTTGCGCAGCACTTCGCCTCGGGCGGCGGCAAGACAGGTGAAATTGGCGACCGTCGCTCCTGTGACGAAGCCGACAGAGCTTTCGGCCGGCAGCTTCAATATATCGAGAAGCCATCGCGCCGAGACGGTTTCGACGGCGGCTGCGGCTGGGGCGGCGGTGTGGTTGCCGGCATTCTGGCCCCAGGCGCTGGTCAGGAAATCGGCCGCGACGCCGACCGGATGAGAGCCGCCGATGACCCAGCCGAAGAAGCGCGGGCCGGTCATGAAGTGCAGGCCGGGCTCGGCGCCTTCGGCAAGCTGTCTGATGACATCGGCCATCTCGGCGCCGGCAGCCGGCAGCGGCTCGTCGAAGGTGGCAAGCGAGGCGGCATAGTCGTGCCGAGGCACATGGCGGGCGGGCGCGCGCTCACGAAACCCCGCCGCAAGCCGGGCTGCTTCCTGAAACAAAGATGCGATTGCCGACATGCGGGTCCCTCTCAGCCGAACGCCCGCCGGTCCTCAAGAGGACCGCCTCCAAACGAGCTGTCGGCGCCGGTAGTCTAAAACCTTTCCCGGCCGTGTTGAAGGGCTCAAATGGTGGCGGAGGATCGGCCGGCTGGCGGCAAGGGTGGCTGGGCTTTTTCGAGGATGACAAGCAGCCAGGCGACGCCGGCATCCATCAAGGCGACCTTGGGAAGCACGGCATTGATGCGGAACCGCGTGAGCTCCAGCGGCGCGTCGACGCTTTCGAGACCGAAGCGCGCCGCATGCATGGCGGCAAAGCGCCTCGGCAGGGCGCAGAGCAGGTCTGTCTCGGCAAGGATTGCGAGCGCGAACATGAAGTTCGGCACGGTCAGCGCGACGCGCCGTGTGCAGCCGAGCCTCGCCAGCGCCTCGTCGACGAAGCCGTGAGGATCCCCGCCGAGCGAGACGACCAGATGCTGCAGCTCGCAATACCGCGCGAGCGTCGGCTCATCGGTGAAAGCATGGCCGGCGCGCATTGCCACGACGAAATCCTCGTCATAAAGCCCGCCCACATGAAAGCGCTCAGGAATGTGCCCGGTGGGGATGACCGCGATATCGGTCACCCGGTCGTCGAGATCAGCGAAGGCGCCGCGCCAGGCGCGCTCAGGCCTGGTCTCCCCCGGCGTCGGCAGCAATTGGCGGATGCTGATATCGATGCCCGGCGCCGTGCGAGCAAGCTCGCCCAGAACAGGCGCCAGCAGCACGGCGGAAATGCCGTCAGGGGCGCCGATGGTGAAACGGCGCGTGGAGCTGGCGGGATCGAAGGGTTCGGCGGCCGACAGCACCTTGCGCACGCGGGCGAGCACATCGGCGATCGGCGCGGAGAGCTCCAAGGCGCGGGCCGTGGGCACGACGCCCTTCGGCGTGCGCAGGAACAGCGGATCGTTCATGAGCCGCCGCAGGCGGCTGAGGCCGTGGCTGACGGCCGAGGAGGTGAGGTTCAGCCGCTCGGCCGCGTGCCCGACATGTCGCTCCTCCAGCACCGCCTCGAAGAGAACGAGGAGGTTGAGATCTGTGCGGGAGAGGTCAACCAAATTCAGCATATCGCTGAAATCATATCATTGGATTCAGCATGGCTGAAGTGGGATCGTCCGGCGGCGGCGTAAAGGGCGTTCGCATCGCTCATGGAGCAAGCTCATGTCATCAAAATCCAATTCAATACTGGCCGAGGCCGATCGCCGCTTTTCCGGCGCGGGCAACGAAGGTTTCGTCGTCAATCATGCGTGCGCCGAACTCGTCTGCCGCACGGCCGAGGCGAATGCGGCGTTGATGCGCGGTGATATTGAAGCCTATCGCGCCCTCAACCCGCATGCGGCCGATTTCACGCTGATGTCTCCCTTCGGCGGCCGGCCGACGCGTGAGGCCGAACTGACCGAGGAGCGCTGGCAATCCGTCGGCCGCTTCTTTGCGAATGGCAGTTTCGAGCAGGAGGTGGTGCAGGCCTATGGCTCGGCCGATATGGTCGTACTTGCCGTCATCGAGCGCTGCAGGGTCGAAGTCGGCGGCCTGCCGATGCAGGACTGGTCGCTGCGCGTCACCCTGGTCTATCGCCGCGAGGGCGCAGAATGGCGGCTGGCGCACCGCCACGCCGACCCGCTTGCCAATGGCATCAGCCTGGAGCAGGCAGCGGCGCTGACGGCTTCCTGAAGCATGTCTGACAAAACCATGCAGCGGTTTTGATTCAGAGACATGTGAAAGATCTACAGCATATCCCCCAGGCTCCAGTGGTTGCTCCAGCGGGCGTCGATTTCGTCGTCGACGTTCTGGTAGCGGATGTCGGTGGAAAGGCGCAGCCGCCGGGCGCCGTCCTCGTTGGTGGTGGCGGCGTGGATCATGTAGGGGGAGTGCAGCACGACGTCGCCGGCCTCGTAATCGGCGGCGAGCCAGCGGGTGTCAAAGCGCTCGGCCATGTCGGGCAGATCCTTGGAGATCCAGCCGCCTTCGGCCATGTGGCTGTTATAAGCGCTGATCCGCTCCTCCGGCGAGAGATCGCCGCTCTTCGCCTGAAACTCGGCCTCCATGCTGCGGCCAAGCGCATGCGAGCCTTCGAGATAGACGAGGCCGCCCATCTCGACAGGGGTGTCGCCGATCGGGATCCAAGCCGTCACCAGCCGGCTGGTGCCGCCGCGGAGGTAGACGAGGTCGTAATGGGCGGGCGTCACGGCCGCTGTGCCCGGCTGGACGTAGCGCATCAGCTTGCGTTTATGGAGATAGGAGATGCCCTGGAGCAAGGCGTCCATGAAGTGCACGAGGCTCGGCTGGGCGCAGAAGCCTTCATAGGCGGCGGAGCGGACGATCGACATCAGCCGGCGGTTGGCGAGGTTCCAGTCGACGCCCTCGGTGGCGGCGATGCCGAGTGCCAAATCATGGCCGGATGCCAGCAGGCCGGTGTCGGCGAGGCGGGTGAAGACCCAGCGGCGAAAATCGATCACTTCGGGGCGCGGCAGAAGGCCCTTAAGCCAGACATAACCATCCTCCTCATAGCGGCGGCGGATGGATTCGATGCCGATGGCGGGATCGGTCGGCGCGAGCGCGCCGAGCCGTTCGGCGGGAATCGTTTTGCCATGGGCGACGAGGGGTGTTTGCAGCGTTCTCTTCCCGGCGGCAGTCGCGGCAATTGACATTTCATCCATCCACAGCTTGATTTCACCTGTTACCAATTAGCTCGCCGTGCGGGCCAATAGCCATGGAGGAAAACTGCAGCTGGACTTTTCGCTCATGAGGCAAGCCGAGGCCATCTATCGATCTTCCCTTGCTGTGGCCGGCGGGCTTGCCATCACCGGCAGCGGTACGCAGCATGCCCGCCATGCGGTGAAGGACCGGAGACTGCCGAGTTTCGCGGCCGTGCTGGTGGAGCGCGGACAGGGATTTCTCGAAACCGCCGCCGGCGGCCGCCAGCGCGTGGTTGGGCCGGCGCTCTTCTGGCTGTTTCCGAACCGGCTCCATTCCTATGGGCCTGACGAAGCCGGCTGGGACGAACGCTGGGCGCTGTTCGAGGGCTCGTTCACCCGCGATTTCGTGCGGATGCGGCTGATCGCCGAGCGCCATCCGCTCGTCGCGCTGCGCCATATCGAGGAGATGGCGCGGCTCTTCGGGCAGCTTCATGCCGATCTCATCGACGACAGCCATCTCGGCCGGGCCTCCGCGGCATTGGCGCTGCATCGCATCGTGATCGCGGCTGCGCGGCAGGCGGGCGCCGCTGCTGCTCGCGAGAGTGCGACGGCGACCGGCGATCTCATCGAGACGCTCAGGGGCAGGGCGCTGCGGCCGCTCGACCTTGCGGCTTTTGCCGCCGAGTACGGCATATCGCCGGCCACGCTGCGGCGGAAATTCATTGCCGAAACGGGCATGTCGCCCAAGGACTTCCAGCTTCGGGCGCGCATGGACCGGGCCAAGCAACTGCTCGCCACCACCGACGAAAAGATCGAAACCGTCGCCGCCATGGTCGGTGTCGCCGATCCTTTCTATTTCTCGCGTGTCTTCCACGAGCGAGAGGGCTGCAGCCCCCATGACTTCCGGATGCGGTACAGGCGAGGTTGAGCTGCTACCGCCAGGGTCCCGCCATTTGTAGGGATATTGAAGATAAATCCAGCATTACGGGAGATGTTGCGCATTTTTCGCCAATAACTGTTTATTCTATGCTGTTCATTTCTGAAATTTACCAGGCTGCGCTAAAATCTATTGCCTTCTCTGGAAGTATCCATCAATGATGTGCGAAATATCATTCGCGCTGCTGTCAAGGCCGCTCTGTCGATCAGCGAGGGATATGCACTGAAATATTTCATTCTCTATGCGCTCGTGTGCTCGGCGGTCGGGATAGTTCTTCTCGTCGTCATCCATCAGATCGCGCCGTTCCAGATGGAGAGGCCGAACGATCAGGCGACCTTCGAACCGGCAGAGCAGCCGGATGATCTGGTCGTGCGATCGACTCGCGAGCCGCCGGCGAGGGCGAGTGACCAGCGGCCAACCCAAGAACCAGCCGTCCGCACCGATCAATGGGATCTCCGCCCAACCGGCGAGCCGACTGTCCGCAAGGGCGGCCGGGTGGGAACTCCGGCGCAGTGATGGTGGATGGTATCGCCCTTGTGTTTTGACGACGGAGGGCGCGCCTGCCTCGTTCTTCGAGGCTTCTTTGGGGCACCTAAGGATGAGGGTCTCTTGAGGCTTTTTCCTTTACTGGCTTACCGTGTGGCTCTCCTTTTGTCCTGCCGGGCATCTCCCCACAAGCAGGGAGATCGGCTGGGCGATGGTTTCCCCAACCAACCGTCGTATGATTGTTTCGCTACGACAGCGAGGGAACGGTGCTGCAGCCTCTTGCCAATCTCCACTCTTGTGGGGGAGACGTCCGACAGGACAGAGGGGGTGACCCATAGCACATCCATCCAAGCTCATCCTGAAACGCGCATCCTCCGCAACCAAACGTACAGGGACGAGGTTCTCTCGAGCCTTGGCGCGCCGCGACGGGACAACAGAATCCGAACCCGACGCTTTCCCAATTGCATCCACTGCAGCCAACTGCGATGACATATCTCCAGTATTCCGGGAGGTCGCGATGAAGGCGGACGGCGTGACGATTAGGCTCATAGGGGCAGATGAAGTGCAGGCTTTTCGGCATATCCGCCTGGAAGCGCTTCGCGCTGAGCCGGCCTCCTTTGCCAGCCGCTACGAAGACTGGGAAAACCTGTCTCTCGAGGAGTGGCGCAATCGGCTGAAGGAGCCGGTTTTCCTTGCCTTTCAGGACGGCGAACCCGTCGGCATCATGGGCCTGTTTCGGCAGCGGTCGAGCAAGATGGCCCACCGCGCCACGATCGTCATGGTCTATGTCCGAGCCAAGCTGCGCGGAACGGGCCTTGCCGTCAGGCTTCTCAAGGCGATTTCCGAGCATGCGCGTGATATTGGCATCCGGCAGCTGGAACTGTTCGTCAATGCCGAAAACCCCGGGGCGATGCGTTTCTACGAGCGGCAGGGTTTTGTTGAGATTGGCCGCGTTCCCGGCGCCGTGCTGGAGGATGGGAGGGAGATCGACGATGTGATGATGGCGCGGCGGCTAGTGGGTTAGGCCGTCGCGGCGCGGTCGAGGTTTTGCAAAGGTAGTGAAATGCCGCAGTGCGCCTTGCACTCACAGGGGGAGCGCCCACCTTGCTCTTCGCGGCCCCTGCGTTCACCTCAGGGTGAGACTCTTTTGCTTGGGCGCGATATCTGTTTCTGCTGTTGCGGCGCGCCATCCCATCGCATTCCTCATGCTGCGGAGATCGCCGGAGGAAATAACGCTGTTCTGCTCCGTAGGTCTCGCCGGAACCGAAGTCGTCGCCTCGGCGATCCTCGATAGGTTGGGTGCGTCGGTGTAGGCTTTGCGTCGGGGGCTTCAGGTCTTTCTTTTCGTGCAGGTCATCGCCACGGCAGCATCTCAGGGGTCAGCCTCACCGGCGCTGGTGCGCGTTGAGGTAGAGGTGAAGTCGCGGTGCAGCCCCACCGAACCAGGCCATGCTTAGGGTTTGATTCAAGAACGTGCTTCAAGCCGCTGTTCACTCTGGCTGTTCCGCCCTTCTGCCGCCATACCGACCATATTGCTCATGCCAAGCCCCCTTCGCTTGGATGTCTGGCTCCTACCAGTTGCCGGGATCGGCGGTGTGATCGATGCTGGCGAATTCGTCAGCTTTGTTCCTGTCCAGCTTAATCTCTCTAGTCTCCTTCGTCTCGTCGGCGACCGAGTAACTGTCAGGGACGGGTCCTCTTGAAAGTTCCTGGTACACAAGCAAGGCCGCCTCCTCGGCGGTATCGGCCTCAATCTCGCGCGTGAGGGTAACGGTGAACTTGTGCATGGCTTCGGCCCTTTCGATTGGCGCGCAGAAGATGCGCAGGTTGGTCAGTCTGACACGCTTTTTGCGGCGAGGACACAGAAAGCGTGTCGTTCGGAATTTGATTCAAGCGATGGTTCCAGATCTTTGTTTTAATGGATGTCGGGTGCCGGGACCCGCCTGTCGTCGACGCCGTCCGCGGTCTGCACGTTTCGGCTGCGCTGTGGCAGCGTATCACCGGGTCGTATTGCGGGTGGACCAACCGAACAGGGCCTTCCGCGGAAATAGCCTGCACGGGCTGGAGAAAGGCGGTCTGCCTCTTATTTGAGTGGGAATTGCAAACCAAGAGGGAAGGACCACGCAATGGCAAAGAACACGATCTGCCTATGGTACGACAAAGACGCGGAGGATGCCGCCCGCTTTTATGCAGCGACTTTCCTGGACAGTGCAGTGGGAGCCGTCACGCGTGCGCCGGGAGACTATCCTGACGGCAAGCAGGGAGATGTGCTGGTTGTTGAATTCACCGTTGCGGGTGTCGCTTGCATCGGTCTGAACGGCGGTCCTGCATTCAAGCACAGCGAAGCCTTCTCGTTTCAGATCGCCACGGAGGATCAGGAAGAAACTGATCGCTATTGGAATGCCATCGTCGGCAATGGCGGCCAGGAAAGCGAGTGTGGCTGGTGCAAGGACAAGTGGGGCTTGTCCTGGCAGATCACGCCGCGCGTCCTCTCCGAAGCACTCTCGGCCGGTGGTGACCAGGCAAAGCGTGCTTTTGACGCGATGATGACGATGAGAAAGATCGATGTCGCAGCGATCGAGGCGGCCCGGCGCGGCTGAGGCGCCATTGCCTGCCTAAGCCGACAGAAGCCAGGCTGTCAGAACCAGAGATCGCGTACGCAGCGCCCGTCGGAGGGAAGGTCTTCGAATGTTTCCAGCCCGTCGAAATGATCGATGGGGAGATCAGCGACGAGCTCCGGCGGCGCAAGCCGTATGTTGACGGCCATGCGGCGGCGGCCGTCCTTTTGCAGGCGCAGACCGCGCCAGCTCAAGACGCAGGCGCAGGATGGGCAGAACAAGATTTCAAGAGACGACGCCTCCCTGCCGGAGCGGGTATAGGAGGCCGTCTGGCCGGTGAGCGCGATACGCTCTCCTTCGTAATCATAGGCCCAGAGCGTGCCGTAGCGCCGGCAGAGGGTGCAGTTGCACGCGGTGATCGAACCCGGATCGCCTTCTAGTGTCCAGCCCGCCTTGCCGCAATGACATGAGCCCGTCAGCATGAACGTAAGTTCAATTCCTGGTTCAAGCGCCGCATCCTGCCTCAATCGCGCAGCGACCGCAATTGCCATCAATATATCGCTTTCCTCGCACTGTCCCGGCTGACGGATCACGTAGCCCGATGAAAGCGGAATCCCTCGTGTCTATTCCACAAGCCCGAAGATCGGGCCGTAACCGCCGTGCCAGGAGCGGTCGTTGCGACCCAGTGGCGGATAGAAGAGTCCAACACCACGTCCACCATCGAGAAACAAGGCGTCGGGACATTTCAGTTGGTCGCGGAAGAGTCGCGCGAAATCGTGGAAATTGACACTGTCTTCGCTGATCGCGAAACGCACCGCGCCGCTTGCGCAGATGCCGACGCCGCTTCGGCGGGTTCGGTCTGTCGACCCGACGATGAAGATCGGGTTCAGCTTGCCGGCGATGACGAGCATTGGGCCGGACTGCGTGGCGAACCGCACTTTCGGGGCGCGCGTCAGAAATTCATCGGTCGGAAGTATGCCGGCGCCTGCTTCACCAAGAAAGAACACGCCGTTCGGCTTTTTGTAGAAATTCGGAACCTGACCGGCAGAGCCTCCGGCCTCTGCCGTATTGGCAGGTTTCAATTCCATGGCGTTCTCGACATATAGTCCCATCGGCGAGAAATCAGCCCGATACATTCCGGCGTTGACAGCCAAGGCTAGCGTTTTCCCTTCGGAGCGAACGGTTTCGGCAAGGCTTGAAAAACTGCGGTATGGTTCGCCATCGGGGCCTTTCCAGAACAGGCGCAGGTCGGATTTTCCCTCTCCCAGAGTGCAGACGACGTATGCCGCCTCTTCGAAAGTTTCCGCTTCGCACGGTTCGGCATGCGCTTGATGCAGGGATGTCGTCATTGCCGCCAGCATCATGGCCGCTGCGAGCACGCCTTGTTTGAGATAAGGGATTGGTGTCAGAGCAGTCATGATGGGACCCAAATTCCTATCGTGCGGCCGGTAACCCGGCTTTTCCTCGCCATCGGCGGCGCCCAGAATAGGAATTTCTGCCGGCACAGCAATGACTGTCGGCCGCGATTGGCATTCGATCATTCATGAAACGCTGAGGCTGTGTTCTGCCTTCCTTCCTCTTCCCCAGGGCAGAGCAGGAATACCGCCAGATGAACGGGCGAGGATGCCTCAAGGGCAAACCTTTCCCTTTACCATCCAATCGAAGCTGGGGACGTCAATCTACCAGGCAGTACGGGCGGTGCCGAGTGCTGTTGTATGAGAGGATGAGACATGGGCAACGTGCGCCTTGAGCGAAACGACGCAGTTTCCGGGAAAGCTGAGTTTGTGCACCATCAAGTGCTTCAGCAACGCCTCCGCGTCGCGCTTCTCGGTCAGCGGAAATGTCACAGTCATGCGAGTTCCTCCAACGAACCTACTTAGCACCTGCGGAAATTAATGGCTAAATTCTTTTGCGTCGCAACAAGAAAAATTGAAGGATAGAATTAAAATCGATTAACTTTTTGGTGGGCTGTTTAAAATCGTTTGAATTGTTTCGGTGTGCACTCGTGGAGTAGGTGGTTCGGCCGCGGGGACGCAGAGGAATTCGCCGAGCACGATCGGGTTGATGTCGACCACGATGCCCTCGATGAGGGCATCTGCAGATGCTTAGGATGGCGCCGCTGAGGTAAATCAGGCGCTCATTGCCTATTGCGAGCTGCCCAACTCCTGAGCCGCAGTCCGTTGAGCCTGATGAAGCCTTCGGCATCATGATGATCGTAGGCGATGGAGCTTTCCTCGAAGGTGGCGAGGTCGGCGCAATAGAGTGAGTAAGGCGAGGTGCGAGAGATGACCGAGGCGCTTCCCTTATAGAGCCTCACCGTCACTTCACCGCTGACGAAGGCCTGACTTCGGTCGACTAGGGCCTGCAGCATCTCCCGCTCGGGTGCGAACCAGAAGCCGTTGTAGATCAGCTCGGCGTAGCGCGGCATGATCTCATCCTTCAGATGTGCGGCGGCGCGATCGAGCGTGATGGATTCAATCCCGCGATGTGCGGCAAGCAGGATCGTTCCTCCCGGTGTCTCATATACGCCTCTCGACTTCATCCCGATAAAGCGATTTTCAACCAGATCGAGCCGCCCGATGCCATGCCGGCCGCCTATTTCGTTGAGTTCGGTCAACAAGACTGCCGGTCTCATCGCCTTGCCGTCCAGAGAAATCGGATCACCGCTCTCAAAGCCGATGGTGACGATCTCAGGGGCATCGGGAGCGTGGATGGGATCGACCGTGCGCCGGTAGATGTGATCGGGTGCGACCTCTGCCGGATCTTCAAGAATTCTGCCTTCAGTCGATGTGTGTAGAAGGTTGGCGTCGATCGAGAACGGCGCCTCGCCGAGCTTGTCGCTCGGCACGGGGATCCGATGCTTTTCGGCATATCCCAGAAGCTGCGTGCGGGAAAGAATGTTCCATTGACGCCAGGGAGCAATGATCTTCATCGAAGGGTCGAGCGCATTGACGGCCAGCTCGAAGCGGACCTGGTCATTGCCCTTGCCCGTTGCGCCATGGGCAACAGCGTCTGCGCCAACCTCCCGGGCAATGGCGACAAGATGCTTGGCGATCAGCGGCCGCGCGATCGAACTGCCAAGGAGATACAGCCCCTCATAAAGCGCGTTTGCCCGCAGCATCGGAAAGACGAAGTCGCGGACGAATTCCTCACGCAGATCAACGATGCGGATGTCCTTCGCTCCAAACGTTGCTGCCTTTGCCCGCGCTGGTTCCAGCTCTTCACCCTGGCCTAGATCGGCGGTGAAGGTCACCACCTCGCATCCGTAAGTTTCCTGCAACCACCTGAGGATGATCGAGGTGTCCAGCCCGCCCGAATAAGCGAGCACGATCTTCTCTATGTTTCCTGCCATCAGCCATCTCCACATTGATGCGTGGAACGATAGGCCAAATCATGCGCAAGAAGCTTGCGAAGATCTCCAAAAACTGCAAAAGTGAGGCATATTATGCCACTATGAGACGATTGTGAGCTATAAAATGCCGGTCATGATGGACGCGATCGACCGCCGTATTCTGCGCGTGCTGCAGCGAGACGGACGCATTTCGAATGTCGAGCTGGCACGAGAGGTAGGACTCTCACCCTCGCCCTGCCTGCGCCGGGTGCGCCTTCTGGAAGAGGCCGGGATCATCGATCGCTATGTCGCTGTCCTGGATCCGGCAAAGGTCGGGGCGGGGCTGACGGTTTTTGCCCGCGTCTGGTTCAAGACGCAGGATGCGGAGGTCACACTACGGTTTGCCGAGGCCGTCAGGCGGTTTCCCGAGGTGATGGAATGTTACCTGACGACTGGAGAATGTGATGCCGTACTTCGGATCGTCACTGCCGACCTGCACAGCTACTGGCGTTTCCAGGCCGACCACTTGACGCGCATTCCGAGCGTCCTCAGCGTCAAGACCGACGTGCCGATGGAAACGCTGAAGCGGAGTTTCGAACTGCCGTTGCGGTAGGGTCGCGTATGTATCGCACCAGCCATATAGGATGCCGCCGGTGGGCCTCGTCCTTCGAGGCTGCTGCGGGGCGCCCAAGGGGAGGCTGAAGCGGCGCGGACGCCGGCGAGCCGCCGTCCGCGTGCCGCAGTTGTGCTTTCAGCGCTGCGGCATAATCGGCGGCACGGATACCGTTTCGGCACTCACTCACTGGGCCGAGAAGAACATGGACGCGATCATTTGCGGCGCAACGCGCTTATGCGAAAGGTGTACCATTGACGGTGCCGGCGTCGGCCGCAGTATCTGATTGGGCCGCGGCGCAGGCGCTTCGTCGCCCGGCGGGGCAGGTGACGGCGCCTGAGCCATCCCGACGCCTCCTGCGCGGCGCATGGCATAGTCACAACACCTGGTACTGCTCGCCTATGCAGTTCTCATCCTGCGCAGCCGCGTTGCGCACCACCGCCATGCAGGCGCTACGACGTGGCTGACGACCGGGATGGTCGCGACCCCGAGGAGGATGCCGACAAGACCCGAGCCGGCAGCCTGGACCAGCCAGGAAATGACGCCGCTAACCGCCGGAATTGCATGCGCGGCGCGTTCCCCGGCATCGTGAAGAAGATGGCTCAGCCAGGCAAAGCCGAAGCTTTCGGCACCGTGGACGATGATGCCGCCGCCGACCCAGATCATCGCCGCCGTCCCGATGAGGCCAAGCACCTTGAGAAGGTAGGGCATGCCCTGCACCAGGCCGCGCCCGAGCATGCGCAAGAACGTGCTTCCCGGAGCGGAGGAAGAGCGTTGGGCAAGCCAGAGGCCGAAATCGTCAGCCTTCACGATCAAGGCGACGACACCGTAGACAGCGGCGGTGATCATAATGCCGACCAGGGCGAGAACCAGCGCCTGCATCGCTAGGCCGGACTCAGACAGGGAGCCAAGGGTGATCGCCATGATCTCGGCCGAGAGGATGAAATCGGTTCTGATGGCGCTCGCCACCTTCTCGTCCTCAAAGGTCTTGGGATCGATGCTGATCGTCTCGAGCGCATTCTCGTGGGCATGGGCTGCGTGCGGCATGACGAGTTCATAGACCTTTTCGGCCCCTTCATAGCAGAGGTAGAGCCCGCCGAGCATGAGCAGCGGCGTCACAGCCTGCGGCACGAGAAGGCTGAGGACGAGTGCGGCCGGCAGGAGGAACAGAAGTTTGTTCTTGAGGGAACCGATGGCGATCTTCGCGATGATCGGCAGTTCGCGCGCGGCAGCAAGGCCGGTCACATAACGCGGCGTGACGGCTGCGTCGTCGATCACGACGCCGGCGGCTTTGGCACCGGCTCTGCCCGCGTGGGCGACCACGTCGTCCAGAGAAGCGGCGGCCGCCTTTGCAAGCGTAGCGACATCATCAAGGAGGGCAATCAGACCGACACTCACAAGCAAACCTCTCATTCATGAACAATGGACGGCGACAATATCCAATCGGGCGACAGCCGGAAAGGGCACTCCGGATGGTCGCGGCGCCTGAAGGCCAAGTAATCGTAGGAAGCGTGCGGTTTCATTGCTGTTGCGCATAACCATCGGACGGCAGAGCGAGAGCTATCCTGCGGTGGGGAGAGAACGCGGACGAGATATGCGGGGGGGAGGTCGGCATTGTCGGCGAGGATGAGGGCACCCGGCCTCAGGCGGTCCTCCACCAGTTCCAGGATGTCACGATAGAGTCCCTTTCCGCCCTTCGAACGGCTGCGCATCCTTGTTCACGCCTTTCTTCGCTCCGAGTGTGAGGAAGCGGCGATGCGGAGGCGCTTCACGACGCCGCGCCGCTCTAACGGGATGCGCCGGAGGCGCAGGCGGCGAGGGCGTCAGGAGATCGGATTTTCGGGCTGTTCATGCAGGAGGTGCTGCCGTCGGTAACGGAGGCAAGCCGGGCGTTTGCCGGAGACCTGATCGTTACGACCCTCGCCACCGTGGGCAAACAGTTCTCCGAGATTCCCAGAAGTTTGGAGGATATCGAAGCCTATGCCGAGGCCATGGTCGACATGTTCGTTGCCAACCTTGAAAAGCTCTAATGCGGCGGGACAGGGTGAAACCCTGATAGTGGACCGCAACTCGGCGGATGAGAAGCCTTCCTTGATCCGCCGACGTCTCAATCCAACACCTGTTACGGCTATGTGTGCGGCAGAGATGATGGACAGATTTCGATATCTAGCGGTGGTCCAACTGCTTCGACAGTTCGGCAAGAAGTCTGTCCCGGGCGAGATTCATTTGAACGAGGTCTACGGCAGCGGCGATGGCGCGGCGCCCTTCGATGCTGTCGATGTCAAGCTTTTTCTCGCAGCACCATTGCCGAACGGCGTCGGTGACGATGGTTATTTCGCTGTCGTCGAGTGAAATAAACGACAAGAGCATCTTCGTACCCTCTATAAGGCGGCTAGAACACGATGGTCTCTCAAGCGGTCTTGCCAATGATCCGATGGGCCGATGACGCTTACTCTACGCTCATTCTGCAGCAATGCCAAAGCTATTTGGACATGTTTACTTCACGACAGGTCGAGGAACAGGAGTGCTGAGCATTATGTTCTGCGCAGTCTGGATAGGCGGTGTCGCAGAAGGCGAATGCCGAAAAAGGCGATGGCAAGCGGACGGGCCCTCTGAACTCCCCGCGTCGTCATTCCGGGCTAACCCGTAAGACTTCTGCTCGGCCGGGCTCCGCTCGATCCGCACGGACGAGCGTCTGCTATAATGCGCGACCCCGGTCGGTGGGCCTGTCTCATCCCAGGGCACGTTCTCGCGCATATGCAGGACAGCCGGCTCGTCCTGGTGCCGGATGAGTGTGCTTCCGACGCCGCTTACGACGGAGAGGTGGCCGGATTGAACCGGCGGCGCGGTTATTTCGCCAGTACGATATGTGTGGCCTTTTCGCTGGCGACATGCTCGGTGACGCGGAAGCCCAGCGCAGGAAGATCGATGTCTGCAAACATCGCCTCGCCCTTGCCGAGCACGACGGGCGAGACGGCGAAATGCAGCTCGTCGATCAGACCTGCCTGCAGATATTGACGGACGGTCGCCACCCCGCCGCCGATCTTCACATCCTTATCGCCGGCCGCCGCCTTCGCCTGATCGAGCGCCTCATGAATGCCGCCGGTGACGAAATGGAAGGTGGTGCCGCCCTCCATGACGAGCGGTTCGCGTGGATAATGGGTGAGGATATAGGTGGGGGCGTGATAAGGCGGGTTCGGACCCCACCAGCCCTTCCAGGCATCGTCGGGCCACTCGCCGCGGATCGGGCCGAACATGTTGCGCCCGAGAATGAAGGCTCCGAAATTGGCCATGGCACGGGACGCATAATCCTCGTCGATGCCCGACGAACCATCGTCCTTGCCCATCATCGCGCGGAAGGTGCGTGTGTGGAAGAACCACTGAAACAGTTCCGGCCCTCGCTTTCCGAGCGGATCATTCAGGCTTTGCTCCGGCCCTGCGCCGAAACCATCCACAGAAACTGAAAATCCTGCGACACGCACCTTGGACATGCCTTCCTCCATCTGATTGCTATCTGAAACTAGTTGTGTTCTCTCACGAGTGCTCCTATTATGCAACTGGTTTTTACAGGAGACGCCAGTGGATATAGAATTGCGGTCCGGCTGCCCGATCAACCTGACGATGGAAGTGCTGGGCGACCGATGGAGTCTGATTATCATCCGCGACATCATGTTCGGCAACCGACGGCATTTCCGCGATCTGCTCAATCATTCGGAGGAGGGGATCGCCTCCAATATCTTGGCGGCCCGGCTGAAGCGGCTTCTTTCGCTCGGCTTCATCAGCAAGCGCGACGATCCGAGCCATAGCCAGAAAGCAATCTATAGCCTGACGGAGCCGGCGATCCAGCTCGTTCCGCTCTTCGCCATGATCGGCGCCTGGGGAAGGCGGCACCTGCCGGTGAGCGAGGATCTGAGCATTCGCGCGCAGCTTCTCGAAGAGGGCGGGCAGCCGCTATGGGACGAATTCATGGAGGATCTCCGGCGAATCCACATCGCCGATCCGATCGGTGGGGCGAACGGAACTGTGACTTCGCCGGTGCTGGCGCGGCTGACGGCGGCGTTTCTGGAGGTGCGGGAGAGGATGGCGGCGGGGGCCTGACGGTGCGCTGACAAGAATGGCGAGCAGGAGCGGCCGAATGGACTATGAAACTGCGCATTGGGAGTGGAAGGGTTCGCGCCAAGGCGGTTAGAGGCGTGTCTGCATTTGGCGCTCGTAGGGTCCGCTCTCTGCCAGCGCTGGAGCGTTCAGCCAATGCGCTCGCTTCCGCGCCATCCTGATTACCCACAAAATGGGGTCAATATTCGCTGGCAGGTCGGCTACCGCGCCCACGCTCAGTGAACGTGAGCGGACTGATTGCCGCTCAACGCTAATCTATCAAGCCGATTCGTTCGTCCAAAGCGGCCTCCAAATAGAGCCTCGAATATCAAGTCCGCAGTCAATCAGTCGTCCGTGAACGCTAGGTAGTGTGCCTTTTGTGAGGGGTAATAATCCTCGAAGGACGGCAGCGTCTTGCCTTCGCGTGCGGCGACCAGCATGTCGAGATAGTACTCCCAGCCCGGCGCTATGTCGCCCGCGGCTTTCCGGTCGCTCAGGGGCTGCACGAAGCGCAACTCGGTCTTGTCGTTCGTCTGTGTCAACGTCAGTTCGATGCGCCACTCGCCATAGTCGTCCTTCATCGTGACGACCAGACGCCGAGGTGCCTCGCACTCCTCGATCATCAAGTTCGTCCACGGTTGACCTTCTTCATAACGCAATTGCAGGCGCACGACCTTTCCTGGGCCGGAGTCGCCTTCCCAACCACCGAACCAGAGCGCGGTGTGTTTGGAACTCGTCAGGCTTGTCCATACGTCATCAATGGGGGCGCGAAATGTACGCTTCAGGATGAGGTCGTTTCCACGAATGTAACCCGTAGGATCGGGAGCCATGCCGCCTCCTTCTTCTCCTTATCGCAAGTTGCGAGCTCAAAGCGGGCGCCGCAGGCGAACCATAAACGTCAAAACGGTTCTCGGTCTAGTGGGCACGCCTGCGTGGCATTCGGATCAATTCACCTTGCGAGCTCCAAATTGCCAGCAAACTATCGACAGCCTTTGTCCACGAGGGGATGGCGCAATTGAAATGCCCCATCGCCTTATCGGAAATGGGAATGAATGACCGCCAGTGGCGCATGAATAGTCTCCGCATCTTTACCTCACGAACAATAGAACCAGCGGCCCCGCCAGCATGCTGGCAAGGATGAAGGCGGAGAGGAGATAGGTTTCGAGGATGCGGAGGATGGATTTGAGGTGGGGCATTTTTGTCGTCCTCACTTGTGATGCCCGAACCTGCGACGCAACAATTGCAGCAGCATGACAGGCTGCCTTTCAAGTTCCGCAATGTTGCTGCAACCCTTGCGGCCGAAACCGGGGCGCAAGGAATGGTGGGCGATGCGGATTCTGTTGATCGAGGATGAGAGGGAACTGGCCGGGGCGCTGTCTGTGGCGCTTGGTAAGCATGGGATCGTAACCGACCACACGCTGCATCTGGGCGATGCCGTTGAGCTGACGCGGCAGAACCACTATGACGCGATCCTGCTCGACCGGCGCCTGCCCGATGGCGAGGGGCTGCGCTTCATTCCTGAGCTCAGGCGCACGGGCAAGGACACTCCGATTATCGTGCTGACGGCGCTGAACGAGCCGAAGCAGCGGGTGGAAGGGTTAGATCTCGGCGCCGACGATTATCTCGGCAAGCCGTTTCTGGTCGAGGAGCTCATGGCGCGGCTGAGGGCCGTGCTACGCCGCTCACCAAACCTCTCGGAGCTCAAGATCACTGCCGGGCGTATGGTAATTGACCCGCTGCATCTGAGCGTTTCCGTCGGCGATGTGCCGCTCGATCTGCCCCGGCGTGAGCTTCTGGTGCTCGCGGCCCTCTCCAAGCGCAAGGAGAAGACCGTTCTTCGCTCGACGTTGGAGGCGGCGGTCTACAATTATGAAGAAGAAATCCAGTCGAACGCGCTTGACGCGCACATATCGCGGCTGCGCAAGCGACTTTCCGATGCCGGTGCGGGGGTTTCGATCCACAACATTCGCGGCGTCGGCTATCTCCTTAGGGAAGAGTGATGACCGGGACGGGAAACGCCAATCCCTCGCTCTGGTGGCGGCTCAGCTGGCAACTGAGCCTCGTCTTCGTCGCCGTGGTGACGGCCGTCATCATAGGGCTCTGCTTCTACGCCGCGTCAATCCTCTCGCCGAATGTCGCATTGGAGGACCATATCACCGCCGTGCTGGCTCCAGCCGTTGCGCTCGATTCCGAAGGACGGCTTGAAATAGAGGATACGCCGGAACTTGAAGCGCTCAAGCAAGAGTATGACGGGCTGTGGTATGTCGCTGCCACGACGAACGGTTCTTTTGTCTCCTACGGCGCCATCCCCGCGGCCTATAGTGAACTTGCACCTCTGACTCATTTATTCGAAGGGGCCGATATCAGGGGATCGGACGGCACGGATGAGATCGCTTCAGTCGAGAGCGTCGAGACCGCGATCGGCCAACTGCGGGTGCTCTTCGGCGGTGTCGCGGACAAGGGCTGGCCTGTCTTTATGCTGATGGGTATCGCTTATCCGATCTATATCCCACTCCTCGCCATCGCCTTGCCCGCGGTTTTTCTAGCCGTTCCCAGGATCGTGGGGCGAGGCCTCGCCAGCGTCAGCGAGGCCGCTCGCAAGGCATCGGAGATCGAGCCGCGCCGCTACGATGCGCGCCTGCCGCTGGATGGCATTCCGAGGGAGGTCGCTCCGCTGGTGATCGCATTCAATGAGGCGCTCGACCGGTTGGAAAATGAGCACCGCAAACGGCAGCACTTCCTGATCGATGCGGCGCACGAGCTGAGAACGCCGATTGCGATCATGCAGACGCGGATCGATGGAACAGCGGAGGGGCAGAACCGGCGGCGATTGCTCGACGACGTCGCGCGTCTCGCCGAGACAGCCGAACAACTGCTCGACTTCGAGCGCAACGACCAGGCGACCGATCTGCATGAGACCGTCGATCTCGTCGCAATCGCCCGTGGTGTAGTGGCCGATCTCGCGCCGATTGCAATCGGTGGGGGCTACCAGATCTCGTTCCAGAGTGAGGTCGCGAGCCTGAATCGCCAGGGCAGTCCTTCGGCACTGCCGCGGGCGGTCAGCAATCTGGTGCGCAATTCCATCGACCATGGCGGCGGCAGCGGCATGATTACGGTGTCGGTGTCGGCTGCCGGCGGCGGGCGGATTAGCGTCGCAGATGAGGGGCCGGGCATTGCTGCCGAGCATCGGGACCTAGTGTTCGAGCCCTTCTACCGCGTCACCCCGAAGAGCAAGGGGGCGGGGCTCGGCCTCAGCCTCGTCAAGCAGATCGTGCTGAACCATGGCGGCGAAGTCCATATCGAGAGCCGTGCTGCCGGCACCGAGGTGGTGATCCGGCTCGGATAAGCCTGTTCCGACGGCCTGCGCGCCGGGGAAAGATGTAATGCTGCGGCAATTCTTGGCCGCCAGGTTCACCCGCAATCATCGGCGACGGAGGCCAGACAGCGTGCGCAGCAATCGATCAATTTCATTTTTCCCAAAAGCGGTTTCCAGAGCTTTTTCCCTGGCCCTGCCGCTGGCGCTTGCCGTGGCTGCGGCCGGCTGCAGCTCGGTCCCGCTCAAGGAGAGCGGGACGTTGACATCATACTCACATCTCGGCCCCGCAAAAGGCAAGCTGTCGAAATCGCGCGTCTATGTCGATGGTCTCAGTCTCGCTCCGATAAAGACGGTCGCAATCGAGCCGACAAGTTTCGCCTTCAGCGCCGCGTCGCGCGTCAAGTCGCTTGCCGACCGGGCGATGGTCTCCAATGCGCTCGACCGGGCACTCTGCATTTCGCTCAGCGACCGGTACCAGATGGTGGCGCCAGGCCAGCAGGCGGATCTGACGATCCGCTCAGTTGTCACCGACATCGTGCCGACCAACAAGACGATGGCGGGCGTTTCGACCGTGGTGACCGTCGGCACCGGCTTAGCGCTGCCGGTGGGCGTGCCGCGGCTGCCGGTCGGCCTCGGCGGGCTGGCGGTGGAGGCCGAGGCCGTGGACAAATCGGGTGCGCAGCGCGCGGCGATGGTCTGGGCGCGGGGCGCGAACTCGCTGCAGAACAACCCGCGCGTTTCCGAGGTCGGTGACGCTTATGGCCTTGCCGCGAAATTCAGCAGCGACTTTTCCCGCATGCTGGTTTCGGGCAAGGAGCCGAAGGGATTGGACCTTCGGCTTCCCTCGCGCCAGCGGATGAAATCCTGGCTCGGCGGAAAACCGAAATATGTCGCCTGCGATGCCTTTGGTCGCGAGCCAGGGTTGGTCGGGGCGGTGGCGGCAAAATACGGCGCGCCGCCGCAATGGACCGAGAAGAAGCCGAAGCCGGCGGCTGCCCATTGACCGAGCGCTCGGCCGATATTGCGGAGTAACGGCGAAACACTCGACGTGGTCATCTCGCATCAAAAAGCCCCGCATCTTCATGCGGGCCGACCGAGTTCGGGATCGGATTAGCGGCACTGACGGCGCGGGCCGTAGTACGGCTGATAGGTGTTGTCCCAGGCGCGGTAGGACCGATAGCGGCTATAGCAATATTCGGCATGGGAGCTGTAGGCGCGCGAATGATAGGCGCGCGGCTGCGAAGCAATGATGCCGCCGATGATGGCGCCTGCCGCAAGGCCACCTATGATAGCGCCGGTATTGTCGTGGCGCCGCCACCTGCGGTCATAGCGGCGGTCCCAGCCATAGCGGTCGCCCCGATAATAGTGGCGGTCGCGATAGTAGCGCCGGTTACCGTAATATCTGCGGCGATCGCCGTAGCGGGAGCAGACAATCGAGAACCTGCTGCAACCGACGTCATGATCCGGGCATCAGTATTTGCCGGCGCCGGCTCGGCCCCCGATTGAACCGGGTTGGGCACAAAAGCCGGGCCTGCCGCAGCGGGCGTTCCGGAGAAGGCCGTCGCTATCGACAGGGCAATGATGGCGAACCTGTTCATGTCATTCACCTTGAGTCACGCATGCGGCTAGAAATAGCGCGGATCTGGGAAAAAAGTTCATTCTGGAACGGGAGGACGCGGATCTATGTGCGTCTTCGCTAACGCAATCGGCTCTGCGGCCGGGACGCCCAGGCAGTCTCGCACGCGGCAGGGGTCCTTGCCCGCGCCGGAGGGGTGATCGAGGAAGAACTACTGACTCTCGGCCAACGACGTCCAACCGTGCCGGAATTCGGCAAGAAGTTCAAATTGCAAGTAGATACTAAACTGGTTCTTATGGAACCGGTGCTTCAATGCCTGACATCGGTGTCATCCTTAATGTCAGAAAGACTACTATGCAGCTCTCCAGAATTATCGGCCTTCTCTGTCTGTCCACGACGCTGGCGCTTGCGCCCCTCAACATCGTCTTTACCGATACTTCACCTGCCTTCGCAAAGGGCGGTGGTGGCGGCGGCAACGGCGGCGGCGGTGGTGGCGGTGGCGGTGGCGGTGGCGGCGGTGGCGGTGGCGGGAATGGAGGCGGAAATGGCGGCGGGAATGGCGGCGGCAGCCATAGCAGCGGCGGCGGGAAGGGAAACTCCAGCTCACGAGGAAAGGCTGAAAACGGCAGCAACTCAAATAAGTCCACCGGCAAGACAGGCAAGGCAAATACGACCAAGCAGGCTGTGACCACCAAGGGCGCTGCCAAGAAGCAGACTGCCGTCAAATCGCTCGCGGAAAAAAAGGTGGCGAAGAAACCTGCGGCGCAGCTTGCCGGTCTCAATTCCTTGAAGCGTAATTTCCATGCGCTTATGAAGACTGCGGATCCGCGCATGGCTGCGATCGCGGCGTTCAGTACCGCTTACGCTCAATATGAGCTGACCAATGGCGTTGCTCCGCCAGCCGACGATCCGCTGCTCGGTGATGCGGCGCTGTCGGCAGCGCTTGCTGCCGCGACCAAGACAGGCACGGTCACTCCGGAAGCTCTGGGCTGGGCAAAGGATACACTCGGCGTCGGAACGGCTGTTGGCACGATTGACCGGATGCGGGAGACCATAGCGGCGCAGGCGGTGGAGACCCCTGCAACGGAAACCGAGACCGGCGATACCGTTGCTGGGAGCGAGACGACAGATCCCGCGGCGACTGCGGAAACACCGGAGGCCGACACCGACAGCACAGAAGAAGTATCCGGAACGACCGAGTCCGACCCGACTATCGATCCAACCGAAACCTCGGCAGCGACGAGCACAGAGGCGAACGGCCTCTGAGGCACCGGGCCAAATCGATCGTGAAGAGGATCAAGGGGAGTAGGGTCTGATGCGCGCCATCAGACTCGCTTGCCGCCGGCAAGCAGGCGAAGCTGGTCTTCATCATGCACACCCTGCCGATAAAGCTCAATGATCAAGGCGCCGAGACGATCGGCTTGTCCGCCTGATCTGTCAATATCGAGCCCGCTGCACAGGGCTTCATGCACACGCCTGCAAATATCGAGATCTTCGGAGGCGAGTGGTTCGTCACGCGTGCTGAACAGCTTGTCTGACATCGCAATCAGCCCCTTGGATGCCGTGAATCGCTATTGTGCAAGAAGATAATTTCGCAGCCTTTGCTCTGCAAGATGGGCGAACGTCCGAAATCAAAACAATATGAGACCCGCGGCAAGACACGGACCGGGAGCAGTTGAAACCGATGGCGCCACGGCCTGACGGAAGGCGTGAGCAGATCTATTTGACCGCGGGATCCTTGCCGCCCTGCTGCGACAGGCGCAGTTCTTTCAGCCGTTTGGTTTTTTCCCGCCGAGCCCGCTGCTCCGCCTCGATGGTTTCCTTTGCGGCTCGCTCGGTATTTTCGAAACGGTCCTGCCGGTAAGCCTTTGATGAGGGTTCACGTTCTCTTTTCATGGCCGCTAAACGCAAATCGACGAAAACGGTTTCATGATAAAACGGTTTTTGCCGGAAGCGGCGCAGTCGGCGGGCACCTCGTCAGCGCCCGACGAGAGGTAGGATCAGCCCTTGATAAAGGCCAGGATGTCGGGGTTTATGATATCGGCATGCGTCGTGCACATGCCGTGCGGGAATTTCTCATAGACCTTGAGCGTAGCATTCTGCAGGAGCTTGGACGAAAGCAGCGCGGAGTCGGCGATCGGCACGATCTGGTCGTCGTCGCCATGCATGACCAGGGTCGGCACGGTGATGATCTTCAGGTCCTCGGTGAAGTCGGTTTCCGAGAAGGCCTTGATACCGTCGTAATGCGCCTTGGCGCCCCCGATCATACCTTGACGCCACCAATTGTTGATAACCGGCTCCGAAACTTTCGCACCCGGCCGGTTAAAGCTGTAGAACGGACCGGCCGGCAGATCATGATAGAACTGGGCGCGGTTGGCCGCGAGCTGCCTGCGCAGGTCGTCGAAGACTTCGATCGGCAGGCCGCCGGGGTTGGCTTCGGTTTTCACCATAATGGGCGGTACGGCGCCGATAATGACGAGCTTGGCGACCCGGCCTTGCGGCTGGCCGTGGCGGGCGACATAGTGGGTCGCCTCGCCGCCGCCGGTGGAATGGCCGACATGGACGGTGTTCCTGAGATCGAGATGCTCGACGACGGCTGCGGCGTCGGCGGCATAATGATTCATGTCATGGCCGTCGCCGACTTGGGTCGAGCGACCGTGGCCACGCCGATCATGGGCAACGACGCGATAGCCCTTATCGAGAAAGTACAGCATCTGCGCGTCCCAGTCGTCGGAGCTCAACGGCCAGCCGTGATGGAACATGATAGGCTGGGCGCTCTTCGGCCCCCAATCCTTATAGAAAATCTCAACGCCGTCCTTGGTTGTGACTGTGTTCATCTCATGGCTCCTGGGGGTTGGGTGGATTGAAAATACTGCTACAAGTGGGATGGGCAGCGCCGCGAGCGCTGTGACGTCTTGGGGTTGGAATGGAATGATGATGTACTTATTGAATGCCCCGTTTTATTCTATTGATATGACAGAATTTTGCATGATCGTTTCTACGACGCTCGGTGCCCTTTTTAACCGGTCAATGCGAGGCTTGCCCGGCTGCTGCGCGCCGCAACATTCCTGATCCGGAACCTCGGCTGCTGGTTTTCCTTGGCCGGTTCGTCATGGCGCAGTGAAGGCGGCGGAGCTAATGAGCCACTTTATTCCTGTTGGTTCAATCTATACGTTCGGCTAGGTGTGGTTCGCTTCCATCATGTTGTGCCGGATACAGAGCGCTGGCGCTCACTTGAACGTTGATCAACACCCAACCATCTAATCCTTGACAACAACTCCACTAGCGACGATCGCAACCGCGATCGCTTCGCCAGCGGCTGGATGACCATCCGCCGCCCGAGGATCAGATCATGGGTTACATGGACAAGGACATAACGCCCCAGAACGACGGGGCGCTGATCGATGGCTATTCGCAATCGATCGCAGCAGCAGTCGACACGGTCGGCCCGGCGGTCAGCCGGATCGAGCGGGTCGGAGGCAGGCAGGGGCATGGATCGGGCTTTGCCGTCTCGCCCGATGGCCTGATCATTACCAACAGCCATGTCGTGGACGACGCCAGGGTTGTTCGCATAACGACGCCTGATGGATTCATCACCGAAGGCCGGGTGCTCGGCCGGGATGTCGATACCGATATCGCTCTTATTCGCGCCAATGCCAGCACCGGGGCCTGGGCGAGGCTCGGCGATTCCCAGCGTCTGCGCAGGGGCCATATTGCGGTCGCGATCGGAAATCCGCTGGGCTTCGAGTGGACCGTCACTGCCGGTATCGTGTCGGCGCTCGGCCGGTCGATGCGGGCGGCGAGCGGCCGGCTGATGGAGGATGTCATCCAGACGGATGCCGCGCTCAATCCTGGCAATTCGGGCGGGCCGCTGGTGTCTTCCGGCGGTGAGGTCATCGGCGTCAACACGGCCGTCATTCAGGGCGCACAGAGCATCGCCTTTGCCGTTGCATCGAACACGGCCAATTTCGTGGTGTCGGAGATTCTTCGTTACGGCCAGGTCAGGCGCGCCTTCATAGGTATATCAGGCGACACGATCGTGCTGCCGCGCAGGGTAGCGCTTGCGGCGGGTACGGTTCAGACGACTTCCGTTCGCATCCGGCGTGTCGAACCGGAAGGCCCGGCGGCGAAGGGCGGGCTGCAGGAGGGCGATTACATCCTCGCCATCGACGCCAACCCAGTCGGCGGCGTTGACGATATCGTCAGGTTGATGGATGGCAGCAGGATCGGCAAAGAGACGGAGATTATGGTGTTCTCAGTGGCCGGCCGGATCGAGAAGAAGGTATTGCTGCCGATGCCGCGGTCATGATGATCATTGCCATGGAGAGTTGCGGGCGGCCGCGACTTACCGAATGAGCGCGTGACCGCGACTGGCCATCCCAGAAGACGCGCTCTACGGCGCCGGCATGGCTTACATGCTTTGCGAAAGCAGAGCCCACGTCCCTTACGTCAGGCGCTGACCGCGTGCGGCTCCATTCCGGAAAAATCCACCGCCGCAAAGGCGGCCGCCAGCACTTCCGGTCCGGCGCCGCTTTTTGCCGCGTCGGTGGAGAGGATCTGGCGATAGCGCCGTGCACCGGGCAGGCCGGTGAAGAGGCCGACCATGTGGCGAGCCACGTGCTGCAGCCGGCCGCCGGCGGCGATATGGCGCTCGGCATAGGCCATCATCCGGTCGCACAGAGTCTGCCAGTCGGGTTCGGCCACCGGCGCGCCGAAGAAGCGGCGGTCGACGTCGGAAAGTATCGCGGCATTCTGATAGGCGGCCCGGCCGAGCATGACACCATCAACATGGGCGAGATGAGTTTCGGCCTCGTCGAGCGTGCGGACGCCGCCGTTGATGCCGATGAACACATCGGGCCAGCGCTGTTTCATCCGGTAGACGATCTCGTAGTCGAGCGGCGGGATCTCGCGGTTCTCTTTCGGGCTCAAGCCCTTCAGCCAGGCCTTGCGCGCATGGATCCAGATCGCGTCGGCGCCGGCATCGAGCACGCGACCAATAAGTGCTGGCAGGGCCTCTTCCGGCTCCTGCTGGTCGACGCCGATCCGGCATTTCACCGTCACGGGCACGGTCGCGACCGCCTTCATTGCCGCGACGCATTCGGCCACCGTCTCCGGCGTCAGCATCAGGCATGCGCCGAAGGTACCCGATTGCACACGGTCGGAGGGGCAGCCGACATTGAGGTTGATTTCGTCATAGCCATAGGGTTCGGCGAGCTTCACCGCCTCGGCGAGTTTGGCCGGGTCAGAACCGCCGAGCTGCAGCGCAAGCGGATGCTCGGCGGCGTCATGGCCGAGCAGGCGTTCCCGCGGTCCGTGGATGATCGCGTCAGCCACCACCATCTCGGTATAAAGCAGCGCCTGGCGGCTGATCTGGCGGTGGAAATAGCGGCAATGCCGATCCGTCCAGTCGATCATAGGTGCAACTGCTATTGCCAGAGCCCCTGATTTCCGGGCTTTTTCATAGAAACTGGCGGATTTGTCGGATTTCATATGTTGTAGACCGTTGCGCTGTTTTGTTGTGTTTTGCAGGGCTTTGTTGTACTGCTAACAACATTGTTGGAACATGTCAGGGCAATGTTGTATCTCAATGGGCACCATAGTTACCAGACCTCGCAAAGATGGAAAACCCTCATATCTAGCGCAGATTGCGAAGCGGCAGGACGGCCATACTGTTCGCGAAAACCGCACCTTCCGTGACCACAAGACCGCGAGGGCATGGATTCGCCAGCGTGAGGCCGAGCTCGACAATCCGAAAATCTTCCGAGCCGCTACTGGGCCAACACGGACCGTCGGCGACGCTATTGGCCGCTATACCGAGGAATATGGTGGCGAGATAGGTAGGACAAAGGCCGCGTGCCTTGCGGCCATTCAGCGCCATGCGATCGCCGGGATGGCCTGTGCCAATGTCAGCAGCGAAGACATCGTCGCATTTGCCCGGACTATCAGCACGGTAACCGGACTGACTAATCCTGGGCCGTCTACGATCAATAATTACATTTCGCATCTCGCCAGCGTCTTCGCCATCGCCAAAAAGGCATGGGGTTATCCGTTGGACCCGGAGGCGATGTCGGACGCGGTTTTCGTTCTACGGAAGCAGCAGGCAATTGCCAAGTCCAACAAGCGAGACAGGCGTCCTAGCCTCACCGAGTTGGATTGCCTGCTCAACCACTTCGGGGAACGCCAGCAGCGAGCGCCTCGTTCGGCGCCGATGGTCGACATCGTGCTCTTTGCCTTGTTCTCGACGCGGCGCATGGAAGAGATAACGCGGCTTCGATGGACTGATTATGAAGCCGCGACCGACAAGCACTCTGCCCGCGTTCTGGTCCGAGATATGAAAAACCCAGGTGCCAAGCGCGGCAACGATGTGTGGTGCGAATTGCCGCCGGAAGCGGAGGCGGTATTGGCACGCCAGCCAAGGGGTGGCGACACGATCTTCCCCTTCACGACCGATGCTATCGGTGCGGCCTTCACTCGGGCATGCAAGCTGCTGGGCATCGAGGATCTGCACTTCCATGATCTACGTCACGAAGGCGTTTCCCGACTCTTCGAGGCGGGCTGGAACATTCCGCACGTCGCACTCGTATCCGGCCATCGATCCTGGGCGTCCCTCCAGAGATACGGCCACATTCGGGAACGCGACGACAAGTTTTCCGGCTGGAAATGGAGGCCGGCATGACCGACGAGAATGATCCGGTGGTGAAGCTGCGCGAGGCGCTGGAAACAATCCGCAAGCGCTTCGATTCCGGTGCGGATGATTGGCAGTACGGGGCGCTAATAGCGTTCAGGCACTATTTGCAAGCGACGGGCTTTGAACGGCGCCTGATCGATCCAATCGAAGCGATGGTACTGGCAAATGTTGACGCCACACTGCTCGCGCGACGACGTGCGGACGGGGTGACAGGTACTCCGAAGGGGAGTGGAGAAAAATTTGCGCTCGCTTATGCGGCCGCAGCTGTCACGACCCTGAAGATCAAACACGGCATGAACTTGCCTGAAGCGCTCGCTGCAGTCGCCAAGGTATCCGGCATTGACAACGGAACGATCCGAAAATTCCGGGATAACCTAAGCCGTGGCGGCAAACGCATTCCAGGCGGCTCGAAGGAGAACTTCGAAGCGGTGATGTCTGAGATGCGCGACCTCGAATACAGCGCCGACGAAATTCTCACGGCGGTCGCCGCGATCGGCAAATTTGTGGGCTAGGCCGGTTTAGCCTCACATAACACGTGATGCATCTCCTTGCAGCGCGCCGCAATTGGGCGGCTCAGATTGCAAGGGAAAGCATTCATGCTCCTCGATACCCCACAAACCGCCAAACGAACCGGTAAGTCCGTATCCTGGTTGAATCACGCGCGCCAAACAGGCGATGGCCCGGAATACCTCAAGATCGGCCATGCCGTCCGCTATCGGGTCGAAGACGTCGATCGCTGGCTTGAGTCAAAGGCCAGAACGCGCATCTGGGACTTTGACGAGAAGGATCGCGAAGCCAAGGTCGCGTACCAGCAGGCGCGGGAAAAGGCCGCCAAGCGCGCGCCTCCGCCCCGCAAAGAGCAGGAGGCATCGCGTGAATCATGACGCAACAGATGCGGCGAGGGCCGCACGTTGCGTCAGCGTGCGGCCCTCACTCGATCGTCTCACCAGTACGGCGGTTGGACATCGAGAAGGCTAATCTCACCCAATTTGAAATTCAATCCGAACTCGATCTTGCCCGCCATTTGGCGAATTGCGGCGCTCGCCCGGTTTTAGAAGCGCTTCAGGCCGTCGAGCGGGGCGAGTCGGTAGGCTCTGTCCTTCGCGATTTTGCCCGCCTGCCATCTGGCTGCGATCGGCCGCGACTTTCCGGAGCCGCCGAGATCGTCGCCATGAGCGGCGACGGGAGACGGCGATGACCGAGGTCCCCCTTTCATTGATACGTCAAGACCCCGGTCTCCAGATGCGGGAGGCTGGGATCGATCCGGCCGTCGTCGCCGACTATGCCGAGGCAATGGACGCCGGGGCGGAATTCCCGCCTGTGATCCTGTTCTTCGATGGCGAAGGTTACTGGCCCGGTGACGGCTTCCATCGGATCGAGGCAAGCAGGACCCTTGGCAGAGAAACAATCAATGCCGACGTTCGTGACGGCGGCAAGCGCGAGGCAATGCTCATAGCCGTCGGCGCCAACGCGAACCACGGTCTCAGGCGCACCATCGCGGATAAGCGCCGCTCGGTGCTGGCTATGCTGCGGGACCCGGAGTGGTCGAAGTGGTCCGACCGGGAGATCGGCAAGCGATGCGCGGTCGATCACAAGACCGTCGCCAAGGTGCGATCTGAGATCACTGGGGATTTCCCCGGTGAACGGACATTCATCACCCGGCACGGCACCGTCGCCACGATGACCGTCCAGCAAGCCGAACCTGCACCAATGGGCGGCTCCATGGTCGAGCGAATGCTTTCGAAAGCCACCACCGAAGCGCTCATAGCCGAGTGCCGCCGGCGCGGGCTGGAGGTTTCCGGCCATGCGGATTGAATATGCGACCATCGGTGCACTGGCTGATGAAATCGGCTGCCGCCGTGAAGACCTGATTGCCCTCAGTCCCGACAACGATCCGTTCTACGTCCAACGGCCGAGCCGTGTGGCCGAGGCGCAATGGTTCGCAAGCTTGTGGCAGTCCTTGGGCTTTCAGGCTGGGAGCCATCTGCGACGACTGCATTACAGCATCATCTCTCAGGAACAGCCGATCCTGAAACCAAATGGTGCGCAGTATCTCAACACTGAAAACGACTGGAAGACCCTTCTTTCGGCTTCGCTGTCGGCACGCTACCTTCGACTTATCCCGGACGGGGCGCTCGCCGATCATCGCAATGATCCGCCGATCATCAATGCGTCCAATCCGGGAACTCGACAGCCTTGGGCGTTCGTTGCCGGCGAATATCAGGCGGACTTGACCTATCATACCCCAACCAATGACGTCTCGCCGCCGGGGGTATTTGTCCATGATCTTACCGTGGCTCAACCCTACCTTGTCGAAGTCTGGGTTGAGAAATCCACTCAGAATGATGTCCTCGTGCCGTTGGCGAGGCGGCTTGGGTTCAACCTCGTTTCCGGCACCGGCGAGACATCGGAGATCTTGGCGCGGCACGCCGTGGAGCGAGCTATCTCGGATGGCAGGCCGACGCGAATTTTGTACGTTTCCGACTTTGACCCTGGTGGTCGCAGCATGCCGGTCGCCCTTGCCCGCAAGATCGAGTTCTGGATTCGCGAAGCGGACCTCGATCTGGACGTGACGCTCGACCCCGTCGTTTTGACGCCCGAGCAATGTGAACAATACCGGCTCCCCCGCACACCGTTGAAGAAGACCGAACGCCGAGCGGCGAAGTTCGAGAAGCGGTTCGGTGAAGGCGCGACCGAGCTGGACGCTCTGGAGGCGCTGCACCCCGGCGAATTGGCGAGGATCGTTGAAAACGAGGTCTGTCGCTACATCGACACGACCCTTCCCTCCCGTGTTGCCGAGGTGAACTTCCGTCATTGGCGGGAGATAAGACGGGTCGAAGGCGAGGTCCTGAAGAATTACGACATCGCCGACATTCAGCGCCGCTACGACGAGTTGAAGGATGCCTTCCAAGCTGGAGCCGAGGCTTTGGAGGAGGAGACGCAAGAACTTTGGCCGCAGATCGCCCAGGACCTGGAAGCTATCATCCCAGCCTTCGACCCGGAGGACATGCCGGAACCGCGCCCTGCTTCGCCTCCTGATCAGCCTCTGTTCGATAGCAGCCGGCCCTATCTAGACCAGATCGACGCCTACCGCCGTTGGCAAGGACGGGGAGGCCCCAAATGAATCTTCACGATCTTGCGAAGCGGCTGGGCGGCGAACTCGGCCGGAACGGCCATGTCAGCTGTCCTGGTCCGGGCCACGGGGCGAAGGATCGATCTCTTAGCGTCTGGTTCGACGGCGCCGACCTCCGGGTTTACAGTTTTTCAGGCGATCATTGGCAAGCCTGTAAGGACCATGTGCGCGAACGCCTCGGCCTGCCCGCATGGGAGCCAGGAAAGGGGCGGCAAGAGGCACCCGCTTTTCACACCCCAAAGCGGCCATGCGACGACCGTGATGAAGCATCCCGCATCGCTCTTGTGCGCCGCCTCTGGCGCGAAGGGGAGGACCCGCGAGCGCCGCCGGTCGTTGCGTACTTCCGACATCGCGGACTGCCGCCTCTATCCAGCGATCAGCTGCCGGTCTTTCGGTATCATCCACATTGCCCGTTCAGCGGCGAGCGCGTGCCGACGCTGCTTGCGCGCTTCTCGCCAATCGAAAATGATCCCGGTCTTGGGGCCGAGCCGACGGCGATCTTCCGCATCCGCCTCGATCGCTATGACGGTGACCGACGCAAGCTGGTGCTCGGGCCGTCGAGCGGGCAGGTCGTTAAGCTCTTCGAAGACCTAAGCCTCGGCGGAGTCGGGATTACCGAAGGCGTTGAGAAAGGGCTTGCGCTTGCCGCGACCGGCTGGCGGCCGATCTGGGTCACCTGTGGTACGGCAACGATGCGGACCTTCCCGCTATTGCCCTGGATGGAGGCCCTGACGGTTTTCGCTGATCGTGACGAGCCTGGCCGTGATGCGGCGCTTGCCGCCGTCGCCCGCTGGCACGATGCCGGCCGTGAAGCACGTATCCTCCAGCCGCCGCTGGGACATAAAGATTGGGATCAATGGTTTCGTGGAGGCAGTCAGTCATGAACCACCGCACCATCATCGATCTCGAACGCGAAGCCCAGCATGTCCATGATCCGATGGAACCGGAGTTCGTTTCGGCGTTCGACGGTGCGGTTCCTGCCCGTAAGTTTCTCGACAGCGGTTTCTTCTTCCCGATGCGTAGCGTGACAGGATTGAGCGGCGACGGCGGCGTCGGAAAGACCCTGCTAGCCTTGCAGCTTGCCGTCGCGACAGCCTCCGCCGACCTGCAATGGCTCGGCTTCGATATACTGCGTCATGGACGGGTCTTATTCCTGAGCGCCGAAGATGACCGCGATGAGGTGCACATCCGGCTCGCCGGCATCTGCGAAGGGGAAGGGATCGACCTGCACAGCCTGGACGAGACCCTGGCGTTCCTCCATTGCGCCGGTCATGACGTGGTGCTGGCGACCGAGGAGAAGGGACGCGCAAAGCCGACCGAGACATTCTCCCGGCTCCGTAAGGCATGTGAGAAGGTCCGACCAAAGCTGCTGATCCTCGACCCGCTTGCCAACCTATTCCAGGTCAACGAGGTAAACCGCAACGCCGCGATTGCCTGCATCGGTCTCCTGCGTGGGCTGGCAATTGATTTCGAAATGCACGTGCTGATTTTAGCGCATCCCTCTTTATCGGGGATGAGCAGCGGCTCAGGAATGTCCGGTTCTACTGGCTGGAATAACGCCATGCGGTCGCGGCTTTATCTCACCACCAAGCGCAACTCGAACAGTGGCGATGACGATCAAGAAGTCGATCCCGACGCGCGCTACCTGACGCCGAAGAAGTCTAACTACTCGAAGCTAAGCGAGGCAATCCCGTTGCGCTGGGAAGATGGTCGCTTCGTGCGCGCTGAGGAGGAGCGGCCGTTCGATGGTGTTACCGTCCAGCATCTCGAACAGGTCCGTACGGCGTTTCGGAGCAGCGAGTTCCGCTATGACCACCGTGCCGGTGATTGGGGCGGGTACCTCGTCGCTGAGATCATCGGCGTCGATATCGGTAGGGGAAAGCTGCTTCGCGATCTCACGGCAATGCAGAAGGCCGGAAGGCGGAAGGTGCGCTCGATTATCTCAGCCTGGATGCACAGCGACCAGATCAGCATCGTCGAGCGCAAAGACGGCCGTACCGGAAGAGATACGAAGTTTTTTAGGGCTGGATGAAATGGGCTTCCACACTCTTCCACAGTCTTCGTTTTCATGGACGACCGCCATGCGGGTAGGTGTCCACCACACTCTTCTCTCCCTTTATAGAGGGAGAGTGTGGAACACCGTGACCCGCCCCTCATTGGAGAGCGTGGAAACATTCCGGCGCGGCAAAACGAGGGGCAGCATGGCCGCGGACGATTCCCTTGTTATCAAAAACCGCTTTTGGGGACAGCGTCGGTGACAGTAGGTGCCAAGTCTTCCAGAGCGCGCCAGCGACGCTACCGAGCACGGAAAAAAGCCGGCCGTCGTGTGCTTCAAATTGAGATCGACGAGGTCGAACTCACCGCCGCGCTGGAACGGTTGAAGATTCTAAGCCCGCTCGACGCCGACGATGACGAAACATTGCGGCGCGGGCTCAATAGGATAATCCAGGTCCTCTGCCGCCCCGATGCTGACGCATAACGTCTCACGTGCCGGAGGTTTGCTACACTAGGAAAATGAGCGATCGGAATTTGAGCGAAGTTGTTGTCCATGAGGCCGCGCATTGCGTCGCGGCGCTCCTGCATGGAATTCGCGTCCGCCGGGCATCAGCTGACGGTGAGGTTACTCTCGAGCCGCCCGGCGACTATCTAGAACAGGGTCGTCATCACGGAGGTCTCGCCGTAGCATACGCGGTCGCGGCGCTATCCGGCCAAGCTGCGGCGCCTAACACCGGGATGTCGAAATCGGATCAACAGCTCCTGGAGCATTCAGTGTTTTTGGGGTCGTGGGCCGACGATCCCAATGACATGTGCTGCGCGCTTTCTGCTCTCGCAGCACGCTTCGTTATCGACCATCGCCAAACGATCGAGAAGCTGGCTTTTGTCCTAGCTCAACGCGGCACTATGTCGGGCACCGAGATCGAGGAGTTGCTAGAAGGGCTTAGAAATGACGGATGAGCACGAAGAGGAACTCGCTTTAATTGCAGCGCGTGCGGCCGAGATCAGAGCCGGTCTGAATGCCGCCTACTCACCCGAGGAACTTCGAAGGCCCTTAAGTACCAGGTGTGTTCACGCGCTCATCGCCGCCACGACCGCCGCTACAGGGGCAAAACTGACGGCACTCTCTGCCCGGATTGAGCAGCTCGAAGCTGGCGGCGTCCGCTACGCCGGCATCTGGCAGCGGGCTTTGCCATACAGGAAAGGCTCGGTCGTCACTTCAGATGGCGCAATGTGGATCGCGCTCGCGGATACGCCGGAAGGCGTCGTACCCGGCAGCGATCCGAGCATCTGGCAGTTGGCGGCGAAATCCGCCCGGCCGAAGGCATCAGGGAGGTGACGGCGATGACCAACCATCAGCAGCGGGAAGAGATAGCCGTCACCGCCTTGAACGCCGCTATCGCCTTTACCTGCCACTTCGGCCGCGCACCGGATAAGCGTGAGCGCGACCTCCTCCTGCATGCGCTCTTGCAGTATTTCGCTGAACGTGACGCACCGAGCGCGACGCTCCAGTGACACGCAGGCGTGCAGAAGGGGGGGAGGTCCGATCCGAAGATGACCGCAGCCGCCGGACCCGCGCGCCTTACACGGAGGGATTTTTTTCTCGCGCCAGAAAACTACAGGTGAAGTTTTTCCCGCCCATAGATGGAAATGGCTAAAAAGACCTCCGGACGACCGCCGCATAGCCCTAGCCCAACTGACCGCCGTGTCGTTGAGCTGTTGGCTTCTAGGGGAGTGCGGCAGTCGGAAATCTGCTACGTCCTCGCCATCAGCGAGAAGACGCTGCGGCGGCGTTACGGAGCGGAGTTACGCCGCGGCGCATCTAAGTTCGAATGCTCGCTCGCTCTGCGGCTTTTCGACCTTGCGGGCGGCAAGGGCGCTATCGCTCTCAGGGCGCTCCAGTTCGTCATGCGATCTCGTTTTGGTTGGACGAAGTTCGCGCCTCCTCCGGCGTCGCGCTGGGCCAATAAAGACCGTTACCGCTAACCTTGCTGTTGGCGGTGGACGTCAATGATACGGAGAAGGTGATTTGCCAGCATGATTATCTCGATCGCCTCGCGGGGATTGTCCAAGTTCACGTCTCGGTGCGATTGAGGGTTTTTATAGGAACCGATAGCTCCAACAAAGAGATTCATACGCGCATCCCTCTCGCCCTCGTCAACCGTCATGTCGGCCAATGGGCCGGTCTGGGGGTGGAATGCGGTTCTCATCAACCTGACGCCTAACAATTCTGTAAGACCGGAAGCCTCTTTCACCGCCACCTCTACGGCTTTCATGGCTTGGAAGACGGCAACATCATACTCGCCCCTTACAAATGCCTGCCATACTGGAGCGGAGATTCGAGCATGAAGCCCTTCTTTGTCCAGCATCTTCGCATCGCGATATGCTTGGAAATCTCCTTCATCTGCAAAGGCGCGAGCACGGCGACTTAGCATCATCCAACCGCTACCACTAAATTGCCCTCGTGCCGGCACGAGCAAGCCTTGCGCGACCAGCCACGCGAACGCCTCCCGCATAGCCTGCCCAACCTCGTCCCAGCTGTGTTGCGGATAGGCTGAGCCGGTCGAGTTGTAGACCTCATTCTCAAGATTGTGGGGGCTGATATTTTGCTGCTGCGATTGAAGCAGAAAAAGGATTTTTGCAGCGAGCTCTTCCGGCTCCATTGCGATGATGACTTCTGGATCTGGGATGGATCGATATAGAGCGTACAAAAATATGCACCTTTCAAATTAGAGAAAACTATCTCCGCCATGCGAAGCCGGCAAAAGGTGCAGCATGCCGCACCGTCTCGTAAACGCTCGTCGTAGGCGACGATCACAAGACGCTGCACTTAGCTGTTTCCAAAAGGGAAGAACAAATGCCGCCTGGTGAATTGTGGGTATGATGCATCCCCACCCTTGCGGGAATCGAGCGGAACACGTTCCTATGGAAATGGCGGCGAATCGGAAGTTCGCCGCCATTAACGTAACCAAACCATCGGACGGCTCGATATGAACGCAATTCAGACTTTAAGCCCGTGGGCAGAGTCGTCAAGCCGTCCTGTGCTTAATCACAGGAATAGTCGAAATGATAGCTGAAACCATCGCGGGCCTCGGCGCGGTTAAAACCGCCTTCGAAATCGCCAAGACCGTAAAAGACATGGACAACTCTGTTGACCGGAACTTAGCGGTGATAAATCTGCAAAACGAAATTCTGTCCGCGCAAGCCGCTCAAGCGGCGCTTGTTAACAGAATAGGCGATCTTGAAAAAGATCTGGCTCGGTTCGAAACATGGGAGAGCGAGAAGAAGCGTTACGAGCTGGAGCAACTTCCACCGGGTATTTTTGCGTATCGGGTAAAGGCCGGAATGGAGAATGGCGAACCTCCGCACAAGATATGTGCGAACTGCTACAACAAAAACACCAAATCGCTCCTGCATAATCTCGGCTCCGGCAATGGCTTGACCCAATGGAAATGCCATTCTTGCGGCTTCGCCGAACACAGCGGTCATTTTAACCCACCTAACATCAATCGAAGCGGCAGCTGGATGGCTTAATCTTGCTTCTTGTCCACCCTTCCCAGGCTTTGGTTTGGGGAGGGGTATGACGCGGGGCAAGAGCGGGGTGAGGTAGCAACCAAAGGGAAGCCGGTTAATGTTCCAGACGGAAACATTAAGGGGCTACAGCCGCCGATATTGGACTCTCCCGCGAGGACGTTCACTGAGAACGCCTATCCTGGCATCGTTCGACGGACGCTCATATGAAACAAGGTAAAGCGAAAGGCTATCGGGTGGCGGTGAAGGATGATGCCGGCAGTTCCGTGCATCAGGGGCCTTTTTCCAGCGAGGAGCGGGCCCAACAGGCTTTGCGCATCCTACTAGCAACTTTCGACGGCTCAGACCCAAAGGTTGGTCGTGCCGTGGCGTGGAAGATTTATCCGGTATACCAGGGTAGAACCGTGCCCTGGCAACCTGTCGCATCGACCGGCGACACATGACTAAAGGCCCCGCATGACCACGCCAGACACCGCTACCCTCCTCGAAGACGCCGCCGACCGCATCGCGGATGTCTCCCGGCCCGACCTTCAGATAATGCTTCGTCGCGCAGCCCTGCTATTGCGCAACTCCGGCTCAATCGCTTTCGACGCCGACATTGAAGAAGCCCTCCGGGATCTGTCTGGCGAGTTCGGCAAGACGCGCAACGATACCGTCAGGTTCATCGTCAGGGAGTGGCTGGAGAAGAACACCTATCTGCCTGTGCATGAAATGGACGAAGATGTGACGTCGATGGGAGTGCATGGGCCGCACTATAGCTGAAGGGCAAAAAGGCTAACGAAGAGGTTAGCCATCTGTTTTTTTCTATGTCAGACAAGAGGACGAAGTCTAATTGAGTCGCAATGCACACCAAAGGACCGTCCGCAGCACTATTCGAGGGAGATGAAATTGTCGTTTGACGATTTGACCGCAGACATTTTGAAGCCGGAAAAGTACGAAGGCGCCCCTTCCGTCCTTTACCACTATTGCTCTAACGAGAGCTTTTTTAGAATCATCGAGTCAAGATCAATACGCCTCTCGGCGTTGAATTGCTCGAATGATAGCTCAGAGGGTCAATGGTATTGGGATCTTCTTGCGCAGGAATTCCAATCGCGTGGCCTGGACATCCACACTAAGCTGCCTGGCCTGTATGAACGGCTCTTTGGCAGGGGGCCGACCCTTGGCTTCTGTTTGAGCGAGGCGGCAGATCGGCTAAGCCAGTGGCGCGGCTACGCGGATGATGGTCGTGGTTTTTGCATCGGTTTCAGCGGGGCGGCATTGCAGTCGTTCCGGAGACGATTTGTGAAAGTTGAGTACTCGCGGGAAAAGCAAGATGCCATGATCAAAGAAATAGCCAGCCGCCAAATCGATGGTGGTCGCGAGCTGACCGATGGCATCGACGAATACTCGGGAAATCTCCTGTACGCCATGAAGAACCCCGGGTTCGAGGAGGAGCAGGAGTGGCGGCTGCTTTCATCGAAGCCGGCCGAGGATTGTGACTATTTTTCGAGGGGGAACATTCTAGTACCTTATGAGACGCTGAAGATGACCGGTGAGGACCTGGGCGTTTTCGTCAAAAAGGTAATAATTGGCCCCAATAACAAGACGCCGGCAGCGTTCGTTCAGGCATTTCTGCACAAGTATGACTTCACGCGAAGTCAGGTGAGCGTCGAGCCTTCCAAATCGACGTACATAAACAGGTAAGCGACTCTGCGGAACAATCGCTAGTCGCCGTCGCCGTCGGCAATCCGAGAGATCGCCGCATTGTCCTGCTCGTCGCGCAACCCCTTGTATGAGGGGTGGCGCAGCTTGCCGTCGTGCGTCCAGCCTCGGTATTCGATCTCGGCGACGAGTGTAGGCTTGAGCCAGATCAGGTTTTTGCGCCCACCGGAATATTTCACCGTAGGCGCCGGCACCTTAAGCTTGTCCATCGCAGCGCGAAGTTTCAGCGCCTCGCTCGCGTTGAATCCGGTTCCGACCGATCCGACATAGACCAGCTGGCCCTCCCTCCGCGCGGCCAACAGGAGCGCGCCGATATTCCCGAACGCCGAGTTGGACCTCTGATAGCCAACAATGGCGAAGCCGTCGCTCTGGACGCATTTGATCTTCTGCCATTCGCCACCGCGCCCGCCGCGATACGTGCTGTTCCGGTCTTTGGCGATGATGCCCTCAAGCCCATGCTCGCAGGCAATGCGAAAGAGCTTGTCACCGTCCGCTTCGATCTCCTCGGAGAGGCGAATAGCTTCCTCCCCGCCGGCCGGCACTATCCCCTCGAGGAGATGGCGCCGCGCGGTGAGCTCTGTCTCGGTGAGGTCATGGCCATCGAGGTAGAGAACGTCGAAAGCCATCAGGACCGATTCCCACGATGTCCGCTTTCCGCCACGGCCGCCGAGCGACTGCTGAAGCTTGCCGAAATCCGATCGCCCCAGCTCATCGAACACGACGGCCTCGCCATCCAGTATCGCAGTCGAAACAGGAAGGCGCTTTGCCTGGGCGGCGATGGCAGGAAATCGTTCCGTCCAGTCATGGCCGCCACGGGTCAGAACCCGGACGCCCTTGGGTTCAATATGAATGGCTAGGCGATACCCGTCCCATTTGACCTCGAACGCCCATTGCCGGCCTTTCGGCGGCCTCGGCTTCAGCAACGCCAAACACGGGTCGATGCGTGCCGGCATGGGGTCGAGGGTAAGCTGATGCTGGGCCGGGTCACGCTTCTTACGCGGGCGGCTGCGGACCGGCGCTTCGGTCTCACCGAGCAGCGGCTTGGAAGGCTTGCGAGGCGGCTTTGTCATGCCCGCAGTTCAGCAGCAACATCTTAAAAAGCAATTTGCCTAGAATGATTATTGACTCGTCTGACGATGAGAACATAATAAGAACATCGGCGAGGCGGCCGCCAATCTGAAAACTGAGTATGGAGCACGGAATGCGCGAGCAGCCGATCGGCGAAGCCATGGTTGATGATGAGATCGCAGAGGTGCTTGCTTATCACAAAGGCGATGCACAAGCGGCCATTGGAACCCTCCTGGCAGACATCCGTCACCTTCGCTGGCAGCTCGTATTGACGGAAGGCGCCATGGGCCGAGGCATCACCCGCGGTTGGCGGCCGAGTTACGATCGAGACTGACAATGCCGGAAATGAACGAAGCCAAAAAGTTGCGGGGGTGGAGCCTGCGCGACGCGGCTGAAGCCGGTCAATTGCTGGAGGTCACATGTCAATTCTGTCGGAGGACATACCGTTTCTTTCCGCGCGACCTGCTGCAATTGACAACGAACGTGAGCCTCGACCGTCTGGCCGGCCGTTTCCACTGCGAGCGCTGCAACCGCGGAGATTATATGAACCTGAAGGTCGTCCAAATCTGGGGATCGGAGATCGGCAAGCTCACCGTGCGCCGCTTGGTCCGGATCAGCACGGTCAAGAAGCCGATATGGGAAGACGGAGTGCTGTAGAATGGCCTCGCGACGCGACAATCCGATCGCCCGATGGCGCCTGGATGCTCACCTTCCCCATCATGTCGCCCTATGGTGGGGGAACTATCATTCCGGAGATCATGCCTATGATGTCCGCGGCAGGGGTGAAGTCCTGATCTCTGCGTTGGCCTATGATCCCGCTTCCAGATCCTATCCTGCTTCCGTTGAGTGGGATCAATACCTTGTTTTCTGCTTCGCAACCCGCGAAGCTGCATGCCGCTTTAGGGACCGCTGGCGCGGTCAATTCATCGATACAGACGAAGTGGACCGAAAGGGCGCATGGACGCCGAGGGAGGGAAATGTGTGCAATCTCTATCGGATGCTGAGCAACCAGGATGCCATCCGCTCAATCACGCGGGCTATGATCGACAGCACCGGCAACATGGAGCCTATCACCGAGTTTTGGCCCGACTACAGGGCGCCGATCGTCCGCAACACGCCAGCCGGCCGAGAGCTGGCCTATGTGCGGTGGGGTCTGCCGAGTTCGTCTCAGGCGATATACCAGGCAGCCACGAAGCGAGCTGATGGTCTCAGGAAGAAGGGCAAGGAGGTGGACTTCCAGCAGCTCCTAAAGATGGAGCCGGATGGTGGGACAACTAACGTCCGCAACGTCGAGAGCAAGCACTGGAAGCGCTGGCAGGGTGTCGAGTTCCGCTGCGTCGTGCCGTTCACCTCCTTTGCCGAGCCGGATCCAGCGAATAAGCCTGAAGGCGGTCGGACGCCAAACGCCTGGTTTGCCGCCGACCCAAGCCATCCCCTCATGTTCTTTGCCGGGATCTGGGTGCCGCAATGGGAGAGCGTGCGTAAGGTAAAGGAAGGCCTCACCGTCAATGACCTGTTTGGGTTTCTGACCACCGAGCCCAACGGAGTTGTGGAGCCGATCCATCAGAAGGCTATGCCGGCCATTCTTACGAATAGCGATGAGATCGAAGCCTGGCTGACGGCGCCGTGGGAGCAGGCCCGCAAATTGCAGCGGCCGTTGCGCGATGACCAGCTAATCCTTCTGGCGCCTGAGGCGGTGGCCGCATGAGCATTACAAACCACTCATCGGCACCCGGCGCCAATGTGCACTTTGAACATTATTGTGAGGAGCCTGGCTGCAAGGAATGGGGAGGATTCGGCAATAGCCCCTCGAAGGCGATTCCGGTTCGATGGTGGTGCTGGGAGCACTTCCCCCACAAAACTTACGAGCAGGAACAGGCTCTGAGACGGAAGCTCGAGGCTGCGGAAATGGGGGCGCCGAATTGATTGCCGGTTTGATCCTATGCGCATCACTGACGGCTGTCGATGGCGACACCGTGAAATGCGATGGGCAAAACATGCGACTGCTGGGGGAAGGTATCCCGTTCGTCTCGGGCATCGACACGCCGGAGATCGGATCGCACGCGAAGTGCCTCAAGGAACGGAAGCTGGCGCTGATCGCCAAGGGCAGGCTGAAAGAGCTTCTGGCTAAAAAGGGATTGCGCGTCGTCTTTAGCGGCGCGACGGACCATACGCCGTCGCACCGACCGCTCGTCAACATCTACAGAATGAACGGGGAAGAGATCGGCAAGAAGCTGCTGCAGGAAGGCTTTGCCAGGACATGGAGCCCGAGGCGGCCCCACGATTGGTGCAACGGATAGCGTCCAAATATTGCTACTAATGCCAGTGACGCGATTGTGGCGTCGAGCCGTCGGGTCGTTTCCTCGGCCGCGCCCGGAAGTTCGATCCGAGAACCCTGAGGCGACGCTTTCGCCGCGAGTTGGACGTCGGCGCCGCAAAACTGGAATCCGCTCGTGTCGGCTATCTGCTCCGCCTTGCCGCCGGTACTGATGATGTGGCGCTGCGGGCGATCATCTTCCTTCTTCGAAGCCGGTCTGGTTGGAGCGAATTCTTGCCGCTGCACTACTGAGGCCACCCCGCTCAAAAACTAGGTGCGGGCAGATGGTTCGCGGTTAAGGCCATGTGTTCCAGAATGCAGCAAGGCCGTCAAGAAACGCGCGACAGTGGTCAGGATGCCATGAAACGGAGGAGTCGGCAGCGAGAAGAGTGTGCTGTTCATTTGCGCAACGAAACTCGCTTTTATCCACCTGTAACAGCCAGTTCAGGCAGTTCCAGACCGTATCGGCATAACTTTTGCCAAAGAGATGGACTGGCACGTTGTAGAGAAGTCCTTCGATATAATATGAAGGTGCCACCCCCGTGGACAGTATCCCAGCTTCAGTCGCGCGGCTTCGCATATTCTTGAGAATGCGTGCCGCGGGCTTGAGCCAGTTGTTGGTCGCCTGGTGGCGAGTTGTCAGGTTCGTGGAGTGAAGCTGGGGGTAATTGACAATCCACTGGCCGTTCCTGGTAAGGAACTTCACTCCCTCAACGCTATCCGTACCCATAAACCCAGCATAATAGAACCGCTTATGTTTCGCCGAGATAAGCACGTCGGCTTTTCGCCGGTTTCCGCGAGCGGCTATTGTGACAGCCTTGTTGCCCACATCAACATCAGAGGAGTAGTTGGCAACCAGCCATTGGACCACTTCTGCCTTAAACTCCTGTAATCTGTACTCCGAGGGTGGATGGTCACGTGTGAAGGCCTTGTGATCATCTGCACTCAACGCGCTAATGTCATAATAGAAGACCGAGTCCATGCGGATGACGATATCCACGTCGCTTTCGGTCCGCACGTTGGTATCGTTGCCGTAGGAACCCTGCAGAAACACGCATGGCTGGCGTGACCGGAATGGAGCGTCAGCGTGTTCGAGAACGGCCTTGATGTCGGCATATGTATCTTTGGACGTTACCTGAGCGCCTATGGCTGCCCAAGTTTCCAGTTGCGCTTCCGGAATAGCCATCTGCTCTCCTGTCAGGTGAAAAGCTGTAGGACGCATTGTTCCTGCGCCGCATACGACTGCTCGCCCCGTTGATGCAAAAGATTGAGCTTCGTCAAATCATGCTCCAGCAGATCTGTCGCCATCTCGGGTTGAGAAAACGTGTCATTGATCCGCACCGTCCGCACATCGCTGAACAGCACTTTGCGAAGTTGGTCCATTGACTGAGTGTTGATCTCCAGCACCTTCTGAAGGAGCCGAACAGAAGGAAGCTTGTTCAACGTCCAAGATGGACTGAATGTCACCTTTTTTGGCGAGGGATAGACACCGACGCCGATGCTTAGAAGCGCGATGTCAGGCCGCGGGATTTTGAATGCTTCCACCGCGTCCGCGATTGCGTAAAGTGACGGATTGTTAGCGCAAAAGCCACCGTCCCCAAGCTCAACCCTATTTCCTTTCGAGGTTGTGATGACCTTGCGCGAAAAAAAAGGATATGCCGAACATGACGCCTGGACGGCATCCCGCAGCTTGCAGCCGAAACCGGGGACGAAGCTGGCCTGCCGCCCATGTGCCTGTCCGTTGTCAGCCTTGAAAATCATCGGTGTCTCAAGAAGCCAGTTAGTAGCGACTATACCGATGCCAGTCTTCACCTTGTCGAACCCATCGTCCTCGAAAATTGCTTCGGCCAGCTCCGTCAGCTTGGCAGTCTTTTGGCTAGGAAGCCAAGGTCTCATGACGGTTGGGACATGCTCTTTGTAAAGCTCATGGACGTCTGCAACTGATTTGCCAATGGCAAGCAGCGTTCCGATGATCGAGCCAGTGCTGGTGCCGTAGATCAGGTCAAAACGCTCACACAAGGGCGCACCAAGCGCCGCTTCAACCTCGGCCAATACGCCAAGGGTGTAGAACCCTTTGGCGCCGCCGCCGTCCAAGCTCAAGATGCGGAAAGGTTTTGATGCTGCGACTTTCTCGACCAAACAAAGTCCCCAAAGCAAAATCAATTTTGTTATAGACGAAAGCGGATGCGAGGTGACCCGCCAACTCGCTACTCTCCACTGAATATTTGAAAGGTCGTCGGCGTGACTACCGACGACCGCATGAGCGCCTGAAATACCGATCGGCACCAGGATCACCCGGCAGGTTGGAATGATCGAGATACCCCTTTTGGAGAGATGTTCGCCGTGCGGCAACGCGGTTACGATCTTCGCGCATGGGGGAATGGGGCATGCGTCCGGGCTATCGTGTTCCGCAGAAAAAATCGGTGCTGCTAAGGGCGCCGGGTCTGGTCATCGGCGCGGTCGCTTTTGGTGCGGCGGGCGGCTGGACCGCGAGCGACATGCTGGCCTCATGGAGCGCTCCTGGCGGCTCCGGTCTATCATGCAGGATCAAGGGCAACGTCTCGATCGAGACGGGCGAGCGCATCTTCCACGTGCCGGGGCAGAAATACTACGCACAGACCAAGATCAGTCCGCAGTATGGAGAACGGTGGTTCTGCTCGGAATTTGAAGCTTGGGCTGCCGGCTGGCGGAAATCGAAATCGTGAGGCTTTGGTGTCGGACATGCCGTTGGAAATGGACTTGACCGAAGATGGCGTCGGTAAGCTTGCCGAAGTTTCCGGGTGCCGCCCAAAGACACGGCCCCACGCACGCAATGTTCTCTCCGGGGCATAATCCCCGGCCTTTATCGATGAAGCGCGCTGGCGGCCCCGTGAGAGGCAAAGCGGAGCATTAGCGCCGGGTGGAGAGGCCGTGTCTCACAGAAGAGATCGAGGAAGATCATGGCATTTTTCTGCATAGCGCCGGTCCGCTACAACAATGCATACAACATGCCGGCGGAACGCTTTGCTTTTAAGGATTGTCGGTCCTATCGATCATCGGTGCCACCGCGAATATCGGCCTCTTAGCAGTCATCGACGGTCCATTGTTCCTTGTAGCCGTTGCGCCTCAATGCCGGCGCTGCATCGCCCGTCGGACGAGATCATCATTAGGGGCGCATATAACACCTGGCCGTGCGATCGACAAATACAAGCGCCGCAACAAAAACGGCGCCCCTTTCGGAGCGCCGTTCCTGCCGCCGAAGCGATAATCTAGCTTACGAAGCCGAGATGTTGACAGCCTTCGGGCCCTTGCCCATGCGGTCCGGCTCGGTGTCGAAGGTAACCTGCTGGCCTTCGCGCAGCGACTGGATGCCAGAAGCCTGCAGCGCAGAAATGTGGACGAAAACGTCCTTTGCGCCGCCGTCCGGCGTGATGAAACCAAAACCCTTGTCCTGGTTGAAGAATTTTACGGTGCCTTTGGTGGCCATTGGGAGCGTCCTTTTCCCTTAGTCTGTGTAGTATCCGCGCCCCCGAGAGGAAGCGGACGGCTTTAGCTTTCGCCCCGAATCGTTGGGACGAAGGGTCAGTCGGAGAAGTCACGTACGGGGAAAGAACGTCTACGCAGGCGGGTATTCCCGCGCCCCTTCCGTGAAGGAAGAGATACCACATCAGTCCAGTCACCGGCATGCAAATGCCCGAGTAGGTGGATTGGTGCCATCATTTCGGTCAAAAGGCAAGCGACATTATTGTGGCATGGCCATTGTCGTGACAGGAAATGCCGAAGATTCAGATACTTGACGAAAACTTAGCAGATCGTTGCGCCGATGTGCCATAGCGGGATTCCGTGTCGAAACGGGATGAGGCGCGCTTCAGGTGGCCGCGCATGGATTTTGCGGAGCTGCGGTCGGAGCGCAGGCCATATCAATCAGCCCTCATGGTGAAGAGGATCGCAGAGCCTGCCTCCGGTGTTCCGGGCGCCGTTATTGCTCCGCCCTCATCGCGAGATGCGTAGCCTTAGGGCGAAGCCTCGAAGGACGGGGGCGGCCACCGGTGCCATTGCCTTTGATTCTGCAGAGGGGCTGTGCGGATTGCAGGTAAGGAGTTGTGCGCCCACCCTTGTGGTTCGAGACGCCCCCTTGGGTCTCCTCACGATGAGGGCTCTCTTCTGGCGCCTGCCGTTTTACTGCGCATCCCCGAGCAGTGCACTCAGGCTCCAGGGATTATCGCCCTGCTGATCGGCGATGTCGTCGACCTTCCAGCCGCCATGCTCGCGCACCAAGCTGTAGAAGAGCGTCACCTCCTTGCCGTTGTCGAACTGTACTTCCACCTCGGCCTTGTCGTCCAACAGGATCGGCTGTCCGATCCTAACATTGCTTGCCTCCCCGTCCTGGCCCGCAATAACGGGATCGAAATCGACCGCGCCGACATCGCCCTCGGGCGTGTTGTCGAGATCGGCCTGGAGAAGCTTGTTCAGATGGTCTGAAAAGAAGATCGAATAGGGCGAGGGCGCTTCGGCATCGCTCCTGTCGGTGTCGTAGCTGTAAAGCGCCTTGAGCAGCGCCTTCGGCGTCTTGTAGGTCTCCGCCAAGGCGGGCAGGGCCGCGAACGCCGAGATAGCAAGGCCGAGGATGATGGTGGGTAGACGCATGCAGGCTCTCCTCCGATGAGCAGAGAATGATAGTCGAAACAAGCGTCGAGGTGGAGCGGGATTTTCTGCGGTGGCCGACGTCGCCAGCGGCCTCGCCATCCCCGCCGGTCCTTTCAGCAATCGCCTAGAAATTACCGCCGGTGGGGCTTGCGGGACCGCAAGCCCCACCGGCGCTGAAAGTCGATCATGACGCATCTCGGCGCCCGGCAACGATCCTGCCGCGATTAGATCAAAGAGTCGTGCAGCAGGCTGGAAGACGACAGCTCGAAGACGTCCTTCACAGCCAGCGTGAAATCGTGGCTGGTAGTGTTTCCGGCCGCGTCATAAGCTTCGGCCGTGAAGGTCAGACTGTGGGTGCTTTCGTAGTCGATCGCGGCCTTCGTCTGGATCTTGTTGCCGACGAGCTTGAAGATGCCGTCGGCATCATCGGTCAGCCGCCACTTCACCGTGCCGCCTTCCGGATCGACGGCGGAGAGAAGGCCGACCGAGGTGCCGATCGCGACATTCTCGGAGATCGAGCTGCGCGAGAAGGAGAGCTTGATCGGCGCCTGGTTGACCGGTGCCTCGTTGACGTCGAGCACGCTGATCGTGATGTCCTTTTCGACGGTCACCTTGCCATCGGAGACGGCCACCTTGATCGTGTGCGACTTGGCTGTCTCGTAGTCCAGCGCCTTCGAGGTGACGACGCGGTTGCCTTTCAGCCGGAAGTGATCGCCGGCGCCGTCGAGCAGCGTGTAGGTGAGGGGATCGCCGTCGGCGTCCTTGGCGCTGAGCAGACCAACGGTGGTCCAAATCGGAGTATCCTCGGATAGGGCGGTTTTCGAAAGCTGGACGTTGGTTGGGGCAGAGTTGTTGGACGTGAAGGTTTCCGTGGCAAAATCGTAGATGCCATCGGCAAAACGCGCGAACTCGATATCTTTCAGCGTGTCCGTGCCTTGGTCGGCGCTGGTCAGAATGTAATCGCCATCGTTCAAAGCGAGGGAATAAGTGGCGAAGTGGCCTGAGAAGATCGCGGTGTCGATGCCGGCACCGCCGTCGATGGCATCGTCGCCGGCGCCGCCGGTCAGTTTGTCATCGCCGGCATTGCCGTTGAGGACGTCGTTGCCGCCGCTGCCGTCGAAAATGTCGTTGCCGCCGGTGCCGGTAAAGTCGTCGCCGCCGCTGCCGGTCTTGACATCGATGCCGAAGGCGTCGCCGGCGATGAAAGATCCGAGATCTCCGAGCTCGTCGGAAAGATCGAGATGGGCACTGTCCGTCAGGGACACCGAAGCGCGGAAATCGCCGAACGGATCAGTCGACCAGACGATCTTGTCGAAGCTTTCGAACTGCGCGCTCGATCCGGCAACCGACCATCCGGCCGTTTCAAGAATCTCGACGTTCTTGACCGTCAGGCCCTGGAGCGAGGTTACCTGCAACGTATCGATCCCGGCGCCGCCATCGATCGTTCCGGAATTCATTGAAGCGAATGTCTCGAGAGTTATGGCATCGTTACCGTCGCCCGCATCGATATCAACCACTTCGGAGACAAGGCCAAAAAGCTCACCATCCGAGATCGTATCGTTACCCGCGCCGCCTCTGATGATGTCATTTCCGATGTCGCCCCAGAGCTGGTCATTGCCGTCACCGCCATTCAGCGTGTCATGGCCATCGCCACCATGAAGCTGATCGTTTCCGGCCCCGCCGCTCAGCGTGTCATTGCCGTCACCGCAATTGATGTTGTCGTTGCCGGCGCCTGTGGTGATCGCATTGTCGCCGCCTGAGCCGGTGATATTGGCGGAGCCTGAGCCCAGTTCGTCGGAAAGGTCTACCGTGCCGGAATCCGAGATGACCAGCTTGACAGGGACGAGAGGGTTGATCTCGGAGTCGCGGATGACGTCGTAAGCTTCGAACTCGGCGCCGGTCTTGGTAATCGTGACGCCGTGCGTCTCGAGGATATTCAAAGCAGTAGGCGGCTCGGTGCTGTTGACCGCGAAAGTCTGCGTGGCGAAATCGTAGACGCCATCGGCAAAGCGCGCGAGTTCGACGTCCGTCAGTCTGTCCGTGCCCTCAAGTACGCTCGTGACAACATAGCTGCCGTCTTCTGACGCAAGGGAGTAATTCGCGAAATTGCCAGAGAAAACCGCCATGTCGACCCCGGCGCCGCCATCGATGGTGTCGCTGCCATCGCCACCGGTCAACCTGTCATTGCCGTCGTTGCCATTGATGAGGTCGTTGCCGCCACCGCCGTCGAGAATGTCGTTTACGGCGCTGCCCCTGAGCTCGTCGTTGCCATCGCCAGTTTTGACGTCGATGCCGGAGAAGCCCCTGACAAGAGTGTCGAGAATCCCCAGTTCGTCGGAAAGATCGAGGTGGGCGCTGTCCGTCACAATCAATGAGGGGTCATAACTAAAGACCGGATCGCTTGACCTGGCGATCTTGTCGAAGCTTTCGAACTGCGCGCTCGAACCGCTCACTTGGAAATCGGCGAGTTCAAGCACTTCAACATTCTTGATCGTCAGGTCGCGGAGCGCCGATACTCGCAACGTATCGATCCCGGCACCGCCATCGATGGTTCCCGATATCAGTGGAGCGAATCTCTCAATGGTTATCAAGTCGTCGCCGTCGCCGCCGTCAATATCGACGATTTCCGGCTGGAGGCTGCCATCAGGTCCGAGCACAAAGCCAAAACCACCATCAGTGATTCTGTCGTTGCCATCACCGCCGATCAGTTTGTCGTTGCCGGCATCGCCGTAGATCGTGTCATCGCCGTTGCCGCCGCTCAGCGTGTCCGCGCCGTCGCCGCCCGAAATCATATCGTTGCCGGCGCCCGTTGTGATCGTGTTGTCGCCGCTTGTGCCGGTTACGTTCGCGGAAACCGAGCCCAGCTCGTCGGCCAGATCCGCCACGGACGAATCGGAAACAGTGAGGGAGACAGGAGCGGAAGGATCGGCTTCGGAGTCGCGGATGACATCGTAGGCTTCGAACTCAGCTCCGGTCTTGGTAACTGTGGCGCCGTTCGTGTCCAGAATATTCAAGGCCATATAAAATATCTTTCCCCAAAAGATGCGTTGTACTCGGCAATATGAGACATGCCCGAGAGAGCTGTTTTATTGCTCAGCGGATGACAACTCCTCATGGATCTATGCCAACCCAAGATTAAGTTTTCAATGCAGAATTGTGTATTTTCTAGCATTTTTAATGAAAAACTAAGGATGACATATTGCGGAAAGCGAATTTTATTTTGAGAACTCAAAGCCATACTTTGGTCTTCTAAATAGCATTATCTTTTCATACTCGGGCGGTGGTCTCTCGCAAAAGTTGTGTTTTCGGCCGTCTCTTCGGGAGTGCTGCGTCGCGCGACCGCCCGCCCCACTATCGCAGGTTGGTGGTGGCTAGACTTATTCCGGCTTCCGGCGCGGGAGGCGTTACGCGAGCTTGATGAGTCCCGCCTTCGTCGGCGTGAAACCGCAGGCGTGGTAGAAGCCTGTGAGGTGCGGCTCGAAATCGACATGCAGCCATTCGGCGCCGCGCTCCTGCGCAACCCTTGTCGCCTCCCGGACCAGCCGCGTGGCGATGCCTTGCCTGCGCACGTCGGGATGAACCGATGTGTCGAGGAGGAAGGCATGGATGCCGCCATCCCAGGCGACGTTGACGAAGCCGACGAGCCTGTCGTCGTGGTAGGCGCCGATATGGGCGAGGCTGCGGGAGAGGATAGGGGTGAAGTCGCGCGGGGCGAGGGCGTCCCAGGCGGCGGACCAGAGGGAGCTAAGTTCGACGGCGGAGGGGAAGGGGTCGATGCGGAGTTCCAGCATTGGGGTGCTTCCTTCATCGGTAATCGAGGACGGGCGTCGCGGGCTCATTCCGCGACGACGACCAGCCGACTCTCGCGGCATTCAAGGGCCATGTCGAAGAGAAAATCGACGCCAGGCTGCTTGGCCATATCGATCCGCCGCCGGGTGATGACGAGCGGGGCGGCGCATTCCGCTCGATCGGGGCAACGTCGTCGCGCTGACGCTGGGTCAGGAAGGCATCATCGGGAAAATTCTTCTCGGCCATTGCGCAGAAGCCGTCCGTCAGCGGCGGGTTGTCCTCGACATAATAGGCGATCATCCCACCGTCAATGCGATCTTCACGGATCTTGCTCATTTCCTCCAGGATATTGGCGCGTGCGGCCCGCCGCAATTCCTCGCGGGTCGAGGTGAGCGGCGGGCATTTCCGCAAGGGCGCAACTGAAGCTTCGTTGACACCCTTGTGACTGAGAACATAATCGGAACATCCAGTACTCCACCGGCGGAGAAAAGGGCATGTGCGGACGCATATTCTTCAGGACATCGCTTGAGGAACTCATTAGCAATTTTCCCTTTGCCGTGAAGGGCGGGGATATCGACGGGCTTGGAAATCGCTTTCCCCGGTGGAACGGCGCACCGTCGCAGGATTATCCCATCATCGTCAGGGATATCGTGCGCGAGCCGGATACATCGGGTCCCATCTTCGTGTCGGCACGCTGGGGCCTGCTGCCCTCCTGGGCCAAATCAGGCGGCCGGCCGCCGCCCGTCAATGTCCGCTGCGAGACCATCGCTTCTACTGGCATGTTTCGCGCGGCATATCGTTCGCGCCGGTGCCTCGTGCCGATCAACGGCTTCTTCGAGTGGAAGGACATTCATGGCACGGGCAAGAACAAGCAGCCCTATGCGATCGCGATGAAGGACGGCTCTGCCTTCGCGCTCGCCGGCATCTGGGAAAGCTGGAAAGATGAGAACGGCATTTCGATGCGCAACTTCGCCATCGTCACCTGCGAGTCGAACGAGATGATGGCTGAGATCCATGACCGCATGCCCGTCATCCTGCATCGCGAGGATTATGAACGCTGGCTGTCGCCGGAGCCGGATCCGAACGATCTGATGAGGCCTTTCCCGGCCGAGCTGATGACGATATGGACGATCGGACGGGGCGTCGGCTCGCCCAGGAATGACGGGCCCGAGATCCTCGAGGAAGTCGAGGACGATCCGGAGCCGGCGCTGCTCTAGGGCAAGCCAGGCAAGGGGTGGCGGTCTTGCCTCCGGAATTGCTCTCATTTTCACCGGCTCGGGCGGGAGCCCTTCACGAAACTATGCGGCAAACACATCCTCACGAGGAGAGGACAACGCATGCAAGACGATGTCGGAACGCTGTTAAGGTCGTTCCTCAACAATGCCCTTCGCAGACAGACGCAGCGCCGGATCCGGGACTTCGGCGGCTATGAGATCGGCAAACGCCGAAAGCCTGATGTCATCGATGCGATCGCCAACGAGGTAGCAGCATTCCTCTGCACCTATCTCAACATCAAAGCGAACGGCCTGCCGGTGAAGAGGGAAGCAGTAGCTTCCGCCATCGCCGGGGCGCTGCGGAACGTCTCCGATGAACTCGCCTACAGGCTGACCTGGCGCGACGACCAGGCGTGGAGAACCGTGTGCGAGGCCGTCGCCGTTTTCCTGGAAGCCTGTATGGAGTTCGACCCGAAGACCTATGACGGGTCGCTGACGGCGCGATCGAACTATAACGGCTGGAAGGACTGGGAGGTGATTGTCAGCGGCGAGAGGCCAAGGGGCAAATGGCGCCACGCCTGGAAGGAAAAACCGGGCGACGATTTCATCGGCTTCGACGGCGAAACCTGCATGGGGCGGATCTTCAAGATCAATCTCACCGGCTCCGACGAGCGCTGGTACTGGCTGCTCGCCGCCGACGGCAGCCCGCGCCGCGGCTGGCCGGCGGCGGGGTACGAGGCGAGTGCCAGGAGTGCGGCCTGTCGGGTGGAGCGGATTTATTTTGCGCTGGTGAAGGGGGAGGCGAGGATTGTGTATAGGTGAGGAGGAAGGTGGGAGAGGGCGGTTGTCCATCAGGATCGGTTGGCTGAGGTCGCTCGCCCCGCGCTGTCGGGTATGGTAGGACCGACCGAGTAATTACCAGCAATGTATTCACGTACGGACGCGATTGAGTTGCCAGGTGAGTTATTGCATTTGGTGCCTAAAGGGGCACGGCCACCGTTCACAGATATCAGAAGAGCTTGGAGCGGAAATCCTGTCTTGGCAGCTGTCGCGGAACGAGCGTGGATTCATAGGCGAACTATTTGGTTGGGAACAAATCAAATGGGCCAGGTTGAGACCTTCGTAGAGCGGATCGCAGCTGTAAAGCTGGAGAACTGCTTCAATCCTTATGCAGATACATGTGAGATATTTGATCGACGATCAGCACCTTTAATCAGACGACAGAATTTGCTGCGCATCCTGTGCGCGTTGGGCGCTGCCGGTGAGATTGATGTCTGGGTGGGTCGGGATTTGGGCTATAGAGGCGGTAGAAGGACAGGTCTTGCTCTCACCGACGAACATAGTTTGGAACTCTATGCTTTCCACCTTAAAGTTTTTTCGCTCGAGCGATCCACGCATGGTCCTCCGGTGAAAGAGAGAACGGCGGCGAGCGTGTATCGAGTGCTCACCGCCGTGAACATACCGATCCTGACGTGGAATGTATTTCCTCTACATCCTCACGAAAGTGGCAAGCCGATGTCAAATCGCCAGCACACTCGCTCTGAAGCGGAACTGGGATTTAGTTTTCTGGAGGAACTCTGCACTTCGTTCCCGGTGAGAAATCTCATTGCTATCGGCAATGACGCTGCCGTCTGGACGCAGCGTTTGGCACTTCGAAATCTTTGTGTGCGTCACCCCAGTTACGGGGGGCAGACAATTTTCCTGAAGCAGATGAACGAGATTTATGGACAGCGCATAGAGAGCTACGGTCAAGGGGGAGCGATCTAAGCCTCAACGCCCCGGCCGCCCGGTCTTCCCCTTTGTCCGCCCCTTGCGCTTCTGCTCGCCGGGCTCCTCATAGCTCCCGGCGCCAACCCGGCCGCGAACCACCGGCCTGACGCCGTCGTCGCGTTCCGGCTGGCCTTCGAGCAGCGGTGAGAACCGCTTCGTGCCCTTGGCGGCGTCCGGCTTCTCCGGCACGTGGCCGATCACCGGTTTTTCCGTGCGGCCGACGGTCATTTCGTCGAGCGTGTTGCGGCGGAAGAGGCTCTTGCCTTCTCCGGCGGGGGTGGCGACGTGGCGGCCCATTTCGTCAAGTTCTGGTTTGGCGAAGTAGGTGCGTGTAGCACCCCCCTCTGTCCTGCCAGACATCTCCCCCACAAGGGGGGAGATCGACTCGCGGCTAGCTTTTCCGCTCCTCTTGCCGCCCTCCTGGTTGCGCGCTTCCTCTCTCGCCATCGGATCGTCCATGACAGCCAGCTCGGCGGCTTTGAGGCGTTTGATTTCGTCGCGCAGGCGGGCGGCTTTTTCGAAGTCGAGGTCGGCGGCGGCGTCGCGCATGCTCTTTTCGAGTGCGTTGAGATGGGCCTGAAGGTTGTTGCCGACGAGGTTGCCGCCGTCGGCGAAGCCTTTGCCGGAGACGCCCGAGATGTCGGCGCGGACGTGGTCGCGCTCGTAGACGCTGTCGAGGATGTCGGAGATCTTGGCCTTGACGGATTCCGGCGTGATCCCGTTTTCGAGGTTATAGGCCATCTGCTTTTCGCGGCGGCGCGCGGTCTCGTCCATGGCGCGCTGCATGGAGCCGGTGATCTGATCGGCATAGAGGATGACCTTGCCGTCGACGTTTCGCGCGGCGCGGCCGATCGTCTGGATCAGCGACGTCTCGGAGCGCAGGAAGCCTTCCTTGTCGGCGTCGAGGATGGCGACGAAGCCGCATTCGGGAATGTCGAGGCCCTCGCGCAGCAGGTTGATGCCGACCAGCACGTCGAAGGCGCCGAGGCGCAGGTCGCGGATGATCTCGATACGCTCCAGCGTGTCGATATCCGAGTGCATGTAGCGCACACGCACGCCCTGCTCATGCAGATATTCGGTCAGGTCCTCGGCCATGCGCTTGGTCAGCACGGTGCAGAGGGTGCGGTAGCCCTTGGCGGCGGTTTCGCGGATCTCGCCGAGCACGTCATCGACCTGGGTGCGGGCCGAGCGGACTTCGACCGGCGGGTCGATCAGCCCCGTCGGGCGGATAACCTGTTCGGCGAAGACGCCGCCGGATTGTTCCATCTCCCAGCTGCCTGGTGTGGCCGAAACGGCGATTGTGTCGGGGCGCATGGCGTCCCATTCCTCGAAGCGCAGCGGCCGGTTGTCCATGCAGGAGGGCAGCCGGAAACCATATTCGGCCAGCGTCGCCTTGCGGCGGAAGTCGCCGCGATACATGCCGCCGATCTGCGGCACGGTGACATGGCTCTCGTCGATGAAGACGATGGCGTTGTCGGGGATATATTCGAACAGCGTCGGCGGCGGATCGCCGGGATCGCGGCCGGTGAGATAGCGCGAATAGTTCTCGATGCCCTGGCAGGAGCCTGTGGCTTCCAGCATCTCGATATCGTAGCGGGTGCGCTGCTCCAGGCGCTGGGCCTCCAGCAGGCGGCCGGCCTTCTCAAGCTCGGCGAGGCGCAGCCGCAGCTCCTCCTTGATCGCCTTGATGGCGCCGTTCAGCGTCGGGCGCGGGGTGACATAGTGCGAATTGGCGTAGATCTTCACCGATTTCAGGTCGCCGGTCTTCTGGCCGGTCAGCGGGTCGAATTCGGTGATGGCGTCGATCTCGTCGCCGAACATCGAGATGCGCCAGGCGGCATCCTCGAGGTGGGCAGGGAAGATTTCGATCGTATCGCCGCGCACGCGGAAGGAGCCGCGGGTGAAATCCATGTCGCGGCGTTTATATTGCTGGGCGACGAGATCGGCCAGCAGCTGGCGCTGGTCCAGCCGGTCGCCAACCGACATCTGGAAGGTCATCGCCGTATAGGTCTCGACCGAGCCGATACCGTAGATGCAGGAGACCGAGGCGACGATGATGCAATCGTCACGTTCGAGCAGCGAGCGCGTTGCCGAGTGGCGCATGCGGTCGATCTGCTCGTTGATCGAGCTTTCCTTCTCGATATAGGTGTCGGAGCGCGGCACATAGGCTTCCGGCTGGTAGTAATCGTAATAGGAAACGAAATATTCCACCGCATTGTCGGGGAAGAAGTTCTTGAATTCGGAATAGAGCTGGGCGGCCAGCGTTTTGTTCGGCGCCAGGATGACAGCCGGGCGCTGCGTCTCCTCGATCACCTTGGCCATGGTGAAGGTCTTGCCCGAGCCAGTGACGCCGAGCAGCACTTGGCTGCGCTCGCCGCTCTGCAGGCCCTCGACGAGGTCGCGGATCGCCGTCGGCTGGTCGCCGGCCGGCTTGTATTCCGAAGCCATGCGGATGGTGATGCCGCCTTCGGATTTGTCCGGGCGGGCAGGGCGGTGCGGCGTCCAGATCTTGCCGTTCTTGTGCAGCGGGTTGCCGCTTTCGATCAGCTTCGACAGCGCCTCCACCGTGGCGGTGACGCCGCCAGGCGCCAAACTGCCGGCATCCTCCAACGAGATGTCGAGGCCGGCCACCGGGTTGAGACCGGCGGCGGCCCGCGTCTTCGGGTCGGAGGAACCGCCGATCGAGACGCCGCGGGCCGTCTTGCCGACGGTCGCCTTCTTGTTGACGCTGACGGCCTCCGAATGCTTGCGCGCCGCGTTCTCCACCTTCTTCCGGTGCTTGCCAGCCTTGGAGGCAATCTCACGCTGGCTCTCGACGCCGGATGCTTCGGCATCGGCCTCAAGCTGCCTCACCCAATCGGCGACGGAGCCGGAGAGCGGGGCGCCTTCGAAGGACGATTGCGGGGCTTCCTCGAAACCATTCGAGGGCGAAGATTTTTTCGGAGATCTGGCCATGGCGCGAATATGGAGAGAGTCAGCGCGAAAGGGAAGAGGCAAAGAGTACAAAAGGGAAACGAATGAATCATTCGGATTGGCTCAACAATTCTTATGGCGGCGGCCGGAGCGCCCGTCTTGCCATTCGACGCCTCCGCGGAGCCACAGGGCCTTCCTTCGGTCCGCACTGGAACCGGCATCGGCCTTCAGCAGTTAGTCCTATGTCATCTCAGCGTCAGGTGCGACTGCCATTAGCGACCATTCCGCCTTCTGGAAAAAACCGATCTCTATCGATCTTGATACCGGCGAACGGCTGGTTCTCCGCTCACCGCAGGATGCGCTTTACGCACTCGTCACCGACTGGCCGGTGAATGGCGGCGTCCATCAGCAGAGGGCGATCGACTTCTGCCGTGCCTGGCTTGCCGGACGCATGCCGGCTGAAACGGTGCGGCAGGCTTTTATCCTTGCGGCGCTGGAAGCTGGCGTCTCGATCAATGATGATGGGGAAGGGGGTGCAAATTCCTCTTCAGATCGTCCGGTATAGATGGATTGACGCGGCCACATGCGCGGCGTCGACAATGTCTATTTTCATGTATTGCAAATATTGTTCCCGTTGTGTTTGTAGAATTCGCAGCGTTGTCGCGCTCGATTCTTTGGAGATTCATCTGAATGAAAATAAAAGTCCTTGCTTGCGCAGCCCTGCTGATGCTGGCGGGCTGCAACGCCCCCGTTTCGCAATCCGTTGCAGATTCCCAGCGTCCTCCCTCCAGTGACATCAGGCAGAACTTCATCGATATCGTATTCAAGAGAAGTTATAGACACGAAGCGGGCGAAGTCGTCTGGGCGCGGATTTCAAGCGTGGTGCTGCTCGAGCCCGAGAAGAAGATCTATGCTTATTGTGTGCGGGTGGTGCCCAAGCGCAGCTGGGGCGACTGGGCCTATCTCGGCGTCTCCTTTACGGAAGGCCAAATCCTCGGCGCAACGGCGAATGACTATCGTTGCAAGGACAAGCGGCTGCGCTACTACCCGTTTCCTGAGCTGACCGGCATGAAGACCTGACGCAGGACAAGGGCTTCGGCCGCGTCGCCGTTCAAGAGCTCGTTGAGCCGCGGCTCGGATCTGCGCGGCCTGAGAGGGTGGAGCCGCGAAGCACAGGCTTATACCAGCTTCTTTAAATCCCATCTGTCGACCATTGATAAAGCGAGATCAACTGAATGAAGTTTAGATCCCTTGCTTACGCTGCCCTGATGGCTCTGGCGGGCTGCCAAGCTCCGGCACCGCAATCAGTAGCAGATTCGCAGCGCCCGCCGTCCAGCTCCGTCCGACACGAGTACGTCGACGCTCTGCGGGGAACGATTAAGCCGGGGAACTTCGTAAAGGCCGAGATTTCCAGCGTGGTTCTGCTTAATCCGGAAAAGCAGATATATGCCTATTGCACGCGCACGACGGAACGCAGCAACCCGAACTGGTCCTATATCGGCCTGGGCTTGCAACACGACATGATACTGTACCTAAGAAGGAACGATGATCGCTGCCACGATAAGCGACTGCGGTACTATGATTTTCCGGAACTGCGGAACATGAAGTACTAGGCAGACGCGGGACATTTGCCGGCCTCGCCAGCTACCGTCCGGGCGCCGTCAAAACCAGCGATCCCTCACACAGCGGCCGTCGGAAGGAATATCACTGGACGTGTCCAATCCATCGAAATGGTCGATCGGCAGCGAGCTTAGGGCGCGCGAGCCATCGATTCCTTAAAAGCATGGTCCGCAGCCTTGATCCATCTCCGGCAATGCATGCCCCGCGGATAAAAGTCTGTGGTTGAAGGCTTACTGATCTCCCGCAATGCGGGCGGCAATGTTACAGCTGCCGCGGGAACTGGGGACCATTCATGAAAAAGATCATTATTGTACTCGTGGCGGTCGCGGCACTGGCCGGCTGCGCCAAACGTCCTGACGCCATCGTACAGGTTGATATACCGATGGCCGCCTATACCAACCTCAGCTGCGAGGCGCTCGCCGTCGAGCTCAAGAAAGAGAAGGCCAAGCTCGACGATCTCTCCAAGCAGCAGATCAGCGCAGCGAACGGCGATGCGTTCGGCGTCTTCCTCGTCGGCGTTCCAATCGGCAGCGTCGCCGGCGGAGACAAGGAAGGGGAAATTGCAGCGTCCAAAGGCAAGGTCTCGGCTATGCAGTCCGCCGGCATGAGCAAGGGCTGCAAGCTGCCCGGCTGATTGCATTGAGATCGAGTCAGGGCACCGGTCTACGCTCAGGAAATGCTTGGCGTTGGAAGCGGACTGCGCATTCCGCAGTCTGCGCAACGGATAGGCCGTGTCAGCGAAGGCAGCGCTTTTGCCCGCGAGATCCATTCTCACATTTGCTTAAGCGAAGACGGCTTCTCTGGAGTCCTCCACTGTCGACGCCCTGCAGTACCATGCGAGGACGACAACCGATCCAATGGGAAATAACAGTGCAAGAAGCTGCCACCATCCGCTGCGGTTGCTGTCGTGAAGGCGTCGGGCGGCCATGGCGATCGACGGAAGAAACGTAGCCAGCCACCAGATCAGGTTCAAGGTTCCGCTCCGATCCACGACATACAAAACGATGGCGACGAGAAAGACGAAGAGCGTCGGGTACCAGAATTCCGATCGGCCCGCTCTGCCGCTGAAATTCACGTAGTTCTTGAAATAGCTTCCAATCGCCTGGCCGAAACCCATGGCCTGTGGCAGGCCGCCGAAGCGGTTAGGCCCGCCCGGCGGTTTCCTGAAGACGAAGATCAATGCTACGCCGATCGGCGGCGGGATGATCCTTTGAGAAGGCCGCGATCGCCGTCACTCAGCGCTTGACCAGAACGCTTGCCTGCACCGGCTGTTCGATGCCCTTCAGCGTCAGCATTCGCGTTTCGGCGTCTGCCGCGAGTTCGGGAGCCTTCGCGGCTGTTTCGGCCGAGATCAGAATCTCGCCGGCAGCCGCCTGGGATTCGAGCCTTGCGGCCTGGTTGACGACGCCGCCGATCGCGGTGAAATCGCTGCGGAAGCTCGAGAATTCGCCGATCTGGACCTCGCCGGAATGGATGCCGACGCCGACGCCCAGGGTGCGGCCTGGCAGGGAGTCAAGCGCCAGCCCGCCTAGCGCCGCAGCGCAGTTCCGCTGGATCTCCCTGGCGGCGCCGATCGCCGCACTGGCGTGATCCTTGCGGATGATCGGGAAATTGAAGATCGCCATCAGGCCGTCGCCCATCTGCTTGTTGACAATGCCGTCGTGCGCCCAGATCGCCTGGGCGCAGCGATCCTGGAACAGGCTGACGATTTCGCTCAAGCGCACTGCCTCGATGCGTTCCGAAAGATCGGTAAAGCCCCTTATGTCGGCGAACAGGATAGTGGCGTCGACGGTGATCTGGCGCTGCTTCTTCACATATTGGAAGGAGCGCTCGCAGATCGTGCAGATATCGGGGTTCATCTTGCTGCGGGTGATGCCGAGGGCGCGGAAGGGGAGCGCGAGCGGCCCGCCGATCGGGATCGGCATATGCATCTGATCCCAACAGCCGCGGCAGATCCTGGCGCTGCCGTGTCTTGCCTGCTCTGAGAAGGTGGATTCTGTCGTCATGTCGCACGATCCAATGGCCGTGGTGAATCTTCCGTCACTAAGTAGGTTTTGGCAACTGTTGTGTTGGTTGAGGAGGTTTCATAGCCACGGGCGGAGCCGTTGCGTCGGCCTACGGACCAAGTGCGTTGGCCTACGGACCAACTGCGTTGGCCGTGGGATAACAGACACAGTTGTTACTCCCACTGTTCGATGTCCGATGCGAAACTATGTCGGACCGATGCACGATGCATCGGCTTTCGAACAGGAGGCGCGGGAACTCGCGCCAATGAGGAGATTCAAGCGATGACTGCAACTGCCGGGAATGGAAAGAGCGGACAGGCCATGCAGAGGCCGCCTGTCGTGTCGCAGGAGGCTTGGGACGCGGCTCACAGGCAGCTTCTCGCGAAAGAAAAGGCGCATACACGTGCCCGCGACGCGCTCGCCGCCGAGCGGCGGCGGATGCCGTGGATGGCTGTCGAAAGGCAATATGCTTTCGAAGCGCCGCAGGGCAGGCTCAGCCTTCACGACCTGTTCGAAGGCCGTCACCAGCTTATCGTCTATCGCGCCTTTTTCGAACCTGGGGTCTTCGGCTGGCCGGAGCATGCCTGCCGCGGTTGCTCGATGGTGGCCGATCAGGTCGCCCATGTCGCCCATCTCAACGCCCGCGATACGACTCTGGTCTTCGCCTCCCGCGCGCCGCAAGCCGACATAGCGAGGCTGAAGGAGCAGATGGGCTGGACGATGCCGTGGGTGACAATCACCGACGATTTCGATAAGGATTTCGGTGTCGACGAATGGCACGGCACGAATGTCTTCTACCGCGACGGCGAGCGCATCTTCCGCACCTATTTCGTCAACAACCGAGGCGACGAGCAGATGGGCGGCACCTGGAACTATCTCGACATCACGCCGCTCGGACGCCAGGAAGTCTGGGAAGATTCGCCTGCGGGCTATCCGCAGACGGCTACCTACAAATGGTGGAACTGGCACGACAGTTACGTTGCCGACGCCGAGCCCGACAAGAAGTGGGTCGAGGTCTCCGATGCCGGCGAGGCGGCGTTCCGGGAGGAAAGCGCAAAGGCGCGATCCTGAACCTAGCCGAGCGTGCTGGACTGGAGAGTTGGCGTGACGATGGAGAGAGGTCAGCGGATCTGAAATGGCTCCGGTTGCCTTGCCGGCCACTGACCATGCATAGTGCCCGGCAACGCTGAGGGGCTGATGACCAGACTGCACGCGTTGTTTTGATGTTGCTTCCCGCGCCTCGCGCGGCGCATGCCGAAAAGGCGCTGCGGCTGGCGAGGGAGGGATCAGCCGCATTCATTCCGTTCGGAAACTGCCGCTTTCCCGACGCCGGAGCGACGCCGCCATCAACTGGTTCCTGGACAAGGACTAGATCTGGTGGGGCGATCCCTTCACCGTGAGCGCCGCATCCTAGAACACATACCAGGAAACGCGAGTCCGTTATCGTACCAGGCGGCCGCCGCTGGAACTTTGTCGTCTGGACTGTGTTTGAGGTCGGCTCACAGGAGAAGACGATGCCGCGCTTCACGCAACCGCAGCCGACGCCCGGCAATTTTCAGTTCCCGGGCGAACAGTGGCAGGGCGACCCGATGATGGGCACCATCAATGCCGAGCTTGCCGACAAGGGTTTTCTCGTCACCAGCACCGACGAACTCATCACCTGGGCGCGCACGGGCTCGCTGATGTGGATGACCTTCGGCCTTGCCTGCTGCGCCATCGAAATGATGCAGATGTCCATGCCGCGCTACGATGTCGAGCGCTTCGGCGTCGCCCCGCGCGGAAGCCCAAGGCAGTCGGACCTGATGATCGTCGCGGGCACACTGTGCAACAAGATGGCGCCTGCGCTGCGCAAGGTCTATGACCAGATGCCGGAACCGCGCTACGTCATCTCCATGGGCTCCTGCGCCAATGGCGGCGGCTACTACCATTATTCCTATTCCGTCGTGCGCGGCTGCGACCGCGTGGTGCCGGTCGACATCTATGTTCCCGGCTGTCCGCCGACGGCCGAAGCGCTGCTCTATGGCATCCTGCTCCTGCAACGGAAGATCCGGCGCAATGGCAGCATCGAACGGTAGCGCCGATGACACGAGGAAATCAGTTATCATTTCGACACGCATTCCTTTTACCTCGGAAACTTTCGAGGGCAAGTTGCGTTGTAGCGGTTGCCGTCGGTGTGCCCGGCGGCCCGCTTGCCCATGGGAGGAGGAAGATCCATGAAAGTCCTGATCGTTGAAGACGAGAACATCATTGCCATGGAACTCGAGCGCATCGCGCAGGATGCTGGCCACCAGACTGTCGGGCCGGTTTCGACAATCGAGCAGGCGCTCGCCTATGCTCAGAGAAGCGATGTCGCACTGGTCGATCTCGGCCTTGCCGACGGTTTGAGCGGCGCGCAGCTCGCGCGCCGGCTGATCGATCGCCACGGCGTCGACGTGATCTTCGTCACCGGCAGTCCGGAAAGCGTCGGAAACGGCATCGAAGGCGCTCTCGATGTGATCGCCAAGCCCTTCACCGACGAGAGGATCGCCAGCGCGCTTTCGCGAGCGCAGTCCCTGCGTAGAGATTACGAAGGCAAGAACGCTGTCTTCTGACCCTTTGGGTGGCAAGGACCAAGCGTCTGGCCGACAAGTCAACCTCAAAGTCGTCGGCTCAAGCTGACGTCGCGGAGCACCGGACCGGAGTTTCTCGTTCAGTGAAGGAAGTGGTGCGGATTTATCGCAATACCACTGCGAGGCCTGGTCCCGCGTTCAGCCACGTAGTGGCCAGTTCGATGAAGGCCTTGACCAGGGGCGACAGGTGGCGGCTGCTGGGTAGACGACGTGCATGACGCGCTCCCGGCAGTTGACGGGCGGCATATCCTCGGCGCGGGGCCGAGGATGAGGGAGGGAAAGATCCGGCAGCCGACAGCGACTATCCGCTTGCGGCCGCCGACGGCGGGTCCATAATGAGCCATCGTCCTTGGGGAGGCTTCCATGCCGTCGAGTTTCCATGTCGAAAGTGCGGATGGTTATGAGCGGTTGATGGGCCGGTGGAGCCGGAAGCTGGCTCCGATGCTCATCGAGTTTACTGGGCTGGAGGATGGCGATCGCGTGCTCGATGTCGGCTGCGGCACCGGCAGCCTGGCTTTTACGCTTGCGCAAACACCCGGCCCGCGGGAGATCGCCGCCATCGATTATTCGCCTGTTTTCGTCGAGGCGGCGAAGCGGGCCAATACCGATCCACGCATATCAATCCAACAGGCGGACGCCTGCGCCTTGCCTTTCGAGAACGACCGTTTCGACAGGGCGATGTCGCTGCTGGTGCTGCACTTCGTGCCGGAGACGGGCAAGGCGGTGTCCGAGATGGCCCGCGTCGTCCGACCCGGCGGCGTGGTCGCCGCCGCCGTCTGGGACCATTACGGCGGTATGTCGGGCATGCGGATGATGTGGGATACGGCCGTCATGCTCGACGACGACGCGCTGCCGCTGCGCCGCAGATATTGTTTCCAGCCGATGATGCGGCCGGGGGAAATGAAACGGACCTTCGTCGCGCAGGGCCTTTCCGATGTCGAGGAAACCTCGCTCCTGGTGCGGATGGAATATCATTCCTTCGACGACTATTGGGAACCGATCGCAGCCGGCGAGGGTCCGCTCGGCAGGTATGTGGCAGGGCTGGAGCCAACGAAGCGCAGGGCGGTTGATGCTGCCGTCAGGTCGGCTTACGAGGCCGGCGAGCCCGATGGGCCGCGGTCGTTCGCGTCGGTGGCGTGGGCGTGCCGGGGCAAAGTGATTTAGTCAGGTGCGCCAAGGCCAAGAGCGGGCGATTGTTATGGTCGCGCTGATCGCCGTGCCCGTTGCGCCGCTCCGGGTCTATGCGCCGGGGCCGGTGCCGCTCGCCATCGGCGCGTTTCATGCGGATCTAGCTCTACCGGCGGTCAAAGAGGCTGGCGGCAGGTGTTGCCGGCCTTTCTTTTCGAATTGCTGTCGTGGCTTCTAACTCTGCACCATTTTGGCGGCCTAGAGCCGGAAGGGTTGGACCTCAGCAATCGAGCATCCTCCGTCTTCAGCGATAAAACTGAACCTTTTCAGTAAATTACAAATCGTCCATGTCGCGATATCGCCGCATTTCCCACAGATTGCCGTCGCAATCGGCTGTCAGCCTGTCACCATCAAGTGATCAGGAGTGATCGGCTATGAGCCTCTCTTTCCCGACGATGGCGGCGATCCGGTTCGGCTATGGTTTTCGACCGGGGGAGGCGGCGCCCCGAAGCAAGGATGAGCTGATCGGGCAGCTGTCCAAAGGGGCGTCGGCGACACCGGATTTTCCGCTCGGCGGCCCCGACATGCGCCACCGGGCGATCCTAAGCCTGCAGGCGCAGTTGAAGCAGATGCGGGAAGATGCCAAGACGGTAACGGACGATCCGACGCGGCGCGAGATGCGCAAAGCCGTGCAGCGCCAGGCGCAGCAGCAGTTCCAGCACGATGTGAATCTGCGGCTGATGCAGGCGGTGCTTTCGCCCTACGGCTTTTACGAACGGCTCTCGACCTTCTGGACCGATCATTTCTCCACCAGCGCCAGCAAGAGCCTGCCGATGCGCCTTATCGTGCCGCTCTACGAGGCCGAGGCGATCCGGCCGTTCATATCGGGCAGGTTCGGCGATCTCCTGCGCAGCGCCATCGCGCATCCCGCCATGTTGATCTATCTCGACCAGGCGGATTCGCTCGGGCCCGAGTCGGCTGGCGGCATCAAGCGCAACAAGGGGCTGAACGAAAATCTCGGCCGCGAACTCCTGGAACTGCACACGCTAGGCGCCGGCAGCGCCTACACACAGGCGGATGTCACCGCTGCGGCCATGGTGCTCACGGGGCTCACAATCGACCGTAAGGAGATGGAGATCGCCTTCCGGCCGAATATTTCCGAACCCGGTGCGCATGAGGTGCTTGGTGTCAGCTACGGTGGGCGCCGGCGCTCGCGCGACGATTATCTCGACATGCTCGACGACCTTTCGGTCCATCCGAAGACAGCGGCGCATATCAGCCGCAAGCTCGCAATTCACTTCGTCTCCGATCAGCCCGACGAGCGGATGGTCTCGGATATGGAAGCGGCCTGGAAGAAGACGGATGGCGATCTCACCGCCGTCTACACCGCCATGCTCGACCATCCCGCTGCCTGGCAGAACGAAGGCGCCAAGGCGCGCCAGCCGTTCGACTATGTCGTCGCGGGTCTGAGGGCACTGAATGCGGGCCCGGTCAACGGTGTCGTCGGCAGCTTCCTGGCGGCCAACCAGCAGGGCACAGATAAGGGCGACATGGCGGCGAATACGCCTGGCCTGGCGGGGTCGCCGGTGACGACGGATCCTGCTGGCGAGGCGAGGGAGAAGCGGCTCAAGTCCTTTCGGACGGCGCGGGCGTTGGGACAAGGGGCGCTGAGGCACATGGGGCAGCCGACCTGGCAGCCGCCGAGCCCGGCCGGTTTCGAGGAAGGCTTTTCCGCCTGGATCACCGGCGGCCAGATCGCCGAACGCCTGGCTTGGGCGAGGCGGGCTGCGGCGCAGTTCGGCGGCGATGACGATCCGCGCGCGTTCCTGAGATCGACGCTTGCCGATGCCGCGCGCGACGAGACGATGCGCGTGGTGTCGCAGGCTCCGAACAAGATCAGCGGCCTGACGCTGGTGCTGGCATCGCCGGAATTCAACCGCCGATAGGAGGCTCGCCATGAACCGGATTTTGCTTTCCCGCCGCGGCTTTCTGACGTCGGCCTGCTGTCTTGCCGCTGCCCCCGTCTTCACGCCCGTCACTTTCGCGGCAATGCCGGGCGATAGTCGTTTCGTCACCATCGTGCTGCGCGGCGCGATGGACGGGCTCGACCTGGTGCAGCCTTACGGCGATTCCGGTTTTGCAGCGCTCAGGCCGACCCTAGCACTGACGCCGGATACCGGGCTTCTCGATCTGGACGGGCATTTCGGCCTCAATCCCGCCGCCGCCGAACTGATGCCGCTTTGGAAGAGCAGAGAGCTCGCCTTCGTAAATGCGGTCTCCACGCCCTATCGCGACCAGCGCAGCCATTTCGACGGGCAGGACATGCTGGAATCCGGCGGCGAACATGTTGCCGAGGAAAAGACCGGCTGGCTGAACCGGGCGCTCGCCGTCATTCCGCGGTCGGAGGCCCGCAAGGCCATTGATGTTAATACATCGACGGAGCTCATTCTCTCCGGACCGAACAATGTCGACGTCTGGGCGTCGGATTCCAACATGGCGCCGGCGCGTGACGAGATGCAGTTTCTGGCGCGGCTCTATGCCGGCGATCCGCCCTTCGCCGAAGCCCTTGCCGAGGCGACGCGGGCCGACACCGCCTCGATGATGATCGAGCCGGATGGCCAGCATGGGGAAAAGATCGCCGATGTCGCTGCGCTCGCAGCCAAGATGCTGAAGGGCGACTACCGCATCGCCAGTTTCTCGATCACGGGCTGGGACACGCATATTGGCCAGGCCGGCCAGTTCAAGCGGCCGGCGCAGGATCTCGCCCAGGCGATCAATACGTTGAAGACGGTGCTCGGGCCGGATGTCTGGGGTAAGTCCGTGGTGCTCGCCATGACAGAATTCGGCCGCACCGTCCGCCAGAACGGTTCCGGCGGCACCGACCACGGTACCGGCGGCTGCGCGCTAATAGCAGGCGGCTCGATCAACGGTGGCCGCATCCTCGGCAAGTGGCCGGGGCTCGGCGACGGGCAATTGCTCGACGACCGTGACCTGATGCCGACCGCCGACGTGCGCGAGGTGGCGGCGGCGATGCTTTATCGGCAGTTCGATGTCGGTGTGGATGATCTGACGGGGAAGATTTTTCCCGGGTTGGGATTTGATAAGGGGTCACAGTTTTTAAAGGTGTGAGGGGTGACGCTAGCCTCTCCTCCCTCATGGCTGTGACAAGCACAGGCATGAGGGAGGAGAGATCGTGCTGCTCTGCCGCTGCCCAGTCCTTCGCTTGGGCTCAGGACGTTCGTCGCTGCAATCGATTCACTGGATCGATTGCTCGGGCTTCGCCCGACCGCTCCTCACTCCAATACATCATAAAGGCGGAAGATGAAGCTGACCTGATAGAGCAGGTTCGCTATGAGGAAGGTCGTGTGAAAGCGGCGGTTGGCGGTATAGGCGGCGATGGCGCAGAGGAGGATGTAGATCATATTGCGGGCGGGATATTCCCAGCCGAGCGAGAGGATGCGCTCCGGCCCTTTGATCGCGGTGTCGAGAATATCGACGGCATAGATCAGGCCGAGGATGCTGAAGAACCATCTGCGCCGCGAAAAGAAATATTCCTCGTAGCCGCCATATTCATCGAGACTCGCCGGGAAGAGCAGGGCGCAGAGCAGGAAGAACAGGCTGCAGAAGCAGATGAGGAAGAGATAGATGCCGAAGCCGATGGCGGGCACAGCTTGCAGGCGGTACTCCCACCACCAGATATGGATGATGAAGAGGAACAGGGACAGCGCCCAGCCAAGGTGGACCGCATAGACGCGCGCCTTGGCCGGATGCTGGACAATGCCCGCAACGCCGGTGAGCAGCCTCGCAAGGGAGAGGCTGATGACCATGCCCATCACCACCTTGATGTGAAGGAAGACCTCCGGAGAGCTGACCGTTTCCATCCTCTATCCCTTGGGCTTCAGGTTTGTCACTCCGCAGGGACTGCTTTGGGTTTACCCTCTTCATCCAATGCCACCATGATGAAAGTGCCGGCGGTTACCTTTTCCATCTTGGCATAACGCGCGCGATGCGCCCATGCTTCCACAATCAGCGTGATGGAGGTGCGGCCGACACGCTCGATATAGGTGTAAACCGACAGCGTATCGCCGATCTTGACCGGCAGCTCGAAGGCCATCTCCTTGACGGCGGCGGTGACGACTCGGCCCTTGGCTCGCTCGGCTGCGCGGATGCCCGATGCAAGGTCCATCTGCGCCATGACCCAGCCGCCGAAAATATCACCGGCCGGATTGGCATCGCCTGGCATGGCGAGCGTGCGCAAAGTCAGTTCGCCTCTCGGCTTGGCAGCGTCGGTCATCAAGGGCTCTCCATCTAGGGTTTGTCATAGGGCGGGCGATTCATTGATGAGCACCCTAGTGGAAAGGTTGGAGGCTGTAAAAGACGGCAGAGGCAGGAGCATCACTTTGTTTGGCAAGCTGGAATAAGGAGCGGCTGAAGAAATGTGGTATCGGGCTCGATCCGAATTTTGTTCAATTTCAGTCGGTTAATATACAATCACCCTTCAATCGAGTGGTATTTTAGTGGTAGCTAATTAAGCTTTACGCTCCAGTAATTCAGGTGGTGCAGAATGGGGCTGATCTCACTTATAGAATCGCCGGGAACCTCATGCGCAACGTCAAGATTTCTACCCGCCTTTATTGCCTCGTCGGATTTAGCCTTGCCGTGCTGGCGGCGACGATGGTCTTCTTTCTGAACTACTCTTATTCGGAGCTGGAAGAGGAGCGGAAGGCAGGGCTGGCGCAGTTGGATGCGACGGCGCTCGGCATCTTCGACAAATATTACAAGATGGAACAGGCGGGCACGATGACCCGCGAGCAGGCGCAGGCGGCCGCCAAGGACGTGATCGGCGCCATGCGCTACGGCGCCGACGGCTATTTCTGGATAAACGACATGCATCCCAAGATGGTGATGCACCCGATCAAGCCGGCGCTGAACGGCACTGATATCTCCCAGATGAAGGACCCCACAGGCAAGTTCCTGTTCGTCGAGTTCGTCAACAAGGTGAAGAAGGACGGCAAAGGCTTCGTCGATTATTACTGGCCGAAGCCGGGCGCTGACGAGCCGGTGCTGAAATATTCCTATGTCGCCGGTTTCGAGCCGTGGGGCTGGATCGTCGGAACTGGTGTCTATGGGGACGACCTCGCAGCGCTCTATCGTCACAATGTGATCTGGGCCGCTATGGCTTGCCTGATCGGCGCCGCAGCGACAATCGCGATCGCCTTCGCCATCGTGCGCAGCGTGACGGCGCCGATTGCCCGGCTGAAAAAAGCGATGCATGCGATTGCCGCCGAAGAGGCATCGGTAGAGATTGCCGGAAGCGAGTATCGCGACGAGGTCGGGCAGATGGCCAAGGTGCTGCTGGTGCTGCGTGACTCTGTCGACGAGCGCAGTGCGTTGCGCGCGCGGGAAGACGAGAGACAGCAGCAGATCGAAGAAGAGCGCCGCGGCAACGAGGCGAGCCTGCGCTCCGTCTCCGATCGGCAGAGCCATGCCATGCAAGCGCTCGGCGTCGGCCTGGAAAAGCTGGCGGGTGGCGACCTGACGGTTTCGATCGGCGATATCGGCGAGGACTACGCCAAGCTCAGGAGCGACTTCAACGCCGCCGTCGATGCGCTGAACGGCGTCATCCATGCGATCGCCGAATCAAGCCGTGTCGTCAACGACAGCGCGTCCCACATCAGCGAGGCGACGGGGAATCTGTCGAAGCGCACGGAACAGCAGGCGGCGGCACTCGAAGAGACGGCGGCTGCGCTCGACGAGATCACCGCAACGGTAAAGACCGCATCCGAGCGGGCCAACGAGGCGCGCGAGATGGTGGCCGAGACCAAGGCGAGCGCCGGCCGCTCCGGCGAAATCGTCCGCAACGCCGTGACCGCGATGGGCCGGATCGAGGAGTCCTCGAGCCGCATCAACCAGATCATCTCCGTCATCGACGAGATTGCCTTCCAGACGAACCTTCTGGCGCTGAACGCCGGCGTCGAGGCTGCGCGAGCCGGCGAGGCGGGCCGCGGCTTTGCCGTCGTCGCCCAGGAAGTGCGCGAACTCGCCCAGCGTTCCGCCAATGCGGCCAAGGAGATCAAGGCGCTGATCAGCAGTTCGGCGGCCGAAGTGGAGGGCGGGGTTGCGCTGGTGCGCTCGACGGGTGACGCGCTGCTGGAGATCGAGGCGCTGGTCAACCAGGTCAACGATCACGTCTCCTCGATCGCGACGGCGGCGCGCGAGCAGTCAACCGGACTGAACGAAATCAATAGCTCCGTCAATCACATGGACCAGATGACGCAGCAGAATGCGGCAATGGTCGAGGAGACGACCGCGGCCAGCCGCACGCTCGCCGACGAAAGCACCCAGCTGAAGGCGCTGCTTTCGAATTTCCGCTTGCGCGAGGCGGGGCGGCCGGCAGAGGCCAGATACACACGGGCAGCGTGAGAAGCAGCAGAAATCAGAGGCCGGGCGACCGGCCTTTTTCATTTTCGTCGCCTTCAGATTGTGCCGGTAAGTTTTCATTCACCGTTTTTAACTAAAATTGGACCGAGTTTTTTCGGTCACTCTGCGGCCGGCCTACGGAAGCGATAAGAGTATGGCGTTTGTTTCCTTTCCTCGGCGAGCCTTCCTGCCCGTGCTGCTCTCGGCGGCGCTGACGACCTGTTCGATCAGTGACGGGCTCACGCCGCCGGCCAATGTCGACAACGGCACCAGGGTCAGTTCGATCTCGCCGGCGCGGGCGCCGGCCGCGCGTATGGCGCCTGCAGTGCGCATGCCGCCGGTGGAGAGTCAGGCCTCCTATCCCGTTTCCGGTGCGCCTGTCGGCAGCAGCCAGGGATCCGTTGATTATCTCGATACGCCGAACCTTGCCGGAAGTGGCCAAGCTGCGCGCGCCGCGCCGGGCAGGCGGTCCGGCCGGCTGCCGATGATCGACAGCGACGAAGCGATGGCGGCAGGCCAGCAGACCGAGAATTGGGGCGGCACGCAGAACCTTGCCATCCCCTCCGGCGGCGTCAACATGGATGACGAGCTCGGGGCCGAGCCGGTCGTCGGTTTGGCGCAGGAGCAACAACAGCAAATCGCCGAAGGCAACGCCACCGAGCCCGTCGTCGACGGCATCGGCACCGACACACCGACCCAGCTGAACCAGCCCGCGCCGCAGGCGATTCCGCTGCCGGCAGCACAAGCGCAGATGAGCCGGGCGCCGACCTGGAGTGATGGCAGCCCCGTCGTGGCCCCGACCCGTGTTCCTGAAGAGGACGAGGCCGAGGAAATGGCGATGCTCCGGCCGAACAATCCGATGATGAGCCAGCCCGCAGCACCTGTTGACCCGAGCGTCATGCCGGCTTCCGAGCTCGCCTGCCGACGCGAGCTGAAGCGCATGGGCGTGCTCTTCGATGAGAAGCCGCCGATCTCGCAAGGGCCGGCCTGCCAGGTGCCTTATCCGGTGTCGCTAAAGGGGCTTTCCGGCAATATCGGCGTGAAGCCGGCGGTGACGCTGAACTGCCAGGTGACGCTTGCCTTCGCAAAATGGGTGAAGAACGAGCTGGCGCCGTCAGCCCGCTATCGCTACTGGAGCGGCATCAGGACGATCCAGCCGCTGGGTGGCTATTCCTGCCGTCGTATGAACAACAGCCGGCAGAGATATAATCCGATGTCGGAACATGCCCGCGGCAACGCCATCGATGTCGGCAAATTCGTGCTGAAGAACGGGCACGCGATCGACGTGCGCAAGAAGGGGCTCTTCTCCTTCCGCGAGGGCCGGCTCTTGAAAGCCGTTCGCAGCGACAGCTGCCGCTATTTCAACACGGTGCTCGGACCGGGCAGCAACCCGGAACACTGGAACCATTTCCACTTCGACCTGCGCTCCCGCAAGAGCGGCAGGGTCTATTGCAACTGACCCAGGTCGTCCGAGCAAGCCCGCCAACTCCAGAAAGGGGTTCATCCCGGCGCCTGGGCGCGCTATAGAGCGGCGAGGCGAATTGCCGTTAGCGAGTTTGATCCATGAGCTATGAGTTCCATGTCGGCCAGAAGGTCGTCTGCATCAACGATACTTTCAAGCATGTCAGCATCGACCAGCTCATCCGCAAGGGCGAGATCTACACGATCCGCTGGGTCGGCGAATATACGCATTATGTCGACGGCACCTTCATCGGCGTGAAGCTCGCGGAGATTCATCGCGGCAACGATGACGGGCCGGAGGGCTACGGCGCGGCCGATATGCCCTATCGTGCGACGCGCTTCCGGCCGCTGGTAAAGGACAAGATCGCATCGCTGCGCAAGCTTTTGGCGCCGACGCCCGATGCGCCGGTGGAACCCAAGGAAAAGACCAGGAAGAAAGAGAAGGTCTGAGGGTCGCTCGGTCGCCGCGACTGGCGAGATGGCGGGGCCGTTTCTCCACCTGCGAGCCTAGACGAAGGCAGCGGCGCTCCATCTGCGGGGGCCGCTAAAGCGGACGGCGACGGACATCGGAAACTTCAGTTGGAGATAAGGCAAGGTTTGCACGGCACAAGTTTGTTGAATTTCTGAGGAGGTTAAGACAGAGTGCCGGCCGCATAGACTTGGCGTCTTCTTTTGTTGCAGATCGCGCATCCGGTTTCACGCGTATTGCATCACGTGGTGACTTAAACGCAAAATGACTTTCGTTCTGAAGACTTTCGGCAGCTTGCAGCTTGTCGACCGAGGCGGAAACGTGGTCGCCTTCCCGGAGAAGGGGCTTCTGCTTCTTGCCTATTTGTTGACCGCCGATCAAGGGTCAGCGGATCGATCGACCTTGGCTCGTTTCCTCTGGGGCGAGGCTGACAAGGGCGTGGCGCTTTCGACCTTGCGAAAGGTGATTTCGAGGATCAATGCCCGTCAGGCCGAGCTCGGCGTGGCTCTGATTTCGCTGCATGGCAATCTTGTCTCGCTGGAGCGGAGCTCTCTTTCTTCCGATCTTCTGCTGCCAGGCAAGGAGGCGGACGCCGAGCCGCTCCTTCGGCTGGAGCATGTCGTGAGGCTCATGAACCAGCCCTTCTTGGGGCCCGTCAACTGCCATAGCCGCGAGTTTCAACGCTGGCTCGCGGAGCGGGAAAGCAGCCATATCGAGATTCTCGTCCATACGTTGAGAGCAGCATCCGGGCTGGCGCGCTCGCGCAAGGAATCCGAACTCCTGAAGAATGCGGCGGTTATCCTGTTTCAGACGGAACCTAAGGATCCGGAGACGCTGAAGATGCTCATACCGATCTTCCAGGCGGAGGAAGAGGTCGAGCTCCTTCGGAACCATTTCGAGAAACGGCATAATTCCATTCTGCGCGGAATCGCAGTGCGCGATGGCTCGGTTGGCAATGACGGACGATCCCTGCATCCCGCAGCGCCTCCGAAAGAAAGGCTTGAAGCCGGCCTTTCCCTGGAAGCCGAAACGACCCGGCTCGAAATCCCGCGCCTGGTGCTGCTTCTTCCGAGGAATCAATCAAGCCGGCCCGAGGCGGGTTTTCTCGCCGCATCCCTGGTGGAAGACATCACCATTGGTTTCTGCGCCTTCAACAGTCTGCAAGTCATAGCGCCGCACTCGGCCGTTCAGATCGGCCATCATACGGAGACGCAGAAGGCCTTCTTCGAACGCCAGCGGGTCAACTACATATTAGACACGCGGATCAGCAATGTGGGCGACGAGGTGACCTTGTTCGCGCAGCTGATTTTTTTCGACCAGAACCAGATTCTCTGGGCCGAGAGATTCAGTCTCGATCACATGGAACTATTGAAGGACAGGAGAGCCGTTGCCCGACAGATCGCGCTTTCGGTGTCGAGCGAAATCGAGCGCCATGAAGCGCTTCGGGAAGATCTGAACCCGGTCGCTTATCATCGCTACCTCGTCGGCCGGCGGCATCTGGCGCGGCTGACCCTTCCGAACCTCAGGCGCGCGCGCAAGGAAATGAAAGCCGCGCTTAGCGTCAGCCCCGATTTCGCGCCAGCGCTGAGCTCCGTGGCGCGGACCTATTCCAAGGAGTGGCTGCTGACCGCCCGAGGCGATATCGAATTGCTGAAAACCGCGGAAAACTCGTCGAGGCAGGCGATCGAAAAGCGGTCGGACTTCGCCGACGGGTATCGCGAGTTCGGCGTGGCCAAGCTTTTGCAGGGTGCGTTCGATGAAAGCGCTGAGGCAATGGAAGTGGCGGAGAACCTTGCGCCGCACTATGCCGACGTGATTGCCGACTATGCGGATACGCTGGTTCATTGCTCGCTCCCGGCCATGGCTCTCAAAAAAATCGAGCGGGCGATAGAGTTGAACCCGCTCGCTCCCGACACCTACTTCTGGACCGCGGCGGGGGCAAACTACGCCCTTGGCGAATTCGAAGCTTCGCTGGATTACATCAGCCAGATGGCGGACCCCAGCCTGGCGGACAGGCTGTCAGCCGCAAGCTGCGCAATGTTGGGCCGCCAGGACAAAGCGCGGGTGTTCGTGCGCAGATTTCGCGAAGCCAATCCGGACTTCGATGTGGATAAGTGGCTGTCGTCCGTTCCGAGTAAAGAGCAATGGCATAAAGATCTTTATCGTGAAGGTCTGAAGAAAGCAGGATTTTAAGTATCAATCACTGGAAGGGGGAAAGCATGGCTAGAGTGGTCGTTATCAGCATTGAGGGCGAAGATGATCTTTGGGTGGCGGATCTCGACAGCAGGACCGTTCAACCTCTTGCTGCTCCGAAATCCGGCGGGCTTCAAACGGTAGCCGATCTCCGCGCGACCGGCGCAGTCGTCACCAAGGGCGTCAATGTCGCGGTGGTCGTGAAGTCGACGGAGGCAGCTCTTTCAGGCCATTACGACGGCTAAGGCCATCGTCCTTGCCCGATGGCATTCAAGTGGCGATCGTCGCTGGAAACGTCAGCGGGCCGATTAGGCCGTCTTCCGGCTAATCAACAGCCCGGTTTGCCTGCTGACCTCGACAGCGCCGTCGCCTTGCCGAAAGGTATCGGCAATCGCTTCGCGGAAGCGGGCGAGCCATGCCGGATGAAAGGGCGGCAAGCGTCAGCTGCAGTTCCTGAGGCAGCAGACCTGCCGTTGCCGCCGAGAACCAGCCGGGCCCGCAGTCTACGTCGAGTATGCGATCGCGGTGCAGGGCAAAGTCAAACCTGTCTTCCCTCATTCCGGTGACCAGCAAAAGGAATGAAGGGAGAAGGCGGGAGACATCTTTACCATACGGCGTCACTCAAAGGGCTCGCAAGCCACACCAATCGCCGCTCAATTCTACTTATGCACGCGGCGCCAAAGATAACACGTTTGAAGCTAAATTCCGACACTTTCCCGATCGAAGCTCCGCGTCATTGAGACTTGGGGAGACGTGATGTCGGGCATTCTTATCGCCACCTTGTTGGCAACGGCTTCAGCAAAGATTCCCGCCGGATTGTCCGGCGGTGAGGCTCTCTATTCCGACTGCCGCGGGTCCCGGGAGTTCGTTGTGGGTTATGCAGCGGGTTGGCTGGACAAATGGAATAGTGACGAGTTTCTCGCCCGGCGCATTTTTGCCGAGGCCCCTCCCAAGCCCAGCAGGATGGTGAACTCGGCGCATTTTGCGATCGCCGTCGGCATCAACGTCTGTATTCCCGAGGGAACCACGGCGGAAGCAGTCGGTAATACGCTGTGCACCTTCCTGGAGGAAAATCCCGGCATGCGCGAGGCGACCGGCGACGAGCTGATGACCACGATGGCTCATTACAAATACCATTGCCCGATTCCCTGAGGGATAGTCATGCCGGCTTGTTGGCCTCGATGAAACGGCTAAGCGAGGTGGCGGCGTTAAGCATGTGCGCGCGCATGCGCCGCGAGGCCATTTCGCCATCGCCTTCGGCGATCGCCTGCATGATGGCTTCGTGTTCGTCGCGGGAGCGGCTCAGCCGCTCGCCTTGTCGCAGCTGCGTGCGGCGGAAGGCGTTCAGGCGGTTGCGGATGGTGATCGCCTGTTCGGCTAGAAAACCATTGTGGGTGGCGTGATAGATGGTTTGGTGGAACTGGCGGTTGAAGCTGTCATAGGCGTCGAAATCGCCGGACTCGACGATCGGGCGGGAGAGCTCGTGCAGTTCGATAAGGCGGCTGCGTTCCAGCGGCGTCATGCGGTAGGTGGCGAGGCGGACGCAGACGGCTTCGATCTCGGCCACAGTCTCGAACATATCCATGATGCGCTCCGGCGTCATCCTGGTCACCACGCCGCCGCGGCGGGCGCGAAGCTCGACGAGTCCTCCGGCCGCAAGCTGGCGCAGCGCTTCGCGCACCGGGGTGCGGGAGGCGCCGAAACGGTCGGCGAGCTGCTGTTCGTCGAGCGCCGCACCTGCCACGAGCGTCCCCGCGGCAATTTCGTCGGTCAGCGCATTGCGGATGCGGTCGGAGAGGAGGGCACGATCATCGTCATCCTCGGTTTCGAAACCATTCGCCATTGCTGATCTCCACACCTCTTGCTGTATGCAACTTTAAGCTGGAACGTCACGATTGTATGCGTTATCCATATCACGAAGGTGTTACGTATCCAATAATTGACATTGTGTAGTATGGGAATACAAAAATCCTCTGTCGGGGTAGTTTTGTATACGCGGTTCCACCACAGAGCCGAATTAGAATGCGGAAGCAGGCTCTCGAAGTCTTGCGTCTACGATGAACGCTTCCAACACGATGTCATCGATCACAATGTCGTCGATCAGAATGTCATCGAGCGGCGATTTTCGCCGAGTGCCATCAGTGCTTCGGCCCCATGTTCTCGACCTTTCAAACAGTCCCAACACCTAAGGAAACCAGATCATGATGATGAACAGACGGGTTTTTTCGGCCGCTCTCGTTGCCGGCGCTGCGGCCACTCTTCTTTCCAGCCGTGGCATGGCCGCGACATCAGCTCCCGTCAAAGCGCGCAATGTCGTGCTGGCGCATGGGCTATTTGCCGACGGTTCCTGCTGGACCGAGGTGATCGCACGGCTGCAGGCGGCCGGCCTGAATGCGACGGCGGTGCAGAATTCGCTGACGACGCTGCCCGAAGCGGCGTCAGCGGTAAAGCGGGTGCTTGACCGGCAGGACGGTCCGACCGTGCTCGTCGGTCATTCCTTCGCCGGCATGCTCGTGACCGAGACCGGCGTTCACCAGAACGTCTCGGCGCTGGTCTATGTCGCGGCTCGCGCGCCGGATGCCGGCGAAGATTATACTGCGCTCGCCAAGACCTATCCGGCGCCGCCGGCCTCTGCGGGCATAGTCTTCGACGGTGACGAGGGCCGGTTGAGCGAAGCCGCCTTTCTCAGGGATTTTGCAGGCGATCTGCCGGAAGCCAAGGCCAGGGTGCTCTATGCCGTGCAGCAGCCGTTCCAGAAGGCGCTGCTATCAGGCAAGACGACGGAGGCCGCATGGCGCTCCAAGCCAAGCTGGTATGCGGTTTCGACCGAGGACAGGACGATCAATCCCGATCTCGAACGCTTCATGGCCAAGCGCATGGGGGCAAAGACCATCGAGGTGAAGGCCAGCCATCTCTCGCTGATCTCTCATCCTGACGAAATCAGCCGGCTGATCCTGGAGGCGGCGGGGGCCGCAGCCTGACGCACATATGCAGGGTTGGGTGCCAGATACGGGATGCTCAGTCTGGTAGTGTTCACGATTCCAATGACCTCCGGTCAGTAGCGGCAAGGCTTGCACAGCCGGGCCTTTCACGCGACAAAGCATGGATGAGCATTCCCAAGACACATCCCTTCGCCTTCGACCCGACCTACGGCATGCGTCTTCAAGAGCTTTTGGCGATCGAGCCGCCGGAGGAGCCTGAGGGTTTCGATGCGTTCTGGGAGGCGCGGTATCTGAAGGCGCTGGCGGTCGATCCGCAGCCGGCGCTTTCGCTCAGCAAGCTCAGCCACCCCGACTGGCACGTGCTCGATCTCGTCTATTGCTCCACCGGCGCGTTCAAGATCGGCGGCTGGCTACTGCTGCCGCGCCAGGGGCAAGTGAGGCGAGGTCTGGTGGTCGGGCATGGGTATGGCGGGCGAGATCAGCCTGATTTTGATCTGCCGATCACGGAAACGGCCGTGATCTTTCCCTGCTGCCGCGGGCTGTCGCTGAGCAGCCATCCGCCGATTTCTCAGAACCCGTCCTGGCATGTGCTGCACGATATCGATAAGCGAGACGCCTATATCATCGGCGGCTGCGTCGAGGATATCTGGCTTGCCGTCTCGACGCTTGTTACGGTCTATCCCTGGCTCTCCGGCCGCACCGGCTATAGCGGCATCAGCTTCGGCGGGGGCGTCGGGGCGATGGCGATCGCCTTTGACGAGCGCATCGATCGCGGACATCTGGCGCTTCCGAGCTTCGGCCACCAGCCGCTGCGGTTGAAGCTGCCGACTGTCGGCAGCGCGCGATCGGTGCAGGAATATCAGGTCGACCACGGAAACGTGCTGGAGACGCTGCGCTTCTACGACGCAGCGACCGCGGCGCGGCGGATCGAGGTGCCGATGCTGACGGCGGTGGCACTTTTCGACCCCTCGGTCGCGCCGCCATGCCAGTTTGCTGTCGCAAATGCGATACGAAAATATAATGAAATCTTCATCCTGGACGCCGGCCATTTCGATTACCCTGGAAGTGCTGAGCAAGAGGCGGTTCTCCGCAACAAGATCGGACAGTTCTTCAGGGTGCCATGAACCGCGAATATCTGCGCTGGTACAGTCAGCGGCTCTATCGAGACATGGAGATGCTGGTGTTCGGCCATGCCGGCGCCAAGGTGCTGGTTTTTCCGACGCGGGAAGGGCGCTTCTTCGAATATGAGCAGCTTGGCCTGGTGGCGAGCCTTAGCGATAAGTTGCAGGCCGGGCATATCCAGCTCTATTGCATCGAAGGCCTAGCCGCCGACAGCCTCTACGGGCTCCACCATCATCCGGCCGAGCGCATCCGCCGGCATGCAGTGCTGGAGGATTATATCCTCCACGAGGTGCTGCCACTGATGGCGGCGAAGAACGCGCATGACTGCACCATCGTGCATGGATGCAGCCTCGGCGCCTTCCAGGCCGCCAGCCTCGTCTTCCGCCATCCGCACCTATTCCGCAAGCTCGTCGCCTTTTCCGGCCGCTACGACCTCACGATGAAGGTGGAATCCTTCGGCGACCTGTTCGACGGCTATTACGACGACAGCGTCTATTTTCACACTCCGACGCACTTCCTGCCCGGTCTCGGCGCCGACTGGCGGCTCGAGAGGCTGCGCGAGATCGACATTGTGCTGGCCATCGGGGAGGCCGATCCTTTCCTCGATAACAACCGCTATCTCAGCCGGCTGCTTGCCGAAAAGGACATTCGCCATCAGTTGCACGTCTGGGACGGCCGCGCCCATCGCGCCGGCGCCTGGCGGATGATGGCGCCGCTCTACATTTGAGTTGTTGGAGGCTGTCACGGCCAGCGCAAAGCCGCCGTCGCCACCGGCGCATCCCAGAGTGCGATCTCCTCGTCGGTCAGCAAGGCGAGGGTGACGGACAGTCCCTGCATGTCGAGCGAGGTAACGTAGGTTCCGACAAGCGAGCGCTCGATCGGGATGGCTTTCTCCTCGATGAAACGGCGGGCGCCGGCATAGGCGAGATAGAGTTCAGCAGGCGGCGTGCCGCCGAGGCCGTTGACGAAGAGAAGCGCCCGGGCGCCCGGCGTCACCGCTATGTCGGCGATAATCGTCTCGCAGAGACGCATGATGATGGCGTTGGCGGCGGCGAAGGGCTGCGTGTAATGGCCAGGTTCGCCGTGAATGCCGACGCCCATTTCCATCTCGTCGGGTTCGAGCGAAAACGTCGTGCGCTCGGTCTGCGGCACCGTCACGCCGTTCAGCGCGACTCCCATCGAGCGGATGCGGGTGTTCAGCCCCTCGCCAAGCTGCTTCAGTTCGGCGAGGGGCATGCCGCCTTCGGCGGCGGCACCCAGGATCTTTTCAACAATCAGTGTTCCCGCGACGCCGCGCCGGCCGCGGCCTTCGCCTGATCTCGATGTCTCGATATCGTCGCTGACGACGATCATGTCGAGGCTGTGGCGGTCACCGGCCATCTCGATCGCCATTTCGAAATTCATCAGGTCGCCGTCGTAATTCTTGACCAGGAGCAGGCACCCGGCGCCGGTATCGGCCTCTTCGATGGCGGCAATAATCTGGCTCGGCGTCGGCGAGGTGAAGATATGTCCAACGCAGGCGGCATCCAGCATACCCTGACCGACGAAGCCTATATGCATCGGCTCGTGGCCGGCGCCGCCGCCGGATATCAGCCCCACCTTGCCTGATGTGAGATGGCGGCGGCGGACGCATTTGCGCTCGGTCCCGAACACCACGAAGGTCTCATGGGCGCGCACGAAGCCTTCGACGCTTTCGGCGACCATGGTTTCCGCGGTGTTCATGAACTTTTTCATCAAGCCTCTCCCAAGGCCAAAGGCATCACGCTACGTCAGCCCGCTCACGCTTCACTGCTCGCTCGCCCGCGATATCGCGACGATCTTCTGCACGAGATCGGAGATCGCCTCTTCCAGGAGGCGGTTTTTCCTGTCGTCGCCGAAGTCGGGCACCATCAGCGAAAGGTGCCGCAATTTCTCGGAATGGCCGAGATCCGGCAGCTTGCCGGGATGGGCGGCCTGATATGCTTCGAGAAAGCGTTCTTCCTCGGCGGCGCTGAAGTGGCAGACGCGCACGATCGTCGCGAGATGGCGCGCCGGCAGCGGCGTCGCATAGGTCGGACTGGTGATCTGGGTGACGAAGCTGCGGTGCTTGCCGAGCGCCGTCGCCAGGCGCTGGCGCGTGCCGGACGGCCTGTTGTCGATGATCTGCGCCAGAATGGACTTGTAGGCGATTATGGCGTCTTCGGTGTCTTCACGCGCCATCCTACTCTCCGGCTGCCCTGGTGCCATCGGCGTTGAGGCCGATGATCGCCGATCTTATCGCGGGACGATGGGCGGGCGCCACGGAAAAATGCCGGAGACCGGCAGCAAGCAACTCCGGGAGATAGCGGGGATCGCCGGCCATGTCGCCGCAGATGCTGAGGGGTTTGCCGCCGGCAAGTTTTACCGCCTGCTCGATCAGCCGGAGCACGGCTGGTGCCACCTTGCCGGCATCGACCTCGTTGCCGTCCCGGTGCGAGGCGGCGAGATATTGCGTCAGATCGTTGGTTCCGAAGGAGAAGAAGGCCGCGGATGCGAAGGTGTCGAGCATCAATGCGGCCGATGGCACTTCCACCATCATGCCGATCGGCGGCATCCGGTGCTGCAGGGCGCGGCGGCCGAGCTTTTCGGCTTCCTCGCGGAACAGTTCGCGCATCCTGTCGACCTCTTCGGGAAAGCTCACCATCGGCAGCATTACCGAGAGCTTGCCGAAGACGGCGGCGCGCAGCAGGGCGCGGGCCTGGACGCGGGCGATTTCCGGCCGGGCAAGCAGCAGCCGGACGCCGCGCAGGCCCGGCTCGAGAGCCGGCGGGTCTTCGAGGCCGGCAAGCGGCTTGTCGCCGCCGATATCCAGCATCCTTATGGTCACCGGCTTTTGGCCAGCCTGCTCCAGCACGCGGCGATAGATCGCCAGCTGCCGTTCCTCATTGGCGGCATCGGCGATCGAGGTGACTGAGAATTCCGAGCGCATCAGCCCGACGCCCGCCGTTGCCGGATCGAGCGCATCGATCTCGGCGGGATCGTTGATGTTGATGGAGATGAGAATCGGTACGCCGTCCGTCGTGCGCAGCTCGCCGCTTTCAAGCTTGGTGTCGCCGGCTGGCGCGAGCGGCGGGATCAGCATGCCGCCCGCCTTGAGGATGACGGCGCCGGCGTCGCCATCGACGCCGACGGGATCGCCGTCCGCTGCTGAAAAACGGCCTGTGCCGACCACCATCGGCACCGATTTCGCCCGGGCGAGCAAAGCGACGTGGCCGGCGGCGCTGCCTGCGAACAGCGCGATACCGCCGCCCTTCGACCAGTCATGAGCGAGGAAGCGGCTCGGCTCCATATCCTTGCCGACGAAGACCGAACCGGGCGGGAAATCGGCGACCGGGGTGCCGGCCAGCGCGCCGAGCACGCGGTTCTTGATGTCGAGAATATCGACGGCGCGCGCGCGCATCGGTTCCTCGTCGGCTGCTTCGAGTTCGCCGATATAGGCGTCGAGCGTGGCGATCCAGGCGAAGACGACATTCTCCTCGGCTTGCATGCGCGCGCCTGTTGCTTCCGCGATCGTCGGATCGCGCAGCACCTCGATCTGGAAATCGATGATATCGCGGCTTTCGGCATCGGCGCCCTCGGCGAGCCGCTCGAGTTCGCCGATCGAGATATGGATTGCCTTCTCAAGCGCGCCGTAGCCGCCGGCGGGCGTGGAAACAGCCTTCGGCTCCTCGGCGAGAAAGGCCGGGCCGGATGCGATGCCCGGGGACGCGCTCTTTGCTTTCAGCCTAAGCGGTTCTGCCATGTTTCGTTTCCTCATCGAAATTGCGCTCGATGAGTTCCTTGAGCGCGCGGATCGCCTCTTCGGCGAGAATGCCGTCCGCCCGTATCCGGAGGATCGAGCCTTTGCGGATGCGCGCGCCCATGACCTTGATGATGCTCTTGCCGTTCAGCCAGACGTCGCTGCCGTTGACGGCGATCTCGATCGAGCAGGGGAAGGACTTGGCAAGTCGTGTGAAGGTGACGGAGGGGCGGGCATGCAGCCCAACGCCGTGCTTGACTTCCACCTCCGTCTGGCAATTCACGTGCAAAGGATCAGGCTCCTGTTTCTCAATACGCCATCGGTTCGTCATCAGGGGGACAGTTCCTCGGCTGTGGCGACGACCTTGGCGAGCGACGCGCCCCCCGAGGCTTCGGCGGCGGCGATGACGGCGCCTTCGACGAGCGGCGCGTTGCAGATGGAGACGCGGGCCGACCGGGGAAGGCCCAGCATTTCGATCGCCATCTCGCTGTTGGTCTCGGCACCGCCGAGATCGACGAAGACGGCGACGCCGGCATCGGACCAGGCGGCCTCGATCGCCTTCAGAATACCGCCGGCATCGGTGCCGAGCTCGCCATGGACGTTGCCGCCCGACCAGGCGAGCGGCACACAGTCGCCGACCATCTGTCGCACCATGTCGGCGATGCCCCTTGCCACCAGCGGTGAGTGGGAGACGATCACAATGCCCACATTTGCGGTCTTTCCATTCATGCCGGTCCTTTCATTCATTGGGGGCGGTGCTCCCCGAGATAGCGGCAGATCGCAGTGGTCAGCAGCGCGCAGCTCGACGCGCCGGGATCGACATGGCCGATCGACCGGTCGCCGAGATAGGCGGCGCGTCCGCGCATCGCCTTCATCGCGGCGGTCCTGTCGGCGGACCACTCGGCCTTGCGAGCGACGTCACTGAGCGGTGACCGCTTCGCCAGCGCGGCATGGACGGGATAGAGTACGTCGAGCAAGGTCTTGTCGCCGGCGTGTGACCGCCCGCGCCTTGCCACGGCGTCAATCGCCTGTTTCAGCACCAGGGAAAAATCGGCCCTCTCCTCATTTTTGCGAAGCTCGCGGCCGATCTCGATCAGCAGCGTGCCGTATAGCGGGCCGGCCGCTCCGCCGACATTCATCACCAGCGTCAGGCCGATCTTTTCCACCGCCTCGGGGAAGGGCAAGCTGGACAGGCTTTCGCCCTCGGCGCTCACCGCCTCGCAGCCGCGCCGCATATTGGTTCCGTGATCGCCATCGCCGATGGCGCGATCGAGTGCGCAGAGGTGATCGGCGTTTTCCGCGATTGTCGCGCGGCACACTTCGATCAGTCCCGCCACAAGCACCGGTTCCACCTGCACTGCCTTCCTCCCTGTCGCCCTCTCTCCTGGGGGCTTTCGAAATTTACCCGGTCAGGCGAGGCTTGCCGCCACGCCGAACGCGCCGGCAACCGCGACCGCGCCGGGGTCCGCGACACCCGCAAGGTCGCTTTCGCCGACATAGGAGGCGCGTCCGGCTCTCGCCTTCGTCATCGTCTTTGTCGACTCCGCGCCTGATGCCGCTGCCCTTGCCGCGGCAGCGATATCGCCTGACGCAAGCGCCTGCAGGGCAGGCGACAGCGCATCGACCATCGTCCGATCGCCGACGCCTGCTCCTCCATAGAACGTCATCCTGTCGAGCCCGGCAAGAAGAGCCGCTGAAATATCGGCTTTATCGGCCATCGCTTTTGCCGCAGCGGTGAAGAAGATCGACAGCAGCACGCCGCTCGAACCACCCATGCTGGTGCCGAGGATATCGCCGAGCGAGGCAAGCGTTGCCGCTGGCTTATCGAGCGGCAGCGTGTCGAGGCGGGCAAGCACGCTACGGGCGCCTGCGGCCACCGTCGAGCCGGTATCGCCATCGCCGACGCGGCCGTCCAGCCGGTTGAGCTCGTTCTCCTGCGCGATCAGGTGCTCGCAGAGTGCCGTGATCAGGCGTCGGTTACGGCTGTTCTCGCCTGGTGTGGCCGCGCCGTTCAGGGGGGCCGCCGTCCTCGGCGCAGGGATGACCCTGATCTCCTGGCGTTCGACGGCCGGCATCCAGGCATGCGGCTCGACCTCTGCCGTCAGCGCCGCTTCTCGCGCGGCATCCAGCCGGATCAGCGACAGCGAGAAGCCGTTCATGTTAAGCGCGGTCATCATCGGCGCCGGGCCGACGATCAGCCTGATGTGGCGGCCAAGCGGCGAGGACAGCACTGTCTTGGCGATGACGGTCATTTCGAGCGGCGGCACGGCGCCGAGATTGTTGACGAGGAGGGCGTGGTTTGCTCCTTCGCGCATGGCCGGGGTCAGGCGCGCCGCCATGGTGGCGACGATGTCGGCGACCGGCTGGAGCGCGATGCGCTCGGCGCCGGGTTCGCCATGGATGCCGAGGCCGAGTTCGCCTTCATCGGCCCCGAGGCGATCCTCGTGCGCCTGTCCGGGCACGCTGCAGGTGGAGAGCGACATGCCGAGCGAGACGATATCGCCGGCTGCAGCCGCGGCATGGGCCGCGACCGTCTTGAGGTCCTCGCCCCTTTCGGCGTGATAGCCGGCGATCTTGTGTACGAACAGCGTGCCGGCGACGCCGCGCGGCTGGTTGATGCCGGGGATGGCGATGTCGTCGGCCACGATGACCATTTCGACATCGAAGCCCTCGGCGCGCGCCTTTTCGGCGGCGAGACCGAAATTCAGGCGGTCGCCGGTATAGTTCTTGACGATCAGCAGGGCGCCCTTTGGGCCGGTCACGGCGCGGATCGCCGTCAGCACCGCATCGACGCTGGGCGAGGCGAAGATCTCGCCGGAGACGGCCGCCGTCAGCATGCCCTTACCGACGAAGCCGGCATGGGACGGTTCATGGCCGGCGCCGCCGCCCGAGATGATCGCCACCTCGGACTTGTCCCAGTCGGCGCGCAGGATCACCTTGATGTCGGGAAAGCTGTCAAGACGGGCGAGACGGCCGCTGCTCGTCGTCAGAAGCAGGCCGTCCAGAGCTTCGGTGACGATGGTTTCCCTGCGGTTGAAGAAGTGTTTCATCGATTGAGACCCGTCCCTTTGTTTTTTATGCCATCATCATTTTGTTTGCCGGTCACGATAGCCGCTGTCCAGCCGCATCGAAATAAAGCGGATCGCGCAGCGTCAGGCTGATCCGGTCGCCCGGCGCGATCGCCAGATATGGATCCGCGAGTGTGACGAGCTTGTGATTGCCGGCCCTGATATGCAGATGGTTCTGGTCGCCGAGATGCTCGATCCAATCGACCTCGGCATTGGCATCCTTGCCGACGGCGATATCGAGATGTTCGGTGCGCGCGCCGACGGTTTTGGTGCCGGAGGGCGGACGGCCGCCGGGCAGCAGGTCCGCCGGCAGAAGGTTGATGTGCGGCTGGCCGAGGCGGGCGGCGACATGCAGGTTGGCGGGATTGCCGTAGATCTCGCGCGGCGTTCCCACCTGCAGCAGCCGGCCCTCGGCGACGATGCCGATGCGATCGGCCATGGTCATGGCTTCGACCTGGTCGTGGGTGACATAGAGCAGCGTCGAGCCAAGCTCCTTCTGGATGCGCTTCAGCTCCAGGCGCAGTTCGGCGCGCAGCTTGGCGTCGAGCGAGGAGAGCGGCTCGTCCATCAGATAGATCGCCGGCCGGCGCACCAGCGCCCGGCCGATCGCGACGCGCTGCATCTCGCCGCCGGAGAGCCTGGTCGAGCGGTTTTCCAGCTTGTGGTCGATGCGGACCATGCGTGCGACCTCGCGCACGCGCCGGTCGATCTCCTCCGCGCTCAGCTTGCGCACCGGCGCCTTCAGCGGGAAGGCGAGGTTCTCGTAAACTGTCATGTGCGGATAGAGCGAATATTGCTGGAAGACGAAGGCGACATCGCGCCCGGCCGGCGCTTCCGCCGCGACATTGCGGCCGCCGATCTCGATGCGGCCGCTGTCGGGTCTTTCGAGGCCGGCGATCAGCCTGAGCGTCGTGGTCTTGCCGGCGCCTGTGGGACCGAGCAGCACGACGAATTCGCCGTCGCGGATAAAAAGATCGAGCTCATCAAGAGCCTGGGTGTCGCCGAAGCGCTTGCTGAGATTTCTGAGGACGACATCAGCCATGCCGGGTCTCCTGATAGAGCTGGGATGGCACCGCGCGGCCCGAGACGCAGTCGAAGAGCGCGAGGTTCGCCGGGTTGAATTCGAGACCGACGGTCTCGCCGATCCGGAAGCTGCGGTTGGCGGGAACGCGGGCCTTGATCAGGCCGCCCGGGGTTTCCACTGCTACAACCTGATTGGTGCCGAGATATTCGCTGCCGTAGACGGCGCCGCGAAGGGGCGAGGCGTCGCTGAAGCGGATGTGTTCCGGCCTGACACCGAGCGCCAGTTCGCTCTCGGCCATGTCCTCATGGATCTCCGGAACCGCTACATGAACACCGTCGAGCAGGATGGATCTGTCGCCGCTCTTCAGGCCGGAGGTGAAGCGCATGAAGTTCATCGGCGGCGATCCGATGAAATCGGCGACATACATGGTCGCCGGCTTGGCGTAGATTTCCTGCGGCGTGCCGAACTGCTCGATGACGCCGTGGTTCATCACGGCGATCTTGTCGGCCATCGCCATCGCCTCGTGCTGGTCGTGGGTGACGTAGACGGTGGTGGCATGGATACGGTTGTGCAGTTCGCGCAACTCGTGGACCATGATCTCGCGAAACTCGGCGTCGAGCGTGCCAAGCGGCTCGTCCATCAGGAAGCATTTCGGGCGGCGGACGATGGCGCGGCCGAGCGCCACGCGCTGCCGGTCGCCGCCGGCAAGGCCCGAGACCGAGCGGTTGAGAATATGATCGATCTGCAGCAGACGGGCGGTCTCTTCGACGCGCTGACGGATCTCGGCCTTGGGCATGCCCTGCGACAGCAGCGGGAAGCCGATGTTTTTGCGCACATTCATATGCGGGTAGAGCGCAAAGAGCTGGAAGACGAAGGCGATGTCGCGGGCGCTGGCGCGATTGAAGGTGACGTCCTCACCGTCGAGATGGATCTTGCCGCTGCTGGGCAACTCCAGGCCGGCGATCATGCGAAGCGTCGTTGTCTTGCCGCAGCCGGAAGGTCCGAGCAACGCCAGGAACTCGCCATCATGAACGGTGAAGCTCGAATCCTGAACGGCCACGAAGCTGCCGAATTCCTTGCGAAGATTTTCGATCCGGATGTCCGCCATGGTTCACTCCGGGAATTTCGAGACGATGATGAACATGAAGGTGCCCACGAGCAGGATCACCAGCGAATAGGTGTAGAGCACCAGCAGGAAGGGCTGGAACAGCATCAGAAAACCGAGCCCGATCAGCACCGTGGCGATGTTTTCCATCGGACCGCGGCGCAGGAAGAACGGCCGTTTCGGGCGGGCAGGGGTGCGGGTGCGTGTTTCGATCAGGTGGCTCATTTGCGGACGGCTCCGAAGGTGATGCCGCGCAGCAGTTGCTTGCGCAGGAGAATGGTGAAAACGAGGATCGGGATCAGGAAGATCGTCGTGCCGGCGGCGACGGCGGGCCAATCCTGCCCGCCTTCACCGATGATTGTCGGAATGAAGGGTGGCGCGGTCTGGGCCTCGCCCGACGTCAGAAGGGCGGCGAAGGCATATTCGTTCCACGCGAAGATCAAGCAAAAGATCGAGGTAGCGGCGATACCGGTGGTCGCCTGCGGCAGCACGACCTTGCGGAAGGCCTGCAGCCTCGAATAGCCGTCGATCATCGCCGCTTCCTCGTATTCGCGCGGGATCTCGTCGATGAAGCCCTTGAGCAGCCAGACGGCGAGCGAGACGTTAACGGCGGTATAGAGCAGGATCATGCCGAGCGCCGTGTCCGACAGGCCGAGCTCGCGATACATCAAATAGATCGGGATGGCGACGGCGATGGGCGGCATCATGCGCGTCGACAGGATGAAGAACAGCAGGTCGTCGGCGAGCGGCACCCTGAAGCGGGAGAAGCCGTAGGCGGCGAGCGTGCCCAGGAAGACAGCCAGGAAAGTGGAGCCGAAAGCAATGACCAGCGAGTTGACGAACCGCGGCAGGAAGTTCGACGGACCCGCGATCACCATGTTGCGTTTGCGGGTCACCTCATCGCAGGTGCCGACCGGCGCCGGCAGCGCGGCGATATAGTCGGGTGTCTGCCGCGTGCGCGTGGTGAAGAGGTTGCAGTAGCCTTCGAGCGACGGCGTGAAGACGATCTTCGGGGGATAGCTGATCGAATCCGGCGGCGATTTGATGCTGGTCAGGAAGATCCAGACGAGCGGGATGAGGGTGATCAGCGCATAGAGCACGACGATCGTGCCGGCGATGCGCTTGCTGTTGAGGCTCGGCTCGACGACCGAATGGGCGGAGTTGGCGGCGCTCATCTTTGCTTCACCTTGTTCAATGCCTTGACGTAGATGTTGGCGAGCCCGAACACCGCGACGAAGAGAACGATGGCGAAGGCCGAGGCCCGGCCGGTCGCCCAGCTTTCGAAGGCGGCGCGCTTCAACGTGATCGAGGCGACCTCGGTGACCGAGCCCGGCCCCCCGCCGGTCAGCAGCGTCACCATGTCGAACATCTTGAAATTCTCGATGCCGCGGAAAAGCACCGCGAGCATGATGAAGGGCAGGGCCATCGGCACGGTGATCGACCAGAACTGGCGCCAGGGCGATGCACGATCGACCTCGGCCGCCTCGTAGATATAGTCGGGAATCGAGCGCAGCCCGGCGAGGCAGATCAGCATCACATAGGGCGTCCACATCCAGGTATCGACGATGATGATCGCCCAAGGCGCCAGCGAGACATTGCCGAGCATCTGCACTTCGGATGTCGGAATGCCCGACACCAGCGAGACGGCATAGGCGAAGAGGCCGATCTGCGGCTCGTAGAGAAAGCGCCAGAAGTTACCGACCACGGCCGGCGACAGCATCATCGGGATCAGGATGATCGTCGTCCAGAAGGCATGGCCGCGAAACTTGCGGTCGATCAGGTAAGCGAGCGCAAAACCGATCACCGTCTGCAGCAGGATCGTCCAGAAGACGAAATGGGCGGTGGTCTGCATCGCCTGCCATATATCGGGATCGTTGAGAACGCGTTCGTAATTTCCTAGGCCGACGCCCTGGACTGGCGCATTCGGCCGGTTGGCGCGGTAATTGGTGAAGGAGAGATAGACCGCCCAGATGAGCGGGAAGATGTTGATCGCCAGGAGCAGGGTGATGGCAGGCGTTATGAACAGCCAGGCAATCGCCCTGTCGGAGAGGCCGCGGACGCGCCGGGCGAGCGAGGCGGGCGTTGCCCTTGCTGTCGCGTCGGCCGCTTTCTCCACGATGGAGGAATGGGAAATGGTCAAGTTTTCACCCGATCTTTTGGAATATGAAAGATCCGGCGGCCCGGTTCGTCTGCCGATCCGGGCCGCCATCCTGGTTAGGATGGCGCGCAGAGGGATCCCAGTCCCTTCGGGCACTAGATTTTGCCGTCGTCCTTGAAGACGTCGCTCCAGTCCTTCACCAGGCCGTCGAGCGCTTCCTTGGCAGTGCCATTGCCGGCCACGACGTAGTTATGGACGCGCTTCTGCATGGCCTGCAGCAGCGAGGCGTAGCTTGGCTCGGCCCAGAAGTCCTTGACGATTGCCATCGAGTCCAGGAAGGCCTGGGCATAGGGCTGGCTCTTGGCGAAATCAGGCGCGTTGACGACCGAATTTAGGCAGGAGAAGCCGCCGAGTTCCCACCACTTGGCCTGTACGTCGGGCTGTGCGAACCACTTGATGTACTGCAGGGCGGCGTCGCGCTTGTCGGAATAGGAGACCACTGAGATGCCTTGTCCGCCGAGCTGGGCGAAATGCGCCTTCTCCGCCGGATTGGGGAAGAAGCCGATCCTGTCGCCGCCGACCTTCTCATCCTTGTGGAGGCCGGGCCAGGTGAAGGCGAAGTTCATCTGCATGGCAACCTGGCCGGATTTGAAGGCGTCGGCGGATTCGACCATGTAGACGTTGGAACTGCCGGGCGGCGTGCAGCAGTCATAGAGCGACTTGTAGAATTCGAGGCCCTTGACCGCGTCGTCCGAATTCACGAAGCCTTCCATCTCGTAGGGCTTCTTCGGATTGTCGTACTGGAAGCCCCAGTCGTAGAGAACGTTGGTGACGCCCATGGTGATGCCTTCGGAGCCGCGCTCGGTATAGATCGAGGCGCCGTAGACAGTCTTGCCGTCGATCTCACGCTTCTGGAAGAACTCGGCGATCTGCTTCAGTTCGTCATAGGTCTTCGGGGCTGCGAGGTCGTGGCCGTATTTCGCCTTGAATTCCTTCTGCAGTTCCGGCTTCTCGAACCAATCCTTGCGATAGGTCCAGCCGACGACATCGCCCATGGCGGGCAGCGCCCAGTAGTTCGGGGTATTCTTCGGCCATTCCGAATAGCCGACGACCGTTGCCGGCACGAAGTCATCCATCTTGATGCCTTCCTTGTCGAAGAAGTCGTTCAGCTTGACGTAATGGCCGTTCTCGGCGGCGCCGCCGATCCACTGGCTGTCGCCGATGATGAGGTCGCAGAGCTTGCCGTGGGAATTCAGCTCGTTGAGGAAGCGGTCGGCATAACTCGTCCAGGGAACGAATTCGAACTTCATCTGCGTGCCAGTCTTGGCCGTGAAGTCCTTCGACAGCTCGACGAGCGCATTGGCAGGGTCCCATGCGGCCCAGCAGAGCGTCAGTTCATCGGCTTTGGCGAGATTGGGCAATGCCGACGACATGACGAATGCCGCGGCTAGCCCCAAAAGGGCTTTCGATGTTTTCTGCATGAGTTCCTCCCAGAACCAAGCCGGCTCCCCACCGGCGTCGCATGTTCACCCGTTTCAGAAAATGCTCACATGAACTCCTCAATCATCATGTTTAGCAATATGTTTAGTGATAGACGGTTTTATAAACAATGCAAGCGGCAATCGTTGCTGCATTGCACAGGTTGCAGCGCAAAGTCGGAGCGAGAGGGCCGGCTGTTTAGGGGAATTTCCGCACGTTTCAGAAAATTTTTTCCTGACCGTACCGATGCAGCGATATCAGGCCTCGCTGCAATATGGATGGCGCGATATGGACCGTTCGCCGCTCCCGTATTTTCCCCGGAGCGGTGCAAACTCGGCCTCGCTCCGGCGGGGCCTTTTTCTTTGCGTCTGCCCCTGTCGGGCGTATTGGAATATTCCAGCATAGTGCGAGATTTAGCCTTTCCGCCCCGATGCAACGGGCGTATTCAGCCAGGGCGCGGTTTTATTTCCGCGCGTCCCTCGCGCGGCAGATCACTGATCGGCTTCCTCCCGTTCCCTGTCGCGACACCGGATTTCCATTGGCAGATCGATGACCACAGCAGAGATGAGCAAGAACGAGCAAGAGGCCGCAGGCGGCCGTCAGGCGAAGATCGTGGCTTTGGTCGTCGCGGTTTCCTTCTTCATGCAGATCCTCGACGGCACTATCGTCGCCACCTCGTTGCCGCAGATGGCGGCAAGCTTCGGCGTGCAGCCGGTGTCGATGAGCCTCGGCATCACCGTCTATATGCTGACGATGGCGGCCTTCATTCCGCTGTCAGGCTGGCTCGGTGACCGCTTCGGCGCCCGTCGCGTCTTTCTGATGTCGATCGGCGTCTTCACTGGCGCCTCGCTATTCTGCGGGCTCTCCGGCAGCCTTATGGAATTCGTGTTGTGGCGTGCGCTGCAGGGGGCGGGCAGTGCGCTGATGACGCCGGTGGGGCGTATCATCGTGCTGAAGAACGCCCGCAAGTCCGAACTCGTCCAGGCCATCGCGCTGATCACCTGGCCCGCGCTGACGGCGCCCGTGGTCGGCCCAGTGCTCGGCGGCTTTATCACCACCTATGCCAGCTGGCATTGGAATTTCCTGATCAACATCCCGATCGGTATTGTCGGCATGGGGCTCGTGCTGCGCTTTGTGCCGGAACAGCGCGAGGCAGATCCCGGCCGGCTCGATATGCCAGGCTTCATCCTGAGCGCGACGGGTCTGACTTTCCTGCTCGCCGCGCTTGAGCTTTCGGTCACATGGGAAGGCGGGCTGTGGCTCGTCATCTCGATGCTGGCGGCCGGCATCGTACTATCCGCCATGGCGACACGGCATTTCCTTGCCGTCGACAATCCGCTGCTTGATCTCTCGGCCTTTCGAGTCCAGACCTTTTCAATGTCGACGCTCTCGGCGGGCACGGCCTGCCGGACGGCGATCAACGCGACGCCGTTCCTGCTGCCTCTGTTGTTCCAGCTCGGCTTCGGGCTGAGCTCGATTTCCGCCGGCGCCTATCTGCTCGTCTATTTTCTCGGCAACTTCAGCATGAAGGCAGTGACGACGCCGCTGCTGCGCTTCTTCGGCTTCCGCACCGTTCTGGGACTCAATGGGTTGATTGCGGCGCTTTCGATCGTCGCCTGCGGCTTCCTGACGCCTGACACGCCGCCGTTTTTCATCCATGCGCTGCTTTTTCTCGCCGGCCTGTCGCGGTCGATGGAGTTCACGGCGCTGAACACGCTCGCCTTTGCCGATATCGGCCCGGCGCAGCGAAGCTCGGCCTCGACGCTGTCGAGTATGCTGCAGCAGGTGTCTATGCTGCTCGGCGTCGCAGTGGCCGCCGCCGTGCTCAATATTTCCTCTGCTCTGAGAGGTGCCGGCAATCCCGTGCTGGCCGATTTCCGCTGGGCCTTCGTCGTGATCGGTGCGATCGGCATCGTTTCGTCGCTGCGCTTCCTGCAATTGCCGAAAGAGGCGGGCGCCGAAGTTTCCGGCCATCGGAAATTCCAGAAAACTTAACGCCGCGGGAGCTATGCGGGCGGCTCGCGGTTGATAGCGCTCATTTTCGCATTTCCGACTCCCGCAATGCCGTTTTCGACGTCCTGCATTCCGCCGCCTGCGACAAGAGCGAGGGCTGAGCGCTGTTTACCTCAGACGGTCAATGCAATACGACATTGCATGCCGACGACTCGGACGCTTGCGAGCAGTCGTTGCTTAGAGAAAACGCTGGGAGACGGAATGAGCAGTTCTAGCGGCGATGCGGATGCCCTGATCCACATCCTCTATATCGACGACGACGAGGGGCTTGCCCTCCTGATGCAGAAGAACCTCGCGCGGCGCGGCTTTTCCGTCGAGTGGGCGCAGAGTGGTGCTGCCGGCCTTGCGCGGCTTGGCAAAGGCGGCATCGACGCCGTAGTGCTCGATCATCTGCTGGGCGGCGAGACCGGGCTCGATATCCTGACCTCCATCACGGCACTGGGGGATCATCCTCCAGTCATCTACGCAACCGGTTCGGACGACACCAGCATCGCAGTCGCGGCGCTGAAGGCGGGTGCCGACGATTACATGCTGAAGGGAGTTTCGGCCGACTATTTCGATCTGCTCGCCGCCACGCTCGAACAGGCATTGGAGCGGGCGCGGTTTCGTCGGGAGACGGCGCATGCGCAGGAGGTAATCCGCCAGCAGCGCGATCTTGCGGAGATGCTGCTTGCCGAAGTCAATCACCGCATTGCCAACAGCCTGGGCCTCGTCGGCGCGCTGATCCGCATGCAATCCTCCATGACCAAGGATCAGGTGGCGATCGACGCCCTGCACGAAACTCAGATGCGCATTAACGCCATCGCCAGCGTGCATCGCCGCCTGTATACCAAGCGGCAGGTCGGCTCCGTGCAGGTCGATGAATATCTGAACAGTCTCCTGACCGAGCTTGAAGCTTCGATGCGCGATGACAAGCGGCCGCACCGTATCATGCTGACTGCAAAACCGGTCAATCTGGCGACTGATAAGGTGATCACGCTTGGGTTGATCGTCAGTGAGCTCGTCACCAATGCTTTCAAATATGCCTATCCGGACAGCGTCTCGGGCGAGATCCGCGTCCTGGTCGACCAAACGGAAGAGGCGGTGCGTGTCATCGTCGAGGATGATGGTTCCGGCTTCGATCCGTCAGGCCCGGCCCGCGGAACCGGCCTCGGCACGCGCATCCTGACGGCCATGGCCGCGAGTTTGCAATCGGATTTCGCTTATGATCCCGAGCATGACGGAACGAGGGCGACGCTGGTATTTTCGTTGCATGAGGGGAAGTAGGCGGGAAGAGTAACGATGAAGGTCGTGCCTCACAGTCCTTATCCGCCTTACCATGACCTCCCGCCAGGAAAGAAGGTTGGCGGCAGCCGGATGAACGGCTATCGGTGCCAGCTGTCTCTTATTCGACAACATCTTGCAGAAATCGCATCATCAATCCTAACGCTACGGGAGGCAAAAAAATGACGGCCATCCGCACACCTCGGGAAGTCTATGATTTCTGGTTCGTCCGATGCGGTCGGGACCTGTGGTTTCGCGCAACCCCGGAACTCGATGTCGAGATCCGCGATGTTTTCCGCGACACGCATCTGGCGCTTGCCGCAGGCGTCGGTGACGAATGGCGGGCCGACCCGGTGAGCCGGCTGGCGGCTGTCATCGTGCTCGATCAGTTCCCCCGCAATATCTATCGCGGCACCGGACTAGCCATTGCTACTGACGGGCTGGCGCTTCGAGAAGCCAAGCTCGCGCTAGCCGCAGGCGCCGACCAGGCGGTGGAACTTGCGTGCCGGACTTTCTTCTATCTGCCGTTCGAACATGCCGAGAATCTCGACGAGCAGGAGCGTTCGGTGGCCCTGTTCACTGCGCTCGGCGACGAGGAATATCTGGACTATGCGGTCCGCCACCGCGACGTGATCGCCGCCTATGGGCGTTTTCCTCACCGCAACGCCATGCTCGGGCGGGAATCGACGGCCGCGGAGCTCGATTATCTCTCAAAGCCCGGCGCCGGCTTCTGAGTGCGTCGCTCGAGGGCGCAGCGGTTTCGGGACGTGACCTCAGCGCCGGAACAAGCGCGGCGCAAGGCGCCTTAGGCATCTTCCGCCTTTGTGTCGCCTTTCTTTGCGACGAAAAGCGAGCATTCAATTTCGACGACAACCTTTTCCGGAGGCCTTTTTGCGGCTGAGATCAATCCTCCTTTGCACCGTTCTTTTCGTGACGCTGACGCTCGCCGGCGCGCATTTCGAGAGCGCAGCAGCCCTCGCGCAGGAACCGCAGCCGCAGGCGGCAACGGCAGAGGCGCCGCTTGCCGATACGCCATCGGCGCAGGCGGCGAAGGAGATTGAGAAGGCGAAGACCCAGCTTGCCTCGCTTCAGGAAAGCGTCAAGCAGAATGCCGATAATGACGATGCGCTGGTCGGGCTTGCGGCCAAGGCCGACGAGCTCAGCCGCGCCGTCATCACCATCTCGGTCAACCTGAGGCCGCGTTTCGACCAGATCAGGAACCGGCTGACCGAAATCGGCGAGCCGCCGAAGGAGGGACAACCGCCCGAGGCGCAGATTGTCACGGACGAGCGCAACGCGCTTGCCGCCGAGCGCGCGCAGATCAACGCGGTGACCGAAGACGCCGAAAACCTGTCGATCGCGGTGACTAAGCTCATGAACGAGATCATCGCGATGCGGCGGCAGCTGTTCGCCGATACGCTTTTCAGGCGCACGGAAATTTCTGTCTCGGTACTCGACGATGCCGCAAGCGCCTTCGTGCACGAGATCAGCGAATTTTCGCAGGCTCTAGCGAGCTGGGCCTCCTTCGTCTGGAAGTTCAAGCGCTTCCCTCTATTTGTGGCGATTTTCCTTTCGCTCGCCTCCGCGCTTATCCTGCTTTCCGGCAGCTACCGGCTGTTCGGCTCCTATCTGCGCCGCGACGAGACAGTCGAGAATCCATCCTATATCGGCCGGCTGTCGATCGCCTTCTGGTCGACCTTGATCCGCACGCTGGCGCTTGCGGTGCTGCTCGTCACCTCCTTCTTCTTCCTCAATAATTTCAATGTTTTGCGGCCGGACATTGCGCCTGTCATCGGCGCGCTGTTCGGAACGATCGGCCTCGTCTATTTCGTCGGCCGCTTCGTCAACGCCATCTTCGCGCCGCAGGAACCGCGCTGGCGGCTCGTCAAGCTTTCCAATCTCGGCGCCCGCTCGATCGGCTACTGCCTATCGGCAATGGCTGTCGTCAACGGTCTCGACTATCTCTTCGGCACCGTCAGCGAGGCGATGGGCTCGCCGCTGGTACTGACCGTAGTCCGGAGCCTGATCGCTGCGCTGATCATCGGCATCATTCTGATTGCCGTCTCCTTCAGCAAGCCGATGCTGGCGAGAAGCGGTGATCCCGACGCGCCGGGCAGACATTGGCCACGCGGCATGGCGATCATCCTGCGTGTCGTCGGCGCCGCTTTGATCGTCACGGCGCTTGCCGGCTACGTCGGGCTTGCCCGTTTCGTCGCCACGCAGCTCATCATCACCGGGGCTGTTGTCGCCACCATGTATGTCGGCCTGCTCTCCGGCAAAGCGATCTCGCGGCAGGAAAGCTTTGGCGACACTTTCTTCGCTCGCTTCCTGACGAGGCGCTTCAACCTCGGTCCGGTGGCGATCGATCAGGTCGGCCTGCTCGTCGGCCTGGCCATCTATGCGGTGGCGCTGCTCGTCGGTATTCCGCTGATCCTGCTGCTCTGGGGCTTTCATGTGCAGGATCTGCAGCTTATCGCCTTCCGACTGTTTACCGAGGTCAAGCTCGGCGGCATCAGCATCTCGCTGCTCGGCATCTGCACCGGCATCTTGCTGTTTGCTGGCGTCTACCTCTTGACGCGCTGGCTGCAGCGCTGGCTCGATGGCAACGTGATGGCACGAAGCCATGTCGATCTCGGCGTGCGCAATTCGGTAAAAACAGGCATCGGCTATCTCGGCGTCGGCATTGCCGCGATCATTGGCGTCTCCGCCGCTGGCATCGATTTGTCGAGCTTCGCGCTGGTCGCCTCGGCACTGTCGGTCGGTATCGGTTTCGGCCTGCAGAACATCGTCTCCAACTTCGTCTCGGGCCTGATCCTCCTGGTCGAGCGGCCTTTCAAGGTCGGCGATCATGTCGTGTCAGGCACTGCCGAAGGCATTGTCAAGCGGATCTCGGTTCGCGCCACCGAGATCGAGACTTTTCGTAAACAGGCGATCATCGTGCCGAATTCGGAACTGATCAACGGCCTCGTCGGCAACTGGACGCATCGCAACAAGATCGGTCGCTCGGAAATCCCGGTTTCGGTTAGCTACAACGCCGATCCGCAGCAGGTGATGGATATACTGCTGGAGTTGACGGCCAAGGTGCCGCTCATCATGCGCAATCCGGAGCCTCACGTCGAATTCCTCCGTTTTGGCCCGTATTCGTTGGATTTCGAGCTGCGCTTCTTTCTCGCCGACATGGGCGACGGCATGGCGGTTCGAAACAATTTGAGGATCGAAATCCTCAAGCGCTTCAAAGCTGAAGGTATCGAGATCCCGCTGCCGCAGAGCGACCTTACCATCCATCGTGACGCCGCGCCCAGCCTTCCCAATGCACGCAAGGAGCGGAAGGAGGGCCAGGAGGCTCCTAGGGATAGGCCGATGGAGGAAGAGGATCGGCCGGTGCGGCAACTTCGCGGGCGGACGGCGGAGAGCTGAACGGCTCGTTCAGCCATCATTCACAGGTCTGTGTGCATGATCCCTTACATCGGGATTGCTGCCGAGGGCAGCACCGATCGTTTGAGGGGAGGGCGCACCCGCGCCGCCGCACATGATGGCAAGATTTGCTGCCGTTCTGCTTGTCCCGCTGCTTGCCGCGCCCGCGGTCGATGCGGCATCCGTCACCAACACCGACGTTGCCGCCGTGGTCCTCGTCATCACCGAGGGCGGACAGCGCGTCGAAGTCGTGGTTGATGCCGGCGCTTCCGAAAATCTCTGCTCTTCCGGCTGTTTCATGACGACGCCGGACGGCGACCGCATCGGGCTCGATGGCGGGGAGACCATCGATATCGTCAAAGGCTCGGCGGTGGTCAAATAGGATAGGGACTTGTCAGGCTACGGTTCTCCGCGTGCCAGAGCCACTTCCGCCGGCGCCGATGTCCGCATCAGTCGCCGGATGGCGAGGAATGCCGCTACGGCCACGGTGCCAAGCATCGCAGTGATCGTCAACGACCAGGATATGCCGACATTTCCTATCAGGAAGGCGAGCGCGAACGGCGCCGTCGAGGAAACCACGAGGCGAGCCGATATCACCTTTCCCTGCCGCTGCCCATAGCCGTCGCTTCCGAAGAGCGCCAACGGCAGCACTCCTTGCACGATGCTGCTGAGGCCGGAGCCGAGACCGAATATTACGGCGAAGACCAATGCACCGGCAATCGATGGCGCCGTGACGAGGAGAATGACAAGGGCCGTCGGTAGCAGCATTGCGGAAGTGATGGCTAGCGTCAGCTGCGGCAGGCCGCCGCCTAGGACCATGTTGATGAAGCGGCTCAGCACCTGCGACGGGCCAAAAAGCGTGCCGACCATGACGGCCGTGGCGCCAAGTCCATGCGCCGACATGACAGGCACCATGTGAACAAGAAGGGCGGCATTGACGAAACTTTCCAGTGCAAAGCCGGTCACCATCAGAACGAAGGCCGGCGTGCGTGCCGCGGCGGGAAGGCCCGGTTCGACACGCCTCGTTGCGCCGGCCTTCTCGCGCGTGCCGGTATCGCCGGCGCTGTGCGCCAGCCAGGCATGAATGGGAAGACAGACCAGGAGATTGAGCGCGGCAAAGATGAAGTAGACGTTCTGCCATGAGAGATGGGCGTGCAGCGTCGTGGTAATCGGCCAGAAGATGGTCGAGGCGAAACCGCCGATCAGCGTGAGATAGGTGATGCTGCGCTGGGCCAATTGCGGCTGGATCTGAACGAGCAGGGCGAAGGCTGCGGCGTATTGCACCAGGTTCGAAGCTGTTTCGATGGCGATCAAGGCTATCACGAAAGCGATTTTGCCGGGAGCGAGGGCGCAGGCGGCAAGCGCGGCTGCTGCGATGGCCGAACCTGAGGTCATGACTCTGCCCGCGCCGAAGCGATCGATCCATTTGCCCATGGCCGGCGCAACCAGGCCGCCGATCAGCAATGCCGCAGATAGTGCCCCGAAGATCCATTCCTGTGACCAGTCGAGGCCGCGCGCCATGTCCGGTGCGAGGATGCTGAAGCTGTAATAGAGGGTGCCGTAGCCGATGATCTGTGTGAGGCCGAGGGCGAGGATGGCGGCAACGGGCGGATGTTCGAAAGCGGCGGGCGTCATATGGACTTGAGGCCCACGCGCCGCTCGAGCTTGTCGGCCTCTTCCCTGCGCTCGCTGTAGCGGTCGGTGAGATAAGCCGAGGCGTCACGTGTCAGCCATGTGAATTTCACCAGTTCCTCGCAGACGTCCACGACGCGGTCGTAAAAGGATGAGGGTTTCATGCGCCCATCGCTGTCGAACTCCTGAAAAGCCTTCGCCACCGATGACTGGTTGGGGATGGTGATCATCCGCATCCATCGGCCGAGGACTCGCATCTGGTTCACTGCATTAAACGACTGCGACCCGCCGGATACCTGCATGACGGCAAGCGTCTTGCCTTGTGTCGGCCGGACCGAACCCACCGACAGCGGTATCCAGTCAATTTGCGCCTTCATGATTCCACTCATCGCCCCATGTCTCTCAGGGCTGACCCAGATCTGGCCCTCAGACCAGGCTGAGAGCTCGCGCAGTTCCTGCACCTGCGGATGGGTGACCGGAGCTCCGTCGGGAAGGGGAAGGCCCTCGGGATCGAAGATCCGCACCTCACAGCCCAAGTGCTCGAGCAGCCGTGATGCCTCATACGCCAGGAGGCGGCTGTAGGACACGGCCCTGAGTGAGCCGTAGAGGATGAGGATGCGCGGCTTGTGGGTGGAGAAGGGCGGCCGCAGAGCCGCCAAATCCGGCTGGCGAAGATGCGCCGGCGAGGCGGCCGGGAGGTCAGACAACGCGCTTGCCTTCGGCATCGAGCACCTTTTCGCCGTCTTCCTTTGTGAATGGGCCCTTGTGCGTCTCCGGCAGGATTTCCAGGACCACCTCGGACGGTCGCGAAAGGCGTGTGCCGAGCGGCGTGACGACGAAGGGCCGGTTGATCAGGATTGGCTGCGCCAGCATGGCGTCGAGAAGTTGATCGTCGGTCAAATCAGGATTGTCGAGGCCGAGTTCGGCATAGGGCGTATCTTTCTCGCGGATGGCCTGGCGCACCGTGAGGCCGGCATCGACTATCATTTTCGCCAATTCCTCGCGCGATGGCGGGTTCTTAACATATTCGATGATATCAGGCTCGATGCCGGCATTGCGGATCATCGCCAGAGTGTTGCGCGACGTGCCGCAGCCCGGATTGTGATAGATGGTGACGTTCATAGCTTCGCCTCTGATGGCAGGGTTGATGAGGATGTTTCGGCTGGCTGCAGCAGCCAGGTGAACAGGAAGAGAGCAGCAACCGCGCCGATGATTTCGGCGATCCAGAAACCCGGGAGATCGACCGGGCGAATGCCGGAGAAGGTGTCGGTCAGGGAGCGGGCGAGAGCAACCGCCGGATTGGCGAAGGAGGTCGAGGCGGTGAACCAGTAGGCGGCGGTAATGTAAAGCCCGACCAGCCATGGAACTGCCTTCTGCTCGAAGCGGATACCGGCGAGAATGACCGAGACGAGGCCGAAGGTCGCGATACCCTCGGAAAACCATTGCGGGCCGCCGGTGCGGACCTTGCTCGACATCTCCAGAAGCGGGAGTGCAAACATCAGGTGAGCGGCGATCGTCCCTGCCACGCCTCCGGCGATCTGCGCCAGCACATAGCCGCCGAGCTCGCGTTTCGGCAGGGAACGCGACATGGCGAAGATCAGTGAGACGGCCGGATTGAAATGGGCGCCGGAGATCGGTCCAAGGACGGTGATCAGCACAACCAGGATCGCTCCGGTCGCAAGCGTATTTCCGAGGAGGGCGAGGCCGACATCCTCGGTCAATGATGTCGCCATGATGCCCGATCCGACGACCGTTGCGACCAGCATGGCGGTGCCGAAGGCCTCTGCGACCAGCCGGCGCGGCAGATCGAACGACGCCATCAGCCAGCCCCTGCCGGTTTTGCGGTTGTGCCTTCCATCGCGCCGATCTGGTGCAAATGCTGCTCCAGCGCCAGCTTGTCGATCGACGACAAGGGCAGGCTGAGGAAGGCCATGATCCGGTTCTTGAGGAAGCGGGCGGCCTGGGCGAAGACGCGGCCCTTCTCGACGTCGCTGCCCTCGACGGCGGCCGGATCCTCGACGCCCCAGTGAGCGGTCATCGGATGGCCGATCCAGACGGGACAGGCTTCGCCGTGGGCGGTGTCGCAGACGGTGAAGATGAAGTCCATCTGTGGTGCGCCGGGCTTGGCGAACTCGTCCCAACTCTTAAATCGGAAGCCGGTCGCGGGGTAACCCAATGCCTGCAGCTCCTTCAGGGCCAGAGGATTGACCTCGCCTTTCGGCTGGCTGCCGGCTGAATGGGCCTTGAACCGGCCCTTGCCTTCCGCCTCCAGGATGGATTCGGCCATAATCGAGCGGGAAGAATTGGCGGTGCAAAGAAAGAGCACGTTATAAGCGCGGTCAGTGGTCATTGCAGTCCCTCCTTGGTTGCAGGTGCACAGCATGCAACAACTACGGCGGCGGGCGCGCAGATTTCCGCGTTTCCGCCGCAACAATCCTCCATCAGGAAACGGATCAGGCCGCCGAGCGCATCGTAGTTGGCGGTGTAGATGATCGAGCGCGATTCACGCTGCTGGGTAATCAGCCCGGATCGCTCCAGCTCCTTCAGGTGGAAGGAGACGTTGGACGGCGAAACCTCCGCCCTTTCGGCGATGGAGCCCGCCGCCATTCCGTCAGGGCCCGAGACGACGAGCATGCGGATGATGTGAAGGCGCGTTTCCTGCGACAGGGCGCCGAATGCGGCGAGGGCTTGACGTTGATCCATATTTCAATAATCCTTGAATCGTTGAAACGAGGATTAGCGCAGATGAGTGCAATCGACAACGATAAAAGTCAGGCGGACGAAATCAGCCTCGGTCTGCTGCTTAATGCGCTCTCCCACGACAAGGAGGCGCCGCTGGTTTTCCATTACGAAGGCCGGGCGGTGAAGCCTGGCTATCATGTCACCGAGGTGAAGGCGGGCCAATTCGCGGCGCTGGATTGCGGCGCCAATCCAGAAGCATGGATGGAAATTTTCATTCAGCTTTGGGATATCGATGAAGACCAGCGCACGCACATGTCGGCCGGCAAAGTTCACGCGATCATCCGAAAGGTGACTGAACATGTGGAGTTGGACGGCAACGCCAAGCTCACTTTCGAAGTCAGCGACGGCGTCCGGCCGATACAGCTCTATCGTGCGGGGATGCCAATCTTGCGTTCCGGCGCCATCCATGTTTCGCTTTCGCCGCGGCCAGCAAGCTGCAAGCCGCGCGATCGCTGGCTCGCCCATGAGGACAGGAAGGTCGTCGGCTGCTGCAGTCCGTCGGCGGCGGGGAGCCGTTGCTGCGCCTAGGATCGCATAAGCCCAACCCTTGGTTTCTATTCAATGCTCTGCACGGTGTCGTCAATTAGCCCGAAATCGGCGAGACGCCGTGGGCGATTTTTGCCGTCGCTGGATTTGCGGTCAGGCTCTGTTTGATGCTTGAATATCCCACCATCTGAGCACCCGCATCGCCCGCAGCGTTATCCAGCGCGAAGGCTGACCTTGCTCCTCGTCCACATGGAACCAGACGCGTCCCGGCAGGCGCCAGTCGATCGGCCATCGGCCGTCCTCCAAACGCCTAGAACAGAGATGGTCTATCGCGTCGCGGAGCCGCGGATCGGGGGCGGTGCCGGTCAGGATGGCGCCTGACCTGAAATAATCGAGCGCACGCAAGATGTCGTAGCGCCAGCGGTTGGGGTGGAGGAAGCGCAGGAACCTTTCGTCTGCCGGTTCGCCGGTGCCGAGGCGGCGAAATAGGTTGCGTTCAAGCAGGAAGTTCTCACCCGTGCTGCGCGCCTTGCGGGACCGTGGCGTGCCGCCAGTCGATCTTTCGAATTCCAGCAAGCCTTCCAGCACGTTGATAGTGCTGGCGAAGGAGGAGCGAAAAGAACCGCGGGCTTGTTCGCAGTTCCAGCCGCCGTCGTCGAGGCGCTCGCCGGTAAGCCTCTCGACGATGGAGGAGACGTCGATGCCAAAATAGGCGCCGTCTGCCACGGTCCGGCCGTTGATGCATTCCTCGACCTCTCCCTCCCAATAGGGTTGGCCGCCTTCTTCCCAGCGGGCGTTGGCGCCGATCAACGCGACGGTGCGCCTGGCGCGTTCCGATGACGGGTCGAGACCGAACTCTCGCAGTTGCGACAGCGAAAATGTCGTGGCCGTCCAAGGCTGGCCGTGCTCGCGCCATTCATGCGGATCGAATTCGGCGGGCAGAAAGGCGCCACCCGCCCATAGCCCGTCTTCGTCCTGAAAGGAGAGGAGCTTCGCGCCCCAGCCTTGGGTTTCCACTTTGGCCCGCTCGGCCATCCATTCCCGCTCCGGAGCGTCGATGAGGTCGCGCATCACCTGCCAGCGGATCGCCGGATCGGAATCAAGAAGCCATTCGATCACACTATCAGATCCGATCATGGCGGACCTCTGCTGCTGGGGCGGCCGGTAGCGCTTTTATAATCTTGCCGGAGGAGATCTGCCAACGTTGTCGGCGAAAGCTTCTTCAATGCCAAGAATGCCGCGCTTCTCGTTTCTTAATCATATCTGCGAGAAACCGGAAAGGGTTCCGCCTGGCCACTTCTTCGTTTCCCATCCCCGGTGCTGATTAACAATTAGTCAAATCAATTGATGTATCAGTTTGAGTTGGGGACGGATTTTTTATTAAAGGCTTACCAATGGCTTTTTTGGGTATTTCGGGGATGCAATATTCCGGAGAGATGTTTGCCGGCGCGCGCATTATTGTCGCGGAAGATTCAAACGTATTCACCTCGATGATCAGCAAGCGCCTCAAGGAATTGTTCGACATAGATGTCGAGATCTGCCGCAACTTCGAGGACCTGCAGTTTTCTTACGACAAATCGTCCGATCCAATCACGCTGGCGATCTCGAACATCAATCTGCCCGGTGCCGAAAACGGCGAAGCGCTTGAATATCTGGTCGATCTTTCCATTCCCACCATCGTCTTCACCGGCACATTCCACGATAGTATGCGCGACAAGCTAATGGCCAAGGACATTGTCGACTATATCCTCAAGGACAACATCTTCGCCGTCGATCTTCTGGCGGAATCGATCTGCCGGTTCCTGACCAATCATCGCCATCACGTGTTGATCGTCGACGACAGCGCGACGGCTCGCGCTCTGCTGTCGAGCCGGCTGAAGCGCTATAACTTCCGGGTCAGCGTCGCCGAGAGCGGCAGCAAGGCACTGGAGATTCTGAAGGCCAATCGCGATATCGGCCTGATGATCACCGACTACAACATGCCTGATATTGACGGATTCGAACTGACGCGGCGAATTCGCGCCAATATCGGCTCGCATGAGCTGCGCATCATCGGCGTTTCCTCCTCCTCGAACCGACTGCTTTCGGCACGGTTCCTGAAAGCTGGCGGCAATGATTTCATGTTGCGCCCCTTCATCGACGAGGAGTTCTATTGCCGCGTCAATCAGAACCTCGACACGCTGCTGCAAATTCAATCGATGCGCAGGGAGCGGGCGGTTGCCTGAGGGCTCTTCCAGCATCGGTCTTGCCACGGGGGCGGAGAGGATGGTCAAGGACCATCATCGAATTTTTGCAATTACAAGTAACGTCATTATTTGTGCTCTTCACGCGCACAGGCCTCTCGGTTATCGTCCGCCCCGCCGGGGGGAGGGCCGAGTCGAGCCCGTTGGGCGCTGGGGGGAATAGCGGCTGTGGCATTTCAAGCGGATTTTCAGCGGGATGGCATCGGGCTACGCTCCGGCGGGCTCAAAATACTCCTGGTTGAAGATTCCCGGATGTTTTCCGCCGTGCTCTGCCACCGGTTCCAAACCGAACTCGGCCTTGCCGTCAAATCCTGCTCGTCGCTGAAGGCGCTTCGCAGGGAACTCGCCGAGGACGGTCACGGCTACACCATGGCCGTCGTCGACCTCAACCTTCCGGATTCGCCCTATGGCGAGGCGCTCGACTGTACGATCGAGCATGATATTCCTGCGATCGTCTTCACCGCGACATTCGATCTCAACACGCGCAACAAGATCTTGGAGCGCAATGTTATCGATTACGTGTTGAAGGATAACGAGTTCGCGCTCGACAACCTCGTCGCCACGGTACGCCGCGCGATCTCCAACCGGAAAACGCGGGTCCTCGTCGTCGACGATGTCGTCTCGGCACGCCAGGTTCTTGTCGACCTCTTGAAGGCGCAGCAATATCTCGTCGTCGAGGCAAGCTCAGGGCTCGAGGCGCTGGCTGCGCTCGAAGCCTATAGCGATATCGAACTCGTCGTCACTGATCATCACATGCCCGATATGAGCGGTTACGAGCTCACGCGGCGCATCCGACACCGCTTCGGATCGGACCGGCTGCGCGTCATCGGCGTTTCCTCATCCAACGATCGCATGCTGTCCGCGAGTTTCCTCAAGGCCGGCGCCAGCGACTTCGTCTACCGGCCCTTCGTGGCCGAGGAGCTGCAATGCCGCATCGCCAACAATGCGGAAACACTGGCGCAGATGCGCCAGTTGAGGGCGGCTGCCGCCTGCGACTATCTCACCGGCCTCTATAACCGCCGCTATTTCTACGATAACGGTCCAAAGCTGGTGAACGAGTGCCTGCGGCTGAAAGTGCCGAGTTCGGTTGCCATTCTCGATATCGACCATTTCAAGCGGCTGAACGACACATACGGGCACGAGATCGGCGACAAGGTGCTGAAGGCAGTCGCAAACAGGCTGTTCACGATCTTCGATGGCAGCGACAACCTGCTGTCGCGCCTCGGTGGCGAGGAGTTCGCCATCCTCTTTCCGCAGATGGATTCGGCCGCCGCCACCAAGCTCTGCGACGAGATCCGCTCGGATATTTCGCGGCTGAAGGTAACGGCCGACGACGAGGAACTCGGCGTCACAATCTCGATTGGCATCGCCGAGATCGGCAGCTACGAAACTTTCGAAAACTACCTGAATGCCGCTGACCAATTCCTCTATATGGCCAAGCATCGCGGCCGTAACCAGGTCTACTCCGACGCCAAGATGACGGAGGAGGCGGCGCAGTAGAGCTGCTTGCCGTGTTGCTTCGCCTTACGTCAAGGCTCCCTCGTTCGCACTGATGGCCGCCTCTCACCGTAGCGGCCTACGCCGCGACCGCCTGTCTTGACGTCGCCATCGTCAACTTGCGCTCGGCGCGTTCCTGCTGCGGCGAGCGGTGGTAGAGTTCGCGATAACACTTGGAAAAATGCGAGGCCGAGACGAAGCCGCAGGCGACGGCGACCTCGACGACGGGCATCGAGGACTGCACCAGCAGGTGGCGCGCGCGGTCAAGGCGAATCTCCAGATAGTAGCGCGCCGGCGAACGGCCCATCTCCTGGCGGAACAGCCGTTCGATCTGGCGGCGGGAGAGACCGGCGCCATCGGCGATCTCGATCAGCGACAGCGGCTCGGCGAGATTGCCTTCCATCAGCTCGATGATCGACAGCACCTTGGCGTTCTGCACGCCGAGGCGGGCGCGCAGCGGCAGGCGCTGGCGGTCGTGCGGGTTGCGCACGCGGTCGGTCAGGTGCTGTTCACAGATGCGGTTGACGAGGCTTTCACCGAAATCCTCGCCGATCAGGTTCAGCATCATGTCGAGCGAGGCGGTGCCGCCGGCACAGGTATAGAGATTGCCGTCGACCTCGTAGAGATCGGCATAGACCTCCGCCTGCGGAAAGGCTTCGGAAAAGCCGGGCAGGTTCTCCCAGTGGATGGCGCAACGCTTGCCGTTCAGAAGGCCGGCCTGTGCCAGCACATGCGCGCCCGTACAGAGGCTGCCGACGGCGACGCCGCGATTGTAGCATTCACGCAGCCAGGCATTGACGGATTTATTGTTGAATTCCTCGATATCGATGCCGGAACAGACGAGCACCATGCCGGGACGGTTTTCGCCGCCAAGATGGCGGCGCTCCTCGGCAAGCGAGGAGTTCGCCTCGATGCCGATGCCGCAGGAGGAATAGACCTTCTCTCCGTCGACCGAGGCGAGCCGCCAGGTATAGGCCTGATAGCCGAGCATGCGGTTGGCGATGCGCAAGGTGTCCACCGCTGCCGAAAAGGGCAGCATGGTGAATTGCGGTACCATAAAGAAGACCAGTGAGCGCTTCTTGATCTGCATCCTGTTCATAGCGAAATCCATGCTCGAGGGGTGATGACATATTCGTTGCGCGGAATGCGTCGCGCCGATGTCCTAAAAGCGACAGTGGCATGGAAAAATGCGGCCGGGAAGAGCAAATATGCGACATTGACCGGAATTTGACCGGTCAAATCGCCGGCCTGGGAGGAGGACAGGCTTTTAGACGACTGAAATTCGGGATCGAAGACGGTTGGGAACGGCACAGCGGGGATGAAAAAGGCGGCGTTGCGCGAGGCAGACGCCGCCCTCATCTCGGGAGGAATGTCGCATTCATTACATGGTCCGGTGTTTGCTGTCGTCGGTGCTCGGCCAGCCGATGTCCTTGCGGACGTCAAAGGGCATGGCTTCAATTTCACGGGCGGTCCGCCAGCGCGTCCAGGCAAGCATCAACTTATGGGCGTAGTGGCCCAGATCGAAGCGGCCTTCGCCGGAGGTGAGGGTCTTGCCACCACCCCGATAGGTGAGCGTGGTCATTATCCAGTTCCTTTCCTGGGTCAGAGGCATGGTCGCCGATGGGAGGCTCGTCCATGTCCACGCTGTTAATATGGGCGTCGGGCACTCATCATTCAAACGAATAGAGCTTATGGATAGCATCAACGATATTGAATGATCTCAGCGCCGCCCGACCCTGGTCTCATGGCTGCACCTCTTGGGAAGCGACGGCAGCCCGGCAAGTCTTACGAACCAGCGCGCGAGCCCTGTAGCGCCAGTTCAAGGCCTCGGAGGACCAGGGGGCAGCGGGGCGAGTTCACGGATTTATGAACCAGACAGATGGGTTTAGCGACGAACGACATCTAATCTTCTTAAACGGATGCACTACGTCCTAGCCCGGCGCTGAGCGTTCGGGCCTTGCCCTCACTCCCGATAAACCCAAACGGAGCGGACATGCCGAACCATATCCATGTGGAACTAATGGGTACCGGGATCATTCCAGCTCTCCCTGTTGCCGTCGTCATCCTAGCGGCAGGGAGATCAAGTCGAATGGGCAAAGGAGAGAATCACAAGCTCCTTGCCACTTTCGACGGCGTCCCTCTGGTTCGAAAGTCCGTCCTTAACGTATTATCCTGCCAATGTTCCCGCGTTTACGTCGTCACCGGCCACAGGCATGACGAAGTGCTGAAGGCGATCTGTGATCTGCCAGTCGAGGTGGTGCGCAACGAGGACTACGCATCGGGCATGGCGGCATCCTTACGGGTCGGAGTGGCACGTGCGCAAAAGGATCGGCCGGACGGCATCATGATAGCGCTCGCCGACATGCCTGCGATAACGGATCTGCATCTCAATCTACTGATCGACGCTTTTCGCAAGAATGGCGGCAGTCATGTGGTGCGCGCCGTCGCGAATGGTTGCAGGATCTCATTCAGGATCTCAAGGGTGACGTTGGCGCGCGCCTTTTGATTGATGGTCATGATGTACCCCGCGTCGAGGTGGAAATCGGAGAGGCGGCTCTGATCGACGTTGATACTCTCGAGGAGTTGCATGCCGCGGGAGGGGTTCTCCCGTTCGAGGGGTGACGGCATGACGGTTCATTTAAATCTTATCGACCACTCATGACCGAGCTTCACAAAGGAAATTGTGCGGTCCGGGTCTGGGCCGTCTGCATCTAATGGGCTGCGGGCGGGGCGATGATTCCGAGGTTGCTGAGCCCGACGACGATCAGTTGGACTGCGACTGCGGTCAGCAGAATGCCGAAGACGACCTCCGAGACGATCATGCTGGCAGGCTTCATGTGCTTGGCAAGCTTATCGGTATTGGTGAATACCAGATAATCGAACGCACCGACGATCAGGATCAGGGCAATGACGAGCATGGCGCTGGCGACCGAGACGACTTCGCCAGAGGCGATGATGATGATGGTGATGCCGACAGGATTGAGCAGGTACGGGACCGCAAGCGGAAATACGGCCAGCTTGTCCGGGTCGAGCGGAGCTGCAACTTCGTCGTGCGGTCTTTCCGTTGGTCCCGATGCCATCTTGATCGCGATCAGCGCGAGGATGATGCCGCCGGCGACCGCGACCGCTCCGCCCGTAATGTGGAGGAGCCGCATCAGCAGTGCGCCGGTCGCGAACAGAATCAGGGCCGTGACCACGGCGATCAGAACCATACGGCGGCCAATGCGAGCTTTGGTCTCGGTGTCGAAGGCATGGGTCTTTTCCAGGAACGGCACGAGGGCGATCTTTGGTCCCAAACCGATCAGAAGGAGCAGAAGAAGTTTTCCGACAAGTGCGGCATCGATGACTGTGAAATCCATGAACCTACCCTCTGAAAATTTAACGCGAAATAGGGGCGGCTCCCCCTATAGGGGAAGGCCACAAGGCAGGGAGCAAAAAAGGGGCCTTTTGTGCTTCGTTCAGCGGGGGCATACGTCCCAGAACCCCGTGGTTTTGGCGGGTGTGGTGTAGTACCAGCATTGTCCGGATTGAGGTGGCGTACCTGCCAATGAAACGGCCGCAGCGCCCGTAACGAAACCGATGGCGGCGCCTGCGGCGATGGCAGTGCCGGGACGCCAGTAGCGACGAGGAGTGATGACCACGACTCCACGCTGCACGGGCGGTCGAACGACAGGACGATAGGCCGGACGGGTGCGTCCGACTGCAGCGCATCCGCGCGGTCCGCAGGCGGCCGCACCACAGCCTCTCGGACCGCATGCAGCCACGCCTCGACGAGCCTCGACAGTCGTCGGAATGAGAAGGGGCGCGCAAACCATCATCAACACCGCAAGTGTTGAAAGCATGTGTGTCAGGATGACCAGGATCTTCATCTCGTTTCCTCCTATTCTCCGTGTCTCAGGCCACGTCCGTTCAGGCCGGACCCGCGGCTATCGCTACATTGTGCGCCGCGATCGTCTGCTGGGCGGCGGCGCCGACGGCGTCGCCGTTTCCGCCGGAGACCTGGACAGTCGGCACGGCGAGCTTGATGCCGTTTTCATGGAACGCCTCATGGATCATTCGGAGTGCCCGCCGCTTCAGCGTGAACTGCTGGCCTGGAAGGGTCATGACCTTCATTCGCAGGAGCAGACCGGAGTCGCCGAGGCTATCAATCCCCTGCATTTTCAGGGGCTCGATGGTCGTTGCTTTGAACTCCGGATCCTCGAACAATTCCAGGCCTATCTTCTTGATTATCTTGCGTGCCTTCTCGATATCGGAATCGTAGGTGACAGTGATCGTCATCTTCTCGATCACCCAATCGCGGCTCATGTTCTGGATCGCTCCGAGCTCGCTGAAGGGGACGATGAAGACCGCTCCGCGGTGGTGCCTGAGCTTGACGGATCGCAAACTGAACGACTCGACGGTGCCCTTGTAACTGCCGCTCTGGATGTATTCGCCCACGCGGAAGGCATCATCGAGCAGGTAGAACACTCCGCTAATGACGTCCTTGACCACGGTCTGCGCCCCGAAGCCGATTGCGACGCCAACTACTCCTGCACCTGCGATCAACGGGCCGATTTCGATACCGAGGGACGACAAGGCCATCATGATCGCGATTGCGACGAAGAGGATCATCAGGAAATTGCGAAGGATCGGCAGAAGGGTCCTGATGCGCAAGCGCCGCCGCTCCCGATCGCTTCCGGCTTCGAGGACCGCCTCGGTGTCGCCGAGCTTGCGATCGATCAGGACTGCCACGAGGTTCCAAGCCAGGTCGACGATCATGAGAATGATCCCGGCGCTGAGGAGGCCACGCACGAGTCGCAGAAGGGGAGAATCTTGCATCGTCATCTCAGTCAACCGGACGTCCAGCGCCTGCGCAAGCAGGACGATGGCTGCGACGATCAGTGCGGCTCTGATGCCGCGTTCGACGACCACGGAGACGACGGTGCTTCGCTTATGACCATCCTCCTCGGTTGCGGGAGACCGCAAGATATTGTCGACCGACGCCTTGGTAAGGGCGATGGCGGCGGGTAGGGCGGCACCGACCACCGCTATCCAGAACAGCCGCATGGCACCGACTACCCATAGCAGCCAGGCGGCAAAGAAATAGGACGTCCAGAGCCAGTTGCGGGCCCTCACGCCGATTCGGCTGGTTTGGCTGGAAGGCGATCGGGACGGACGTCTCCATACGGCTTCAATGACGATCAAGAGAAGGACGAGGCCGAGGCAATAGGCGGCCAGCTGCCGGGCCGGAAGGGAAAAGCCTAACGTGTCGAGCAGGCGGATGGTCACCCATCCGAAGGCATACCAGCCGACGAGATAGGCCAGCCGTTTCGCCCAGTGGCAGGCGGCATCCCGAGCGAGCGGGACGACCCGAAACCCGCCCTCTTCTTCGGCCCGCGGTGTCAGGAAAACCTCGAAAAGGGCGCTCCCCAGACGGAAGATGACGGTCGCCAAGAGGTATCCGACGACGATCTCCCTGATGACGGGCGGCCATTGGAACAGCAGGAAAAAGCCGATGCTGCCGAGGCCGAAGGAAAGGACGTAACATCCCGCCCACAGAAATCTTGCCGCCAATGCGACAACTCTTCCCGATATGGTCCCGTAGGAGGCGCGCGACATCCATCTGCGCCAGCCGACGCTGACCCACCAGAACAGCCATTGAGCGGCCAGCCCAGCGGCGACGAAGGCGGCGATCAGGAGAATCGGCCGCGTCCCGCCGTTTGCCCGAATGTCCGCTTCGACGATGGCCCAGGCTCGGGTCGCCTCCAGGGGAAAGGAATTCACCGCGCCGAGAAGGGCGGAAGCGTGGGCGCGGAACCGCATCGTGAATTCGGAAAAAGAGGGGTCGCGGTTCGGCACTTCCAGGGGTGGTGCCGGCACATGCCTGGCGGCCTGCGACTGCTGCTGCAGGAAGCGCTGGACGTCAGGATCCGAGAACATTGCGATGAAGCGCTGGACGCTTTCAGGCTGCGGGTCCACAGGCGTCGGGCTTTGCGCTATGGCAATCGAGGCGCAGAGAAGAAGGGAGGCCAGGGCGGCCCCCGCGGAAAAAGGCACTATCGTGCGGATCCTAGACAGCACAACCATTGTCCATCCCGATTTGGCGAACCTCCCCGAACCGTTGGCGGAAAGGATCAGGCTCGCCGCGTCACGTGCCGCCGCCACTTGCCTGTGCCGGTTAAGAGCTTGTCCCAAAGCCCTGCAGGTCGCCCAAATGAGCCGCGGCGATCACTGCGGCTTGTAGGTCAGACTATGCGAAGATGAGATGGCTTACCCGTATGATCTGGTATGTTACGGCGAGGAGACAGTATCAGCGGGGCTGCAGTTCGGAGATGCCGGTGACGGATGACGCCAATTTGTCAGGATCGGGGACCGTCAGTCCTGCCTTGCGAAGACCGCGGATCAGACGGTCCCGATCGTCAGGCTGAATGTTGCGTATTGCAAGTTCCGTTGCAATGTTCGGCAGGAAGTCAGGCCGCATGGCGACGAAAACCTCCCCCTCCCGCCGCGCGTCCTCCATCATGCCGGCCTCGGCATAGATGATGGCAGCCACGACATGGAAGAGCGGGAACTTCTGCATGTTCGCCTGTCTGATCTGCAGCAGGGCAGTGTGATTGTCGTGGAGCATGTAAGCCGCCAGTGCGCGTGTCCCATGGTAGAAGCCGCCGCCGCCGGGATTGAGCGCGATGGCCTCATCAAGGAGAGCTGCTCCGCGCCGCCATTGGCCACCCATTGCCAGCCGCGTTCCGAACTCGCCCATCAGTTCGGTGTCGTTGGGGTTCGTGGCCAGGGCCTGTTCTCCCACGCGCAAGGACTCGGGGAGCTGCCTGTCGAAGAACAGCGTCGTCATCAGCGCCTGAAGGCCTCTCGTATTGCTCGGATCGAGCTGTGTCGCTCGCCTGGCAGCACCGAGCGCATGCTCTATGGTTGCCTCCTTGTTTCGCGTCGAATTGAACCTGTACCTGTCCTCGTCGAGGTAGACGATCGATAGCATCGCCCAGGCGGTCGCATAGTTCGGAAATCGAGCTATCGCGCTCTCAAGGCAACTGCGCACTCGCGAATGCGCTTCAGCGCTCAGTTCCGAACGGTAGGCGTAGAAGCGCAGCGTGCACTCATACGCACCGAGGTCGTCCGGGGGCGGACTGGCGGCGTCAACCTGTGCCATCACCCCATACGGCTGGGCGATGGCGGTCGCGACCTTTCTGGCAACGTCCGTCTGGATCGCAAAGAGGTCTCCCGACGCGAGATCCTTGTCGTAGTTCTCCGACCAGAGGATTTCGCCGTCCGATGTGTCGAGCAGCCTGGCGGTTACGCGAAGACGCTGGCCCGAAGTTCGTACACCGCCGGTCAGCAGATAGCGCGCGCCGAATTCCGCCCGGATTTCCGATGCCCGCACATCCGCCGGAAGAGATCGGGAGGTCTCGCGGCCGAAGACTTTGATCTCCTTGAACCGCGGGAGGACGGTCATCAGTTCTTCTGTCAGGCCGGCACTGTAGAGCTGCGCCTCGGGCCCTTCGCCAAGATTGGCAAAGGGAGCCACCACCAGGGCCGGACGATCGGGCGATGGACTTGCAGCCCTTTGGAGCGAAGAGGCTGTAGGCAATGCTGCCAGCCAATAGAGTGAAAGAGCAAGCATGGTGACGGCAATAGCGCCTAGCAACAAAACTTGTCTCGCCCGCTCCCAGCGTCCGGGGCGGGCCGGAGAGGGCAGCGCTTCCACATCTTCGTTGCGCGTGTCGGCAGAGGCTGGGCAGGACCAGGTGAAGGTGGGGACATAACCGCCCTTCGGAATATCAATCCGTATTGGATCATGCTGGCCGGCAACCAGATAATAGCGCTCGAGCGATCGTCGCAGGCGTCCTGCCTCGATCCTGACAACTGGATCGTCCTGGGTGAAGCCGGTATCCCGGCCGAATACTTCGATCGCAATGGAATAGGCTTTGATCCGGTTGCCTCGACCGGCGAGGGTCTCAGAGACGACATAGCGGAGAAAAGCTGCGGCGCGGCCAACGCCAGGAAATTCAGGACTGGATATAACGCGCTCCAGTTGTCTCGTGATGTCGTGCGCTTGAGGCCCCGACTCTGAAGGAAAGGGCGCCGCAGACCCTTCTGGCGGCATAGACGTCAGCATGTCTGTCCCCAATCCCCCGTTGAGTCACATCACTGCCAGACTGTATGTAACAGTAACATACTCCTCGAACCGGTCGTCGTCCATGAAGATCGGGAGCCGGCACACGCTGCAGTGGCGGCGTCACATATTCGGTCAGGAGCGAACCATGGACGAAGGCGTGGCAGCGGTCCGTCGGCATTTTCCGGCCAGGGCCAAGGCGATCGATGTTCTTGCCGCCCGCAGTGAGGACTTTCGGGAAATCTGCAGGGACTTTGCCGACGCCGGACTGGCGGTGGAAAAATGGAGCGTCTCAGCCGATCCGAAGCGTGTCGAGCGCATTGCCGAGTACCGAGAACTGATCGCAGAGCTTCTCAAGGAGATAGAAGGCGCGCTCGACATCGCTTCGACGCCGCCACCCGCCCGCTGATCTATGCGGTCGATCCGAAGGCCAGTCATGGGCAGGCGTATGTTACGGTTACTTACTTGCGCCCCACCCGTTCGGTCACGACCATCGCGACAGACAGCTGGCGCTTAAAATCATGCTTCACCAACGCTTTCGAAGGATCTTGCCGTGGTTTCCGAAAATATGGATGAGCCTGTCATCTCCTCAACACCCCGGAATCCATTGCGCAGCATAGCTCTCGCGGTCGTACTGCTGGCGATGGCTCTGTTCGTCCTCTCCATTTTCATGGAGCGGCGTACACCGTCGACGTCGCAAGCGCAGGTCCAGGCCTACATCGTTGGCATCGCACCCGAGGTCACCGGTCGAGTCGTGGAAGTCGGGGTCGCCGACAATTCGCGCGTCGAGCCCGATCAGGTTCTCTTTAGGATCGATCCCGAACGTTACGAGCTCGCCGTCAGCGAAGCCGAAGCAGCGCTTGCAAGCGTCGGCCAATCGATCGGGGCGTCGACCGCGGCCGTCGATGCGGCACAGGCCAAGCTCGTTCAGATCGAGGCCGACCGAGACAATCTGCGCGATCAGTATGCCCGGGCGACCGAGTTGGTGAAGCGCGGGGTTTTTTCCAAGGCCCGGTTCGATGCGGCCAAGTCCGCTTATGATCAGGCCGAGGCTTCGGTGTCGGGGGCGCAAGCCGACCTTGTCAAGGCCAAGGAGCAACTCGGCCCGTCCGGTAACGACAATCCACAATTGCGTGCAGCCCTTGCCGGATTGGAAAAGGCCCGGCTCGATCTGGTGCGGACGACCGTCCGGGCACCGTCAGCCGGTGTTGTCACCAATCTTCAGCTCACCATCGGCAAGGTCGTCTCGGTGGGCCAGCCGGCAATGACCTTCATCGATGCCGGCACCATCTGGATCAATGCGGCATTCAAGGAAAACAGCCTGGAGAAGGTCGCCGTCGGCAACAGAGCGGACATCCTCTTCGACGCACTTCCCGGCCGGTTATTCCCGGCAACGGTCGAGAGCGTCGGGTTCGGGGTATCGCAAGGCAGCACCGACCCGAGTACCGGATTGCCCACGATCCGCAACGACAGCGGCTGGGTCCAGGAGCCGCAGCGGTTTCCTGTCCGGCTGAACTTCGAGGAGGGGCAGCGGCCGAAGGGCGGGGTACGCTACGGCTCTCAGGCGATCGTCGTCATCTACACGGGCGACAACCCGGTCACCAATGCCTGGGGATCGCTGTGGATCCGTCTCATGTCGGTGCTGACCTATGTCAGCTGACGGAGAGCAGAAACGCAAAGGGCTGCGGGTCGCCTTCGCAGTCTCAGTCGGCTTCACCTTGGCAGTCCATGCCGGTGCTGTCCTGCCCTTCCTCGGTCCGCTCTTTGCTGCTCAGTTTCTCCTTGGAAGTTCGCGGCCCATGCCACCTGGCAAGACCATCGGCGCAGCGCTGGTCATTCTCTTTGCCGGTATAGCGATGATGGCGTTGACCGACCTGCTCGGCGAGCGTCCGATGCCTTTCCTGCTGATCCTTGGGCTCACTTATTTTGCGTGTTTCGCGCTACAGTCGGCGGGACGGGGAGGGCCAGCTGTTTTCCTCGTGCTCGTCGTGTCGATCATCGTGCCCCTCCTCGGCATCCTGAACAAGGAACTCGCGAGTTCGATCCTGTCGGTCCTGGTTGCGGGGGTTTTGTCGGGCACGGCTCTCATGTGGCTCGCCCATGCGATCTTTCCCGAACCGGTCTCTCCCGGGAGCGAAGCGGCCGCAGTTGAACAACGGCGGCCGGCCTTGCTTCGGGCTTTGGCAAATGCTTTCATCCTTCTGTCGTCCGTCGTCATGTGTCTGACGAGCGACAATCTGAGCGCCGCGGCAGTCATTCCCATAACCGTGGCGTCGCTGCTCGGGCAGCTGGACGTTGCCGCAAGCGCGCGGGCGGCGATTGGATTGGTGTTCGTCAATTTCTGCGGCGGCGTGCTGGCCTCCGTTGCTTATGCAGCGCTATTGCTGCGCCCAAGCCTTCTCTCGATTTTCCTCATCCTGCTGGTCGTCGCCCTGCTCATTGGAGGACGCGCTGCCGCTCGCTCGAAGGACGCTCGGGTGTTCGCGGGTGTCCTAACCATATTCCTTATTCTGTTCGGTCTTGGTGTCTCTCCGCTGCCGGGTAGCGCCGCGGAATCCTTCGCGAGCCGGATTGCCTACGTCGCGGCAGCCTTGACCTACGCGCTGCTCCTGTCGGCGGTTCTATGGCCGCCTGAGGAAGGAAACAGGCCGCATCAGGCCGCTCTCAAACCGAATGTCGACGGCCCATAGAGAGAGTCGTCATGTCCGTGAGCGTGCGGCAAAAAGCTTTGGAACCATGTTTCCCCCACGCCGTTGCCGCCTGGTAACTGCCAGTGACGCAAAGGAGGAAATGATGATTTCCGCAGACCAGATCCGTGAACATATGGAAGTCCTGACGGCCGACGGCACTCATGTCGGAACGGTGGATCACCTCGACGGTCCGACCCGCATCAAGCTGACGAAGACCGACTCGGAGGACGGCAAACACCACCTCATTCCGCTCGATTGGGTCGATCACGTCGACGCCCATGTTCACCTATCGAAGAATGCCCGGGATGTCCGCAGCCAATGGGCCACCATCAATTGAGGAGTGCAGGCTGCGGCTCAGGCCGCAGCCTCCTCCTGAACGGAGCACCCATGACACGACAATTTGAGAAGGGCGATGAAGTCAGCTGGGACACCAGTCAGGGAAAAACCGAAGGCAGGGTCATCAGGAAACAGGCCAGCCGGACGAAGATCAAGGGTCATATAGTGAAGGCGTCGGCGGAGAACCCGCAATATATCGTCGAGAGTGATAAATCCGGAAAGCGAGCCGCGCACAAGCCTGAGGAACTCAGGAAGCTTTGACGCCGGCAATGGTTCATCCGGAGGAGAGGAGGTCGAATATGCCAGCCAAATCGAAGGCCCAGCAGAAGGCGGCAGGCGCCGCACTTTCAGCCAAACGCGGGGAAACGCCCAAGAAAGAACTCAGGGGCGCTTCGAAGCAGATGGAAGAATCCATGAGTGAAAAACAGCTCGAGGAATTCGCGTCGACCAAGACCAAGGGCAAACCCGAGCATGTCTCCAAATGATCGTGCAAGAGCCTGTGAGACGCTATGCCGACGTCGAATGCATGGAAAATCCTGCGACTTGATAGGCCTCTGAAAGAGCATCGAAAATCGCGCGGGCGGAGGCGTCTTGGTCCTTGGCCATCCATCGCAGTTCAAACGTGACGCCGGGGCGGCCCTCGCTGGTTTGCCCAAAAGAAACGAACCGGGCAACGCAACCGAGCGGTCCAAGCACCTCCGACAAATCAGGCAGATCGGCTTCGGAGCTATGGATGACGAGCGTGGCCTTCTGTTCGGAGCGCAGCCACATATCCAGCTGCTTCATTGGCGACAAGACGATGAAGGCGACCAAGGTCGCCGCCATGCCGGTCAGGATCTGGCCGCCGCCGAAGCAGAGACCTACGACCGTCATGAACCACATGGTTGCCGCCGTGGTGACGCCGGTCATCATGTCGCCGCGTCTCAGGATCGCTCCGCCGCCGATAAAACCTACGCCTGTGAGAATGCCGAGCGGAAAGCGCAGCACGTCCATCTGCGTGAAATAACTAAAGGTTTTTCCGTAGGTCGACAGAAGGAGATTTGCTTGGATCATCGCCAGGCAGGCGGCAAGAGCCACCAGGATCGTGGTCCTGAAGCCCGCCGCGTGACCGCCGCGCTCGCGATCGAGGCCGATGAGGCCGCCCGCGATCACCGTCAGTAAGATCCGCAAGGCGATCTCCCACCAGCCTGGCGTCAGCGGCATCGCTTCCGTCAGGAACGAAGGCATGGTCTGATCCTGACTGTTTCGCAGCTCCTTCGCTGCCGGCGGGGCATTCGATCCTCCTGCGCTGCAGTACATCCGGATCAGATAACGCGATGTCGGCCAGGACGTTCCGGAAGCCCGGCCGCAGACGTCGGCAATACGGCAAGATTGGCGGTTTGCCGGTCATGGGTGTATGGATGTTCCAGACCGGGCTATCGCACCAACCAAAAGAGCGCGTGGCACATCTAAAACGGAGTTATTGATTGGCCGTTGCCTTCACCAAGGAAGAGAGTTTCGAAACCGCTTCGGAAACGCTGTTGCCGGACCGGCCAATTTCGCCGCATCCGAACCTCGTCACGGAAGCCGGGTTGAAGGCTCTTGAACTGCAGTTTCAGCAGGCGCGCGCGGCCTATGACGCTGCGAGCACCATCGAAGACGTAAATGAACGGCGGCGCCAAGCTGCCAATCCTTTACGTGATCTCCGATACTTATCGGCCAGACTTCGCACAGCCCAGCTCATGCCTGACCCTGCGTCAGCCGAGGTGGTTGCCTTTGGCAGCACGGTCACTTTCAGCCGGGACGACGGACGCGTGCAGACTTATCGGCTCGTCGGAGAAGACGAGGCAGATCCCAAGGCGGGATCGATTTCCTACGTCTCCCCGGTGGCGCGGCTTATGATGGGCAAGGCTGTCGGCGATGTGGTGGAGGCAGGTGGCCGGGAGCTGGAGATTATCGCCATTTCCTAGAGCAGATCTCAACGCCGCACGACCTGGTGTCGCCGCTCCACCGAGACATTGTGAACAGGGTTCCTGACGGCTCAAAGACGGCGCTTAGCCACGGCGACGACTTCACGTGTCAACTCCGCCAGGCGATCGGCGGCGAGGCGGTTTATCTGCCAGTAGAGCGGGACGTCAAGCGGCGTGTCTGCGACTAGCTCGACCAGCCGTCCCGATGCGAGGTGATCGCGGGTGAGCTGGGTCGGGTTCATTCCCCATCCCATACCTGAAAGGGTGGCCTCGACGAAGCTTTGCGGCGAGGGTAGCCAGTGTGTGGGGTAGTCCAAGTCCTGGCCGAAGGTTTGCCTTACCCAGCTGCTCTGAAGCCTGTCCTTCTGGTTGAAGGTCAGGGCGGGAGCGTTGCGGATCGCCTCCGACGTCACGCCGTCTGGAAAGTGGCGTGCGACAAAATCAGGTGTTGCGGTGGCGTTGTAACGCAGAGTTCCGAGGGCGAAACGCCGGCATCCTCGGATCGGCTTCTCCAGGCTTGTGACGGCTGCGATCACGCGTCCTCGCTGCAGCCATTCGGCGGTGTGATCCTGGTCGTCGACAGCGACATTCAGTAGATAGGACGAGGTCTTGGAGAAATTCGACATGGCCTCCACGAACCATGTGCCGAGGCTGTCGGCATTGGTCGCGATTTGAAGTGTCACCCTTTGGCGTGGCTCGTCTGGATCGACAAGAGCCGGCAACTGCCCGAAAAGCTCGGCTTCCAGCATGCCGACATTCTCGATGTGACGACAGAGCCATTCTCCTTTTTCGGTCGCCGTACACGGGGTGCCTCTGGCGATCAGGATGACGCCAAGGCGTTCTTCGAGTTGCTTCACACGCTGCGAGACCGCCGAAGGCGTCACGTTCAACAGGGTCGCCGCCCTCTCGAAGCTGCCGGTTTGGACCACGGTTGCGACGGCGCGCAGAGCGGGATAGTCAAGCATGAGTTAGTTTCGCTTAATCAAGATAAGGCAGATTAATTAGACTAATCCATTTTCAGGCGATACCGCAACTTCATTGAGCTTGAGAGTGGTTGCCGAAGACGATGAATTTCTCTGTTTATGCCACGGGTCTGATGATGGGGCTCAGCCTGATAGTCGCGATCGGCGCTCAGAACGCCTTCATCCTTCGCCAGGGGCTGCGCAATGAACATGTCTTCGCCGTCTGCCTGGCATGCGCCCTCTCCGACGCCGCATTGATCGTGCTCGGCGTGACCAGCCTGCAGCGGATCGCCGGATTGCTACCTTGGCTCGATCCGGTCATGCGCTATGGGGGAGCGACGTTTCTGGCATGGTACGGAGCCAAGAGCCTCTATTCCGCCTTGCGGTCATCCGCTGCGCTCACAGCGGCGGAGGCTGAAACGGCAAGCTTTTCCCGGACGCTTGTGACTTGCCTCGCGCTAACATGGCTCAATCCGCATGTGTATCTCGACACAGTGGTGCTGCTCGGTACGATCTCGACGCGCTATCCTGGGGAGCAGGCTTCCTTTGCCTTAGGCGCGGTGACGGGCTCCTTCCTGTTCTTCTTTTCGCTTGGATATGGCGCAACATGGCTGCGGCCGATCTTCTCCAAGCCCTCGTCCTGGCGGATGCTTGAAACGCTCGTCGCTGCGACGATGTGGATTATAGCCTTCAAGCTGATCCGTGGGGTCTGAGCCACGGTTAGGCGCGGTACGACGGTCCTACGATCCTCAGGACCCGCTTCGGCCCAGGGGCCGTGCTCAGGTAAGGCAATTCTAATTCACGCTGGCAGTCAGCCAGCAGGTGCGACGGAAATCGCTTCAATTCCCGGAGCGCATGTTCGTGATTCGCATCCCTGCGCCGGCGCGACTTGAATGCGGAAAGGGCTTGTAGGATATTCCAGGTGCTTGATTGCGCCATGTCCAGCCTCCTTTGCTGCGCTTGTTTCCGATACGCAGACTATGGGAGCGATTGACATTCAATCAAACAAAATGATATGCGGTTAAAGATCAGAAAAATTGAAAGATGCGACGATGAGCCTTCCCTTTCGCCGTCCCATTCCTTTGCTCGACAACGATGTGCTGCGCACCTTCGTCGCCATCGCCGAGACGGGCAATTTTTCCACCGCCGCCGAAGCGGTATTCCGCACGCCGTCAGCAGTGTCGATGCAAATCAAGAAGCTCGAGGAACAGCTCGGCGCGACACTGTTTTTGCGCGACGCACGCTCGGTGACGCTGACGCGCCACGGCGAGATGCTGCTCTCCTACGCCCGCAACATTCTTGCGTTGTCGAACGAAGCCGTATCGCGCTTCATTATGCCGGAACTTACAGGTGTAGTCAGGCTAGGCGCGCCGGAGGATATCGGCGAGCGGCTGCTGCCGAGAATTCTGAAGAGCTTTGCCGAAAGCTATCCCGGCATCATGGTCGACGTGACGATCGATATGAGCGTCGGGCTGAAGAAGCGCATGGAGGAGCAGCGGCTCGATCTTGCGTTGATCAATTGCGCGACGCGGCCGTTTCCGACCGGTGGCGAAATTGTGTTTCGTGAGCGGCTGGTCTGGGCAGGCGCAAGGTGCGGTTCGGCGCATCGGCGCGACCCGCTGCCGATCTCGATCTGGGAGGATGGCTGCATCTGGCGCCAGGAGGCGCTCGCCCAACTCGAACGCAACAAGCGGCCTTATCGCGTCGCCTATCTCAGCGGCCATACGATGGCGCAACGCGCCGCCGTGCTCTCCGATCTCGCCATCGCGCCGTTGCCGCTCTCCTATGTCAGCGAGGACATGACGATCCTCGGCCTGCAGGAAGGGCTGCCGGAGCTCGGCTCCTTCGATATCCGCCTGCTGACTGCCTCGCAGATGTCGGGGCCGATCGAGACGGTAGCCGACAGCATCCGCAGCGCTTTTGCCGAGAGAGCGAAGGCGGTTGCCGCCTGAGGCCGTCCCCAGCGACTGAACCTTTTGTTACCTTGTGCGTTATCGGCGCGGATGGCATGAGTGCCGTTCGGGGTTGATTTCAAACAAGGATATTCGAAATGACGACAACGGCCAAAATTGCCGCAGCCTTCATGGTTCTTCTCGCTCTTTCCTCCTGCGGCAATACGATCCGCGGCATCGGAAAGGATACGGCGAGCGCCGTCAACGCCACGCAGGATGCCGGTCGCTCCGTCGACCGCGCGGCGAAGAAGTAACGGCTGGCAGCTTTGCCGGACCGAACAGGCCATCCGGGGCCGGATCAAGGCGCCGGAGGATACGCCTTTTCGAGGCCGCCGGATCGGCTGAAACCGATCCGGAAGACCTGGTAGGCGGGATGCTGGCTCGAGCGAGCGGTTTCCATCAGCCGTATCTGCAGGCGATCCGGCGCCTGGGTCCCAAGCCACAATCCAAGGTTTTCGAGCTTCAGCGAGTTCAGGAAACGCGATGCCGCGGCGAGGTCGAGATGGCGTCGCAGGCCGGCGAGCAGGTTGTCGTCCTGAGCGCCGTTTTCCATGAGCAGGGCCAGATACGACTTATCGGCATCCGACAGGGCGGCTAGCTTTTCCGCGACAGTATCGCGGTCGGGGAAGGGAAGGTTGCCTATCATGCGAATCGTCCGGTCGTTGGCGCTACTGCCGTTATAAGCTCGCTTTGACTTTCTCGGCTACATCGACCGGCACCCATTTCATCCATAGGTTCTCGTAATTGCGCAGGAAATAAATCGCGGCGTCCTCGTTGCTTTCGCTATTTTCATCCTGCCAAGCGAGCACCTGGTTGATCGTCTGATTGTCCCATTTGCGGGTCTTGAGATAGGTCATCACAGGACCGGCGCGGCTGGCGAAAGACCGCGTCATCAGCGTGAAGGCGCGTGAGACCGGATAGGAATTGAGCTGGGGCCTGGCACAGCCGGCAACCGCAGTGCAGCGGTCCCATTCAGTCTTGTTATGACTGACGCCGAAGCTCAGCCGCGTCATGTCGTATTTGCCGAGGATGGCGGTCGGCGCCCAGTAATAACCGAGCCAGCCGATCTTCTTGTCGAAAGCTCGGGCAATCGAGGCATCGAGCCGCTGAGGACTGCCGGTCTCGACAAGTTCGAATCCTTTTTTGTCGGCGGCGAGGGCCTTGAAGAGATTGGTGGTCGATATCTGGCAGCTCCAGTCGGCGGGACAGTTGTAAACCGCGCCTTTCGACGGATCATCTTCGGCAGGGAAGAGCTCCGGATGCTTCAGCGCGTCCTCGACCGAGCGAATATCGGGATTGGCGTCGGCAATGAATTTGGGGATAAACCAACCCTCGACCGCACCATCAGCGAGTATCTCAGCACCCTGCACCAGCCGACCGCTATTGACTGCCTGATCAAGCAGGGCTCTGACGGAATTGATCCAGTATTCCGAGGCGATATCGGGGGTGCCTTTCTCATTCATCGAGGCGAAGGTCGGAAGGGTATCGCCATCGACGATGGTGACTGAGCAGCCGTAGCCTTTTTCGAGGATGATCTTGTCGAAGTTTGCCGCAATGGCGGCCGAGGCCCATTTCATCTCGGCGATCGAAACCCTGCCGCATTCGGCGGCTTCGGCCGGCGCGGTCGTGCTGAAAAGAGCCGCGGCAAAGACGGCCGAAATCAAAAGCGTCTTCATCGTCTTCCCCAAATTCTTTTAGGCAACGTGCTGCCGGCACTCGCCGACAAATTTCCGGCGCCTGAAGGAAATGCCTGGCGGCGATACCACGACAGCCGTTTTCCCGTTCACCGTCTCCGGCAGCTCGTTGCAGACCATTTATAGCAATGGCGCATTCTATCGGAGCCTACGCGTTCGCTCGCAGAAATCAACCGTCTTCCGCGCATGGTTGCGTTACTAAATTATTGAATTCGAAGAATTTAGTCCGTGGCAGAAATTCCGCAGATCGAAAATAGACGCCGTCCGCGAACTCCGGTGCAATGGCGGCAGAAATTCCGCCGAGCTTATCAAAAAAAGTCAAAATTAACCTTTGCGTAAGCCTTCAATAACTCTCCGGTAAGAATGTGCCGTTATCAGTTGGGGCGTGGCGGCAACGACCGCTGCTTTTCCGGTTCAGGTAGTGCGTACCGGAGAAAGCGAGCTTCGCCGTGTAGGGGCGAAGACGCCTGAGTTTTCGGCAAACCGCGCAGAGCCATGGCCATGCGCGGTTTTCGCGCTTTCGCGAGAATGTTCGAAGTCTTGACCCGGGATCGGCGGCCATTGTAGGCCTCGCCTCAACGAAAGGCGGCCGCCATGGCAAGAGCGATCATGCTGCAGGGAACCGGCTCGGATGTCGGCAAGACCGTATTGGTGGCGGGTCTCTGCCGGCTGGCGGCCAATGCCGGGCTCACCGTGCGGCCGTTCAAGCCGCAGAATATGTCGAACAACGCTGCGGTCGCCGATGACGGCGGCGAGATCGGCCGGGCACAATGGCTCCAGTCGCTCGCCGCCCGCACGCCGTCCTCGGTGCATATGAACCCGGTGCTGCTCAAGCCGCAATCGGAAAGCGGCAGCCAGATCATCGTACAGGGCAGGGTGTTCGGGCAGGCGAAGGGACGGGATTATCAGCGGCTGAAGCCGCAACTGCTCGGCGCCGTGCTCGATAGTTTCGAAAAGGTGTCTGCCGGCGCTGACCTCGTCGTCGTCGAGGGGGCCGGCTCGCCGGCAGAGATCAATCTCAGGGCCGGCGACATCGCCAATATGGGTTTTGCGACGAAGGCGCGCGTGCCCGTCGTGCTCGTCGGCGATATCGATCGCGGCGGCGTCATCGCCTCGCTGGTCGGAACGCATGCGATCCTCGGCGAGGCCGATCGGGCGATGATTTCGGGCTATATCATCAACAAGTTCCGCGGCGACGTTTCGCTGTTCGACGACGGCATCCGCGCCATCGAACGCTTCACCGGCTGGCCATGCTTCGGCGTCGTGCCGTGGCTTTCAGGGGCCGCGCGTCTGCCGGCCGAGGACTCCGTCGTGCTCGAACGGCTGGCAAGGGCCGGGACCGGGGCGCTGAAGATCGCCGTGCCGGTGCTGCCGCGCATCGCGAATTTCGACGATCTCGATCCGCTGCGTGCGGAGGCGGATGTCGAACTGGCTTTCGTGCGAGCGGGAGAGCGGCTGCCTGCCGATGCCGGTCTCGTGATCCTGCCAGGTTCGAAATCGACGATTTCAGATCTCGCCGATCTGAGGGCCCAGGGCTGGGACCGGGATCTCCAGATGCATGTAAGACGCGGCGGCCGGGTGATCGGCATTTGCGGCGGCTATCAGATGCTCGGCCGCACGGTGCACGACCCGCTTGCGCTCGAGGGCGGTGCGCTGGAGACGCCGGGGCTCGGGCTTCTCGATGTCGAAACCGAGATGGCGCCTGAGAAGACCGTACGCAATAGCGAGGCCCGCTCGACAGAATATGACGCGCCGCTTGCCGGCTACCAGATCCATCTCGGCATCACCCGCGGTCCGGACTGTATCAGGCCTTCAGCGATCGTTGACGGCGCCCCCGACGGGGCGCTGTCGGCCGACGGCAGGATCATGGGCACCTACCTGCACGGGCTCTTCGGCAGCGACGCCTACCGCGCCCGGCTGCTGGAGAGCTTTGGGCTCTCGGGCGAGCGGGGGAATTATCGTCAGGGCGTGGAGCAGGCGCTCGATGAAATCGCCTGTGAATTGCAACGTTCCCTCGACCCGCGCTGGCTGGCCGAGCTGGTTGGTTAGCTGCCGGAGGCCGGACCTGCAACAGCCGGCTGCGGCTTCGCGTCTCAGGTGAGGTGTGTTGAAGAAGCTCGCGGTAGGAGCCATTTGAGAGTGCCGGATTTGGCCGTCGATCAGAAGTCCGAGAGGGGCTCGCCCTGGAGTGCGTAGCCGAAGTTCGGAGCTTCGAGGGAAGAGGAGGTCTCACGGTCGTATCGCATCAATATTTCGCCTAGGAGTAGTATCGCGATCCGAAGCAGGCTAATGAATGGTTGTTGATCCTCGCGGAGTTTGGAAAATTAAAGATCATATTCAGTGGATTATAGAGCAGGGAATCACGAGCGAGCATATTGGCGATCTCGTCGCCGGCCTGTGTGAACGGCTGATTGCGGACGGGTTTCCGATCTGGCGGGCGAGCATTCGCATGCCGTCCCTGCATCCTATGTATCGCGGCATCGCGGCCAATTTCATGCGGGGCGGTGAGACAGTTCTCGAGAATGCGGAGCACGGCAGCGAGACCGAGCGCAATTTCGAGAAGACGCCGATATTCTATCTTCTGAACCGCGGTGAGAAAACGGGGCGGTGGAACCTGGCGAAAGGCGAGGGTCTCCACTATGCCGAGCTTTACGAATTTGCGCTTGCCGGCGGCACGGACCACGTGATCAATCTTTTCGAGTTCCTGAAGGAAGTCGCGCTGAGGGGGCTCGGTTTCTCTCTGACGAGTGACGCTGCGGGCGGATTTTCGGATGATCAGCTGGCGATCATCGACGGACTGTTCCCGGCGCTGGGGCTTGCCGCTTACCGCGTGGCGGTTTCGAAGACCGCGACCGATATCCTCGCCGTCTATACCGGCGCCAGGACCAGCGCACGCATCCTTGCCGGAGAAACCCGCAGAGGCATGGGCGGATCAATCGATGCCGCCATCCTTATTGCGGACCTCCGCAACTTCACGGCGCTGACCGAGGTTTATCAGCCAGGAGAGATCGTCGGCTTTCTTAATGAGCATTTCGAGCTGATCGACCGGCATGTCGAGGAAAATTCCGGCGAGATCCTCAAGTTCATGGGCGACAGCGTGCTGGCAATCTTTCCGACGGAGGCCGAGGATCCGCAAAAGGCCTGCAGGGCCGCATTGGCTTCGGCGCAGAACCTGTTGAGGGCAAACGAGAAGCTCAATCGCGAGCGGACGCTGAATGGCGGCCCCGATATCGGGATTGATGTCGTCTTGCATCTCGGCGAGGTTTTCTACGGAAATGTCGGCGCCCAGGGGCGATTGGACTTTACCGTGATCGGCAGGGCCGTCAACGAGGCGTCGCGGCTTGAAAAGCTGTGCGGAACGCTTGAGCAGCCGTTGCTGCTGTCGGAGAGCTTCGCAGCAACCTGTGCCGTGCCCTGCGACTATCTCGGGTCTTTCGAGCTGCGCGGCGTTTCGAAGAGAGCCGACGTCTTCAAGCTTGCTGGCCGCGCCTCATAGAGCGCCGTGCGTCTACCGCTATAAAACTACGCCGATGCGTCAGCGTCCGGTCAGATTTCGCCCGACACCTCGCGGCGGCGGCGGTCGAGTTCTTCGCTGTAGCGGCGCAGTGTATGGCTTTCGCTGAGCTGGCCGACCACCTTGCGTTCGACCAGGTTGTTGACGACTGCGAGCGCTTCGCTTTCGCTCTTGTCGAAGATCGCCGCCGCTTGCCTAGCGTTCATCTGCGGCTGCAGGAAATCATTGCGATAGCGGACGAAATCGGCAAGCGTCTGGCCCTCGTCCTGAACGTCGGTCGGGTTGGCGTAGATCTCCGGGACTTGTACGAGCCCAGCATATTTGTCGTTCTCCTCGACGAGAATGACGCGCTGGGTCGAGCCGATCGGGAAGGCTTTCTTGAAGTCGTCCAGCGAGATATCGGCCCTTGCCGTTTTCACGTCGGCGCGCATCAGCTTGTTTACCGTCAGATTGCGGATCCAGCCGACGTCGTGAGCGCTGCGGATGCTCTCGCCGCGCAGATGGAAACGCCATGTGGCGAAGGAGTAGCCGAAGGTCGAGCGCACGACGAGCGAGGAGGTGATGACGGCAGCAAGAACCAGTGCCGTGATCGGGAAATCGCCGGTGATCTCGAGCGCCAGGAACGTCATCGTCAGCGGCCCGCCAATGACGGCGACAGCAAGCGAACTCATGCCGACCACCGCATAAATGACCGGCGTCAACGTCGCATCGGCGAAATAGGGGCCGCAATAAGCAAAGAGCTTGCCGAGCAGGGCGCCCATAAACAGCGAGGCGAAGAACAGACCGCCCCTGAATCCGGAGCCGATCGAGATTGCCGAGGCAAGGGATTTCAGGAGGAAGAGACCGATCAGGGCCGGGATCGCCACGTCGCGGGAAAGGTTGAGATGCAGCGCGCCGTGGCCGGCCGAAAGCACCTGCGGCGAGGCCATTGCCAAGAGTCCGACGATGATGCCGCCGAGCGCCGGGCGGAAGGGCGGGGCAATCGAGCTTTTGCGGGCAAGCTCCTCGACGAATGCCACGCCCTGCATGAGGAGGATGCCAACGCCGGCGCAGAAGACGCCGAGCAGCAGTGCCGGGATGTAATCGGCCGGCACGACCGAGCCGAAGCTGCCGATATCGATGGTGAAATCCCCCTCGGCAAGCAATCGCGCGACTAGGGTGGACACGAGGGCGGAGACGACGACCGGTGTCAGTGAGACGATCGCATAGGTGCCGATGATCAGCTCAAAGGCATAGAAGGCGCCGGTCAGCGGCGCGTTGAACGCGGCAGCGATAGCGCCGGCCGCGCCGCAGCCGACGAGGATGCGTAGGTCCGAGCGGCGGAGCTGCAGCTTCAGGCCGAATTTGGAGGCGATGCCTGCGGCGAGCTGGGTATAACCCGCCTCCAGGCCGACGGAGGCGCCGAAGCCATTCGAGATCAGATTCTGCACGGCCACGATGATGCTGTCGGTGAGTGACAGGCGGCCGCCATGCAGCGCATTGGCCTCGATCGGGTCGACCATCGGCTTCTTGCGCCGTTTCGCCAGTACAAAGAGCAAGAGGCCGAGCAAGAGGCCGCCTATCACAGGAGCTGTGAGCAGCAGCAGCTTGTCGTCGATCAGCGAGGAGCTCAGCCTCTCATCGTCCGATATGCCCGAAGATCAGCTGGTGCAGCTCGTTGGAAACCAGGCTCATCCCTGTGACGGCAAGCCCAGAGGCGATGCCGACGACAGCGCCCGCCAGCGACAGGCCGACATCGCTGCGGCGGGTCAGCGCGCGCAGCCGCCCGGGGTCGAAGAAAACACGCAGCGCCCGCAGGCGGCGCCGATCCAATTTCATAAGCATGGCCAGACAACTAGGCGGGAGAGACCCGGTCAAGGGCGACAACGCAGTCCGCTTGCGATGGAATTGCGGCGAAAAGCCGGCGGGCCGATCAAATATTCACGACGTAAGTCTCTGATTAAAGACGACATTTTCGGTAAAGTCAGTCGCATTGGCTTTGGACATTCACGTGATTCAGCCCCGGGGTGGCGGCGAAGGTCGGTTGACTTCATCTCCCGGCTTGCCTAACCATCCTGACATAACGGATGGTTCCGGATCCGCGTTACGCTTTCCGGATGAAAAGGGAATGTGACGGGGCGGACCCAAACCGGGCGCCTTCATCACAGCCGACCCCGCGACTGTAGAGCGGTCAGGGTCTTCCATCCGGCATCGAGACTTTCCGTTGGCAGCCTGCAAGGGTGGGGGCGGGCGGAACGGACGAGATGCCGGAAAAGCCACTGGATATGCATGGTGATCAACCGGGGTCGGACGCCTCTATATCTACGAATCGTCCACCTTTTCATCGATGCAGCCGGGAAGGCGAGGCAGATCCGCCGGTACAATCAGGGGCGACCGGAAACGGTCGTCCCGATCGTGCCGATACCCGCGAGCCAGGAGACCTGCCATCGGTGCCGGGCATAATGCCCAATTTGGGCGCATTGCTCGCTGCCAGCACGGAGGTTGTTTTGGCTGAACGATCGAATTCGGCGCTGCCTTCGGCGGCGCGTACGGGTTTCCCCTTCTCCCCAGTGGGGAGAAGGTGGCCCGACGGGTCGGATGAGGGGGCCACGCAGCACCTCCGTCCTTTTGCTCTTCGCTTGCGCTCGGCGCATTCACGGCTTCGCCGCTCACCCCCTCAACCGCCTGCCGACACCTTCTCCCCGCTGGGGAGAAGAGGGATGTGGAGCCGCCCCACCTTCTCTCGCAGGAGCGTCCGAGCATGACCGCCACCCTCATCCTCGGCGGCGCCCGCTCCGGCAAATCCCGATTTGCCGAAAATCTCGTCATTTCCACCGGCCTCGAGCGCCATTATATCGCGACCGGCCGTGCCTGGGACGACGAGATGCAGGCGCGTATCGACCAGCATAAGGACGATCGCGGCCCCTCTTGGATCACGCATGAGGAGCCGCTGGCGCTTGCCGAGCGACTTGCGGCTATCGATGGCGAGGGTAGGGCGATCCTGGTCGATTGCCTGACGCTCTGGCTTACCAATCTGATGATGGACGGGCGTGATATTGCGGTTCAGGCTGCTGCGCTTGCCGCCTGGTTGCCGCAGGCGAAGGCGCAGCTCGTTATCGTTTCCAATGAAGTCGGCCTCGGCATCGTGCCCGAGAATCGCATGGCGCGGGATTTTCGCGACCATGCCGGCCGGCTGCACCAAATGATCGCGGCGAAGGCCGTCGAAGTTTATTTCATCGCGGCTGGTCTGCCGCTGAAAATGAAGGGTTAAGTGTATGAACCAGCAGAAAATCCCCGCAACCGTCATCACCGGCTTCCTCGGCGCCGGCAAGACGACGATGATCCGCAACCTGCTCACCAATGCCGGCGGCAAAAAGATTGCGCTCATCATCAACGAGTTCGGCGATCTCGGCGTTGATGGGGAGGTGCTGAAGGGCTGCGGCGCAGAGAATTGCACCGAGGACGACATTATCGAACTCACCAATGGCTGTATCTGCTGCACCGTCGCCGACGATTTCATTCCGACTATGACGAAGCTCCTGGAACGCGAACAGAGGCCCGACCATATCGTCATCGAAACCTCCGGCCTCGCCCTGCCGCAGCCGCTGGTCGCCGCTTTCAACTGGCCCGATATCCGTACGCAAGTGACCGTCGACGGCGTCATCACCGTTGTCGACAGCGCGGCCGTTGCCGCCGGTCGTTTCGCCGACGATCACGATGCGGTCGAGGCGGCGCGCAACGACGACGACTCGCTCGATCATGAGAGCCCGATCGAGGAGCTGTTCGAAGACCAGCTCACATGCGCCGATCTCATCGTCCTCAACAAGACCGACCTGATCGATGAAGATGGCCTCGGCCGCGTGAAGAGCGAAGTCGCCTCCCGCATTGCCCGCAGGCCGGTCATGATCGAGGCCAGGAATGGCGAGGTGCCGGCAGGCGTGTTGCTCGGTCTCGGCATCGGCACGGAAGACGATATCGCCAACCGCAAGTCCCATCACGAGCTGGAGCACGAGGAGGGAGCGCCGCATGATCACGACGAGTTCGACAGCTTCGTTGTCGAACTCGGCGCTGTTTCCGATCCGCAAGGCTTTGTCGAGAAGCTGAAAGGGATCATCGCCGAGCACGACGTGCTGCGCCTCAAGGGCTTCATCGACGTCTCGGGCAAGCCCATGCGCCTGCAGCTGCAGGCCGTCGGCAGCCGCATCGACCAGTATTTCGACCGCGCCTGGGCACCGGGCGAGGCGCGCCGTACGCGCCTTGTCGTCATCGGCTTGCACGAGATAAATCAGGACGCGGTGCGCAAGGCCATCGAAGCGCTCGTTCAGGGATAACAGATGCATCTGCTTCTGGCCCAGCAGGGAACGATCAGCGACGGCGAGGAGGCAATCGACCTCGGACAGTCGCCGGGCGATATCCTGTTCCTTTCGGCTGCCGACACCGAACTTGCCGCGATCGCGGCCGCCTATCGCGGGTGTGAGGGGATGCCTCATTCGCTGAGGCTCGCGAATCTGATGAGCCTCAAGCATCCGATGTCGATCGATACCTATGTCGAACGAACGGCCCGGCACGCCAAGCTGATTGTGGTGCGTGCGCTCGGCGGCGCCAGCTATTTCGATTATGCGCTGGAGGCGCTGCACTCCGTTGCCGCTCGCAACGGTGCACTGATTGCGGCATTGCCTGGGGATGCGAAGCCGGACGCCGGGCTGGCGCCGTTTTCGAATGTAGCGCTTGAGGATCTCAATGGGCTCTGGGCCTATCTGATCGAGGGCGGCGATACCAATACGCGGAGCTTCCTTGCTTATGCCTCGGCGATGCTGTCGGGCGCGGAGAAGCCGGCGCCGGCAGTGCCCTTGATGAAGGCGGGGATCTGGTGGCCGGAGCGAGGGGCGATTGGTGTCGAGGAGTGGCGGCGGGTGACAGCACCGTCATCGACAGAGGGGGGTACCCCAAGCTCAACAGAAGAGGTGGAATTCGAACCCACGCCCCCCATCGTCGCCATCAGCTTCTACCGTGCCCTCGTCCAGAGCGGCGAGACCGAGCCGGTCGAGGCGCTGGTCGAGGCCCTGGCCGCACTTGGCCTGCGGCCGCTGCCGGTCTTTGCCTATAGCCTGAAGGATCCCGTTTCGACAGGCATTCTCGAGAGCGTGTTTTCGGCGTTGAAACCCGATGTCGTCATCAACACAACGGGCTTTGCGGTCTCTGCACCGGGCGCGGACCGGCAACCGACGGTGCTGGAGGCGAATGACGCCATCGTGCTGCAGGCGGTCCTGTCGGCCTCGTCGAAGGAAGCCTGGGAGGCTTCGTCTCAGGGCCTGTCGGCGCGCGATCTCGGCATGAATGTGGCGCTGCCTGAAGTCGACGGGCGCGTGTTGGCGCGGGCAATCTCCTTCAAGACGGCGGCCCGCTACGATGCGGCGGTCGAGACCACTATCGTTGCAAACGTGCCCGATGCGGGCCGGGTGCGCTATACGGCGGGACTCGCCGCCAACTGGATGCGGCTGCGTCGCACGCGGGCCCATAGCCGGCGCATCGCCCTCGTAATGGCGAACTATCCGAACCGCGACGGCCGGCTCGGCAACGGCGTCGGCCTTGACACGCCAGCCGGCAGCATTGAGGTGTTGCGCGCGATGGCGGCGGCGGGCTATCCGGTCGCCGATGCCCCGGCCGACGGCGACGCGCTGATCCGGCATCTGATGGAGGGGCCGACCAATTCCGGGCACGACGGCAGGGTTATCCGCGAGACGCTTTCGCAGAGTCACTACAAAGGTTTCCTGGGATCTCTTCCCAAAAAGATTCAGGATGAGGTGGCGGATCGCTGGGGCGATCCCGAAGACGATCCCTATTTTTGCGGTGGCGGCTTCGCCCTGCCTTTTGCCCGCTTCGGCGGCGTCCTCGTCGGCATCCAGCCGGCGCGCGGGTACAATATCGACCCCAAGGAAAGCTATCATTCGCCGGATCTCGTGCCGCCGCACGGGTATCTTGCCTTCTATGCCTTCCTGCGCGGCGAATTCGGCGCGCATGCGGTCATTCACATGGGCAAACACGGCAATCTCGAATGGCTGCCGGGCAAGGCGCTGGCGCTTTCGGAAGATTGTTATCCCGAGGCAATCCTCGGGCCGCTACCGCATCTCTATCCCTTCATCGTCAACGATCCGGGCGAGGGCACGCAGGCCAAGCGCCGAACTGGCGCGGTCATCATCGACCACCTGACGCCACCTTTGACGCGGGCCGAAAGTTACGGGCCGCTCAAGGACCTGGAGGCGCTTGTCGACGAATATTACGAAGCCTCGGGCGGCGACCCTCGCCGCATCCGATTGCTCAGCCGGCAGATTCTCGACCTTGTGACCGATATCGGCCTCGACCGCGATGCGGGGATTGCGAAAGGCGAGAGCGAAGGTGAGGCGCTGAAGAAGCTCGACGCCTATCTCTGCGATCTCAAGGAAATGCAGATCCGCGATGGGCTGCATGTGTTCGGCGTTTCGCCGCAGGGGCGGCTGCTTACAGACTTGACCGTGGCGTTGGCGCGGGTCCCGCGCGGGCTGGGAGAGGGCGGGGATGCGAGTTTGCAGCGGGCGATTGCTGCGGACGCGGGATTGAGCGTGGTGCCCGCGATACCCCCCTCTGCCCTGCCGGACATCTCCCCCACAAGGGGGGAGATCGGCAAGTCGCTTGGGCTTGGTACAAAAGAAGCGTTGGAGAATGCCTCACCTTCGGCGGAGGAGATGGAGCGAGACCTCTCATCCCCGACCTCCCACCTTGTGGGGGAGATGTTCAGCAGGACAGAGGGGGGAGCCTCCATCTTCGACCCTCTCGATTGCGACATGGCCACCGCCTGGGCTCGCCCTAAACCGGCAATCCTAGCAGATATTCTCGACGCCCCCTGGCGAACCAACGGCGATACCGTCGAACGCATCGAATTGCTCGCCGCGAAGTTCGTTTTCGGCGAGATGGAATGCCCGCCTCTCTGGTCCCAAACCAGATCGGTACTCTCCGAGATTGAAACTCATCTCAAACCCTCCATCCTCGCCTGCGGCCGCGCCGAGATCGATGGGCTTCTCAAAGGACTCGACGGCCGCTTCGTCGCCCCCGGCCCCTCCGGTGCCCCGACCCGCGGCCGGTCGGACGTGCTGCCGACGGGCCGAAATTTCTATTCGGTCGACAGCCGCGCGGTGCCTACGCCAGCGGCCTATGAACTGGGCAAGAAATCGGCCGAATTGGTGGTGCGCCGCTATGTGCAGGATCACGGCGAATGGCCGGTTTCCTTCGGGCTGACGGCCTGGGGCACGTCGAACATGCGCACCGGCGGTGACGATATCGCCCAGGCGCTGGCGCTGATCGGTGTCAAGCCGCTCTGGGACATGAGTTCGCGCCGCGTTACCGGCTACGAGATCATACCGCCGGCGTCGCTCGGGCGACCGCGGGTGGATGTGACGCTGCGCATATCCGGCTTCTTTCGCGATGCTTTTCCGGAGCAGATCGCGCTGTTCGACAAGGCGATCCGGGCTGTTGGCGCGCTCGACGAGGATGAGGTCGATAATCCGATCGCTGTGCGTATGCGCGGCGAGGCGGCAAGCCTTGCCGCCGCCGGTCTCGACGCCGCGTCCGCGAGACGGCGGGCGGGCTACCGCGTTTTCGGCTCGAAACCCGGCGCCTACGGTGCGGGCCTGCAGGCGCTGATCGACGAGAAGGGCTGGGAGCGGCGAGCCGATCTCGCCGAAGCCTATCTTGTCTGGGGCTCCTATGCCTATGGCGCCGGTGGGGAGGGCAGGGCCGAGCGCGGTCTGTTCGAGGAACGGCTGCGCTCGCTGCAGGCCGTCATCCAGAACCAGGACAATCGCGAGCACGATCTGCTCGACAGCGACGACTATTACCAGTTCGAGGGCGGCATGGCGGCGGCGGCCGAACAGCTCGCAGGCACGCGGCCTGCAATCTATCATAACGATCACTCCAGGCCCGAACGGCCAGTGATCCGTTCGCTCGAAGAGGAAATCGGCCGCGTCGTGCGCGGCCGAGTCGTCAATCCGAAATGGATATCGGGCGTCATGCGCCACGGCTACAAGGGAGCAGCCGAGATCGCCGCCACCGTCGATTATCTCTTCGCCTTCGCGGCGACGACGGGCGCGGTCGGTGCGCATCATTTCGACGCGGTCTATCAGGCCTTCGTCGCCGATCCGGCCGTGCGCAGCTTCATGATCGAGAAGAACCCGGCGGCATTCGACGAGATGAGGGAGCGGCTCGGAGAAGCGATCGACCGCGGCCTTTGGACGCCGCGCAGCAATTCGGCCCGGTTCGACCTGACCGCCACACAACTGAATGAGGTGCATCGATGAGCGACGAGACCACGGACAACGACCCAGGCGGCAAGGACGATGTGAGCCACGCCGAGAAGATGGCGAAGAAGAAGGCCGCGCGCGACAAGATCATGGCGACGAAGACCGATGGCAAGGGCCTGGTCATCGTCCATACCGGCAAGGGCAAGGGCAAATCGTCGGCAGCCTTCGGCATGATCTTCCGCCACATCGCGCATGGCAAGCCGTCAGCCGTCGTGCAGTTCATCAAGGGCGCAATGTGGACCGGCGAGCGCGACCTGATCAAAAAGCATTTTTCCGATCTCTGCCAGTTCCACACCATGGGTGAGGGGTTCACCTGGGAGACGCAGGATCGCGCCCGCGACATCGCAGCCGCCTCGGCCGCCTGGGACAAGGCCAAGGAGCTGATCCGCGACGAACGCAATTCCATGGTGCTGCTCGATGAGATCAACATCGCGCTGCGCTACGACTATCTCGACATCAACGAGGTCGTCGCCTTCCTGAAGAGCGAAAAGCCTCATATGACGCATGTCGTGCTGACGGGGCGCAACGCCAAGGAGGAACTGATCGAGATCGCCGATCTGGTGACGGAGATGGAACTCGTCAAACACCCCTTCCGCTCCGGCATCAAGGGCCAGGCGGGCGTGGAGTTTTAAAGCCGTCAGCTGAGCCCTGGCTGCGCAGGATCGCGGCCGTTTCCTCATCCGCCGGAAAGAAGGATTCGACCGCAAGTTCCGACAAGGTGATATCGACAGGCGTGCCGAAGACAGTCGTTGTTGAGATTAGCGATAGGAGCCCAGCTTTGGTCGAAAGCCGGAGAGGAACTGCGATACCGGCATAGTCGGGGTGGTTTTCGCCGGGCCGTTCCGAAACCGGATAGGACCGCAGCTCCTTCAACAGCGTTTCCAGGATGGGATCGCCCGAGGCCGCTATCTGCTGACGCAACCTGTCGAGGAGGTGGCTGCGCCACTCAGAGTGATTGACGATATGTGACGCCAATCCCTGCGGGTGCAGGCTGATGCGCAGGACATTGACGGGCGGCGTGAGCAGCGACTGATCGACAATGCCTGAGAGCAAGGGAGCGATGGCGGCGTTGGCCGTGACGAGGGTCCAGTGGCGGTCGACGGCCAGCGCCGGGAACGGCTCGTGCCCCTTCAGCACCATGTCGACGGCGCGCCGCGCCGCCTCAAGGGCAGGATCATCAAGCTTGCGTTCGGCAAAAATGGGGGCAAAACCCGCCGCCAGCAGCAGCGGGTTTCTTTCGCGGAGCGGCACTTCCAGCCGTTCGGCAAGATGCAGCAGCATTTCGCGGCTGGGTGTCGCGCGCCCGCTTTCGATGAAGCTCAGATGCCGTTGCGAGATCTCCGCCTCCAGCGCCAGGTCGAGTTGGCTCATGCGCCGGCGCTGACGCCATTCGCGCAGGTAATCTCCGAGAGAGCGGGCGGCCGGCGTCATCCGGCGGCTGCCGGCAATTGGTCGATGAAGCCGCGCACGGATTTCAGCTTGCCGCCGTCAAGTTCGGCGAAATCCGTGCCCTTGATCACCGCTTCGCCGTTTTCAGGCCCGAGCCCCCAGGAAAAGCGCAGATTATCGCCATAGCCGTCGGCCGCGCCGATCAGTTCGAAGCGGAAGCCGGGGAAGCGGTTTTGCACGGCCTCGACCAGCGCATTGATCTGCTCACGACCTTCGCCGCGCATCAGCGGATCGACATATGTGGCTGCTTCCGCCCAGCTCTCGGCGATGAGGGCGCGGCGGCGAGCGCCATCCGTCTCGTTCCAGATGGCGAGGTAGCGCTCGGCTTTGTTCTTTGCATCATTCATCGGGTCCATCTCCTTTTGATCGCCCGTCAGTGCCGGGCAGGTCGATCATGTGGGAAGCGGTGCACCCTATCAATTACGCCCGAGGTAATGGAAGACGGTCGGGCGCTGGCTCAGATACCAAGCCAAACCCGCAGCGGATTTGTGGGATCGGCGAGCAGCTTAACCGCCAAAGCGACGCAGACGATTACGAGCAACGGCTTGATCAGCTTTGCGCCGATGCGCATGGCGAGCCGTGAGCCCACTTGTGCGCCGAGGAACTGGCAGACGCCCATTAACAGGCCGATCTTCCAGAGGATCGCGCCGAAGCTTGCAAAGACGATCAGCGCGCCGAAATTGGAGCCGAAATTGAGAAGCTTGGTATGGGCGGTTGCCTTCAACACGCCGAAGCCGGCGAGCGTGACGAAGGCGAGCATGAAAAAAGAACCAGTGCCGGGGCCGAAGACGCCGTCGTAGAAGCCGATGGCGGGCACCAGCGTCAAGCCGAATGCGAAGGGCGTGATGAGTCGGTGTTTGTCGAGGTCATTGAGATTTGGCTTGACGGCAAAGAAGATCGCGATCGCCAGCAGCAGCACCGGCATGATCGCTTGAAGCACCTGTCCGGGTACGATCGTGGCAAGAGCGGCGCCAAGAGCGCCGCCCATGACGGCCATGAGCGCCATCGGCAGCTGTTCGGCAAGCTCCACATGGCCCTTGCGGGCATAGGCGAGCGTGGCGGACGCGGCGCCGAAGATCGATTGCACCTTGTTGGTCCCGAGCGTCTGCAGCGGCGGAATGCCGGCGATCAGCATGGCGGGAACGGTGATGAGACCGCCGCCGCCGGCAATTGCATCGACGAAACCGGCAAAGAAGGCAGCCGCGCAGAGCAGCAGAAGCAGATGGAGGGCAATATCAGGCAAGATACTATTCCAGAAGGTCTTTCAGCCGGTCTTGTTGCATTTCCCTCTCCAAGCTGCAATGGCTGCAAGGACAGAGCAAGGGCACATTCGGCTGCTTCCATGAGCGACATTTCTTTCGGCACGGCAAGACGCCATGTGCTCGGGCTTGGCTGCGAGCGCGGGACGCCGCCTGCGGAGGTGTTGGCGCTCGCCGTCGAGGCGCTCGAGGCGGTCGGGATCGGTGCGGACGAGCTCGCCGCCATTGCTTCCATCGGCAGCCGGCGGCAGGAGGCGGCAATCCTGGCGGTCGTCAGGCATTTTGCCGTGCCGGTCGTATTTTTCGACGCGCCGCGGCTGGAGCGGGAAACGCCGCGGCTTAAAAACCCATCGGCTGTCGTCTTTGCTCGCGTCGGCTGCCATGGCGTTGCGGAAGCCGCAGCGCTTGCGGCGATCGGCGACGATGCCGAATTGGTGCTTGGCAAAATCAAATCGCCGCGGGCGACGGCGGCCGTCGCCCGCGGCGGGTTGCGGAAAGCCTGATCGTCGCTATGGTGGCGGCAATTCGCGGCGCCAACCGGCAGCCTCGCGATTCACATCTAGAGGACATATCATGCACAAGGTCATTTATGACACTGACCCGGGCGTTGACGACGCCATGGCGCTTCTCTTCCTGCATCGCCACCCCGAAATCGATCTGATCGGCATCACCACAGTCTTCGGCAATGCATCGGTCGAGACGACGACGCGCAATGCACTCTTCCTCAAACGCGAATGGAACATTCCGGCGCCCGTCGCCAAAGGCGCCGGCGTCACCATCGACGCCACGCGCGCCGAGCGGGAATGGCCTTCCATGGTGCATGGCGACAACGGCCTCGGCGATATCGAGGTACCAAAGACGATCGACTTGCCGCTAGATCCGCGCCCGGCGCACCGCTTTATCATCGACACCGTGCGCGCCCATCCAGGCGAGGTGCGCCTGGTCGCGGTGGGGCGGATGACTAATCTGGCGATGGCGTTGAAGGTGGATCCCGAGATTGCGACCCTGGTCAAGGACGTCGTCATCATGGGTGGCAATTTCTATGTACCCGGCAATGTCTCGCCGGTCGCCGAGGCCAATATTCACGGGGATCCCGAAGCCGCCGACATCGTCATGACCGCGCCTTGGAAGGTGGCCGTCATCGGCCTCGACGTCACCTCGATCACCACCATGAGCCGCAGTTATCTCGGCAGGATGGCGACCGAGGGAGATGGTGCCGTGAAACTGCTCGATGCACTCTCCCAGTCCTACATCGACTTTTACAAGCATGCGGTCGAGGACGGCATGATGGTGCATGACAGCTGCGCCGCAGTCTACGTTGTGGCGCCGGAGCTGTTCTCGTCCATATCGGGTGCGGTGCGTGTCGTCTGCGGCGGCATTGCCGATGGCCAGACGATCGTCAAGCCGGACGGTCGCCGGTTCCCGCCGGGCGATTGGGATGGCCTGCCGAGCCATATCGTCACCACCGGCATCGAGTCGGAAAAGGTCCTCAACCTGATCCGCGGTACGCTGCTTCGCGGCTGAGTGCCTCGCAGGCTGATTGCAGCAGGCGTCAACTTTCGGCTTGCTTTTTTCGTGGCGTCACACTCGGTCTTGCGCCTAGGTTTCGGTGCGGCCGCCGCAGATGCTCGGGACAAGCCCGAGCATCACGAGGGGGAGTTGGACGACTCTGTTAGCACTCCGTGCTGTAGGCGGTCTCGTTTGGACGATGTCATAATACATTCATGTTGTTGCGGCGCTTTGCTGCGATCTCGAATCCGCTTGTTTACAAATTGATTCATCCTCATCTCAGCAACTTCAAGTGAGGTGCTGCAGGCGGCGTTGACCTTGGTCCTTGCTGGGCCTAGATCAACAAAATGTTTAATAGCACATTCTCCCATTTGCCGGCCTTGGAGCCGGGCAGCGTCTGGCTCGTCGGGGCCGGTCCGGGTGATCCGGGCCTGCTGACGCTCCTGGCCGCCAAGGGGCTCGCCGAGGCCGATGTGATCGTCCATGACGCGCTGGTCAAGGAGGACTGTCTTAGGCTCGCGCACCCCGGCGCCGAACTCGAATATGCCGGCAAACGCGGCGGCAAGCCCTCGGCGAAACAGCGCGATATTTCGCTGCGGCTGGTGGAGTTGGCGCGTGCCGGCAAGCGGGTGCTGCGGTTGAAGGGTGGCGATCCCTTCGTCTTCGGCCGCGGCGGCGAAGAGGCGCTGACGCTGGTCGAGCATAATATACCCTTCCGCATCGTGCCCGGCATCACCGCCGGTATCGGCGGGCTTGCCTATGCCGGCATTCCGGTGACGCATCGCGAGGTCAATCATACGGTGACGTTTCTCACCGGCCATGATTCCTCCGGTATCGTACCTGATCGAATAGACTGGGAAGCGATCGGCAAGGGGTCGCCCGTGATCGTCATGTACATGGCGATGAAGCATATCGCCCAGATCAGTGCCAACCTCATTGCGTCGGGCCGCTCGCCGTCCGAGCCCGTGGCTTTTGTCTGCAATGCGGCGACCGGGGCGCAGCAGGTGCTGGAGACGACGCTTGGGCAGGCGACCGAGGCTGTCACCGCCTCCGGGCTCGAGCCGCCGGCGGTGGTCGTCGTCGGCGAGGTGGTGCGGCTCCGAGCCTCACTCGACTGGCTCGGCGCTCTCGCCGGGCGGCGCCTGCAACCCGATCCATTCCGCCAGTCCGGCCAGGTGCTGGCATGAGCGGCCTCCTGATTGCAGCTCCTTCCTCCGGTGCCGGCAAGACGACGGTGACGCTCGGCCTGCTCAGAGCCTTGCGTCGGCGGGGCATAGCGGTCGCGCCTGGCAAGGCCGGCCCCGACTATATCGATCCCGCCTTCCATGCGGCGGCGAGCGGCACGCCCTGCCTGAATTTCGACCCCTGGGCGATGCGGTCGGAGTTGATTTCGGCCAATGCCACGCTACACCGCTCCGGCGACCGCATTCTCGTCATCGAGGCGATGATGGGGCTGTTCGACGGAGCGGCCGACGGCAAGGGGACGGCGGCGGATCTGGCCGCCCAGCTCGGCCTTTCCGTGGTGCTGGTCATCGACGCCTCACGCATGTCGCAGTCGGTCGCGCCGCTGGTTGCCGGTTTTGCCGGCTTCCGCGCCGATGTCCGCGTTGCCGGCGTTATCCTCAACAAGGTCGGCAGCGAACGGCACGAGGCGATGCTGCGTCAGGCGCTCGAGGCGATCCGCATGCCCGTGATCGCCGTGATCGGCAGCGACAAGGCGCTTGCCTTGCCGGATCGCCATCTCGGGCTTGTTCAGGCCGGTGAGCACGCAAGCCTCGAAGGTTTCATCGAGCATGCGGCGGATGCCGTCTCCGAGGAATGCAATTTCGAGTTTCTGCTGCGAATCGCCAGGCAGGGCCTCAACCGGCCGTCGGCCGCCAATATCGATCGCCTACCGCCGCTCGGCAGTCGCATTGCGGTGGCCCGCGATATTGCTTTCGCCTTTTCCTATGAGCACATGCTGCTTGGCTGGCGGCGGCGGGGGGCTGCGATTTCCTTCTTCTCGCCGCTCGCCGACGAGGCGCCCGCTGCCGATGCGGATGCGATCTATTTGCCCGGCGGCTATCCTGAGCTGCATGCCGGCAAGCTCTCACAGGCGCCGACTTTCCGCGCCGGCCTTCTCGATGCGGCGGCGCGGGGCATCCGGATCTATGGCGAGTGCGGCGGCTATATGGTGCTCGGCGAAGGCCTGATCGATGCAGAGGGCAAGCGCCACGAGATGCTCGGCCTGCTACCCGTCGTCACCAGCTATGCCGCGCGCAAACGCCATCTCGGTTACCGTCACGTCATGCCGCTCGACGGCGCGATCTTTCAGCGGGCGATGACGGCGCATGAGTTCCACTATTCCACCCTCATTTCGGAGGGCCGGGGCGAGCGGCTGTTTCAGGTCCGGGATGCGCTCGGGACCGATCTCGGCCAGGCGGGGCTCCGGCGCGGGCAGGTGTCGGGTTCCTACATGCATCTGATCGATCTCGCCGGGATCTCCGCGTGAGCGCGCCGATCTTCCATGGCGGCGGCATTACCGCTGCTGCTGCCACCTTTGGCGGCAGGCCGGAGGACTGGCTCGACCTTTCCACCGGCATCAATCCATGCCCAACCGCTCTGCCGGAAATCCCGAAAAAGGCTTGGCACCGCCTGCCGGACAGCTATCTGGTCGATGAGGCAAGGCGGGCGGCGGGCGATTACTACGGGAGCGGCAAAATCCTGCCGCTTCCGGTGCCTGGCACGCAATCGGTGATCCAACTTCTGCCGCGATTACTCACAGAGGGTGGGGGCGCCCGAACGGATGGCAAAGTCGCCATGGTGGACAACAGGGTCGCGGTCGTGGCGCCGACCTATGGCGAGTATACACGCGCTTTTATTTCGGCGGGTTTTGCCGTCGATACGGTCGGTGATGTCGCTGCGATCGGGGCCCGGCATCGGCTTGCCGTTGTCGTGAATCCGAACAATCCCGATGGGCGGACATGGCCGGTCGAAACGCTCATTGGCCTGCATGACAGGATGAAGGCTGCAAATGGACTTCTCGTCGTCGATGAAGCCTTCGGCGATGCTGTTCCGGCACTCAGTCTCGCAGGCAACATGCAGAGGCTCTCAAATCTGGTGATCTTCCGCTCCTTCGGCAAGTTTTTCGGGCTCGCCGGCCTGCGCCTCGGTTTTGCGATTGCGCATGAAGACATTCTCAAACGTTTCGAGGAATGGCTCGGACCCTGGGCAGTCTCAGGGCCGGCCCTTTCCATAGCAGGCTCGCTGCTGCGTTCGGACGTTTCTCCCATCCGCCGGCTTATCGATGAGCGCGCCGCCGCGCTGCATTCGGTGCTGACCGGAGTCGGGCTGCAGGTCGCAGGGAGGACGGCGTTGTTTGCCCTTGTCGACCATGCGAGGGCGAGCGACATTTACACGCATCTCGGCCGGCATCATATTCTGGTCCGCAAGTTCGACTATGCGCCCGCATGGCTGCGTTTCGGGCTTACGCCGGGCCCGGCGGCGGACCTGCGGCTTGGCGAAGTCCTTCAGAGATTTGAGCGATGACGATCGACCAAAACCTACTCGTGCTGCTTCTGGCGCTGCTGCTCGACCGGATCGTCGGCGATCCGCAATGGCTCTGGTCACGAGTGCCGCATCCTGTCGCGATTTTCGGAGTGGCAATCTCCTATGCCGATGGGCAGCTCAATCCTTCAAGCCTCACGGGCCATCAGCGACGGATGAATGGTGTTGCTGCCATCCTGGCGCTGCTGTTGCTGGCCTTGGCGGCAGGCTTCGTGTTCGGCCGGTTTTTCGCGCTGTTCGGCCTCGCCGGCATCCTGCTGGAAACCGGACTGGTGGCGATCTTCCTGGCGCAGAAGAGCCTTGCCGATCATGTCGCCGCCGTTGCTGTCGCCTTGCGTGAGGAGGGGCTTATCGGTGGGCGGGCCGCCGTCTCCCGCATTGTCGGGCGCGATCCCGAGACGCTGGATGAGCCCGGCGTCTGCCGCGCAGCGATCGAAAGCCTTGCCGAGAATTTCTCCGATGGCGTTGTGGCGCCTGCACTCTGGTATGCCATCTTCGGCCTGCCCGGGCTTTTCGCTTACAAGATGCTGAACACGGCGGATTCGATGATCGGCCACAGATCGGAGAAATATATCGATTTCGGCTGGGCCGCCGCCCGGCTCGACGACGTCGCCAACTGGCCGGCTGCGCGTTTATCCATCCTGCTGATTGCCGCCGGCGCCTGGATCCGGCGCGGCACCAGCGCCTGCCGCGAGGCGATCCGGGTCGCGATGCGTGACGGCGGCCTGCACCGTTCGCCGAATTCCGGCCGGCCGGAAGCGGCAATGGCCGGCGCACTGAATGTCCAGCTCGCCGGACCACGCATCTATGGCGGCGTACTCGTGACCGAGCCGATGATCAACAATTCCGGCCGCGATGTAGCGACCTCCGGCGACATCGAGGATGGCGTCTCGGTGTTTCAGGCGAGCTGCATGGTGCTCACCGGCGTGACGTTCGGATTGTTTTTGTGCTTCCTGTGAGGGGCTTGCGGCATCACTCACGCCCGGTGGACAGTCCCGTCGCAAACGTTTATGCGAAACGCCTCACATCCATCAGACCGGAAGCAGAGCGATGACAGTTCAGGTTGAACTACCGTGCCCAAAGTGCAAAAGCACCAAGATGAAATTCGAGCGGCCCGAGATCCGCGAGACCGACATCATAACCTGCGCGGCCTGCGGCCATAATCTCGGCACCATGGCTTCCATCCGCGAAAAGATGAACAAGGCCTACCAGAAGCTCAAGCAGACCCCGGCGGCGAGCAAACTTCAGTGAGGCGAGCTATGCTCCTGCGGCGCTTAACGCCTGTTTCTGCCGGTTAGAACTGTGATTACCATTCGGATTAAAGCTATATAATAAGTATCGTCGTAGTCTCTCTGTCGTGAGGGCGCAATCCAACTGCGCGGGCGCGAAGAGGGGTTATCATGAAGACGATTGTTGTGGCCGCAGCCGCAAGTTTATTGCTGCAGTTTTCTCCGGTTGCGGCTGAGGCGGCAACGCTGGTTGCGAATATCAGCATCGGCAAACAGACGATGACCGTCACCGAGAACGGCTTCGTCAAGTATCGCTGGAAGGTTTCAACCGCGCGCAATGGCTATGTCACGCCGACTGGCTCCTGGAGCGCAAAATGGCTGTCGCGCAACCATCGCTCCCGCAAATACGACAATGCGCCGATGCCTTACGCAGTGTTTTTCAACGGTGGTTATGCCGTTCATGCCACTTTCGATCTTAAGCGGCTCGGCACGCCGGCCTCGCATGGCTGCGTTCGCCTGCATCCCGATAATGCGGCAGAGTTCTTCTCACTGGCGCGGCAGGCAGGCCTTGCTAATACCCGTGTCGTTATCAGGCGCTGATCCCGGATCAGCGCCTGAATCCGAGTTCGACCTTTGATTGCGTTACGCGCTGATCCTTTCCAGCTCATCCAGATCGGGAACGACAATATGTCTGGAGTTCTCGATCAGGATGACACCTCGCTTGCGCAGCCTGGTCATCTGCCGGCTGACAGTTTCGATCGTCAGCCCGAGAAAATCGGCGATTTCTGCGCGCGACAGCGGTAGGTCGAAGGCCGTGCTGATGGCCGTTTGCGGCTCTGCATGGGTTGCGATGAGGTGGAGCAGGCTTGCAACCTTCTCCTCCGCCGTGCGGCGGCCGAGCGTCAGCATCCATTCGCGTGCGGCGTCCAGCTCATTGAGCGCCTGATCGTGCAGCCTGCGCTGCAGCTCCGGCGTCTCTGCAATCATGCGGTCGAGCAGGTTGCGCGGGAAGACACAAATTTCGGCGTCGGTTGCCGCCTCCGCCGACAGTGTGCTTTCGCGCACGAAGGGTCTGCCGACGAAATCGGGAGCGAACTGCAGCCCGACGATCTGCTGGCGTCCGTCCGGCATCATCTTGCAGAGCTTCACCACCCCGCGCATGATGTTTGAATAAAAAGAGCACTCCGGTCCTTGCGCAATGATCTCCGAGCCCGCCTCGATCTTGCGGCGCAGGGAGTGGCGGTTGAGCTCCTTCAGCTGGGCGTTCGACAAGGCGCCGCAGACGACACCGTGACGCGCCTGACAGGAACGACATGCGACGGGCGTGCCTGTTTCGAAAATCTCACTGCTGGCGACGTCCATCGTCGTGATCCTTCAAAAAACCGGACATGCCGGAACGCGATCGCGATCTCTTCCGGCAGAGCTTGATGAATATCAAATGCCGGCGCGCATTATTTGATTCAGATCAAAGACCGATGCGGATGTCGGACAAGCGAATTCTGCGTCCACACGCCTGATTCGATGGCTTTCGTCCCGTCGGCGAAACTATTCCTCCGCCTCGCCATCCCCTTACATCGTTGGGAGTCCGCTCGCCGCTCTGGAGGTATTTGTCTTGACGCATGCTATTCCTGCAGAAATCGAGGCATGGTTTTGCGCCACATGCCCTATTTTCGGCGCGCGCGCTCGCCGGCGTTCCATTGCTGTTTAGGCAACACCTTGTTGTCAAATTGCCGCGACGCCCGGACGAAAGCATTGGCTTTTGAAAAGGATTTGCTATGAGGGGGTTTAAATCGTCATTTCATGAGGTACAGCGCGTGACCGCTACATTCGATAAAGTTGCCGACATTATTGCAGAAACCAGCGAGATCGATCGCGCCACGATCACGCCGGAGAGCCATACGATCGACGACCTCGGTATCGACAGCCTCGATTTTCTCGACATCGTCTTTGCGATCGACAAGGAATTCGGCATCAAGATTCCGCTCGAAAAGTGGACGCAGGAGGTCAACGAAGGCAAGGTTTCCACGGAAGAATATTTCGTGCTGAAGAACCTCTGCGCGAAGATCGACGAGCTCAAAGCAGCCAAGGCCTGAGCGACATATCAGTGTTTTTTGAACGCCCTGCCGCCCTGACCATGGCGGCCGGGCGGTTTCGTTCCTAGATCGGTTCAGATTCATGATGAATCGCCCGAACCGTTCTGCGGTTCTGTTCTTACGCAATTCCTGCGAAACCTCTTCGCACTTTTCCCGGAATTGCTCTAAGTAGGCGTCACCGGCGGGCGGAGATGGCTCGTCGGGCCGGAGGATCCGAATGCTGCTGGAATATTTCCAGATGATTGACCGCGTTCAGGCGGTGGACCTGAAGAAGGGTACGCTTACGGCGCGCTCCGTCGTGCCGGCCAAGAGCCCCGTTTTCGAGGGCCATTTTCCCGGCATGCCGCTCGTTCCCGGCGTGCTCTTGATCGAGACTATGGCGCAGGCCTCCGGGATGCTGGTGCTTGCCGCCACCGATTTTGCCGCCATGCCCTTCTTGATGTCGGTCGACGGCGCCAAGATGCGCACTTTCGTTGAACCGGAGGCCGTGCTCGACATCGAGGCGGTGCTGGAACACGACGGTTCGGGTTTCGCGGTCACCAAGGCCAAGATCACCAGCGGCGGCAAGAAGGTCTGCGATGCGCAGCTGAAACTGCGCACCATGCCCTTCAGCGAGGTTCCGCTCGGCGATATCGTAAAAAAACGCGCCGGCGAGGTCGGGCTTCTCGACGCGATCGCAGCGCAGGGAGTGGTTGGATGAACAAGGCTGCAAACGACGTCGTCATTTCAGGCGTCGGCATCGTCACCTGTCAGGGCGTCGGAAGGGACGCGCATATTGCGCTGCTTTCTGCCGAGCGTGCCCCGACGGCAATCGTCGAGACCGAGAAATTCAAACCCTATCCGGTGCATCCGCTGCCCGAGATCGACTGGTCGCAGCAGATCGCAAAGCGCGGCGACCAGCGCCAGATGGAGAACTGGCAGCGCATCGGCGTCTTCGCCGCGGGTCTTGCGCTCGACGATGCCGGCTTCAAGGACAATATCGAGGCCTGCGGCACGATGGACATGATCGTGGCCGCCGGCGGCGGCGAGCGCGACATCAACGTCGACACGCTGATCGTCGACGAGGGTCTGAAGCGCAACGATCGCGAGCTGCTGCTTAATGAGAAGCTGACGACGGAACTGAGGCCGACGCTCTTTCTAGCGCAGCTTTCCAACCTGCTTGCCGGCAACATATCCATTGTTCACAAGGTCACGGGCTCCTCGCGCACCTTCATGGGCGAGGAAGCGTCAGGCGTTTCCGCCGTTGAGACAGCCTTCTGGCGCATCCGCTCCGGCGAATCGACCCATGCGCTAGTTGGGGGCGCCTTTGCTGCCGAGCGTCCCGATATGATCCTGCTCACCGAAGCGGTTGGCGCGCATACGCGCGGCGAATGGGCGCCGCTCTGGTCGCGCTCCAGCCTTGAGGGCGGCGGCATGATCACCGGTTCCGCCGGCGCCTTCCTGGTGCTGGAATCGCGCAAGCATGCGGAAGAGCGTGGCGCGCACATCTATGCGACGATCAGCGCTGTCGAAGGCGATCGCGGCAATCGCGGCGCCGGTAATTTCGAAGCGCGGATGGAGCGGCTGTTGAAGCCCGCCGCGGAGCTCCCGGCAGAGAGCACGGCGATCTTCTCCGGCTCGACCGGCATGCACGAGATCGCCGCCCGCGAGAAGGCGGTGCTGGAACATCAGCTTGCGGGTGCTGCGATCCGCGGCTTCGGCGGTATTTCCGGCCACACCATCGAGGCGCAGTTTCCGCTCGGGCTGGCGCTCGCAGCCCTTGCCATCGATGCCAAGGCCAAGGTTCCGCCCTTCGATACAGCCCACGAAGCGCCGATGAAGGCGGGTACGAAGGCAGCCGTCGTAACAACGGTCGGACATCAGCGCGGCGAGGGTGTCGCCGTTCTTTCCGCAGAGGCGTGAGGAGAGAGATATGACAGCTTCCGCTTACAAGGATCATCTCGGCCGGCCGATCGTTGCAGTGACCGGCATGGGCATCATCACTTCGCTCGGCCAAGGTCTGAAGGACAACTGGGCGGCCCTTTCCTCCGGCACCTCCGGTATCCACGCGATCAACCGTTTTCCTACAGAAGGCCTATCGACACGGATCGCCGGCACAGTCGATTTCATCGAGATTCCGGTGCCGAATGCCGTCGAGCGCTCCTATGCCTTTGCGCGCGAGACGACCATCGAAGCATTGGCCGATGCCGGTCTCTCGGGCGATTTCAATGGTCCGCTGTTTCTTGCCGCGCCGCCGATCGAGCCCGAATGGAGCGCTCGTTTCGAACTCGCAGACCGCTCGCCGGCTGCCGACCATCCGGGCGACGCCTATGAGCGCTTCCTGACGGCGCTGCGCCAGCGGCCCGACCCGGCCTTCCACGAGGCGGCGCTGTTCGGCGCGATTTCCGAGCGCCTTGCCGACCGGTTCGGCACACGTGGCCTTCCCGTGACATTGTCGACGGCCTGTGCTTCCGGGGTCACCGCCATCCAGCTCGGCATTGAGGCGATCCGCCAGGGCCGCACCGATCGGGCTCTGACCGTCGCGACCGACGGCTCGCTGAGCGCCGAAGCGCTGATCCGCTTCTCTCTTCTGTCGGCCCTTTCGACCCAGAACGACCCGCCGACCAAGGCTTCCAAGCCCTTCAGCAAGGATCGCGACGGTTTTGTCATTGCCGAGGGCGCGGCGACCCTGGTGCTGGAATCGCTGGAAGCGGCGGTTGCCCGCGGCGCCAAGGTGCTCGGTATCATGAAGGGCGCCGGCGACAAGGCCGACAGCTTCCACCGCACCCGGTCCTCGCCCGATGGCGGTCCGGCCATCGCAACGATCCGCGCGGCTCTTGCCGATGCCGGCATCGACGAGAGCGGCATCGGCTATATCAATGCGCACGGCACATCGACGCCTGAGAACGACAAGATGGAATATGGCGCGATGTCAGCCGTCTTCGGCGAACGGCTCGTCGGCATTCCGGTGTCGTCGAACAAGTCGATGATCGGACATACGCTGACGGCGGCCGGTGCGGTTGAGGCAGTGTTCTCGCTGCAGACGATGCTGACAGGCACGCTGCCGCCGACGATCAACTACACCAATCCCGATCCGTCGATCGTGCTCGATGTCGTGCCGAACAAGAAGCGGGAAGCCCAGGTTTCGGCTGTGCTTTCCAACTCCTTCGGCTTCGGCGGGCAGAATGCCAGCCTTGTCATGGCGCTCGAACCGGCTTAAGCGGTTCCCGACAATTTTGATGACAAGAAAAACGCCTTCGAGGCGAGGGATTTTGCCATGCGCGCTTTGCAACTGATCGACGACCGCAAGCTTGAGATCACCGACCTGCCGGAGCCGGATGCACCTGCTGCAGGCGAGGTGACGCTGCGCGTCAAGGCGGTGGCCCTCAACCATATCGACGTTTGGGGCTGGCGCGGCATGGCTTTCGCCAAGCGCAAGATGCCGCTCGTGATCGGCGCTGAGGCTTCCGGGGTCGTCGACGCGATCGGGCCGGGTGTCGCCAATGTGCTGCCGGGTCAGCTCGTCTCGATCTATGGTGCGCGCACCTGCGGTCTCTGCCGACCCTGCCGCGAGGGCCGCGACAATCTCTGCGAACATGTCTCCGGCGTGCACGGTTTCCATCTCGACGGTTTCGCGCAGGAAAAGGTCAATCTGCCGGCGCGCCTGCTGGTGCCGGCTCCTCCCGGGGTCGATGCGATCGGCGCGGCGTTGGCGCCCGTCACCTTTGGCACCGTCGAGCACATGCTGTTCGACAATGCCAGACTCGAACCCGGCGAAACGATCCTCGTCCATGCCGGTGGCTCCGGCATCGGCACGGCAGCGATCCAGCTCGCCAAGAAGATCGGCTGCACCGTCATCACCACGGTCGGTTCCGACGACAAGATCGAGAAGGCCAAGGCGCTCGGCGCCGATCACGTCATCAACTATCGAACTGACCGCTTCGAAGGTGTGGTGCGCAAGCTCACGAAGAAGAAGGGCGTCGATGTCGTCTTCGAACATGTCGGCAAGGATACCTGGGCAGGTTCGATGCTCTGCATGAAGCGTGGCGGGCGTCTCGTCACCTGCGGCTCAACCTCGGGCGTTTCCACAGAAATGAACCTGATGATGCTGTTTCAACAGCAATTGAAGCTGTTCGGCTCTTTCGGTTGCCGCATGGAGAATATGGCCAACGCGATGCAGAAGATGGGCCGTGGGCTCGTTCATCCCGTCATCGACACAGAAGTCGGCTTCAATGATATCGACCGGGCGCTGGAGCGGATGGAATCGCGTCAAATCTTCGGCAAGATCATCCTCAAGATGGATTGAGCTCACGTGAAGCTGATCATCACCCGGATCGTTCTGGCGCTCAGGAATTTCCAGCAATGGCTGGTGGCGCAGGCGATGTTCGGCTTCCTGAACATATTGAAGCTGTTTCCCGCCGATGGTGCGATTCGCTTTGCAGACAAGGCGATGCGCCGCCTCGGCCGTCGGACCCGTCGCCATAGGCTGATGCTCGTCAATCTGCGCAATGCCTTCCCTGAGAAGAGCGACGCCGAGATCGAGGAGATCGCTCTAGGCAGCTGGGGAAATATGGGTCGGCTCGCAGCCGAATATGTCTTCCTCGACCAGCTGTTCGACTACGATCCCGAAAAACCCGAGCCGGGCAGGGTTGAGGTGTCGGGCATTCCGATTTTCCTCGATCTGCGTGACAACCCGCGGCCCTTCATCGTTTTCACGGGACATACGGCCAATTTCGAGCTGCTGCCGGTGGCAGGTGCAGCCTTCGGGCTGCATGTGACGGTGCTTTTCCGGCCGCCGAACAATCCCTATATCGCCAAAAAGGTGTTCGATTTCCGCAGCGCGCGCATGGGCAAGCTGGTGCCTTCGCATGCCGGCTCCTCCTTCGCGCTCGCGCGCCAGCTGGAAGCGGGCCAGGGGGTGGGCGTGCTCGTCGACCAGAAATTCGGCAAGGGGCTGAAGGGCACCTTCTTCGGGCGTGAGGTGAAGACAAATCCGTTGCTGCCGAAGCTGGTGCGCCAGTTCGATTGCGAGGTCTATCCGGCGCGCTGCATCCGCCTGCCGGGGAATCGCTATCGGCTGGAAATCGAGCCGCGGCTGGAGATGCCGCGCGACGCCAAAGGCAATCTCGACCTGCCGGCGGCTGCCCAGCTCCTAAACGACAAGGTGGAAAGCTGGGTGCGGGAATATCCGGAACAGTGGCTCTGGTATCACGACCGCTGGCAGATCAAAAAGACTCTCGCGCCTTGAAAAGCACACCCTTATTTATCAGCGGTGAAAAGCGGCAGGTGCTCTCGGATTGAAACCGAGTAAACTTCATGTTAGCCGTCACCACCAGTGCGAGAATGATATCTACCTTAAGGCGCATCTTGGAAAAATGCAGCCGCGTCAATTTCGGACACGCCACTTGGGACAATGGGAGTGGGAGGCGTCTTGCTGGAGCTTTTTCGAGCCTTTTCCTTGCGATGCGCGCAAATAGAGGAAGCCATACGCCGGGGCGACGATCAGCGCGTCATGTCGCTCGACCGTCATGTCGAGCCGCTGGTCGAGGCGATCCTTGCGTGCCGGGCGGGCAATCTGCTCGAAGTCTACATGCAGCTGCAATTCGTCAGCCATCTTGTCGCTCGGGACGCCGACGACAGCGCCAGCGTCCGAGAACATACGGCGGTGCTTTCCTACCTGCTCGACCGCTATTTCGGCACGCATGGGCCGGACTGGCGGGTGCCTTCGCCGCAGGATATCCGCATCGACCCGCCGGCAGCCTACGTGCCCGACACCGACAACGGCCACTTCCTCAACGCGGCAATCCTCGAAAGCCTGCCGGATCGGGTGGCAGTGCTGACCAGAGACTACCGCTACCTCTATTCCAATGCGGCCAACAGCGCCCATCTCGGTAGGAAGCCGATGGAACTGATTGGGCGTCACCTCTCCGAATTCATCGGCGAGAAACGTTTTGCCGAATGCGCCAAGCATAAGCTGGACGCGTGTTTTGCCGGCGAGGCGCTCGACTACACCTACAAGCGTGCAGCCGGCGAGGGGGCATCGCGGCAGGTGCGTTGTCGCATGTCGCCGTTGCGCGATGCGGGCGGCACAATCATCGGCGCTATGATCGTGATGGATCGGTAGTCTAGAGCCTTTCCTGTCAGATTGAAGCATTCTGCCGGAGCAGGTTTTCGTCAGGGCAAAGGCGATTGGCGACGGGCATACCCCAGGTACGTTCGAGCCGATCGCCTTTGATCCTGGCTAGAGATGCCCGGCCCACCGGCCGCACCGCTTCACCGAGGCGAAGCGACAAGTGCGTCCGCGGATTCTGGGGTCGTGCAGATTCGCCACGCAAATCTGCGGGAGGTTAACTGAAACGGGCCGGCTGATCGACCGGCCGGCTTGGCCGTAGAAGTGGGCTACGACGCGCGCCGGCCGGTCGACCATCCGACTCCGTTTGAGCCAACAGAATGATTCAATCTGACCAGGAAAGGCCCTAACTTATGCCGTCGCCCAGACGGCGAGCTCATAGCCGTCGCGGTCGAGAAAATGGAAGCGGCGGCCGCCGGGAAAATCGGTGATCGGCCGGCAGATCGTACCGCCGGCACGTTCGACCGAGGTCAGCACTTCTTCCAGATCCCTGGCATAGACGACCACGAGCGGGCCGCCCGGACGGACGGGGCCGAAATCGGTGAAGCCGCCTTTCAGCCTCCCATCGTCAAATTCGCAGTAATTCGGGCCGTAATCGGTGAAACGCCAGCCGAAGGCCGAGCCGTAAAAGGCTTTGGCGGCAGCGATGTCGGAGACGTTGAATTCGACATAATCGATACGGCGGTCGTTGTGTTCGGAGTTTTCAGCCATCTATCTCTCCATCAGGGTTTTCAGCATGACGAGATCCTTCTCGATATGCGCGGCATCGGCAGCAAACTGCTCATCTGTCATGCCGGGCAGGCGCAGTAGCGTGAACATGACCTCGCAGCCATCGCCGTTTGGCACGATGCGTAGGGCATTATAAACCCTGAGCCCGGATTCGATCGTCACCGTATGGTCGATCACGCCGAATTCATTGACCGGAACAAAGCTTACCTTGATGGTGCCGAGCGGACCGTGGGCGATCCAGTCGGCGCCATCCGGTTCGAAGCCGGTGGCAAGGCCGGAGGCCCAGAGCGGCATGTTCTCCGGCTTGCCGGCGAAGTCGTAGACGTCGCGCCAGTCGCGCTCGATCGACTGGTGGATGATTTTTGCAGGCATTGTGGCCATGGCTTGCAGGTCCTTGTCCTTGGTTTCCCTGAAATAATAGGGCCAGCCGGCAGCGTCTTGAACAAAACGGTCAGCCAGAGTCTTCCCGCATACCGAGCTGGTCGAGGATGATCGCGGGGGTCAGCGTGGAGAGGTCCCCAACCTCGCGCGTCATATGAGCCTGGTCGGCAAAGCCGGCTTCAAGAGCGATGCGTGCAAGTGGCATTGTGTCCGCGCTGCGGCAGAGGTCGAGGAAACGCTGGAACCGGCGGATGCGTTCCAGGGTCTTTGCGCCGTAGCCGAAATGGTGGTGGCAGCGGCGGCGCAGCTGCCTTTCGCTGATGCCGAGCCGGTCGGGCAGGCCGGTGGCCGGGCGGCCGCTGTCGACGGCGGCGAAGACCACGGCGGCGTCGCGGGCTGGCTCCTCCTCATTTCGCGCGGCCTCCTCGAGCAAGCGGCCAAACAGCGACGCGGTGGCTGCGGGATCCGGGCAATCCCGCAGTCGCGCCTCGAAATCGCTCGTCTCCTTTCGGCCGATATCGGCAAGCGGCACGGAGAGGCCGACCAGCGCCGAGAGCGGCGTCTTCAGCCAGGATGCCGCCGCGCCCGGGGCAAAACGCGCCCCGATAACCGTCGAGCCGGGCCGGATGACAGGAAAGGTCGCCGTTCTGTCGGGGCCGGCGACGACCAGCCGGTTGTCCATCCAAAGCAGATCGCAATAGCCGTCCGGCACAATCGCCACAACTGGGGGCGGCCCGTCGCAGAGAGTATTGGACCACAGGCGGTTGAAATGGCGCCGCAGCGTCGGCGGCGGCGCACATTCGCGGTAGCGGCCGGCGCGGGCCGCAAGCAGCGCCCTGTCTTTTCGTCTCTTCGAAACCAAGCGACATCTCCCGAGGTACGCATGATAACATGAGATAGGGCGTCGCGGGTGACTGCGCGAGAATTGCGGCGTCCGGATCAGTCTGTAATTGCATGTTGTCGGACAAGTTGGGCACCGAAGCCGCAATTCATTGGCTTTTGCGAACCGATTAGACCCTCGCTGGACTTGCCGTTTGAGCGAGACAGTGCCACAACACCGGTCCAAATGACACATCGGAGGTTTGTCGTGGAAAAGGCAGAAATCGGACTGATCGGCCTTGCGGTCATGGGCTCCAACCTGGCGCTCAACATCGCGGAGAAAGGCAATAAAATCGCGGTCTTCAACCGCACGCCTGAGAAAACCGACGAATTCTACGAAAGCGCCGGCGATCTCAAGAAGCAGATCATTCCCTGCAAGACGATCGAGGAGTTCGTCGATGCCATCCGGCCGCCGCGCCCGATCATCATCATGATCAAGGCCGGCGATGCCGTCGACCAGCAGATGGAGGCATTGCGCCCGCATCTGACCAAGGGCGACATTATGATCGATGCCGGCAACGCCAATTTCCGCGACACCGTCGCCCGCTTCGATCGCCTCAAGGATACGGAACTCACCTTCATCGGCATGGGGGTTTCCGGCGGCGAGGAAGGCGCCCGCCATGGGCCTTCGATCATGGTCGGCGGTACCGAGGAATCCTGGAAGCGCGTCGAGAAGGTGCTGACCTCGATTGCCGCCCGCTACAATGACGAGCCCTGCGTCGCCTGGCTCGGCAATGACGGCGCCGGCCATTTCGTCAAGACCATTCATAACGGCATCGAATATGCCGACATGCAGATGATCGCCGAAATCTACGGCATCCTGCGCGATGGACTCGGCAAGAGCGCCGCCGAAATCTCCGGCATTTTCGGCGAGTGGAACAAAGGCAGGCTGAACTCCTACCTGATCGAGATCTCCGAGAAGGTGCTTGCGGCGACCGATCCGGTCGCCGGCGGCCCGATGGTCGACATGATCCTCGACAAAGCAGGCCAGAAGGGCACCGGCAAGTGGTCGGCGATCGAGGCGCAGAATATGGGAATTCCGGCAACGGCGATCGAAGCCGCAGTCGCCGCCCGCAGCCTCTCTTCGATGAAGTCGCAGCGCGAGGCCGCCGAGAAGATCTTCGGAAGTCTGGGCAACGCTTTCCCGACCGCCTACGGCGCAGAGCTCAACAGGGATCTGGAACTGGCGCTGTTTGCCGGCAAGATCGGCGCCTATGCGCAGGGCTTTGCCGTGATGGCGGAAGCCTCGAAGGAGTTCAACTGGTCGCTCCCGATGCCTGTTATCGCGAAGATTTGGCGCGCCGGCTGCATCATCCGCTCGCAGTTCCTCGACGAGATCACCAAGGCCTTCACCGACGCGCCTGATGCGGCGAACCTCATTGTCACGCCGGCCTTCTCGGCCATGGTCAAGGAATCGATTCCGGCGCTCCGCCGCGTCGTGACCGCCGCTGTCGCAGCCGGCCTGCCGGTGCCCGCGCTCACCTCGGCGCTCACCTATTTCGACGCCTACCGCCAGGGCAGGGGAACCGCAAACCTCATCCAGGCCCAGCGCGACTTCTTCGGCGCCCACGGCTTCGACCGCCTCGATGGTAAGGATTTTCATCATGGCCCCTGGGGCAGCGGTGCTGCGACGTTCTGAGATCCGCAGAGGAGATGGAGAGAAAGCCCGGCCGTTGCGTCGGGCTTTTTTCGTGAGGTGCGTTGCCTAGGCCAACAACTGTGTTGTTTCTGTTTGAGCAAGTTGGCTTGTTGATTTTTGGCTTTCCCTTCATAGCATCTGAAGATCGTTCCGGAGGACTACAGGAATGCTCGTCCGATACGAGACGCCGGCAGATATCGAAGCGATTCAGAATGTGACCTCGGCTGCCTTCAAGCCCATGCCCTACAGCGAGGGTACGGAGGCGGAGATCATCCGGAAGCTTCGCTTGAGCGGCGATCTGGCGATATCGCTGGTCGCCGAAGAGGATGGCGAGATCCTGGGGCATGTCGCGTTTTCGCCGGTGACGATCAACGGCGTGCATGACGGCTGGTTTGGGCTCGGTCCGATTTCCGTGGCGCCGGAGAGACAGAGGCAGGGCATCGGCAGGGCGCTGATGGCAAAGGGACTTGCATTGCTGAAGGCGATGGGCGCGAGCGGATGCGCGCTGATCGGCAATCCAGAGGTCTACAGCGGTGCCGGCTTCAGCAGCGACGGGCAACTGACATATCACGATCTCAATACGCGGTTCGTGCAGCGAATTGTCTTTCGGGGGGCGGCGCCGAGCGGGACGCTGCGATTCGCTCCGGCGTTCGAAGACTAGCGGTAAAGGGTGACGACATGTCCGAAATGGGCGCGATTACAATCCGGACCGAACGCCTGACGCTCCGACTGCCCGACATCAGCGATTTCCCCGCCTATGCTCGGCTGATGGCTTCGCCACGCTCTGCCGGAATGGGCGGCCCGTTCGATGTGAGGGCGGCGTGGGGGATGTTCTGTCATGACGTCGCTCTCTGGCAGCTTTTCGGCCATGGGGCGCTGATGATCGATCTTTCGGAAACCAGCGAATGCGTCGGCCAGGTTGGGATCAATCATGGGCCGCTCTTCCCGGAAAAGGAGCTGGGATGGTTCGTTTATGAGGGGCACGAGGGGCGAGGCTATGCGACGGAAGCAGCCTTCGCGCTGCGCGGCTGGGCCTTCGCGACGCTCAAGCAGTCGTCGCTTGTCAGCTATATCGCACCCGGAAACGCAGCCTCGATCGCTGTTGCGGAGCGCCTGGGGGCGCGTCTCGATCCCGCTGCGCCTCGAACCGATCCCGCCGATCTCGTCTATCGTCACCTTGCTTCCTGAAACCATGCGCGCAGGCCGCAAGACGGTTGTGGTAGACGTTTCGATGCTTACATGTTGATAGGTCAGGATCGGACGCTGCAAGAGATGGGGTTAGCGGATGACGGCCACGCAACAGGAACATTGGGACGAGGTATACCGCACGAAGGCCGCCGACAGCGTCAGCTGGTATCAGCCGACGCCGGAGCCTTCACTCAGGGCGCTTGGCGAGCTGCATCTGCCGGTTACGGCCGCGCTGATCGATGTCGGCGGCGGCGCGTCGAGCCTTGTCGACCGCCTGGTCGAGCGTGGATGGTCCGACCTGGCCGTTCTCGATATTTCTGCGCCGGCGCTTGATGTCGCCAAGGCGCGCTTGCGGGGTGATGCAACCCGTATCGCCTGGCTGGTGACCGATGTCACCAAATGGAGACCTGAACGCCGCTACGATGTTTGGCACGACCGCGCCGTTTTTCACTTCCTTACCGAGCCGGAGCAGCGGCTCGCCTACCGTCGGGCCCTGGAAACAGGCACGGCGCCAGGCAGCGCTGTGATCATCGCCACCTTCGCAACCGATGGGCCGGAGCGGTGCAGCGGTCTGCCGGTCCAGCGTTACGATGCAGCCGCCCTGGCGGCGGAATTTGGTTCCGCCTTTTCGTTGGAGCGGGAGTGGCGAGAGGAGCACATGACGCCCGGCGGCGGCAGGCAATCGTTTCAGTGGTGTGTCTTTCGGCGGCGATGAGATCCGTCCGCCCCGGAGGGGCGCCTACTTCGCCTCCAGGCGATCCAGGATAAAATTGGCCCGCTCTGCGACCGGGATCTTCGGCAGCGCGACAATGTCGTAGCCAAGTGTCGGATAGGTGGCGGTGAGCCGCTCATATTCGGCTACGGCCTCTTCGAAGCAATGGCGGCGCTCAGGGTCGGTCATGTAGATCTCGGGCCATCGCGGGTGAGAAAGACGCTTCTGTTATGGCGATGGACGGTGCTCAATCTTTCCAGGACCGGTTCGCCGGTCAGGTGCTGGAGCGCCGAGGCGGCATCGATCAAGCCGCGGTCGAAAATATCAAGCGGCTTTTTCGCGCGCTGCCGCGTGGTCGGCAATTGCCATCTCGGTTGCGCGGCGGGCGAAGGCAACCATGTCGACCCAGGGCAGGGCTGCTCCATCGCTCGCCGGCTCCTGCTTGACGATCCGCCGGCTGGGTTCTTCGATAATCGTATGGTTGCGGCGGCCAAGCTCCGAAAGCAGTGTTGCTTTTCCGCCGCGGTAACATACCGAAATAACCTGCCCATGCCCTAATCTGCCCGGCGGGAGCGCGCCATGCCGTGTTCCACCAGGCGGTCGATAATTTCGGGATAGCTGACGCCGCTTGCCGCCATCGCCTTGGAATACATGCTGATATCAGTGAAGCCGGGAATGGTGTTGAGCTCGTTGATGACGAAGCGCATATCTGACGTCAGAAAGAAGTCGACGCGCGCCATTCCGTCGCAGCCGATAGCCCGGAAGGCTTTGGCGGCCGTGTCGCGCATGGCCGCCTCGACTTCGGCCGGCAGGTCGGCCGGCACTTTCAGCGCCGCGCCGTTCTCATCGACATATTTTGCGTCGTAATTGTAGAAGCCGTGGCTTTCCGCCGGAACGATCTCGCCCGGCCGGGAGACGAAAAGTTCTCCCGCTGGATCCTCCAGCACGCTGAATTCGATCTCGCGGCCCGCAATGAATTCCTCCGCAAGCAATGTGCGATCGTGACGGAAGGCCTCTGCAAGGGCGGGCGCGAATTCCTGGTTCGCGTGGACCTTGGCGACGCCGACCGACGATCCTTGGCGCGCCGGCTTGATGAAGAGCGGCAGTCCAAGCTCGCTTTCAAGGTCGGTCAGCGAAGGGACGACACCTTCGCGGATCGCCACCGCGCGCGCCACCGGCAGGCCGGCCGCCCGCAGCAGACGCTTAGCGATATCCTTGTCCAGCGCGGCGGCCGAGCCGAGGATGCCGCAGCCGGCGAGTGGCACGCGGGCAACCTCCGCCATACCCTGCACCGATCCGTCTTCGCCGTGCGGGCCGTGCAGCACGGGGAATAGGACGTCGATCCTCACCAGTTCATATGGCGTGCCACGGGCGGGGATTGCCATCGCTCGTCCTCGGCCGCCCGGCACAAGGCAGACTTCCGTGCCAGATGAAGGTGTCGCCAGGACGCCGTCCACGAAACTGCTCAGCAGCCACTGCCCCTCGCGGGTGATGAAAACGGGGATGGCGTCGTATTTCTCTGGCGTAAGCGCGCTCATGACATTGGTTGCCGAGAGCACGGAAACTTCGTGTTCGGCCGAGCGTCCGCCGAAGAGCACGGCGATGCGCAGCTTGGTTTGGGAAGGGGTCATGCGAACCTCCGGAGGGATCGGGTTGGAAGGTCAGACGTCGACCGATATGCCTCGATTGGCGAAGAAGCGGTCGAAGACGGCAAGCGGAAGAATGACATCGGCCTGGCTTGCCTCGTCATGGCCGGATGGGTTGTGGAAGCGGATCGTCTCGTTGCTTGCTGCCGTCACCAGCACCAGATGGTCCCCCTTCGACGGCGGCTCGCGCTCCGGCCAGCGGATGGCTGAATGCACCGAGGCGATGAAAAAGCGCCGCTTCGACAGGAGATCGGGAATGGTCGATGTCTGAACTGCGGTCATCGTCTCGGCGGCAAGCCCGAAATGGTCGCTCACGAAGCGCACGAAGGGCGCATAGATGAGCCCCTTGATCGAGGCGTCGATCTCGTTGACCACATAGCCGCCATAGACTGTGCAAGCGCGGGCAAGCTCGAGCGTCGGATGGATTTCGCCGCGGGCGGCAAGTATCATCTTCAGGCAGGCCATGCCGCAGACATTCACCGCCCATCGCGCATATTCTTCGATGGTCGCGGCTCCCGAATGGCGCCAGAGCGGATCGCTGAGCAGCGCCTGCGGCCCTTCGGCAAGCACCGGCAGCGTCATGCCGGGCGTTTCCCATTGGCTGAAATAGGGCACGCTGCTCTGCTGCATTCTGTCGATATCCCCACGGTTCGTTCGTGAGATGGCCGGCAATCTTGGCTTTTTTTGAGCCGATGCCAAACTGCCAAGCCGAGGGCAGGGCGTCTGCCCGCTAGCTAGAGGCTGTAAGACAAGCCGGCCATCAAACTCGCACAGCTGTGGGATGAAGGTTTGCGCTCGAGGTCGTTGAGAGTCTATTCCATGCCATCACGCGGCGGGGGGCGCCGACGGCAGAATAGGCATCTATCGTGCCGTCCTACCTGCCGTTCTCCGGCCAGATCGGTTGGCTGATGCTCTGCAGCAGTTCCGGTTCGACGCCGTCGATGCGGGCGATTACCGCTTTGGCCATTTCGCGGCCAGCTTGGCGCACGTCTTCCTGGGCGGTGATGATCTCGGGCCGGATCCAGTTCAGAATCGGCACAGATTGTTTGGAGACCATGTCGAGATCGCGGCCCAGCGCCTTGCCGGCGGCTTCGATGCCGGCATTGACGGCGATCGCCGCGCTGCCGGCCGAGCAGACGATTCCATCCGGCGCATTGGCCGAGCGCATCATCACTTCGACGACGTCACGGATGTCGGCGAGCGGTGCGTCGGTATTGACGCGCAGCGGCACTTCCTCGGCGCCATAATCGTGCAGGCCGGTCTGAAAGCCAATGCGGATATGCGCGTAATAGGTGAGTTTGCTCGGCGGCTGCAGCAGCGCGATGCGGCGCCGGCCGCGCCTGACGAGCCGCTCCACCGCCTGATGGGCGAAAGCCTCGTTGTCGAAATCATGGAACGGGTGCGTGAGGCCGGCATCGGTGCGGCCATGCGTGGCGAAGGGCATGCCGCGCTCGGACAGGAGCCGCACGCGCGGATCGTCCGGCTCGATGCGCGATATGATGACGCCGTCGGCCGAGCCGGTTTCGAGGATATAGCGCACCGGCAGCATCGGATCCTTGCTGTGGGAATGCGGCGTGACCACGATATGATAAGGTGTGCCGGACAGCACTTCCGATATGCCGAAAACCATCTGACTCGAGAAGCCCATGATCTCCTCGTCGATGCTCAGGACGAGGGCGATGACGTTGGTCTTGCCGGTGCGCAGGCGCACGCCCGCTCTGTTAGGCTGATAACCGAGCTGGCGAGCGACCATGCGCACCCGCTCCTTGGTCTCGGCGCCGATATCCGGCGCATCCTTCAGCGCGCGCGATACCGTCGTTACGCCAAGGCCAGTCATGAAGGCGATCGTCTTCAATGTAGGGCGCTCGCGTGTCACCGCCGTCGACGTCGCCTGTCCGAAATTTCCCTTGTTTTCCATCCCTGTAGGCCTGCCTCGCGCGAATTGGTCTCGCTTATAGAGGCTTTTCCAGGCGCCGTAAGCCCGCCGCCTGCCAAAATCGCGCCTCCCTGAAGGATGTAATCTGTAACGATACAGTAGAAATGTCGAGCATTTTTTCTTATAGGCGGTGCAGCATCGTCCGCCCAGGTTGAATCCGTGGTTTTAGCCGCGTTTTTCTGCAGTTGCGAGGCGGGTAGCGTGGTCTGTCAGGCAGAGTATAAAAAAAATTCGCGTTCTTTCAACATATTGACCAAAAGGCGTGTAAGCCGAGAAACCAAACCGATCGCTGGTGTAAGGGATGTGGCGGCGCTGCTGGACACTATTACAAGTAGCAAATCGGTTCGTTAAAGAAAAATTTCCAAGCGGGCAGTTGCGTCGGAAAATCGATTGATCTAAGTTTTTCCGGCAACGTTTCAGTGAGGGAGGAGAACTCATGAAAATCCGTATGATGGCGGCCATGCTTGCCGCTTCAGCAGCACTTCCGCTCAGCGCCGCCAGCGCAACCGATCTCGAAGTCACGCATTGGTGGACATCCGGCGGCGAATCCGCAGCTGTCGCCGAGCTGGCAAAGGCGTTCGACGCCAGCGGCAATCACTGGGTGGACGGTGCCATCGCCGGTTCCGGCGGCACGGCGCGTCCGATCATGATCAGCCGCATCACCGGCGGCGACCCTATGGGTGCCACCCAGTTCAACCATGGCCGCCAGGCCGAGGAACTCGTTCAGGCCGGCCTGATGCGCGACCTGACCGATGTCGCAACCGCCGAGAAGTGGAAGGACATCATTCGTCCGTCGAGCCTGCTCGATTCGTGCACCATCGATGGCAAGATCTATTGCGCTCCCGTCAATATCCACTCCTGGCAGTGGCTCTGGCTTTCGAACGCTGCCTTCAAGAAGGCCGGCGTCGAGGTTCCGAAGAACTGGGACGAGTTCGTCGCCGCTGCTCCGGCTCTCGAAAAGGCGGGCATCATCCCGCTTGCCGTGGGCGGCCAGCCGTGGCAGGCCGCAGGCGCCTTCGACGTGCTGATGGTCGCGATCGCCGGCAAGGACACTTTCAACAAGGTCTTCAAGGACAAGGACGCCGAAGCTGCTGCCGGTCCTGAGATCGCCAAGGTCTTCAAGGCTGCCGACGATGCCCGCCGCATGTCCAAGGGCAGCAATGTTCAGGATTGGAACCAGGCGACCAATCTCGTCATAACAGGCAAGGCTGGCGGCCAGATCATGGGTGACTGGGCGCAGGGCGAATTCGCGCTTGCGGGCCAGAAGGCCGGCACTGATTACACCTGCCTGCCGGGCCTCGGCGTCAACGAGATCATTTCGACTGGCGGCGACGCCTTCTACTTCCCGTTGCTGAAGGACGAGGAGAAGTCCAAGGCGCAGGCGGTGCTTGCCAAGACCTTGCTCGATCCCAAGACCCAGGTTGCCTTCAACCTGAAGAAGGGTTCGCTGCCGGTGCGCGGTGACGTTGACCTCGCCGCCGCCAATGATTGCATGAAGAAGGGTCTCGACATCCTCGCGAAGGGCAACGTGATCCAGGGCACCGACCAGCTGCTTTCGGCCGACAGCCAGAAGCAGAAGGAAGACCTCTTCTCCGAATTCTTCGCCAATCCGTCGATGACGCCGGAAGACGCCCAGAAGCGTTTCGCCGAAATCATCTCTTCGGCCGACTGATCGGCAGACTTGCTGTCCTGGCGATCCGGCTCCTCGGAGCCGGATCTTCCCGGATGGTCTTGCCGGTATTCCCGGCAGATCGCCGGACGGGATGAAAAACGGCCGTCACCGGCCGCAGCTGCCATTTGAGGAGAAGCGTTCATGACGGGTCAAGCGCAAGCAGGCCGGCCAAACAAGTTACTGCGCAATCTGAACGCCAAGATTGCGTCCATCCCGATGATCCTGACAGCGCTGGTGATTTTTGTCGGCGGCACACTCTGGACGGTATTTTATTCCTTCACCAATTCGAAGCTCCTGCCGCGGTTGAGCTTCGTCGGTTTCGATCAGTACGAGCGCCTCTGGGCCGCGCCGCGCTGGGTGACAGCGATCGAGAATCTTGCGCTCTACGGCATCCTCTCGCTGATCTTCAGCCTGGTCATCGGCTTCCTGCTCGCTGCGCTTATGGACCAGAAGATCCGGTTCGAAAATACCTTTCGCACCATCTTCCTTTATCCTTTCGCCTTGTCCTTCATCGTAACGGGGCTCGTCTGGCAATGGGTTCTGAACCCGGATTTCGGCATTCAGTCGGTGGTGCGTTCGCTCGGCTGGACGAGCTTCACCTTCAATCCGCTCTATACGCCCGAGATCGTTATCTACGGCATTCTGATTGCGGCGCTGTGGCAGGGAACGGGGTTGGTCATGTGCCTGATGCTAGCCGGCCTGCGCGGCATCGACGAGGATATCTGGAAGGCTGCGCGCGTCGACGGCATTCCGATGTGGAAGACATATCTCCTCATCGTCATCCCGATGATGCGGCCGGTCTTCATCACGACGATCGTCATCATCGCCTCCGGCATCGTCAAGGTTTACGACCTCGTCGTGGCGCAGACATCGGGCGGTCCGGGTATCGCCTCGGAAGTGCCGGCCAAATACGTCTATGACTACATGTTCCAGGCGCAGAATCTGGGGCAGGGCTTCGCCGCATCGACCATGATGCTGGTCACGGTTGCGATCATCATCGTTCCGTGGGCCTATCTGGAATTCGGAGGAGGGCGCAAGCGTGGCTAATATCGGAACCCTCAACACCACCGCAGCCGGTATCGATGCGGTCGCGCAGAGACTTGGCGACGGCCCGAGCGGCCCGAAGCCGCGCCCGAGGCTGTCTGCGCGCAACATCATCCTCTACGGTACGCTGACGGTTGCAGCGCTCTATTACTTGCTGCCGCTCTATGTGATGGTCGTCACCTCGCTCAAGGGCATGCCGGAAATCCGCCTTGGGAATATCTTCTCGCCGCCGATGGAAATCACCTTCCAACCCTGGGTGAAGGCCTGGGCGGAGGCTTGCACCGGCCTCAATTGCGACGGCCTGTCGCGTGGTTTCTGGAACTCCGTGCGCATCACGGTGCCGTCGGTCATCATCTCGATCGCCATCGCTTCGGTGAACGGCTATGCACTGGCGAACTGGCGCTTCAAGGGTTCGGAGCTCTTCTTCTCCATCCTGATCATCGGGGCGTTCATTCCCTATCAGGTGATGATCTATCCGATCGTCATCATCCTGCGTGAAATCGGCATCTACGGCACCCTGACCGGCCTCGTCATCGTCCATTCGATCTTCGGCATGCCGATCCTGACGCTGCTCTTCCGCAACTACTTCGTGTCGCTGCCGGAGGAGCTGTTCAAGGCCGCGCGTGTCGACGGGGCGGGCTTCTGGCAGATCTTCCTGAAGATCATGATGCCGATGTCGCTGCCGATCTTCGTCGTGGCGATGATCCTGCAGGTCACGGGCATCTGGAACGATTTCCTGTTCGGCGTCGTCTTCACACGGCCGGATACCTATCCGATGACGGTGCAGCTCAACAACATCGTTAATTCCGTCCAGGGCGTGAAGGAATACAACGTCAACATGGCAGCAACGATCCTCACCGGCCTGGTGCCGCTGATCGTCTATTTCGTCTCCGGGCGACTTTTCGTTCGCGGCATCGCCGCCGGCGCAGTGAAGGGGTGATCACATGAACATGAATTCAACTGTCTCCAATTCGAGCGTCTCGATCAAAGATCTCTCGCTGAACTTTGGATCGGTCAGCGTGCTGAAGGATCTCAACCTTGAGATCAATGATGGCGAATTCCTGGTACTGCTGGGATCGTCCGGCTGTGGCAAGTCGACCTTGCTCAACTGCATCGCGGGCCTGCTCGACGCTTCGGAAGGCCAAATCTTTATCAAGGGCAAGAACGTCACCTGGGAGGAGCCGAAGGACCGCGGGATCGGCATGGTCTTTCAATCCTACGCGCTCTATCCGCAGATGACCGTCGAGAAGAACCTCTCCTTCGGCCTTCGCGTCGCCAAAGTGCCGCAGGCCGAGATCGACAAGCGCGTGGCACGCGCGGCCGAGATCCTGCAGATCCAGCCGCTCCTGAAGCGCAAGCCAGCCGAACTATCAGGCGGCCAGCGCCAGCGCGTGGCGATCGGCCGGGCGCTGGTGCGCGATGTCGACGTCTTCCTGTTCGACGAGCCGCTGTCCAACCTCGACGCCAAACTGCGCTCGGAACTTCGCGTCGAAATCAAGCGCCTGCACCAGTCGCTGCAGAATACGATGATCTACGTCACCCACGACCAGATCGAGGCGCTGACGCTTGCCGACCGCATCGCCATCATGAAGAGCGGCATCATCCAGCAGCTCGACGATCCGACGACGATCTACAACCGGCCGCGTAATCTCTTCGTCGCCGGCTTCATCGGCTCGCCGTCGATGAATTTTCTGCGCGGCGAGCTCATCAAAACCGGTGACGGGATCGCCTTTACGGCCAACGGCGTCAATTTCTCGCTCGACGCCTATGATGCCGGCGAGACGCTGCAGCCCGGCCGCAAGGTGGTGCTCGGCGTTCGCCCCGAACACATCAAGGTCAACGAGAATGCCGGCGGCGAAGAACATGACGCCACCGTCGATATCGAGGAGCCGATGGGCGCGGACAATCTTCTGTGGCTGAAACATGCCGGCCACACGATGTCGGTCCGCGTCAACGGCGCGCGACGCTTCAACGTCGGAGCCAAGGTGAAGCTCAGTTTCGACATGGCGCTGGCTTCGGTCTTCGATGCGGAGAGCGAGCTGCGTCTTTAGAGGAATTCTTCGCGGGCGGGGTCCGAGATGGCGCTGCCTGCTTGCTGCAAGGCTGTTTATATGAATTCGACCGGCGCTTCACCCAGATCTGCGCGCGCTTGGGAAGAGGCCACCTCCGCGCTCCGTCATTCTCGGGCTTGACCCGAGGATCCATGCCGCGGCTGCTGGCGAATGTCGTGTGGATGCTCGGGTCAAGCCCGAGCGTGACGGAGGGGAAGCGGTCATGACGACCGACAAATACCGGACCGCGGTCATGCGCCGTCCATTTCAAAATGCAAATCGGAAATGAAATCGTGACGCAACAAACAACCCCCTCCAGCATTGACCTTTCCGGTTCGTGGCAGCTCACCTCCGTCGACGGCGAGATCAAGAGCACCATCACATTGCCCGGCGACGTGCACACGGCGCTGCACAGGGCAGGGCTCATCCCCGATCCCTATTTCGGCCGCAATGAGGAGAAAGTGCAGTGGGTAGCGCAGCGCGAATGGGCGGTCGAGCGCAGCTTCACACTGCAGGAGGTCGAAGGCGACTGGTATCTTGATATCGACTATCTCGACACGGTGGGCAGCGTCTATATCAACGGCTTCCTGGCGCTCGAAGCCGACAACAGCTTCCGCCGCTACCGGCCTGATGTTTCCAGCATGCTGAAATCGGGCGACAATGTCATCCGCATCGTCTTCGCCTCCAATCCCGGTGTCGGCGCTGAACGGCAGAAGCAGCAGCCCTTCTATGTTCCCTACAGCACCGGCAATTCGCCGATCCCCGACGGCAATATGCTGCGCAAGCCGCAATGCCATTTCGGCTGGGACTGGAATATCGCCATTGCGCCGTTAGGCCTCTACGGCACGATTGCGCTGAAGAAGCTCGAGACGGCGCGCATCGAACATGTCGTCACCCGCCAGGTCCACAATAATGACGGCTCGGTCGACCTGACGGTCACCGCCAGCCTGTTTGCGAAACATGCCGGCGTTGCCCAGGTCTATTTCGATCTCGACGGCGAGCGCGTCCGCCTCGACGTCGGCGTCAAGGGCGAGACTGATGTCAACTATCTCTTCCATATTGACGAGCCGCGCCTCTGGTGGCCTTCCGGCAGCGGTGAGCAGGCGCTCTATACGCTTTCCGTCGAGCTGTCCGACGAGGTGGTGACGAAGCAGATCGGCCTTCGCACCATCGATCTGATCACCACCCCGGATGCTTCAGGCGCCCGTTTCGCCTTCAAGGTCAACGGCCGCGAGATCTTCTGCCGCGGCGCCAATTGGATTCCCGCCGACGCGCTCTATTCGCTGTCTTCGCCCGAGAAGACGGAGGATCTGCTGCAATCGGCGAAGGCCGCCAATATGAACATGATCCGCGTCTGGGGCGGCGGTTTCTACGAGCAGGATTATTTCTACGATCTTTGCGACCGGCTCGGCCTCCTGGTCTGGCAGGACTTCATGTTCGCCTGCAACCTTTACCCCTCGACCGAGGACTTTCTCGGCAATGTGGCAATCGAGGTGGATTACCAGGTGCGCCGGCTATCTTCCCATCCCTCCATCGCGCTCTGGTGCGGTGACAACGAGCTTGTGGGCGCTCTCACCTGGTTCGAAGAATCAAGGAAGGACCGCGACCGCTATCTCGTCTCCTATGATCGCCTCAACCGGACGATCGAGCAGGCGGTGAAGAAGGCGTTGCCCGGCGCGCTCTGGTGGCCGTCGAGCCCGGCTTCAGGATACCTTGATTTCGGCGATGCCTGGCACGCCGACGGCTCCGGCGACATGCACTACTGGTCGGTCTGGCACGAGAACAAGTCGTTCGACAATTACCGCTCGGTGCGTCCGCGCTTCTGCTCGGAATTCGGCTTCCAGTCCTATACCTCGCTGCCTGTCATCAGGACCTATGCCGAGGAGAAGGATATGAATATCGCTTCTCCCGTCATGGAACTGCACCAGAAGAATGCCGGCGGCAATGAACGCATCGCCGGCACGATGTTCCGCTATTTCCGTTTCCCCAAGGATTTCCCGAACTTCGTCTATCTCTCCCAGATCCAGCAGGGCCTGGCGATCAAGACGGCAGCGGAGTATTGGCGCTCGCTGAAGCCTCATTGCATGGGTACGATCTACTGGCAGCTCAATGATACCTGGCCGGTCGCCTCCTGGTCGAGCCTCGATTATGGCGGGCGCTGGAAGGCGATGCATTACCTCGTCAAACGCTTCTTCCAGCCGGTGGCGGTCGCCGCCATTCCTTCCGAGGACGGCAAGAAGATCCGCTTCTCGCTGGTCAACGATACTCTCGCCGATGTCAGCGTCGATCTTTCGATCTCGGTTCTCACGATGAAGGGCGAGCGGAAGCACCTGAAAGATGTGCAGGCGGTCTGCTCGCCGGATGCGGCGGTGACGGCTGCGACGATCGATGTGTCCGATATCGCCGAGGGAACGCTGCTCGCCTGGCGTTTCACTGCCTCGAACGGCATGGGCGGCGAGGGGCATCACGTCAACGGCACCTACAAAGCCCTGGAGCTCGCGCCCGCAGGGCTGATGGTCACCCATGAATATGTCGAGGCAAGCGGCGCCATCGATATCAACGTCACCGCAAAGGGACTTGCGCTCTTCGTGATGATCGAGAGCGAGACGGACGGCAAATATTCCGACAACGCCTTCGATCTTGCGGCCGGCGAAAGCCGCCGCATCACCTTCACCCCAGCACATCAGCTCGAACGCGGCAAGCTGCCGGACTTCCGGTTCTACGACCTGCATTCCTGCCAATCGGCGGATTGATCCTTCCCAAGCGTGGGCACGAGGCCCAAGGAGAACATAATGACGAAACTCAGCTACCAGCTCTACAGCGCACGTAATTTTCAGCCCTATTCGGCGATTTTCGAAAAGCTTGGCAAGGCGGGCTATGCGGAAGTCGAGGGCTTCGGCGGCATCTATGCCGATCTCGATGATGCCGGCCTGAAGAGCCTTCGCGCCGAGCTGGACAAGAACGGCCTCGTCATGGCGAGCGGCCATTTCAGTCCCGATTTCCTGGAGAAGGAAGTTCAGAAATCGCTAAACATCGCCAAGATCCTGGGCATGGATTCGATCTATGCGCCGCATCTGGCGGCCGACCAGCGCCCTTCCGACGCCGCCGGCTGGACTGCCTTCGGCAAGCGCCTGCAGGAGATGAGCAAGCCTTACAAGGACGCCGGCTACGAGTTCGGCTGGCACAACCATGATTTCGAGTTCGTCAAGCTGGCAGACGGCTCGCTGCCGATCGAGCGCATCTTCGAAGGCGCGCCTGACATTTCCTGGGAAGCCGATATCGCCTGGGTTATCCGCGGCGACGCCGATCCCTTCGCCTGGATTGAGAAACTCGGCTCGCGCATCACCTCGGTTCACGTCAAGGACATTGCGCCGGCCGGCGAAGCGAAGGATGAGGATGGCTGGGCCGATGTCGGCCACGGCAAGGTCGAGTGGGCCAAGCTGATCACTGCACTGCGGGCCACCAAGGCGAAGCACTTCGTCGTCGAACATGACAACCCAAGAGATATCGACCGCAATATCAGCCGCTCGATTGCATCCTTCAAGACCTATTGAGGCACATCATGACCAGGGAACTTGGCGTTGGCATCATCGGATGCGGCAACATCTCCACCACCTATTTCTCGCTTGCACCGCTCTTCAAGGGGCTGAAGGTGCTGGCCTGCGCCGATATCAACGTGCAGGCCGCCGAGGCCCGCGCCAAGGAATATGGCGTCAGGGCACAGACGATCGACGCGCTTCTCGCCAATGACGAGATCGACGTCGTCGTCAATCTGACGATCCCGGATGCGCATTTTCCGGTATCGAAGGCTATCCTCGAAGCCGGAAAACACGTCTATTCGGAAAAGCCGCTGGTGCTTTCGCTGGAGCAGGGCGAGGAGCTTCGCCGCATCGCAAAGGCGAAGAATCTTGCCGTCGGCTGCGCGCCGGACACTTTCCTCGGCGGCGCCCATCAGCTCGCCCGCAAGTTCGTCGACGATGGCGGTATCGGCCGGATCACTTCGGGCGCTTGCTATGTGATGAGCCCCGGCATGGAGATGTGGCATCCGAACCCGGACTTCTTCTTTCTGCCGGGCGGCGGCCCGATCCTCGATCTCGGCCCCTATTACATCGCCAACCTGATCAACCTGATCGGCCCGGTGAAGCGCGTCGGCGCCATGACCTCGATGGCCTCGCCGACCCGTACGATCACCAGCCAGCCGCGCCACGGTGAGATCATTCCCGTCAAGACGCCGACGACGATCCAGGCATTGCTCGAATTCGTCAATGGCGCCACCGTGACGCTATCGGCGAGCTGGGATGTGTGGTCTCACCGACATGCCAATATGGAGCTCTACGGCACCGAGGGCTCGCTCTACGTGCCGGACCCGAACTTCTTCGGGGGCACCGTCGAGGCAAGTGGCCGCGACAAGGACATCAAGCCGCTCGAGGCCTGGGAGCATCCCTTCGGCAAGATCAACCAGGAAAGTCCGAGCGGCTCGCGCGCCAATTACCGCACCGCCGGCCTTGCCGATATGGCAATGTCGCTGATCGAGGGCCGTGATGCGCGCTGCTCGCTTGATCGCACCCTGCACGGCGTCGATGTCATGACTTCGATTCTGAAGTCTGGTGAGGAGGGGCGGTTCATCGACCTGACGACGACTTGCACCCAGCCGGCCGCGCTTGGCATCGAAGAGGCGCAGGCACTGTTGAGGTAGCGGAGAAAGCGCGCCTGCGCTTGCCGTATTGGCGCGCTTGCTCCATTAGTTTCGTCATGTCGGCCTCGCGTCACTGTGGTCCGGTTTTGCCGATGGTTGCCCCTCACCCCAACCCTCTCCCCGTGAACGGGGCGAGGGGACTTGCCATGCAAGAGGTGGTGGGGAACGGAGGCTACTGCACTTGCCTTTTCCCCGCTCGCCGGGAGAAGGTGCCGGCAGGTGGATGAGGGGCAGGTGTCGGCGCTTTCGTGAGCCGAGGACGTCGCATGCCGACGACGCTGATATTCGATGAAGGAGACTTCCATGAGCTGGCAACCGGCCGCAGACCGTTATTCGAAAATGAAATATAACCGCACGGGCCGCTCCGGCCTGAAGCTGCCGGCCGTCTCCCTCGGCCTCTGGCACAATTTCGGCGGTGACACGCCGCATGACCGAAAGATCGACATGTGCCGCACGGCTTTCGATCTCGGCATCACCCATTTCGACCTTGCCAACAATTACGGCCCGCCTCCCGGCAGCGCAGAGACCGCCTTTGGCGAGATCCTGCGGACAGAATTCTCTGGCCTACGCGACGAACTGATCATCTCCTCGAAAGCCGGCTACAACATGTGGTCAGGTCCTTACGGCGAATGGGGCAGCCGCAAATACTTGATCGCCTCCTGCGACCAGAGCCTGAAGCGCATGGGTCTCGACTATGTCGACATCTTCTATTCGCACCGCTTCGATCCCGAGACGCCGCTCGAGGAGACCTGTGGTGCGCTCGACCATATCGTTCGCTCAGGCCGGGCGCTCTATGTTGGCATCTCCTCCTATAACTCACAGCGCACTCGCGAAGCCGCCGCCATTCTCAAGGATCTTGGCACGCCGTGCCTGATCCACCAGCCGAGCTACTCGATGCTCAACCGGTGGGTCGAGGACGACAGGCTGCTTGACACGCTTGCTGACGTGGGCATGGGCTCGATCGTATTCTCGCCGCTGGCTCAGGGCATGCTTACGTCGAAATATCTCGGCGGCATTCCCGAAGACAGCCGCGCGGCACAGAACCACTTCCTCAAGCGCGACTTCATCCGCCCCTCCATCATCGACAATATTCGCAAGCTGAACGAGATTGCGGAAAGGCGTGGCCAAACGCTGGCGCAGATGGCGATTGCCTGGGTGCTGCGCGGTGGGCGCGTAACTTCAGCGCTGATCGGCGCCAGCCGCTCGTCGCAGATCGTCGATTGCGTCAAGGCGCTCGATAATCTCGAGTTCAGTGCGGGGGAGCTTGCGCAGATTGATGTCTATGCGAAAGAGGCTGATATCAATCTCTGGGCAAAGTCGGCGGAGCGGGATTAGGAGAGGCAGATTGGGAGTTTGGGGCAGTACGCTGCCACATCCTCCCTCATCTCTGTCCTCGGAGGCGTCCGAGGGATGTCATAGGGATCCAGATAGCCCAAATCCTTGGGTTGAATGCACTCATTTCGCCGCGCAGAGGCGCGGCGGCTGACGAGCACAGGAATGAGGGGGGCAAGTTGGTGCTGTAGCCCGCTCCCATTTGACGTACGTACCACAGGCAACAATCGAGGAGGAGCCGCCATGATCCGCAATCCCATCCTGCCCGGGTTCAATCCCGATCCGTCGATCTGCCGCGTCGGCGACGATTATTACATCGCCACCTCCACGTTCGAGTGGTATCCGGGCGTACAGATCCACCATTCGCGGGATCTGGTGAACTGGACCCTCGTGCGCCGGCCTCTTGAGCGCGCCTCTCAGCTCGATATGCGCGGCAACCCTGACAGCTGCGGCATCTGGGCGCCGTGCCTTTCCCATGCCGACGGGCAGTTTTGGCTGGTCTATACCGACGTCAAGCGCTTCGACGGTAATTTCAAGGATGCTCATAATTATATCGTCACTGCGCCCTCGATCGAGGGCGAATGGTCCGAGCCGATCTATGTCAATTCCTCCGGTTTCGATCCGTCGCTTTTCCACGACGAGGACGGGCGCAAATGGTTCGTCAACATGCAGTGGAACCACCGTACCGAAAGTTATGGCGGTTCGCCGAAATCGCCGGCCTTCGACGGCATCCTACTGCAGGAATGGGACCCGCTGGCGAAGGCGCTGAAAGGGCCGATCAAAAACATCTTTGCCGGCAGCCCGCTCGGCCTCGTCGAAGGCCCGCATCTCTTCAAGAAGAACGGCTGGTACTATCTGACCACCGCCGAGGGCGGCACCGGCTACGACCATGCCGTCACCATGGCCCGCTCGCGCGGGATCGAAGGGCCTTATGAGCTGCATCCGAACATGCATCTCATTACCTCGAAGGATCATCCCGGCGCCGTGCTGCAGCGGGCAGGGCACGGGCAATATGTCGAAACACCAGACGGCGAGGCCTATCACACCCATCTTTGCGGCCGGCCGCTGCCGCCGAAGCGGCGCTGCACGCTGGGGCGCGAAACCTCTTTGCAGAGATGCGTCTGGCGCGACGATTGGCTCTATCTCGAAAACGGCACTTCGGTGCCAGATGTAGATGTGCCGGGTCTCTTTGGCGCCGTGCCAGCGGAAAAGCCGATGCGCAGCGAATACAATTTCGACGGGGGCAAGCTGCCAGCCGATTTCCAGTGGCTGCGCACCCCCGAACACGGCCGCATCTTCAGCCTGACGGACCGTCCCGGCCATCTCAGGCTAATAGGGCGCGAGAGCATAGGCTCCTGGTTCGAGCAGTCGCTGGTCGCGCGTCGGCAGGAGCATCATAGTTTCCGCGCCGAAACCGTGATCGAATTCTCGCCTGACACCTACCAGCAGGTCGCGGGGCTGACGCATTATTACAATCGCCACAAGTTCCACGCCGTCGCAGTGACGCTGCACGAAACGCTCGGCCGCTGCGTCACCATCCTTTCCTGCAACGGCGACTATCCGAACGGCCGCCTCAGCTTCCCGGCCGGAAGCGGCGTGGCAATTCCCGCCGACGGTCGCGTCCAGCTTGCGATGGAAATCCGGGAAAACGACCTGCAATTCTTCTGGCAGACGGAAGGCAAAGGCGCCTGGCAACCGATCGGCCCGGCCCTCGATGCCGGCGTGATTTCCGACGAGGGCGGGCGCGGGGAGCATGGCTCCTTCACCGGCGCCTTTGCCGGCGTGTTCGCCTTCGATACGTCTGGGCGGGGGAAGGCGGCGGATTTCGACTGGTTCAATTATGATGAATTGTGAGGGGTGGCGCCTGCCGCCTCCACCCGCCCTCGTCCTTCAGGGCCCCTGCGGGGCGCCTCATGATGAGGGCTGATTGTTGTGCTGTGTCGTTAGGGCCAGCATAACGCCGTTGCGCAAAATCCGGTGTTATTTGGCCCGAGCTGCGCCTTCCGGCGTGGAAGCGCGACCTCCCTCCGGCCTCATCCTGAGAGCATTTATCGATTTTTCGATGCAGTCTATGAGGTGCCCGGCAGGGGCTTCGAGGGACGAGGTCGCCCACCGCCTCAACGGCGACACAAAAAGAAAGCCGGCGCAGAGGCCGGCTAAGACGAACGCGGCTGGACGGGGATACTGGCCGGTTCCAAGCAGTTGGTGACTGACAATAACTTTCATTACATGCCGAGGCAGCGGAAAAGGGCGCAATGAGAACGCCGGAAAACGGCTCCGCAAAGGAATGGGCGGCGGGGCGGATACCGGTTGCTTGCCTCGGCTCTCTTATCGAGCATGAATATCACCGGATGATGACATCCGGAGCCGGCCGCTACCTTTCTTTTCAGGGAGGATCGACGTGATGTAATGACAATCGTAAGTCGGCTATGGGAGGCTTGTCAGTGGGCGATCGACTGGACGAAGGCCACTGTGTTGGCGGGGCGTGAATGCAGTGTTCACGTTCCCGAAGGATGTCAAAGCGTCACAGAGAGACTATATAGCGGGCCGAAATACTTCGAGAATCTGCAAGAGACCTGCATGGCCCCCATTATTTCCGTTCAGAACCTGACCAAAACTTATGCCAACGGCTTCGAGGCCCTGAAAGGCGTCAACCTCGACGTCGAGAAGGGCGAGATCCTGGCTCTGCTCGGACCGAACGGCGCCGGCAAGACGACCCTGATCTCGATCATCTGCGGCATCGCCAATCCGAGCGGCGGCCGGGTAGTGGTGGCCGGCCACGACGTCGTCAAGGATTTCCGCGCCACGCGCTCGATGATCGGACTGGTGCCGCAGGAACTGACCACTGATCAGTTCGAAACGGTGTTCAACACGGTGAGTTTTTCGCGCGGGCTACATGGCAAGAAAGCCAATCCAGCGCATATCGAGAAGGTGCTACGGGCGCTCTCGCTTTGGGACAAGAAGGACAATACGCTGCGCCAGCTCTCCGGCGGCATGAAAAGACGGGTGCTGATCGCCAAGGCGCTCTCCCATGAGCCGAATATCCTTTTCCTCGATGAGCCCACAGCCGGCGTCGACGTGACGCTGCGCAAGGATATGTGGCGCGTTGTCGAAGAACTTCGGGCTTCTGGCGTCACCATCATCCTGACTACCCATTACATCGAAGAGGCCGAGGAAATCGCCGACCGCGTCGGTGTCATCAACGGCGGCGAGCTGCTGCTGGTCGAGGACAAGGCGGCGCTGATGGCGAAGCTCGGCCGGAAGCAGCTCATACTCGATCTGGTGGAACCGCTGAGGCGGCTGCCGGACTGTTTTGCCGACAACGGTCTGACGCTGGAAGCGGACGGCAGCCGCCTCACCTATGATTTCGACGCTGATAACGAGCAGGAAAGCATCCCAACGCTGCTGACCCGACTGGGCGAGAACAATATCCATTTCAAGGATCTCTCGACGCGGCAGAGTTCGCTCGAGGATATCTTCGTGGCGTTGGTGGGAGCGGAAAAATGAACTTCGAAGCGGTCAAATCCATCTATTTCTTCGAGATGGCGCGCACGCGCCGTACCCTGCTGCAGAGCGTCATCTCGCCCGTCATCTCGACCTCGCTCTATTTCATCGTCTTCGGCGCCGCTATCGGCTCGCGCATCCAGGAAGTGGAGGGCGTCTCTTACGGCGCCTTCATCACGCCTGGTCTCATCATGCTGACGCTGCTCGGCCAGTGCATCAGCAACGGCTCCTTCGGCATTTACTTCCCGAAATTCACCGGCACGATCTACGAGGTGTTGTCGGCCCCCGTGGCGATGACGGAGATCCTGCTCGGTTACGTCGGGGCGGCGGCAACCAAAGGCCTGATCATCGGCGTCATCATTCTCTTGACCGCCAATCTCTTCGTCGACGTCCGGATCGAGCATCCCTTCATGATGATCCTGTTCTTCCTGCTGACGGCTATCACCTTCAGCCTGTTCGGCTTCATGATTGGCATCTGGGCCGGCAATTTCGAGCAGCTGAACCTCATTCCCATGCTTGTGGTCCCGCCGCTGACATTCCTCGGCGGCAGTTTTTACTCGGTCAACATGCTGCCGCCCTTCTGGCAGGCGGTCAGCCACTTCAACCCGGTGCTCTACCTCGTCAGCGGTTTCCGTTGGAGCTTTTACGGGATTGCTGATGTCAACCCGGCGATCAGCCTGGCGATGATCACCGTGTTCCTGGCAATCTGTCTGGGAACGCTCGGCTGGATCTTCAAGACAGGATATCGGCTGCGCAACTGAAGCGGTCCCAAACGAGCGCCGCAATTTCAACATCAAGATTGCTCAGCGATGCTTGGTCGGGCAGCCTCGCCGATCAAAGCGATCCCACCATCAATCTTGCTATCACATTGCATTCGGGCTCAGGGGCGAATGGTGGATTGAGCATTTATTGCTCGCCGAATCCTTGCTCCTTTCAGAACTCGCGATCGCGGGTAGAGTTCTCCGGTCGGCGAGCTACTGTCGATATTTTGTCGGGTGAGGCTGACTCTGGTATCACGACTCTGCTGGTTGTAAGGCGACGCCAGCGGATCGGTGAAGTTCTAATCTCTTACTGATTACGCTCACGCGCTGCTGACGAGCAGCGCGCCTAACAGGATGAGGAGGGTGCCTATGGCAAGCTTGACCATGTTCAGTTCGGAGGCTTCGCCTAGATAGACGGCAGCGATTGCCAGCGTCACCAGCACGTTGCAGCTCCAGATCGGAGCGAGTTTCGACACCGGAATGCCGTAAGCAAAGAGCGCGAAGCTGATGAGGCCGGTGCCTGCGGCGAAGCAGGCGCCTCCCGTGGCGGCAAAACCAAGGCCCTCGGCGGTCCAGGGCGCGGGGCGCCAGATCAGGGCGGCGATCAGGCCTGCGAGTGCGCAGGCCGAACCGAAGGCGATCATATAAATGGCGGAGCCGGTCGCGGCCGTGGCACTCTGCTTCTGAAAGATGGCGGTGATGCCCCAGAAAATGGCGGGCAGAATGCCGCCGACCATGATCGGCCAGAATGAATTCATGGCGAAACTCCTGTCGCACCCATGGGTCAAGGCTTTCGCTTCAAGCGAATGCCGGTCGAACATGCTGGGTGCCACCAGACTAGGAGTTTCTTTTTGCTCTTTGTGGTCTTGTTATTGCGTTTGAAGGTGACAGATCAGGTCGCCGCCGTAAAGCGGCATTGGGCTATTTTCAGGGGTGCCGGAAACCTAGCGTTGACGAGGTTCGGGTTTCCGTCTAGCTGTACGACCATGAAGATCGCAACGGTTCATGTCGTGGTGATAGAGCGCATGGGCAGGATGGTGTAACCATCCGGCGAGCAGCCCCATGCGCGGTAAATCGAGCTCCTGACGGGGCTTTTTTTGTGCCCTGAATTTGCGCTGCGCCTCGTCAGATTCCCACAATCTTCCTGACAAGACCGGACGAGACCATGTCACGCTACGATTCTGCGCAGACTTCAGGCAACCGCCCCACTTCGACCCCGGCGCCCAGGCGCACGATCCTTCTTCTGCTGACGGCGCTCTCCGTGTTGCCGATCAATATATATCTGCCGGCGCTGCCAAATATCGCAGCTACGTTCCAGGCCGATTTCGCGGTCGTCAATCTTTCGATTGCGGGCTATGCGATCATCAATGCCCTGACGGAAATCGTTGCGGGCGCGATGTCGGATCACTACGGGCGTCGACCAGTCGCACTGATCGCCGTTTCCATCTTCATTGTGGCCTCCATCGGCTGCGCGCTGGCTCCCAATATCGGCATCTTCCTATTGTTCCGCGTGATGCAGGCGTCGATCGCCGCCTGCTTCTGCGTCGCTCTCGTCGCCATCAAGGAGACGGCGTGTGAGCGCGGAGCCGCCAACAGGATCGGCTACGCGGCAATGGGATGGGCTATCGCGCCGATGCTCGCTCCGAGTTTCGGCGGTGTTCTGGATGAAGTCTTGGGGTGGCGCGCGATCTTCCTCGCTCTTGCGCTCCTTGGTGCAGCCATCCTCGTCATGTCAATGCGCGAGCTCAAGGAAACCGCCGGACTCGCATCGAGACCGCGCGGCAATTACTTTGCTTCCTACAGGCAGCTTCTCAGTTCATCGCGGTTCTGGGCGTATACGCTGTGCATGGCCTGCTCCACCGGCACTCTCTATGTTTTCCTCGGAGGCGCATCCATGGCCGTCAGTTCCTCGCTCGGCGGATCAAGCGCGAAGCTGGGCCTCTTCATGGGAATGATTCCGGCAGGGTTCATTCTGGGCAGTTATCTCGCTGCCCGACTCGGGGGGAAATCACTCAGCACCACGCTCGTCATTGCGCGCTTGTCAACGTGCATCGGCCTGCTGCTGGGACTGACGCTGTCGATCTCAGGCGTCACGCATGTCCTGGCATTTTTCGGCCCCTGTATGTTCATCGGTATCGGCAATGGCTTGCCCTTTCCCGCCGCCAATCTCGGTGTTATGTCGGTTCGGGCCGATCTCGCAGGCACCGCCGCAGGCCTTGCCGCAGCGATGTCGATCGCCGGTGCAGCGCTGATCGCTTCGATCGCCGGGCTGTTTCTCCGGGAGGCAGGGGCCGTTCCGACACTGCTCGTGATGTTGCTGACGTCCGCATCGCTTGCCTTGTCGGCAGCGCTCCTCGCAGCTCTTGTCGATCGACGACTCGCGTGCCGTGTTCCTGATGGACAGCCGTTTAAAAGCGGATCTGGGGGATGATTTATTCTGCCGGCTCAATCACGCATGCGCAGTTCATCAGTCTGCATCTGCAAAGAACCCAGCGTTTCCAGGAAGCTCATGCCGAGCAGGCTCTGGTCGAGCCGGCCGTCCTCGGCGACCGTGGCTGCCACATTGTTGCGGACGATCGGGCCGATCGACACCTGATCCAGCGTGATCGGGGCTGCGCGGGTTCGCCCGTTAGCGGTCATGACGGTCATCGAGTAGGTGAGGCGGGTGAGATCGATGCCGATACGTTCGGCGTCCTCGTGCGAGAGCGCCACCATGCTGGCGCCCGTGTCTACGAGCATCTCGACCGTTTGGCCGTTGACATCGACCTCGGCCTCGAAATGGCCGTTCAACAGCTTGTGCAGAATGATTTCCTCGCCACCTTCGCTCGTCGTGACGACGACGGCGCGGCCGGGAAGGAGGCCGGCGAGCACCCGATTGCCGACTCCGAGTGCCTCCTGCCGATAGAGATAGACAGTCACAAGCGCCAGGATGATGACCAGCCATATCATCATCTGCCGCATGGTTTCACCGACGCTGCGCCTGCTTGCCCAGACCCCGGCCGACAGCATCAGCGCGATTGGCAGCAAGTAAATGAAGCGGCCGAACTCGTCGCTTTGCATGCCGAGGATGCGGCCGCGGTCATCGTTGAGGATTAGAACGGCAAGGCCGATGCCGATCACGACAAGGAAGAGAGTGAAACGAATCATAAAGGCCGCTCCGGCCGCTCGGCGGGGTTCGTTGTCATCCGGCTCCTCGCAACGGCGGTCGCGAGCCTTGCCGGCAACTGTGCCATGATCCGGCGCCGCTCGGCATCGGTATAGTTCGTCCAGCCACCAATCTCCTGAAGGGTGCGGCCGCAACCGGCGCAAAATCCGGTCGCCGAGACCATGGAGCAGACGTGAATGCAGGGTGTTTGCATGGAGGATATATCGGAGTTTCAAAGAGCCGTGGCAAGGGCGCAAAGGGTGGCGATTTCGCAAATCTGCTGCATCGCGCCCAGCGTGTCGCCTGTGTGGCCGGCAAGCTTGCGGCGGATGACTGCGGTGAAGGCAAATCCTGCAGCGCCGCTGGCGAGCAAGCTGGCGACGAGCGGCTGCAGGCCGAATGCCGGCCAGATCAGAAGCGCGGCGAGCAGACCGGCCGAAACGAGCGCAAACTGCATCGCCGCCTCATTCGGCTGGCCGGTCGAGGCGGCCACGCCATCGACTTTTGCCGGCGGCAGCCGTTGCCAGTGCCAGGCGATAGCGCCGCGGCTCAGCGCTGCGACGGCAGGAACCGCAAGGGCTGCGGCGAGCGGCGAGGAATTGCGGACAATGGCGGCGAGTGCGGCCGCCCGGACCGCGAAGGAAAGAATCAGCGCTATCGCGCCATAGGTGCCGATCCGGCTGTCCTTCATTATGAGGAGGCTTTGCTCGCGGTTCTTGCCGCCGCCGATGCCGTCGGCCGTATCGGCCAAGCCATCTTCGTGCAGCGCGCCAGTGGCAAGAGCCTGGACGGAAAGCGCGATCAGCGCCGCCACAAGTGGATCGGCACGAATGCCCGAAAGGATAAGGAGGGCGAGCGCCGGGATGAAGCCAATGACAAGGCCGGCAACGGGAAAGGCACGCACCAGGCGGCCGAGCCTGCCGTCATAGCCTTTGAACAGCGCTGGCGGCATGGGAAGGCGGCTCAGAAAGGCGACGGCGCGGGCGGTATCGACCGCATAGTCCTTGATCTTCATTCTGTTTCGTTCTGCCGGAGGGGCTGCGGCGCTTTCGGTGTTGTTCGCTACGTCCGCCGGCGCTAAGAGAAAGCCACCGCAAAGAAGCTGATTTGCGTCAAAAAAACAAGAACAGCCGATTCATAGGAAAAACCGCACAGATGAGCGTTTCAGGCCTGCCGTTCGACGATTTCCGTACCCTGCTCCGTGACCTGCCGGGGCCGGATGCCCGCGCGCTGGTGGCCGCGCGCGAACGCGACGCGCAGTTGACCAAGCCGCCGGGCGCGCTCGGACGGCTCGAGGAGATTGCTTTCTGGCTTGCCGCCTGGACTGGGCGCCAGCCTGCGGTCAACCGGCCGCTGGTGGCTATTTTCGCCGGCAATCACGGCGTCACCAGGCAAGGGATCACGCCTTTTCCGGCAACGGTGACGCAGCAGATGGTCGAAAATTTTGCCGCCGGCGGCGCGGCGATCAATCAGATTTGCGTTGCCCACGACCTCGGACTGAAGGTCTTCGATCTTGCTCTCGATTATCCCACCGGTGACATCACCGAGGAAGCGGCGCTTTCCGAGCGTGATTGCGCCGCAACCATGGCCTTCGGCATGGAGGCGATCGCCGGCGGTACAGATCTGCTTTGCATCGGTGAGATGGGGATTGGCAATACGACCATTGCGGCAGCGATCAACTATGCTCTCTATGGCGGATCGGCGCGAGACTGGGTGGGACCCGGCACCGGTTCGGAAGGCGAGATGCTGGAGCGCAAGATCGCCGCGGTGGAGAAAGCGGTGGAACTGCATAGCGACCATCTCGACGATCCCTTGGAGATCATGCGTCGGCTTGGCGGCCGCGAGATTGCGGCGATGGCCGGCGCCATCCTAGCCGCCCGGATGGAGCGCATACCGGTGCTGATCGACGGCTATGTCGCAACTGCCGCGGCGGCGATCCTGAAAGCCGCCAATCCCTCCGCGCTCGATCATTGCCTGATCGGCCATGTCTCCAGCGAACCCGGCCATCTGCGCGCGATCGAGATGCTCGGCAAGACGCCGCTTTTGGCGCTCGGCATGCGGCTGGGAGAAGGCACCGGGGCGGCGTTGGCCGCCGGCATTGTCAAAGCCGCGGCTGCCTGCCATTCCGGCATGGCGACGTTTGCCCAGGCAGGTGTGAGCAACAAGCATTAGGGGATCGATATTGACGAAGCCCGCGGTGACGAAGCAGACCGGATTTCGGCATTTCATCGCCGCGGCCAGTTATTCCTGGGCGGGCTTCCTGCGGGTGCTGAAGGAGGCGGCCTTCCGTCAGGAGCTCGGTTTCTTCGTCGTTTCGATGGCGGCGCTGGTGTGGGTGGGAGCCACCGCCGGTGAGATCGTCGCCGCGGTTTTGCTGTTTCTCGGGTTGTTTTCGATGGAGGCGATGAATACCGCTGTCGAAGAGGTGATCGACCGGATTTCACCGGAAATTTCGATCGTCGGCAAACATGCCAAGGATCTCGGCTCCTTCGCCGTGGCCTGCATGATCGCCGCTTGCTGCCTCTACCTGAGTTTCGTGCTCGGCAAGCACCTGTTTTTCACCTGAATCAAGCGAAACTCTTGCGCCTGCGCGCTACAGGCTGAGCCTCTTCGACGGCCGGAAGGCTCTGGAGCACGCGCTTGGCAGGCAGGATGGCGATGACCTCCGTGCCCTCACGTAGCTTCGATTTCAGCAGGAATTGTCCGTCATGCTTGGCAAGGATCGCCTGCACGATCGGCAGGCCGAGCCCGGTACCCTGTTCGGCGCTCTTGATGGCGATCGAGCCTTGGCCGAAGGCCGAGAGGACGACGGGAATCTCTTCTTCCGGAATGCCGGGGCCGTTGTCCCTGATCGAGATGTATTGTCCGCCGCCGGCCGTCCAGCCGACCTTGACGTGGATCTCGCCTCCCTGGGGCGTGAACTTGACGGCATTGGAGAGGAGGTTGAGCACTACCTGGCGCATCGACTTCTCGTCCGCCCAGATAGCCGGCAGCTGCCGCTCAAATTGATCCGAAATGGCAATGTTCTTGGCGCGGGCTCGCAACTGGACCATGCCAATGCAATCCTCGGTGATATCGAGCAGCGAGATCGCTTCCTCGCTCAGTTCGTATTTGCCGGCCTCGATGCGCGACAGGTCGAGGATTTCGTTTATCAGATCAAGCAGATGCTGGCCAGAACGATGGATATCGCCGGCATATTCCTTGTAGGTCGGATTGGCAAGCGGGCCCATGACTTCGGCCGACATGACCTCGGAGAAGCCGAGGATGGCATTCAGCGGAGTCCTGAGCTCGTGCGACATGGACGCAAGGAAACGGGACTTAGCGAGGTTTGCCTCTTCGGCGCGGCGGCGTGCCTCGTCAGACATCGATTTCGCTACTTCCAGTTCGGCGATCAGGTCGTCTTTCTCCGACTGATAGGAGAGGATCCTGAGGTTCGATTTGAAGAGCCGGTCGCTGATGTAGTTGAAGAAGAGGAGAGTGGTGGTGAAGACCCCGGTCAGGCTGATTTCGAGAAGGTCGCGTGACAGACCGCTCTTGGCGCCAAGCGCCAGGACCGCCGGTGCGAATGCGACCAGCACGGCTGGCGTCAACATGAAGTTCGACATCGCCGTGACGGAGAGCGCAATCAGCAATGTTGCGCCCTTATAGAGAATGAAGCTCGACGGCTCGCAGGTGTCGCACCCCTGGAGCGCGAACACGGCCCAACAGCAGCCGACCAGGAATTGGCCGAGCAGCAGCAGCCGGCGCCACTTGCGGGCGCTCTCGGAGGTGATCTCCTGCCTGCGCGCGCGCCGGGCGAGCAGGATGTTGCCGGCGTGACAGGTGAGCGTCAGCAGCGCCCATAACAGTAATTGGGTATCTTGAGTGAAATAGACGCCGAGTGCGGTGATGATGACGATGAAGAGCGGCATGATCGTCGCGCCCTGCATCATTGACGCTATATACATCTTGAGTACGTCACGGTCGAAGGCGGAATTGGACGCGTGACCGGACTGCAGGCGTTCGCGCGTCTGCCGCACAGCCTTGGAAACGGGCTTATTGCGGTGGCTGCGCGACCTGTCGACGATAATCTTGTCGGTCGATGTGCTTACGCCGGTACTCATGTGCACGTTGAAACTTCATCCCAGGGTGGATAAGAGCTTAACCGGCAATTCTTAAGAAGATGTTTGCCATCTTTGCCAAGGATTTGTTTTTTAAGGAGGCGAAAGCGTGACACGGGGCCTGCGCCTGATTCGTGACGGCGTGACCGCTTTTGCCCTGTTGGCCCTCCTGGCGCTGATTACCGCCAAGATCAACGATAGCGCAACAATCAAGCGTGCGGGCGCCTTTCATGCTGCCGATGGCGATAGCCTGACATTGGGCAGGGAGCGCTTTCGCCTGGAAGGCATTGATGCGCCTGAGCTTGATCAGAGCTGCGAACGTGCTGGAAAGGCCTGGGCTTGCGGACGCCTGGCGCGAGAGGCGCTGCAGGAGATGGTGCGGGCATCGGGAACGCTTTGCCAAGGCAACCGGCGCGACCGCTACGACAGGTTGCTTGTCGTCTGTCGGAGTGGGACGGGCGGCGACATCAATGCCGACATGGTGCGCCGAGGCATGGCCGTTTCCTATGGTGGTTACGGCAGGGAAGAGATGGAGGCGAGGGGAGCGAAGGCGGGGCTGTGGGCTGGGACTTTCGAGCAGCCGCGCGATGTGCGCGATCATGCCCGCCAGAAAACCGGTTACAGCGACGCGCTGCGCTTCATCGGGCGAATCGTTGGGTGGGAGTAAAGCGATGACCGACGAAGCCAAGCTGGAAAATCTGCGGCGGGAAATTGCCGCCTGTCGCATCTGCCGCGACGCCCCGGCGAAAGGGCCTGAGCACCGGCTGCCGCACGAGCCGCGGCCGGTGGCGGTGATTTCGTCGAGCGCACGTATTCTGATCGCCGGGCAGGCGCCTGGCCTTCGGGTGCATGAGAGCGGTCTCCCATTCGACGATGCCTCGGGCGACCGGCTGCGATCATGGCTCGGCGTTGACAGAGCAAGCTTCTACGACCGCAAGCGATTCGCCATCGTGCCGATGGGCTTCTGCTTTCCCGGCTACGACGACAAGGGCGCGGACCTGCCGCCGCGTCGCGAATGTGCACCGTTCTGGCGGCAAAGAGTAATGTCGGTGATGCCGCAGATCGAACTGGTGCTGGTTATCGGCCAATATGCGCAGGCCTGGCATATGGCTGGCGAAGGACGAGGCAATATGACCGAGACGGTGCGGGCGTGGCGTGAGAGCCTCCTGTCCGGCCGGCTGCCGGAGGTGCTGCCGCTGCCGCATCCGAGTTGGCGCAACAGCGGCTGGCTGAAGCGCAATTCCTGGTTCGAGCACGAATTGCTTCCTTACCTGCAGGAGCGGGTGAAAGTGCTACTTTCCTGAAACAAAATTCTTTTCCTCGCGCGGAATCGGGTTATACAAAGAAAATAATTCGAAAGGACTGACGTGCGCATGGACCGCCTCGACCGAAAAATACTGCGTCTGCTGCAAGAAGATTCGACGCTTGCCGTTGCCGACCTCGCCAAAAAGGTGGGGCTTTCGACGACGCCATGCTGGCGGCGGATCCAGAAAATGGAGGAAGATGGCGTCATCAAGCGTCGGGTCGCCATCCTCGATCCAGAGAAGGTCAATACCAAGGTCACGGTCTTCGTGTCGATTCGCACGGCTACTCATTCGATCGAGTGGCTGCGCCGCTTTTCCGAGGTGGTCGCCGAATTCCCCGAAGTGGTCGAATTCTATCGAATGAGCGGTGATGTCGACTATCTCCTGCGAGTCGTCGTGCCCGACATTGCAGCCTATGACGCCTTTTATAAGCGGATGATCGCGAAAATCGAGATTCGCGACGTCTCCTCCGCCTTTGCGATGGAGCAGATCAAGTATTCGACGCAGCTGCCGCTCGATTACATGATTCTTGAGAACGCCAAATCCAACGAGGATTGACGCTCGGGTGTGCGATCTGCGATCGCCAGGGGTGTCGCCAACAGGTTGCGTTCGAAGCTTGGGCAGCAGTCATCTAACTCGTCCGGAAGGCCGGCCGTCTGAGGCGATTCGGCCGCTTGCCGCAATGGCCGTCGAAATGCGGCTTTCAGAAGAATGCGGCGTCGGCTGCGGGAAAAGTCGGAAAAATCGCAAAAATAAGCTCCAATTTCACCAAAAAAGTGGAAAAATATATAGCCTGGTAACGATTGCGGGACTATGATCTGTGGCATCAGTGAGCGCTTTGTCATCATTTTGACTCATTGATATCGAATTCAGAACACCATGTTCTACACCGCTACCGTGTATATGTTCATTTGTCGGCGGTAGAATTTATATGCTTCACCATAATGTTCGACGGGGTCGGATGGTGAAGAATTTGAGATGGGGCGAAGCGCGTGCGGCTTGCGATGGAGGTTTCCATTGCGAGGCCGTTTTTGTGCGTTATTCGCTTAATATTTGAAATTGTTGTATAAAAATCACGTTGCTGGCGAAAGTTGCTCCGGCGAACCCCTCTCACATGTATCGAGAATTGCTTGATAGAGCCTTCTATGTGATGACGGTTTGGCGGTTCGATCGATCCGCACGCCGAGATGGCTGTTCAAACTGGGCCGGCTTCAAATTGACTACCCGACGAGACGTCAGCCCCGATCGACAAAGGAATGGATTGGTAAATGAACATCAGAATGGTTTTGCTCGCATCAGCAGCAGCATTTGCTGCATCGACGCCGGTTCTTGCAGCTGACGCTATTGTTGCTGCTGAGCCGGAACCGGTTGAATATGTTCGCGTCTGCGACGCTTACGGCACCGGCTACTT
>NZ_VCHT01000088.1:0-355 GCF_005862215.1 Rhizobium sp. MHM7A
GCGCCCTGGACGACGCCCTGGATGATGTTCGGGACGTACATGGCGATGATGAAGACCACGACGGAAATACCGGCGATCGCCAGGGTCGTGACGAACTGATCCGACGAGGCAGTAGGCGCCTGGGCAAGACCAAGCAGGACGTTCGATCCGATCTTGGCGATCATCACCAATGCCATGAGCTTCATGCCGACGCCAAAGGCATACACCAGGTATCGAATGGCAAAGTCCTTCGTGAAGGAGGAACCACCCAGCCCGAGCATGATCATGCCGGCGAGCAGGCCGACATACATTTCGACCATGACCGACACGAAAATAGCTGCAACCAGCGAGAAGCAGATGACAACGATGCCCATGG
>NZ_VCHT01000030.1:0-32999 GCF_005862215.1 Rhizobium sp. MHM7A
CAGAATACACGCCTCGCATTCAACCTCGACAAGGCGGTGTTCTTCGATCCGGACAGCCAGGCGCGCATCGCGTGACGACCAGGTGTTGACATGAGCGGTTCACCAGACATCGTCATCATCGGCTCGGGCGTCGGCGGCGCCACCGTCGCTGCCGGCCTGGCCGCATCAGGCGCTGAGATATTGGTCCTCGAAGCCGGCGATCATATCGCCGATCTTCCGGTCAATCGCGACCAGCGCGCCATCTTCCAGCGTGGCCATTTCCGGCCGAGAGAAATCTGGTACGAGGCGGACGGCAAGGGCTTCAACCCCGGCAACTATTACAATGTCGGCGGCAATTCGAAATTCTACGGCGCCGTCCTGTCGCGCTATCGCAAAGAAGATTTCGGCGTCATCGAACATCAGGAAGGCGTGTCGCCGGCCTGGCCTTTTCCCTATGAAGAGCTGGAGCCCTGGTATTCGCAGGCGGAGCTGATGTATCAGGTCCGCGGCAGTCTTGGCGAAGATCCGACCGAACCGCATCACTCGGTTGCCTACGAATTCCCGCCCGTGCCCGACGAGGCCCCTATTGCCGACGTCAGGGCACGCCTCAAGGCCAAAGGCCTGCATCCCTTTTCGCTGCCGCTCGGCCTGGATCTCGACGCTTGGCTCTCCAAGGCGCGCACGCCCTGGGATGCGCATCCGAATTCACGAGACGGCAAGATGGATGCCGAGACCGCAGCGCTCGCGTTGGCGCTGAAGCACAAGAACGTGCGGCTCGAGACCAATGCACGGGTGACACGGCTTGACACGGGCGCGGGGAGCCGGATCGACCGGGTCACCTATATCAAGGACGGACAGACGCTGATCGTCTCGCCCAAGATCGTCATCCTCTCCGCCGGTGCGGTCCAGTCATCCGTGCTTTTGCTGCGTTCGAAAAACGCCCGTTTCCCGCTGGGGCTCGCGAACTCTTCCGATCAGGTGGGCCGCAACTTCATGAACCATAACGCCTCCGCCGTCATCGGCGTCTCGCCGCGGTTCAGGAACACCGCCGTCTACCAGAAGACGTTCGCCTTCAACGACTTCTATCTCTCGGACGGGGAGGGAGGACCGCCGCTCGGCAATGTGCAGTTGCTGGGGCGCATTTCCGAAAAGGTTCTCAAAGGCTCTCTGCCGCGGGCTCCGGAACGGCTTCTCCGTTTCATGACGGACCATGCCATCGACTTCTATGCAATGAGCGAAGACGTTCCCAATCCCGAAAGCCGCGTGATGGTCGATGGAGATCGGATCGTTCTCAAATGGCAGAGAACCAATTGGGACGCGCATCTTGCGCTTGTCGCCAAGCTGAAGGCAATCCTGAGGTCGATCGGATTTCCGATCGTGCTGTCGAGGCCCTTCGACAAACGCACGCCTTCCCATCAGTGCGGAACGATCCGCATCGGAAACGACCCGGCAACGGCGCCACTGGATCCGTACTGCCGGTCCTACGATCACGGCAATCTTTTTGTCGTCGACGCCAGCTTTCTGCCCACATCGGCTGCGGTCAATCCCGCGCTCACCGTCGCTAGCCAGGCGCTCAGAGTTGCCCACCACATCGCGTCGACGGACTTGCAGACACAGGCAGATCCATTGGTGCGCGCCGGCTTGAAATAGGACAGTAAAATGGGATTCGATTATATCATCACCGGTGCCGGTCCTGCGGGCTGCGTTCTTGCAAGCCGCCTCAGCGAAGATCCCGATGTCAAGGTACTGCTTCTGGAGGCGGGCGGAGGCGACTGGAATCCTCTTTTCCACATGCCCGCCGGCTTCGCCAAGATGACCAAAGGTGTGGCCAGCTGGGGCTGGGAAACCGTCCCCCAGAAGCACATGAAGGGCCGGGTGCTTCGCTACACCCAGGCAAAAATCATCGGCGGCGGCTCATCGATCAACGCTCAGCTCTACACCCGCGGAAATGCGGCCGATTATGATCTCTGGGCCAGTGAAGACGGTTGCGCGGGTTGGGACTATCGTTCGATCCTGCCCTATTTCAAACGCGCCGAGGACAATCAACGTTTCGCCGACGACTACCACGCCTATGGCGGCCCGCTGGGTGTCTCGATGCCGGCCGCGCCGCTGCCGATCTGCGACGCCTATATCCGCGCAGGACAGGAGCTCGGTATACCCTACAATCACGACTTCAACGGCCGCCAGCAGGCCGGCGTCGGATTTTACCAGCTCACCCAACGCAACCGCCGCCGGTCGTCGGCCTCGTTTGCCTATCTCTCGCCGATCCGGAACCGGAAAAACCTGACGATCCGGACGGGCGCGCGTGTCGTCCGCATCGTGCTGGAGGCAGGCCGCGCTGTCGGCGTCGAGGTCGCGACTGGACGCGGTCTGGAGGTCGTACGCGCTGAACGCGAAGTCCTGGTTTCGTCAGGCGCGATCGGATCGCCGAAGCTCCTTTTGCAGTCCGGCATTGGGCCGGCCGACCATTTGACCTCGGTCGGCGTCAAGGCCCTCCACGATCTGCCTGGCGTCGGCGGCAATCTTCAGGACCATCTCGATCTCTTTGTTATTGCCGAGTGCACCGGCGATCACACCTATGACGGCGTCGCGAAGCTCCACCGGACACTTTGGGCCGGAATTCAATATGTTCTCTTCCGGACTGGTCCAGTCGCCTCGTCGCTCTTCGAGACCGGCGGCTTCTGGTATGCCGATCCCGACGCACAGTCCCCTGATATCCAGTTCCATCTCGGCCTGGGTTCCGGCATCGAAGCAGGTGTCGAACGGCTCAAGAACGCCGGCGTAACGCTCAATTCGGCCTATCTGCATCCGCGCTCGCGTGGAACGGTGCGTCTCTCATCCGCCGATCCCGGTGCGGCACCCCTGATCGATCCCAACTACTGGTCCGACCCTCACGACAGGAAGATGTCCCTGGAGGGGCTCAAGATCGCCCGCGAAATCATGCAGCAGGCGGCGCTGAAACCTTATGTCATGGCCGAAAGACTTCCGGGGCCGAAGGTGATCACCGATGAGCAGCTTTTCGATTATGGCTGCGCCAATGCCAAGACCGATCATCATCCGGTGGGCACCTGCAAGATGGGAACCGGGTCTGACGCGGTTGTTGGTCTCGATCTCAAGGTTCACGGCCTCGAAGCCCTGAGGGTCTGCGATTCCTCCGTCATGCCGCGCGTGCCGTCATGCAACACCAACGCGCCGACGATCATGGTCGGCGAAAAAGGATCGGACCTCATCCGGGGCCTGCCTGCGCTGCCATCGGCCATCTTCGCCTATGAACGCAACGATACCAGGCCCCGGGCCCGCCCCGAGATCCGCTAAGGAGTAACGACAATGTCTGAAGTGAGAGTTGCAGTGCTTGGCGCCTCGGGCTGGATGGGAAAGGTCCACACGATGGCCTATCAGACCTTTCCGCATTTCTTCGGCGTGTCGGGCGGAACGGCGCGGATCGTGGCGCTTGTCGACAGCAACCCTGAAGTAGCGCAGGATATCGGCAACAGGGCGCCAGGGGCGAGGATCTATCGGGATTGGAAGCTGGCTGTCGCCGATCCCGAGGTCGATCTGATCGATATCTGCCTGCCCGACCATCTGCACTATCCGGTCGCCAAGGCGGCCCTGCTGGCCGGCAAACATGTCTATTGCGAGAAGCCGCTGGCAAACACCGGCGACGAAGCGCGCGAGCTGGCCGAGATCGCGAGAGAGAAGGCTGTTATTACACGTGTCGGACACGCCTTTCCGCGAAATCCCGTTCATGATCTCGCGAAAGAGATCATCGAATCCGGTGAAATCGGCGAGATCAAGCTCTTTCGCGGCTGCCAGCATGTCGATATGTATGGTGATCCCACGGCCCCCTTCATGTGGCGCGCCGATGGCAAGCTCGCGCCGACCGGAATCGTCGGCGACACCGGTTCGCACATCTTCAGCTTCATGGATTTCCTGGTCGGCCGCGTCATCTCCCTGATCGCCGACAATCTCATCGTCACCCCACGCCGGCCCGTTTTCGAGGGCCTTGCTTATGGCGAGCAGGTGAAACTGGTGGGCAACGAGGCCTGGGCCGACATCACCAATCCCGACGCGACGAACCTGCTGTGCCGGTTCGAAGACGGCGCCGCCGGGATCGTCGACTTCAGCCGCGTCGCCACTGGCCGAAAGTTCATGCAGACCTACGAGATTTATGGGACGAAAGGCAGCATCGCCTATACTTATGACGAAATAAACCGCCTGCGCTTTTATTCCAACGACGACAGGACAGGACGGCGCGGCTTCCGTGAGATCGATGTCGGTCCTGAGAACCCTACCTTCAGAGCCTTCCTTCCCCTGCCGAATTTCGGCATCGGCTACAATGAAAGCAAGATCATCGAGGTGGCCGAGGTGATCCGTTCGATCGTCGCCAACAGGCCGATGTGGCCGACATTCGATACCGGCCACCACATCTGCCAGATCGTCGATGCGTGCATGGAGTCCTCCCAGCAAAAGCGCTGGGTCGACATCCCGCTTGGGTGACGGCGATGACGACAGGTGTTCCGCAGGAGATTCTCGACGCGCTGACCGATGTCGACATGCCGCGACTTCCAGCCGAAGCCGTCGCTTCGGAAAGGGTCCGGCTCTCTGGCATCGAGACGCCGATCTACCGGGCCGGCTGTGTCGTCGTCGGATCTGGCGCTGCGGGTCTGCGTGCGGCGGTGGAAATGAAGCGGCGCGGCGTCGATGTCGTCGTCATCAGCCAAAGCGCATGGGGCGGAACCTCGGCCTGCTCGGGTTCCGACAAGCAAACCCTTCACACCGCAAACACCGCCGATCAGGGCGACAATTACCGGGCGATGGCCCGCGCCATCGGCAGTAGTGGCGCCATGGACGAGGACACGGCCTATGTCGAGGCGGTGGGCTCATCGCGCATGATGGCGTCGCTGCAGTTCTTGGGGCTGCCGCTGCCCCAGGATCCGCTTGGCGGAACACTGAGATATCAGACCGACCATGACGAGGTCGGCCGCGCCACCAGCTGTGGCCCGCGCACGTCGCGTTTGATGGTCAAGGTGCTGGCGGAGGAGGCGATCCGGCTGGGCGTGCCGTTCTACAACCATACCACCGCGGTCAAAATGCTCATCGAGGGCGAGGGGGCTGAGCGTCACGTCGCCGGCATGCTCGTCATGCGCGCCGGCGACCGTACAGAGGAGAACCCGCTCGGCATCGCCTTGTTCGTGAGTAGCGTGATCGTGCTCGCTGCCGGCGGCCCAGGCGAACTCTATCGCGACAGCGTCTATCCCAACGGCTGCTTCGGCTCCCTCGGACTGGCGCTGGAGGCAGGCGTCGCGCTCGTCAACTTGACCGAAAGCCAGTTCGGTATAGGAACGCGCAGGGAGGGCTTTCCGTGGAATCTGTCCGGCACCTACGTCCAGGCGATACCGCATATCTATTCGGTAGACGGCGAAGGCGCCGAACACCATTTCCTGGCGGAATATTATCGAAGCACCCAGGAGTTGGCGTCAAACATCTTCCGCAAGGGCTACCAGTGGCCATTCCACGCGACCCGCATGCTTGATTTCGGTTCAAGCCTGGTCGACGTCGCCATTTACCGTGAGACTGCGGCGGGCCGGCGCGTCTTCATGGACTTCAATCGCAATCCTCTGCCCGTTCCCGGCGACCTGCCATTCGACCTGGAGAGGCTGGACGAGGACGTTCGTCTCTATCTCGGCAAGGCTGGCGCCGGTCAGGAAATCCCGATCGATCGATTGAAGCATATGAACCCGCTCGCGATCGAGCTCTATCGCCGCTACAAGATCGATATTGCCGATGAACCGCTGGAGTTCGCCGTCAACAACCAGCACATGAACGGCGGCATTATGGTTGACACCTGGGGCCGCACCAATCTTGGCGGCTGCTACGCGGTCGGAGAGGCGGCGGGCACACATGGCGTGACAAGGCCCGGTGGAGCGGCGCTGAATGCCGGGCAGGTCTTCGGCACCAGGGTAGCCGAACACATCGGCGCCAGCGGCGCGGCGAAGCGGGCTGCCGCGGGGCCTGCACCGGAGGCAGCGGAGGCGGGCGTCGCCGATCTCCTTTCCACCCTGCGAACAGAAAGCCCGCTCACCGTCAAGGCGGTCCGCTCGGCAGTGCAGACGCGAATGAGCGAGAAGGCGGGCATCATCTGCGATCAGGGGAGCGTCCGCCAGGCATTGATCGAAGCGCGGGAGTTGAATATGCAAATTCGCGCCAACGGCCTCGCCTATGGTCGCGCGGCCGAAGCGGTCCGAGGCATGCAATGGCGGCACATGGCGCTCGCCTCTGAAGCGGTGCTGGGCGCTCTGGACTTCTTCATCGGTAGAGGCGGCGGCAGTCGGGGAGCACGCGCGATCTGCGATGCGGAAGGCGAATTCCTTCCGCTGGCGAGCGCCGGTCCGCTGGAGGACTATCGTTTCCGTAGCGAAAGCGAAGCGCATCGCAAAGAGCAGATCGTCGTTCTGCTCGAGGGGGATGAGATCAGGGTTTCAACCCGGCCCAACCGCAACATGGATGAAAGTGCCAGATCCTTTTTTGAGCGGGATTGGCCGGCCTGGTTGACCGGCCGCATCTATGATCTGGACGCCTCGGAATGAGGCGATGCTGAAACCGCATCAATCGGGATTTGCGACCGGCGGAGGAACCCGGATGCGCTCCGTGTCGTCAGAGCCTTCGGCGACGGCTTCCTCGCTTTTGCGTACGTGCCTTGGCGGATCTTTTCCTTCGACCGGCTTCGGCGACAACTGGTCGTCGGCCTGGATTTCGTCGGTATTGAGATAATTCTTGCTCTCGCCCATGACAATCACTTCCGGTTGGAGAACTGCGGGGCAGGAATGCGACCCTTATGATCGACGCGGCCAGTCTCCGGGTCGGACTCGGAAACGCCGTCGCCCGCCTGGCGGCTGCTGCCCATGCTGACGGGAGGCTTACGCTGGTCGTCGACATTTGCGTCAGGCAGTTCGTCGTCCTGAGTATCCTCGTTCAACGACTTCGGCGGAAGCTTTGCAGAATCGGGAATAAGTTTCGTGGGCATCGGACAATCTCCTTTACAAGCTAACTCCAGCTGGCATCGCAGGTTCCCTGCTGTCCCTCCATCGATGGCATTGCCGATCACACGGCTTCAACTGCGGGAATATCGAGCTCGATCATGACGGGTGCATGGTCGCTCGTATGCTCCCAACCCCGCGGCCTCCGCCGGACGGTCGCCGATCGGAGCCACGGCGCCACCATTGGGCTGAGCAGAAAATGGTCGATCCGAAGCCCGGCGTCGCGCTCGAAACTGTTGCGCCAGTATTTCCAGAAGGTGTAGACGCGCTCGTCCGGATGCAGATGCCTGATGGCGTCCGTCCAGCCCTGGGAGACAAGCTGGGCGTAGGCTTTGCGGACTTCAGGTCTGAAAAGTGCATCGTCTCGCCAGCGTTCCGGCTTGTAGACGTCGATGTCGGTTGGCATGACGTTGAAATCGCCGGCGAGGATGGAAGGTACCTCGATCTCGAGGAGTTCGGCGGCATAAGCGTACAGGCGACGGAACCAGCGGAGCTTGTATTCGAACTTGGCGCTGGGGAAAGGATTGCCGTTCGGCAGATACAGGCACCCGATCAGCATGCCGTCGATGACGGCTTCGATATACCGACTGTGTGTGTCGTCGGGATCGCCGGGAAGACCCCGCCGCGTCAGGATCGGTGTCATATCCTTTGCCAGGATGGCGACGCCGTTCCAGGACCTCTGTCCGTGCCAAACGGCGCCGTAGCCGGCCCGCTCGATCTCTTTTAGCGGAAACCTGGCGTCGTCGGTTTTCAGTTCCTGAAGGCAGGCCACGTCAGGAGCATCCTCCTTCAGCCAACGCAGCAGGATGTTCAGCCGCCCGTTGATCCCGTTAACATTGTAGGTCGCGATTTTCATGAGAGCTCGTGTCGAGGCGGTGCTGGCGTGATCCAAGCGCGCGCCGCAGTCTTTCAGGTCGACTTGTCGCGCGTCAGGTCTCGTTAACGTATGTCACTGCCGCAAAACCGCCGCACACTTTTATGCGACATGCTTAAAAACGCTCCTGAGTTTCCTCCTCCGGCAGTCCGCGTCCGCAGTCGGCCCAGTCAAGACGACTCTCCACGCCGTAATGACCTGCCGGGCGTATCCTGTCGGGGTGATCGAGCGAGCCGACCGTCACTCGGATCAGTTCGTCGCCATCATACTGAAGAAAGAGCGGCGTTCCGCAATTGCCGCAAAAGCCGCGCGTTGCAATCGGCGAGGACCGGTAAACGGCGGGAGACGTGTCGGTCCAGACGAGCTCCTCAACCCTGGCCTGGACGAGAACCGCGAAAGGACCGCCGGTCGCCTTTTTGCACATATCGCAATGGCAATATCCCGAATGCGGCGGATCGCCGGCGAATTCGTATCGGCAGGATCCGCAAAGGCAGCCGCCGGTCCATTTCCTCGCCATGGTGGGCGCCATTAACGCGTCGCGCCAAATACGAAGGCGATGCCGGCCACGATCGCTGCGGCCGTAAGCGGCTGCCGGCGTATCCGATCCTCGATGTCCTGGACCACACTCCTCGCTTCCGCCTTTGCCAAGCGGGCTGTTCCGGAAGCAAGCTCAGAGGCGGACTCCGCCATCCGGCCGGCTTCCTTCTGAAGCGCGCGCAGTTCCTCGCGGTCGGCATCGAAACTGTCCGAGGAGCGGGCGGTTCGGCCGGTCGAGCGAAGGGCCTGATTGACTAGCGGATACTCTTGGTCAAGCGCGGTGGGATCGGGCTCCCGCTCCACGCGCTCCGCCGCCTCGACGTCGCTGCGGCCGGCGGGAATGGAGGTATGAGTGGCCGAGACCGGATCGGACGCCGGAAACGTGTCTTCGATCGCCTTGTCGAGTTCGCCCCTTCGGGCCCGTTTTCGCTGCTCTGCCTGCTCTTTTTGCATCGATTGGACGGCGGGTGATTCGTTCGGGTTTGGCATCGGGCTTTCCTCTCTTGCACTTTGATAATCAAGTGATGACAAAGAAAGAAGTTCCAGAAAAATGCGTCCGCGCCTCATGCAGCAACACCTGGATAAGAAAGCCGGCAACACATGCGCCAAGGCACTGTTTGTGACGACATTGCTCGTATTCTTGCGGGCGTGTTCCGATAAGGCGGACCAAAGTCCCGCCCTTTCTTGGTACCTAGGTCCGGTTGCATTTAGTCTTCGAAACAGCGAAAATTCGCACGCGTCTGATAGAGCGTGGGAACGGCCAAGAACGATGAATGAGGAAGTGGCATGACTATCTCGAAACGAGATTTCCTGAGGCTGGGCGGCAGCGCTGCCGCAGCCCTCGTGGTTGCCGCATCACCTGTGACGATCGATCTCGGTGGCTCCCTTCGCGTTCTGACGGTAAAGCACGCACAGGCAAAAGACGGCAATGGGGGCGGCGGCGGTGGCGGTAATGGGGGCGGCAGCGGCGGCGGTGGCGGTGGCGGTAATGGGGGCGGAAACGGCGGCGGTAGCGGCAATGGCGGAGGCAATGGGGGCGGAAACGGCAATAACGGTTCCGGCAACAGCACTGGCGGAAACTCGAAGGGCAACGCGGGATACTCCTCCGGAGCCGCGTCGCCGTCAGCATCCGGAGCGCGAGCGATCGAGGGCTCCGATGGGTCGATCAACGTTCGCCACGCGAACGGCATCACAGAAAGCCTGCGCAGCGGCCGCTATGTCATGAAGGACGCGAAAGGCAGGACGATCATAAGCCGGCAGGCGACGGCCAGCGACGCAAACCGGCTGAGCCGGTTCCTTCGCTAGAGAGTCTTTCCGGGCATCCCTGGGCTCACGCGGGGTCGGATGGAAGAACTGCCGGCCAGTCGCCAATCGACATTACTGACGAAAACCTGCTCCGGCAGAATGTTGCACTCTGCCGCGGGGAGGGACCGCCCGGCCGACCCCGCGCTATCGACGTTCGCGCCATTGCAGGGCCGCTTCGGTCCTGTTCGAGGCGCCGAGCTTGCTCAGGATCTGAGTCATGTGGTGCTTCACGGTCTTTTCCTGCAGGTTAAGGCGCAGGCCGATATGCTTGTTTGACAGGCCTTGGGCGACGAGATCCATCACCTCGCGCTCCCGTGGCGTCAGGCTGTTCTTGTCGGAGTTTCCGTTTTGCAGAGTATTTTCCATGGCCTTTGCCGACATTGTCGGCGAGACATATCGCGATCCGCTGAGGACGGTTTGAATCGCTTCGGCGAGGCCACGGGAGCCGACACCTTTGAGGACATAGCCCATCGCGCCCCGCTGCAAGGCCCCTAGCAGCGTGTCTACTTCCTCGGATACCGTCAACATCAGCACTTTCGTCGTCGGGCTCCGCGCCAGGACGTCACCGATAGCAGCCAGTCCGCCGCCGGGCATCGAGACGTCAAGGAGCATGACGTCGGGGCGATTATTCGAAGCGATCATGGCGGCGTCCTCGCTGCTGGCTCCTTCGCCAATGACCACGAAATCGCTCATCTCCGACAAGCTGCGCGTCACGCCCTCGCGAAAAAGCGGGTGGTCGTCCACGACGCCGATGGTGATTGGTGTCATCTCTAGTCTCCAACTTCCATGGGCTCGAAGGTCATGGTCACGGTCGTTCCTCCTTCGCCTGTCGTGATATCGAAGGATCCTCCGAGGCTGTCGATACGTTCGCGAAGGCCCACCAGACCGAGGCTTGACGGCCTCACCTCCGTTGGGTCGAATCCATTGCCGCGATCACTGACTTCGACACAAACATGACCATTGTGCGACACTGCTCTTACGGTCTGCTGAACGCCGCCGCCGTGGCGATAGGCATTGTTCAAGGCTTCTTGAATAAAGCGATAAATGCAGATCTTTACGGCAGTAGCGAGCTCCGGTCCATCCTCGTCGATGATTGTTTCTACAAGAGTTTCGGTCTTGTGCCGATGAGCTTCGACGACCCGCAGCACGATCTCGGTGATTGACGATTTTTCGATCTGCGGGAGCACTAGCCCGCTGCAGATATTGCGGATCTCCGTCATGGCCTCGGCAAGACTCGAGCGTATCCAGGCAAGTTCCTTTTCGCGGGCTTCGGGCTCGGTGGACGCGTTGATCAACAAGTCGCTGTCCAATCGCAGCGAAGCATAGGCGATGTGCTGTGCCGGACCGTCGTGCAGATCGGCGCCGATGCTGCGCAGATATGTTTCGTTGAGCGCCGCCACGCGCTGCGAGGCGCGCTGCAGCCGCCGCTGGAGCCCGCGGTTTTCGGCTAGCAGCGCGGACAATTCCTTTACCCGTTCTTTGAGATCCTTGCGTTGCGCTTCGATCGTGCGACTGCCTCGAAACACCAGAGCCGAGAGAACGAGGAAGAAAAGCGCCGTAAGAGCGGCGACAGCGCCCCAGCTCCGGAGCCTGGCGTGCGCCAGGCTGTCAGCCAGCCCTTCGGCCGTCTCGTAGAATTCGAGAACGGCGACGGCCTGACCAGACCACGGCTGGAGAACCGGATTGTAAATTTCCATCAGCGGCTTGCCGAGCGCGCGCTCGGCACCGCTTTCCGGGTCACCAGGCCGCTCGTATCGCGCGACGAGCGAACCGGCGAATGCCTTCTGCAGCTTCTCGCTCACGGGGAACTTCTGGCCCACCAGCTCCTTCTCGTTTGAATAGAGGATGGTGCCGTCGTTTCGCCACAGCTTGAACGAGACAAGGCGCCTGCCAAGCGCCCCCTGACCCAGCGTCTCGTCGAGAGCTTGCGCGCTGCCTTCGTCGAGCAGCGATTCCGTCTGCATGTCGGGAAGCAGCGGCGCTACCACGCTATCGACGTAAAGCGCCGTCGCCGCGCCGGAATTATGGATGACGGCCTCCTCGATGAGATGGGTGACAAGCATGCCCACTAGAAACATCACGACAATCGAGACCAGGCCACCCGCGATGAAAAATTGGGAGGCGAGTGAGCGGGCATTCCAGCGGCGAAGCCAATTCATCTTGATACCGGCATGAGACTTTGCCGACTAACCTACAGCGTCTTTAGAGTTTTTCCAGACAGTATCAGGGCAGATTTCTGGTGTCGAAGACCTCCGCACCTCTGATGCTCTCGGTCAACCGGAGATTATCGCCTGACATGGCTGCGCCGAAGACATAGAGGAGGCCTGCCAGAACGATAACAAGAGCTATGACGGAGGCATTCCAGGCGTTGTTTACATGGGGTCTGTTGCTCTGGGGCATGTGCAGATCTCCTTCCGTATCGTTAGAACGACGCGGTTCAGGCGCCCGTTCCACTGCGGGGACTTCGGTCGAAGAGGCTTGGGACCAAGGTCCGTCCCCATGGACAACAGCAGATTCGGCGATATTTCAAGTTCGACGGAGTTGGGTTTGGAGACCTGTTGTGACAACTTCTGTGAACATCGAAGGCCGCCCAGATTCAGCATCTGCCGCGTCTCCTCCGCCGTTCTCGGCAGGCATCGCCGACGTCTATCAGGCTCTTCTCGTGCCGATTCTTTTCGAACCTTATGCCTCCGAGATGGCAATCGTCGCTGAACGGTCGAAACCAGTCAGCGTGCTCGAGGTCGCGGCCGGGACTGGCGCCTTGACACGCGCTCTGCGCTTAAGGCTCGATCCGGCGGCCGAGATCGTCGCCACCGATCTCAGTCAGGCGATGATCGATGTCGGCGCACCAACCCTCACGATGTCGCGAACTCATTGGATGCACGCGGACGCGCAGGATCTGCCGTTTGCCCACTTGATGTTCGATCTCGTCGCATGCCAGTTCGGCGTGATGTTCTTCCCAGACAGGCCGATGGCCTATGGTGAGGCGAAAAGGGTGCTGCGGAGCGGAGGCCGGTTCCTGTTTTCGACGTGGGATTCGCTTGCGGCCAACGAATTCGCGAGATGTGTGGACGAATCTCTGGCAAGCCTCTTCGCGTCGGATCCTCCGGATTTCCTCAGGCGCTTGCCATATTCTTACTTCGATCCCAGCTCAATCGAGGCTGAAGTTGCATCGGCAGGATTCGAGGCGGTTTCCTGCAAACGGGTCGAACTGACCTCTTCGGCGGCCACAGCACACGACGTCGCGGCCGCCTTCTGCCAAGGCACTCCGCTCAGCGGAGAAATCGAATTGCGGGCGCCTGATCGCATGTCGGAAATCGTCGACGAAGTAACCGAGCGGGTGGCCTCGCGCCACGGTTCCCGTCCTTACGGCAGCATGAGCGCCCTGATCGTCGTCGGCCGTGCTCCCTAACCTCTAAGGGACCAAGCGATAGTTTGGGTAGGGAGCTTCGTGCATCGCGCGGATGACGTGCTGTTCGATCTCGACACAGGTCTCCTCATATTCCCGCACCAGCCTCAGATTGAACTGTCGCCTGCGGAGGCGATCACGCGCTTCCACCGCCATCTGATAGGCCTCGAAAAGCTCGAGCTGCCACGGGTCACGCGCCTTCATGATCAGCGTGCGCATTTGCGGCAGACGCATAGCCAGGCGCCTGCGCCCGGCTTCCCGGCGGCTGGATCGTGTCATCTCCCTCGGTCTCCTGCCCGTACCCCAGTATAACGGCCCTTCGATCCGAGAATAGAGCAGGCGACGAATAATGAAATGGGTTCCGGACCAAGGGCCGGCCTCCCTCAGACTGAGGTCCGGGGCCTGGAACGACGTCGTGCCCAGCTAGTTGCTTTGGCAGCGGCAGGAAGGCCGCGTTGAAAAAGAAGGAGGAAAAGATGCTCTTCAAGCTTATCGCAGGCGCCGCAACTGCCATGGCCGTGATGTCGGGCCTAGCATTCGCCCAGTCCTCGACCGTTAATGGCGCGGCAGGTGGCGCAATCACCGGAGCCATCGTCGGAGGTCCGGCCGGCGCTGCTATCGGCGGTGTTGCGGGCGCAGTCGTCGGCACGGCGATTGATCCGCCCCCGGCAAAGGTCGTCACCTATGTCCGCGAGGCTCCGGCACCATCGGCACGCGTAGTCGTGAAGGAAAAGGTGGTCGTCGGTCAGCCTCTGCCGGAAACGGTCGTTGTGACACCCGTTCCGGACGATCCGACATATGCCTACGCGGTGGTCAATGACGAGCGTGTCATTGTCGAGCCGTCGTCCCGCAAGGTAATCCAGGTAATCAAGTGACGTGACTGTCTACGTGGCTCGACCGCGTCTTCCTTTCGCAAATCATTTTCAGATCAGCCGCACGATCGACAGCAGCGTCGTCGTGCGGCCGCCGGAATTGAGGAGAGGGAACATGATCTATTCCGAAGAGAAATCCACTGGTCTCGCCGTGCCGCTGATCGCCATCCTGCTCGCAATCACCGGCATCATCGCCGTGCTTGTCGGCACCGGCGGCCACAGCAGCGCAGGGGCTCGCGTCTGGGTTCCCCAGGCACAGCAGCAGGAGGCGGGCCAATGAACGCAATTGCGACCGTCGCCTTCGGCATCGTCAGCTCGGTTGGCGCCTGCATGGCCGCGGCATCCGTTGCCTCGCACGTCATGGCGGATTACGAACCTCACGCTTTCATGGACCTTGCCGCGCGCGATCTATGGACGACGAGACCGGTGAAAATCGATCCTCGACAACAGCATTATGAGCGAATACCGCCTGTCTATTCCAGCTATGTCACCGAGGCGCCGGCGGCCATCGCGTCAAAGGCGGCCTCGCAACCCGCTCGCCCGTCGACCGAACTTCATACGCAGCAGCCGAAATATGCCATCGAGCATCTGTCCTGGTGCGCGCAGCGTTATCGTTCCTTCGATCCTGCGACCAACAGCTACCGATCCTATAGCGGCGAGACCCGCGTGTGCTCTTCGCCCTTTCAGCAGAAGATTGCCGAAAGTCAGGATGGCGGCAGCACGAGAGTGAATGCGCAGGCGGCAGCCCGATGCGCCGCCCGCTACAGATCATATCGACCGGAAGACAATACATATCAGCCATGGCAAGGGCGGCGACGAAGCTGCGACATGTCGGATCTGGTCGCGAGGAGCGATTAACCATGCCGGGCAAGGCGTACGAAATCGCATCTAATTGGCTAGCCAGACTAAAGTCCGTGTTGTAATCGCAGCGGTTGTGATATCCGGTTGTATTTGAGGGCGGAGAGCGGGGATGGCGACGACGCTATTAGCAGAAATCCACCGGGCGCAGACAAGGCTTCCGTTCCTGAGCGGTGCGGAGCGGGGCGCCCTGATCGTTCGCATTCTTCGAGAGTTGAAAATGCTTCGTCGGGATGTCCTCGCAAACGTGCCGGCCGATCGTTGCGTTTGGATCGACAAGCTCATCGCGTCGGTTTCTTCGACGGTATCGGAAATCGTGAAGATGCCGGATGCCGAGTTTCACCGTGTCTTGAACGAGTTCGAAAAGCTCATGGCGACGCTTCACAATATTTCGCACCCGGAGAAGCCGTCGAAGACGGTTCACTAGCTCTGCTTCGGATCCTCGCTGGGGTTTGCGAGAAAAAGGGCGCGGATCGGCTCCCCAAGTTCGGTGATCCTGCCATATCAGCTACGCGGCAGGTCATTGCACTAGAAACCGATCCCGGTGCGTGAGCGTTCCTTCCATATGAGCGAAACAAAATCTTCCGCTTCCCAGGGCGAGGTGCCGCCCGGTGACGATGAGCCGAAGCCTGGGGCGGAGGTTTCCTTCCCTTACGACAGGATGACCGTCGACCAATTCCGGAAACAATTCCCTCGCGCCCGCTGGAACGACGTCCGGAAAGCCTGGTTCGTTCCCGGACGAACGGCGTCCCGCCGCATTGGACGATGGCTTGCCAAGCTGGAAGCAGAAGCCGACGCGCATGCGGATGCAAAGGGGCGCGATGCCTTCGCCTTCGATCCTATTGACAGTCCATATCTGGAACTCGGGAAGGCGGGCTTTCGAATCCGCACGCCCTATTCAACGACCGTCGTCGACGAGCTTCGCGAGGTGCCGTTCTCGCGATGGGACAGCGACCTTCGAGTTTGGCATGTGCCCTTTCGATCCTATGACGAACTGAGACGCAGATGGCCCGACATCGAAGCGGCGGCTCGAAGGAACGAACCGGAGGAGAGACGACGGCGTGCCGGGGAGCGGAAAGGCACCGAACAGGATATGCTTAGCAAGCTCCGCTCCGCGGAACGAAAGCGCCGCCGTTACCCGCTTCCGGCCGACGACTTGCCGCCGATAGGACGTCCGGTGGCCACCTCGTATGGGATCGTTGTCTTCACTCATGTCACCGGCGAGCTGGTCGCTCCGGGTCTTGTCGCGGATTTCTATCCCGGCGTCACCGAGGATTATCTCTGGGGGTATTGGCGGGTGCCGACATTCGACGAACTTGTTCGCACGTGGCCCGCGAAAAGGCTTCCCCTGGGGGATGCCAAATGGTGGCAGCCGACGATCGAAGAACTGAGACCCGCCCGCCGCGCGGCAAGATCACGCGAAGCCAGGAAGCAAGCGAAGACGCCGTGACGCTCAGCCTGCTGCGATGTCTTGTCAGTGTGGGAACAAATTCCCACGTCGCCCATTTGTCGTCCATGAAAACAGCCCTGCCGATGTCGCTCCTCGCTCTGGCCCTCTCCGTTGGCGGCGCCCTCGCGCGGGAGCTTCGATCCGAAACGATCAATGCCGCTTCGATTGCCGACATCGGGAATGGAAAGCCGTCGCCCGCAGATCCAGACCCGGCGATCGTGCGCCTTCAGGTCCTGCTCGACCGTGCGGGCTCGTCTCCCGGTGTGATCGACGGCCTCTCCGGCGAGAACGTCGACAAGGCGGTGGCCGGCTTCGAGGCGATGAACAAGCTTCCGGTCGATGGCAGACCGGATCCGGATGTCGCCTCCCGCTTGGAAGACAATACCCCCATCGTCGAGAGCTATGTCGTCTCGCCGGAGGATGCCACGGGACTTGTCGACAGGATTCCCGATGATTACGGCGAGAAGGCAAAGATGCAGAGCCTCGGCTATACCAGCGTTGCGGAGAAGCTGTCCGAGCGCTTCCACATGAATATCGATCTGTTGAACGCGCTCAACCCGGGCTCGCAGTTCGCGCCCGGCGACAAGGTGTGGGTCGTTAATCCCGGCCCGCCGAGGCAAGGCAAGGTCAAGAGTATCGAGGCTGACAAGAAGACAGGGCAGGTGCTGGCCTATGGCGAAGATGGATCGCTGCTTGCCGTCTATCCCGCGACGATCGGAAGCGAGGACAACCCGGCGCCTTCAGGAAAGCACAAGGTCAAGGGCGTCGCGAGAATGCCGGTTTACCGATATGATCCAAAGCGCAACTTCAAACAGGGAAAGAACGACAAGGTCTTGACGATCCCCAAGGGACCGAATGGTCCTGTCGGCAGCGTCTGGATCGACCTGACCGAGCCGACCTATGGCATACACGGGACGCCGGAGCCGAAGCTCATCGACAAGGTCGGTTCGCATGGTTGCGTGCGGCTGACGAATTGGGACGCCGAAGAGCTGGCCGGCATGGTCAAGCCGGGAGTGCTCGTCGATTTCGTCAATCGCAGTCCGGCCGCGCCGAAGTGAAGCATAGGGTCTGCCGAATACTCATACGCTCCCTCGGCGTCGGGATCACGAAGCCTTGGCTTCGAAAGCCGGGGCGAAATCACCAAGCGATTTCGCCTTGAGGATCGCGCCGCCAATATCCTGCTCCACGATCGCCTCGAGATCGGCAAAGCTGTCGATGACATAGTAGATCGGCTGGAGGATATCGATGCGGTAGGGTGTCCTGAGCACGCTCATCAAGTCGAACGGCCGGAATTCACAGGAAGTGCCTTCCGTTGCCGCCTTCGCCTCGCTCGGCGACGAGACGATGCCCGCGCCGAAGCAGCGGCGGCCTTGCGGCGTATTGATCAGGCCGAATTCGACGGTGAACCAGAAAATCCGGAACAGGTGCCATGAATAGCCTTTGCCGAGGCTCATGGCGGTTTCGCCGAAATGCCGGACGAAACTGGCGTAGCTCTGATTGGTCAGCAACGGGCAATGGCCGAACACCTCGTGGAACAGGTCCGGTTCCTCGATATAATCGATATGCTCGCGGCGGCGCAGGAAGGTCGCCAGCGGGAATTTGCCTTGTGACAGAAGTTCATAAAAGCGCGAAGGCGGGATGAGCGCCGGCACGCCTTCTACGCCGAAGCCGGTGGTTTCGTTCAGGCGCCTGTTCACGTCGCGAAGCTGGGGCACTTTTTCCGGCTTGAGCCCAAGCAGTTTGACGCCGTCAAGATATTCCTGGCAAGCCGTGTTGGCCAAGAGCTTCATCTGACGCCGGTAGAGTTCACCCCAGATCGCATCTTCTTCGGGACTGTAGTCGTATAGCCCGTCCGGGCCGGGCAGTTTGGCGGTGTAGCTGCTTTCTTTGGTCATCGACTGATCCTCCCGGGAATGGCGATTTCGCTGCCATTATGCTCCGTGTTCGGCGGATTTTCTTTTCTTTCGTGTCGGCCATGGCCATACTGGTGGCAAATATTCTCGATTGTGGTGGCAGAGATGAAAGAACCTGAGAAATTCCGCCGCAAGCTTCTGCAGCTCATCCAGGCCGATGGCACTCTGTCGCTGGCGGATCTGGCGGAAAAGGCCGGCATGTCGCAGAGCTCGGCCTGGCGGAAGATCCAGGAACTGGAGGCTGACGGCGTCATCCGCAAGCGCGTGACGTTGCTCGATCCCGGCAAACTCGATCTCAAGCTCTGCGTGATTGCACACGTCACGCTGGAGGATCACCATGAGGAGGCGGTGGCTTCTTTCGCTTCAGTGGTGCTGGAGCGGCCGGAGATCATGGAGTGCTATGCCTTGTCGGGCGCGTTCGATTACATGCTGAAGATAAGGTCGAGGGACGTGGAAAGCTACGAAGCGTTCATGACCCGCTATCTCATGCGCAATCCGCATGTGCGCACCGTCGTATCGAGCTTCGTATTGCGCGAACTGAAATTCTCGACTGAGTTGCCGCTCTGACCTTTGCCGCCAGAGGACCCCGCAGCTCAGCGTGTGCCATCGCCGTGCCAACTGCCCGGCATGCGCAGCGGAAAGCCCTCGAATGTCTTCAGCGTGTCGAGCACGATTGACGTCTTCACATGCTGCACCGACTCGTGCGGCAGGAGAACGTCGTTGACGAATTTCGAGAGGTCGGCGAGCCCCCGCGTTGCCACCTTCAGATGATAATCCATTTCGCCGGTGAGCGCATAGGCTTCCAGGACCTCCGGCAGCCCGTTAATCAATTGAGAAAACCTGCGGGCATTATCTCGGTTATGGGTGGCGAGCGTCACTGAAATGACCACCAGCATGTCCAGGCCGAGTTTTTCGCGATCGAGATAGGCCCGGTAGCTGCGGATATAGCCCTCGGCTTCTAACCGCGTGCGCCGGCGTGAGCATTGCGACGGTGAAAGGGCAATGCGGTCGCCCAGCTCGTTGTTCGTCAGCCTGCCGTCCTTTTGAAGTTCTTCGAGCAAGCGCATATCCAGTTTGTCCAGCTGTTCATCCATTGCGCAAAATCCAGGAAATACTCACGAACCGTGCATAATATGTTCTTTGGATATAAAGAATGCAAGAACTTTGCGCGTGTTTTGGGCCATAGTTTGCATAGAAGATGCAATCTCCTCTGGAGGAAAAGAAAATGGGTCCTTTCCCGCATGATGCGCCTCCGTCGGAAATCACCGCCGACAATCCAGCCGGCACCGACGGCTTCGAATTCGTCGAATTCGCTCACCCCGAGCCTGAGAAGCTCAGCGAGCTCTTCACACGCATGGGCTATGCCGCGGTCGCCAGGCACAAGACAAAAGACATCACCGTCTGGCGCCAGGGCGACATCAACTATGTCCTCAATGCCGAGCCCGACAGCCATGCCGCCCGCTTCGTCACAAAGCATGGTCCCTGCGCCCCTTCGATGGCCTGGCGGGTGGTCGATGCCAAGCACGCCTTCGATCACGCCGTGTCGAAAGGCGCCGTGCCCTATGAAGGCAATGACAAGGTGCTCGACGTTCCCGCGATTATCGGCATTGGCGGCTCGCTGCTTTATTTCGTCGAGACCTATCGGGCAAAGGGATCAGCTTACGAGGCCGAGTTCGATTGGCTTGGCGAGCGCAATCCCAATCCCGCCGGGATCGGCTTTTATTACCTCGACCATCTCACTCACAATGTCTTCCGCGGCAACATGGACAAGTGGTGGGATTTCTACCGCAATCTGTTCAATTTCAAGCAGATCCACTTCTTCGACATCGATGGGCGCATCACCGGTCTGGTCAGCCGCGCCATCACCTCGCCCTGCGGCAAAATCCGCATCCCGTTGAATGAATCGAAGGACGACACCAGCCAGATCGAGGAATATCTGAAGAAGTACCGGGGCGAGGGCATTCAGCACATCGCCGTTGGAACGGAGGATATTTACGAAGCGACCGACCGCCTTGCCGATAATGGCCTGCGCTTCATGCCGGGGCCTCCCGAGACATATTACGACATGTCCTATGAACGGGTGAACGGCCATAGCGAGCCGGTCGACCGCATGAAGAAGCACGGCATCCTGATCGACGGCGAAGGCGTGGTAAACGGCGGCATGACAAAGATCCTGCTGCAGATCTTCTCCAAGACGGTGATCGGCCCGATCTTCTTCGAATTCATCCAGCGAAAGGGCGATGAGGGCTTCGGCGAAGGCAATTTCCGGGCGCTTTTCGAGTCGATCGAGGCCGATCAGATCAAGCGTGGTGTCATCGGCACGGCAGCGGAGTAAACTCTACGGCGCAGTGGAGTTCTCGGGGAGGAGTTGAGATGGACCAGACATCGATCCAGGCTGCCGACGCGGAAGCGACGACGGCAAGCACACTGAAATATATGCCGGGCTTCGGCAACGATTTCGAGACGGAGTCGCTGCCCGGCGCCTTGCCGCAGGGCCAGAACAGCCCGCAGAAATGCAATTACGGTCTTTATGCCGAACAGCTTTCCGGCTCGCCCTTCACCGCGCCGCGCGGCACGAATGAAAGATCCTGGCTATATCGCATTCGCCCTAGCGTGCGTCACACCCGCCGCTTCTCGAACGTCTCCTATCCGCTCTGGAAAACCGCGCCCTGCCTGGACGAACATTCGCTGCCTCTCGGCCAGCTTCGCTGGGATCCCATCCCCGCGCCTGAGGAGAAGCTGACCTTCCTGGAAGGAGTGCGGACGATGACCACGGCAGGCGATGCCGTGACTCAGGTCGGCATGTCGGCGCATGCCTATGTTTTCAACGAAGACATGGTCGACGATTATTTCTTCAACGCCGACGGCGAACTGCTGATCGTGCCGCAGCTCGGCGCCATCAGAGTGTTCACCGAAATGGGCATCATGGACGTCGAGCCCTTGGAGATATGCCTCGTTCCCCGTGGCATGATGTTCAAGATCACGACAGTCGGCGAGCAGGCGGTTTGGCGCGGCTATATCTGCGAGAACTACGGCGCGAAATTTACGCTGCCGGACCGCGGACCGATCGGCGCCAACTGCCTGGCGAACCCGCGCGACTTCAAGACGCCTGTCGCCGCTTTCGAGGACAAGGAAAAAACCTGCCGCGTCCATGTGAAATGGTGCGGCAAATTCTATGTCACTGAAATCGGCCACTCGCCCCTTGATGTGGTTGCCTGGCACGGCAACTACGCGCCCTACAAGTACGACTTGCGGACGTTTTCGCCGGTTGGCGCCATCAGCTTCGATCATCCCGACCCGTCGATCTTTTCGGTTCTGACTGCGCCTACCGAAGATGCAGGCACGGCGAATGTCGATTTCGTGATCTTTCCGCCGCGGTGGCTGGTCGCCGAGCACACCTTCCGCCCGCCCTGGTACCACCGCAACATCATGAGCGAGTTCATGGGCCTGATCCATGGCCAGTATGACGCCAAGGAGAAGGGCTTCGTGCCAGGGGGGATCAGCTTGCACAACATGATGCTTCCCCACGGACCTGATGCGCTCGCCTTCGAAAAGGCATCCAATGCCGAGCTCAAAGCGGTGAAGCTCGATCACACCATGGCCTTCATGTTCGAGACCCGCTACCCACAGCAGCTGACCAAATATGCAGCCGAGCTCGAAACGCTGCAGGATGATTATCTCGAATGCTGGGACGGATTGGAACGCAAGTTCGACGGGACGCCGGGCATCAAGTGACAGGATCGGCGAAGCTTCCTCCGGCATTGGAATTGACAGATGAAACTTGCGACTTTGAAGGATTCCACCAGGGACGGCCGCCTCGTCGTCGTGTCCCGCGATCTGACCCGCTGTTCGGAGGTGGGCCACATCGCCCGCACCCTGCAGGCGGCGCTCGATGACTGGGAGCATGTCGCTCCGAGGCTTCGGCTGGTTGCCGAAGGCATCGAGACGGGAGCTCAGCCGACCATGCGGTTTCACGAACATGACGCCGCATCGCCTTTGCCGCGGGCGTATCAATGGGCCGATGGTTCCGCCTACGTCAACCATGTGGAACTGGTGCGTAAGGCGCGCGGAGCCGAGATGCCGGCGAGCTTCTGGACCGATCCGCTGATGTATCAAGGCGGTTCGGACGGTTTTCTTGCGCCGCGCGATCCAATCCTGATGGAGGACGAAGCCTATGGGATAGACATGGAAGGAGAGGTTGCCGTCATCACCGGCGACGTCGCCATGGGGGCGAGCCCGGAAGCCGCCCGCCGCGCCATTCGTCTGGTGATGCTCGTCAACGACGTGTCGCTGCGCGGCCTGATCCCGGAGGAGCTGGCCAAGGGGTTTGGCTTCTTCCAGTCCAAGCCGGCCTCTGCATTCTCGCCCGTCGCGGTGACGCCGGACGAGCTCGAAGAGGCGTGGGATGGCGGCAAGCTGCACTTGCCTCTGCTTGTGAGCCTGAACGGCAGACTATTCGGCAAGGCGAATGCCGGCATCGACATGACATTCGATTTCGGCCAACTGCTCGCCCATGCGGCCAAGACCCGCCACCTCGTGGCCGGAACGATTATCGGCTCCGGCACGGTCTCTAACAAGCTCGACGGCGGCCCCGGCAAGCCCGTGGAAGCGGGAGGAGACGGCTATTCCTGCATTGCCGAACTGAGGATGATTGAGGCCATCGAGAGCGGTGAGGCGAGGACGCCCTTCATGAAGTTCGGCGACCGGGTCCGCATCGAGATGAGGGATCATGCCGGCCATTCTATCTTCGGCGCGATCGAGCAGACCGTCGGAAAATACGAGGGAGCCGACCCGCGATGAGGGAGGTGGTTCTCTACGACTATTGGAGATCGTCGGCGAGTTACCGCGTCCGCATCGCGCTCAACCTGTTGGATATTGACTATCGGACGATTCCGATCAACCTGCTGGACGGCGCGCATAAGGCGGCGGATTATCTCAGGCTCAACCCGCAGGGCCTCGTGCCGACATTGGTGATTGATGGCAAAACGCTGACGCAGTCGCTGGCGATCATCGAGTATCTCGCCGAGCTTCGGCCGGAATACGGATTGCTGCCGTCGGACGGCCTCGACCGCCAGCATGTGCGTGCGCTTTCATATGCGATCGCCATGGACATCCATCCGATCTGCAACCTGCATGTCGTCTCGCATCTTAAGACGCTGACCGACAAGGCCGAGGCTCGCGAGGAATGGATGAAGCATTTCATCGGCGATGGACTTCGCAAGCTGGAGATCATGCTCGGCGAATCCTATAGCGCGTTCAGCTTTGGCGACAAGCCAACGATGGCGGACCTCTGTCTCGTTCCCCAAGTCTACAATGCCCGCCGCTGGGGAGTGGATATGACCACTTTCAGTCGCATCGCCGACATCGACGCCAGATGCGCCGAACTCCCCGCCTTTCAGGCGGCGCATCCGGACCGCGTGAAACCGTAGGAACTACTCGTCTCGCCACGATGAAAATATAGCAGCCTGGCCCAACCGCTTTCCCGTCTCATCGATGAGCTGCCAGACAGTGAAATTTTCGACCCAGAAACGGCGCCCCGATTTCGCGACCCTGAGGCCGCGTCCGTTGTCGACGAAACCATCGCGCGTGACGGCATCGAGCAGCCGCTGGCGTTCGGCGCGATCAGGCTGCTCGGCCGAAAGTCGCGACGGCAGCAAGATGAATTCGTCCCAGCTATATTCGAAGCAGTTCTGCGCAGTCCTGTTTGCATAGATGAAGCGCGGGTCGGGCAGGGTATTGTGGGCGAGGACCACGAAAGGCGCATGATTGTAGAGCCAGTCCGGCCCTTGCCCACCCTCGATAAGAGCGCGGCCGACGATGCGCTGGTAGCTGCCGGTAAGAAGGGAGAAGAAATCGGGATCATTCTTCAGGTCGAGGGCGTGATTGTCATAGGTAGAAGTCACGAACGGCCTCGTGGTCAAATGTGTCGGTGCAGGCGACATAGCCGATATCGATTGCAGGCGTCTATGACGCCTTCAGGACTGCGAAGGGCCGGCATTTACCTTGTCTCATCACTTCTGATTGTGACGCTTGCCAGAAGATCGCCCTTGTGCATTGATCTTGAGCTGCTGGGGCAGCTGTCAACATTCTCTGCGAAGCTATTGTTGTTCGGACCGTAATTGGCATGGGCAAGGGACCCGATACGCTGCGGGCGTGCAAACGGCGCGACGAACTCGGTCCGCTGCTCAATCGCGCCGACTGGTGCTATGGCTATAAGGACGAAGCCGAAATAAACTGGGAGTGGCACAAATCCCGGAGGTACGCAGAGTAGATATTGCCGGTCTGCAGGCAGCGACCGCAAAGTTCGGCAGCTTGCCTGAAGGAAAAGATCGGTGAAAACTCACATTCCTCAGTGAGGCCGAGCATGTCGGAAGATGAGCATGCCCCATCCAATGCTGTCTTTTCGGGATCCGATGAGCCCGAGAAGCCCGCTGAGCGCTTTAAACTCGGCCTCTGCCTTTCGGGCGGCGGCTATCGGGCCATGCTTTTCCATGCGGGATCGCTCGCGAGGCTCAACGAGGCTGGTCTTCTGGCGAAGCTCGATATGATTTCATCTGTCTCTGGCGGATCTATCGCATCTGGTCTGTTGGCCTATGTGTGGCCACGGCTGGTGTTCCAAAACGACGTCGCCGTCAACTTCAGGACGGAATACGTGGATCGCATTCTCGCATTCAGCCAGGTATTTGCGGATGGGCCGAGCTTCCTGAAAGGGGTGTTCAATCCGTTCTCGAGCGCGGCCGAGGAAGCCGCCAAACTCTATGAGCGACATCTTTTCGATGGAAGCTCCCCAACCCTCAGAGATCTTCCACGCTCGCCCTGGTTCGTATTTTGCTCCAGCAATCTCAGCACCGGTTCGCTCTTCCGGATGTCGAACCGCTATATCGCGGATTACCGGATCGGGGTGTCATTTCAACCGGCACTTTCGCTCGCGACCGCGGTTGCCGCTTCGGCGGCGTTCCCACCCGTGCTGTCGCCGCTGCGATTGGATCTGTCGCAGTTTCCCTGGAAAAGAGAAAAACTCGATGACACCGTTGGCGATCCCGTTGCGCCGGAAAGGGCAATATTGAGCGACGGCGGCGTTTACGACAATCACGGCATCGAGCCGGCGCTGAAGCGCTGCGACTGCCTGCTCGTCAGCGATGCCGGCGCGCCTTGGCGTAGGTCCCCCCGCGGATACTGGAACTATCTCTCCCAGCTCAAGCGGGTGGTCGATACGATGGACAATCAGGTGCGGTCGTTAAGGCGGCGAGACCTGATCGGCGGCTTCAAGGCTGCAAAACGAGCCGACACTCTCGGTCTCGACGATTTCTCGAAATCGGCTCTGCGCGCAAGAACGCGCGGCGTCTATTGGTCGATCGACAGCAAGGACGCCGAGCTCAGGCCATATGCCTCTTACACCCCGCCGCCGTCATCGGTCGTTCCCTCCGAGATCGGCACCTACCTCCATTTCCTCGGCGCGAGAGAAACGGAGCATCTGACGAACTGGGGGTACTACGTGTGCGATGCGATGCTCAACCGGTTCTATCCAGCACCCCTGGCCCCATCGTCCGGACCGCCGTTGTCCGCCGGGGCCGTGAAGCCGTCTTGGGGGGCGAGGGCGAGCAAGCGCCTGTTCGACATTCTGCCCTTTTAACAATGGCCGGAGGTGCCGGGCTACCCGACCGTGTGCCATGTCCGCCGAAGTCAACCGGAAGGTGGCCTATTATCCCAAGGATCGCGGGGTTACGAACCGCTCGAGATAACCGGTGCCCGGCGCAATCTCGTCCCATCCGTCGAGATCGAGATCGATGGCAGCAAGTCCCGCCGTCGGGAACTTTTCCCGCATGCGTCCCACGGCATCGGCATCGCCGTCCGCCACGATAAGCGAGGCCGCATTCGCCATGCCGGGATTGTGGCCAACGATGAGCAGCGTGCGGATGCCAGGTTCGACGGCGCGGATCACATCGAGGATCCGCTCGGCCGACACCTCGTAGATATCAGCCGTCTCGTGTTCCGAGACCTTTTTCGAAAAGGCCCGGCGGATGAGCTTCCAGGTTTCCTGCGCCCGGCGGGCCGGCGAGACGAGGGCAAGATCGGGGATCAGCTTTTCGCGCGCCATATAGGTGCCGATGACGGGTGCTGCCTTGCGCCCGCGATCCGCCAATGGCCGTTCACGGTCGGGCACACCGTCGGGCCAGGCGGATTTGGCGTGGCGCAGAAGGATGAGGCGGTGTTTCGGCATGGGGTTGAGCGTCATTCTATCGCGAGGCCGATGTCGTCGGTTAGAGCTTCGTTTCGTGTTGACTCCCGGAGCGGTCCTGCCTTCGCTTTGTCAACATACTGAAAAGTGGCGCTTGTAAGGATTCACCCGTTGAACAGGAGCCATGCATCGCCGCGTTGGCGTTCGACTGCGAGTACCGCCAGTAATACGATGATCACCAGCCCCATGATCACGAGCAGCCTGCTCAATGGTCTCGTGGACGTTCGAGGCCTTTATGGTGGCGCGAACATCACGATGGTGCGTAAGTAGGCCTTCCAACGGAAGTAAGGTCAACGGGCTGTTCTTTCTCAATGATCAATCTCGCATCCTACTTCGGCCTTTTTGCAGCCGCGCTCGGTGCCGCGACGATCCTGCCGATGCAGTCGGAGCCGGTGCTGGTGGGTCTTCTTCTCACAGGAAAGTTCTCCGTTCCGGCTCTGCTCGCCGTCGCCAGCGTCGGCAACACGCTTGGAAGCGTCGTCAACTGGTTCTTGGGCCGCGGCATCGAAAGGTTCCGGGACCGTCGCTGGTTTCCAGTCGGCGAGGAGGCGCTCGAACGTTCGTCCCGCTGGTACCGAAAGTATGGGAAATGGACGCTGCTCCTTTCCTGGATGCCGATATTTGGAGATGCTCTCACGGTTGTCGCCGGAGTGCTCAGGGAGCCGCTGCTTCCGTTCACGATCCTCGTGTTCGTCGCCAAGACGGGCCGCTACGTCGTGCTGACGCTGGCCACGCTACAGTTCCTGGGCTGACCGCTTCCGGCGCGGAAAGACGATCCGATCCACCGTCTCGTCGCGGGCGACGAGCGTGTGCCAGGCGGCAGCGGCGAAGTGCAGCGCGACCATAGCCAATATGATCTTCGATCCGACAACGTGATAAGGGGCGATCCGGAACCAGAAGTAGCTCGCGAGGAGTCCCGTGCAGGCCTGCCCGATGATCGCGGCGTAGAAGGCGTAGTGCAGCATCGTTGCCGCCCGCCCTGCCCAGGTGCTGGGTTGGTTGGTCTGAGGTGGCTGCACGACACGAAGAACCAGCCGCAGACCCATCAGCAGGCCGATCGCAATTCCTGCGTAGTTGTGGAGGTGGTGCTGGACGACGTCCCAGTACGAGGGTGTCATGCCCATGTGGACAGCGTGGTGGGTTCTCTCGATGTTGCCGCCCGTCAGATACTGGACCGGCACCAGGAGGGCGACCAGCCAGTGAAGTCCTATCTGGGCCAGCGAATAGCCGCCTTTCATCGATTCCCCCGCACGAGAGACGCAGACTAGCCGGCAGCGGTTAATGCTTTCTGATCGGCAGGTGGCCGAAACACGAGCCGCCCGGATCACCGCTGCTTGGAACATTTCTGCTCACATATGGTTGTATGGCGGAACGGAAAACCAGCCAAATGAGACTTGGGAGCATATTCCGCTACGCGCAGGTGCTGGTCGTCGCCCTGATGATTGCGGCGAATCCTTTCGGCATCGCCACGCCCTTGGCGGCTCTCCAAGGTCGGCACTGTGCGGTCGCCGCGGAGCATCACCACCTCGGGAATTCTTGCGGACACCGGACGGCGTGCTGTTCCGCAATGCACTGCTGCCAGATACTCCCGGAACGCGATGCCATTGCGGCTCCTCGGACCGAATCCATGCGCCATGACAGTGTGCCGGAGAGCTACCGGCCGCTGCTGTTGATCCGGCCAATCGATCCTCCTCCCCGAGATTTTCCCGCCTGAGCCCAATCCATCCTCAATCATATATCGGAGCACGATCATGAACACCCTCGCCACTCTCGCTTTTTCCGCGGCTGCCGCCACTGTCTCGTTCGCAATCCTACCGCCTGCCGCTTCTGCCCAGTCGGCGATGGCCTATCCTGAGAAATGCAAGACCGAAGGCATGAAGACGGACATGTCGAAGAACGACATGTCGACGGGAGGCATGCCTATGGGCGAAATGACCGACTACCAGAAGGCGTCGATGGACGGCATGAAGGACATGCACATGAACATGATGCAGGGAATGATGAAGAAGGACGCCGACGTCTCCTTCGTCTGCGGCATGATCGCCCACCACATGGGTGCGATCAGCATGTCGGAAGTTGAACTCAAATACGGCGACAACGAAGGTGCCAGGCAGATGGCCCAGAAGATCATCGATGCCCAGAAGAAGGAGATCGAAGAGATGTCCAAATGGGTGGACAAGGAAGCAAAGTAGGAGATTCCGTCATGCATCACATATCGACCGAGATGAAGGCCTGCATCGACAATTGCCTGGCCTGCTACAGCGAATGCCTGTCGATGGCCATGGGCCATTGCCTGGAACTCGGCGGAGACCACACGAAACCCCCGCACTTCAAGCTGATGATGGCCTGCGCGGAGATCTGCCGGACCTCTGCGCATTTCATGCTGATCGGCTCGGATCACCACAAGCATGTCTGCCGGGAATGCGCCGAAATCTGCGCCCAATGCGCCGAAGACTGCGAGCGGATCGGCGACATGCAGAGCTGCGTCGAGGCCTGCCGCCGTTGTGCCGAGAGCTGCAGCAAGATGGCGGCGTGAGGGCGTCCGCCTTCGTCTTGCCCAGTTGAACACGGATATCCGTCGCAGGTGGCATGGCGACGGATTTCGGAACGCAGCATTTATGAGACAGACCGATTACGTGATCAAGTGTGGACTGGTTGCCTTGATGGGCGCGGTCTTGACAGCGGTGGCGACGCTTGCCGCCGAGGACGTCGTCGCTCTTCGGCAGGCGGACATGAAGGCTATGGCGGCGGCTGCGAAGACGATCTCGGGCATGTTTAAGGATCCCTCGAGCTACAGCGCTGCCGAGTTCAGGTGGGCCGCCGGCACCATCCGTGACAAAGCAGGGAGTGTCCTCTCCGGACACTTCACATCCGAGGCCGCCAGCCCGCAATCGAAGGCCCGTCCGAACATCCTCGATGAGCGGGATCGGTTCGATCGCATTGCGAACGACCTGCGCGACTACGCTGTCGCATTGGACGCCGCCGCGGAGAAAAATCCCGGACCGATGCCTGCCGGCATGCGTATGAAACCTGGAGAAGCCATGGGTGGCGGCCCGCTCGGTACCCAGGTCCGCGGTGAGCAGGAGCTCTCGGCGATGCCCGCGGAACACGCCTTCCACCTCATGCTCCAGACCTGTACGACCTGCCATGCCAAATTCAGGATGGAATGAGGGCGGCACTGGCATCGGAAATTGCTCGCAAAAAGTTCCAGGGTCGTGTGGAGCGAGGATGATCCAGATCTTAATGAGAGGGCTGGATTGAGGCAGCTACCGCCCGCCGTGTTCCGTCTTCAGCCCTGTGAGCCCGAAGCGGGTGTTGATCGCGGGCGATGGCGCTTCATTGCCCATATTGGCGAACTCGTCGATGATCGGGCAGTCGGGCCGCTCGTCGCCGTGGCAGTGCTTGACGAGATGCTTGAGCGTAGCCGTCATTGCGTGGATCGCCGCCGCCTTGCGCTCGAGTTCCTCGATGTGCTCGCGGGCGATGCTCTTCACGTCGGCGCTCGCTCTCGACCTATCCCGCCAGAGGGCCAGCAGCGTCTTCATCTGTTCGATGGAGAAGCCCAGGTCCCGGGCTCTGCGTATGAACCGCAGGGTGTGGATATCGTTCTCGCCGTAGGTTCGGTAGCTGGACTCCGTGCGATGCGCGGGCGTGATCAGCTTTATCTGCTCGTAGTACCGGATCATCTTGGCCGACACGCCGCTGACCTTTGCTGCTTCTCCGATGTTCATTTTGCGCTCCTGTGAATTCGGAAGGTGCGCCGTCGGTGACGACGCTGTGCCTCAAAGTTGGATTCGGCGAAGGCGGAGGGCATTACCGAGGACGAATACGCTCGATATGGCCATCGCGCCGGCGGCGAAGATTGGCGAAAGCAGGGTGCCGTTGACCGGGTAGAGAATGCCGGCCGCAACTGGCACCAGGCTGGCGTTGTACACGAACGCCCAGAACAGATTTTGCTTGATGTTCCGGATAGTCGCGTGGCTCAGCTCGACGGCCCTGACGACGCTAGTGAGGTCTCCGGACATCAGCACGACGTCGGCGCTCTCAATGGCGATGTCGGTGCCTGTGCCGACGGCAAGTCCTACGTCCGCTTCCGTCAGGGCCGGGGCGTCGTTGATGCCGTCGCCGACAAAGGCGACCTTGCCGCCTTCGCGCAGCCGCTTCACGGCCTCAACCTTGCCGTCCGGCCGCACCTCCGCGATCACCCGGTCGATGCCAAGCTGGGCGGCGACAGCCTCCGCGGTGCGACGGTTGTCTCCCGTGATCATCGCCACTTCAAGGCCAAGGGCATGCAGGGACCTGATCGCCTCGGGCGTCGTCTCCTTGACGGGGTCCGACACGGCGACGATCGCCGCAAGCCTGCCGTCCACGGCGACATAGAGCGGAGATCTACCCTTGCTCGAGAGTTCCTCGGCGAGCGGGGCGAATCTTTCCACGGATACGCCCTCGCGAACCAGCGCCCGATCCGCGCCGACGAGCAGCGACCGGCCGGCGACGGATCCGTTCACACCATATCCCGGAGACGCCTCGAATCCTTCCACGCCGCCGAGCGCCAGTCCCTCTGCCTCGGCAGCCTTCACGATGGCTTCGGCGATCGGATGCTCCGACAGCGCCTCGAGGCTTGCAGCCCAGGCGAGGACCTCCTCGCGCAGGAAGCCTTCGGCGACCCGGAAGTCGGTTAGCTCCGGCCTGCCCTTCGTCAGCGTTCCGGTCTTGTCCAGGGCGACGACGCGGGCCTCGCGGAGGCTCTGCAGCGCTTCGCCCTTGCGGAACAGAATTCCGAGCTCGGCCGCACGGCCCGTACCGACCATGATCGACGTCGGCGTCGCAAGGCCCATCGCGCACGGGCAGGCGATGATCAGGACGGCGACGGCGTTCACCAGTGCGAAGCTCAGCGCCGGGGAGGGGCCGAGGACCATCCAGGCGCTGAAAGTCAGCAGCGCGGCGACGATGACGGCGGGAACGAACCAGCCTGTCACCCTGTCCACCAGGGCCTGGATCGGCAGCTTGGATCCTTGCGCGGCCTCGACCATCCGGACGATCTGCGCGAGCACGGTATCGGCCCCGACCTTCGTCGCGCGAAACGTGAACGAGCCCGTCTTGTTGATCGTGCCGCCGACCACCTCGCTTCCAACGGATTTCGAGACAGGGACGGGCTCGCCGGTGATCATGGCCTCGTCGACGTAGGAATCACCAGAGACCACCGCACCGTCCACCGGAACCTTCTCTCCGGGTCGGATGCGGATCACGTCCCCGACCACGACCTCGTCGATCTCGACTTCCACGAAGTTCCCGGACCGCTCCACGAAGGCGGTCTTGGCCTGCAGGCCGAGCAGCCGCCTGATCGCCTGGCTCGTCTTTCCCTTCGCGCGGGCTTCGAGGTAGCGGCCGAGCAGTATGAGGGTCACGATGACGGCCGCCGCCTCGTAATAGACGTTCACAGTTCCTACAGGCAGGGCGGCCGGGATGAATGTCGCTACGGCGGAATATGCCCAGGCCGCGGAGGTCCCGAGCACCACCAGCGAGTTCATGTCGGGAGCCAGTCGGAGGAGGCTGGGAACGCCCTTCCGGAAGAACGCCAGACCGGGCCCGAACAGGACGATGGTCGCGAGCGCGAATTGCAGGTAGAGGCTCTCCCGCATCCCGAAGGTGTCCATGACGAACTCGTGGACGCCCGGTATGAAGTGCGAGCCCATCTCGATCGCGAACAGCGGCAGAGTGAGAATGGCGGATACACCAAGTCGGACTGCGAGCGAGCGCATCTCGATATTGCGGCGGTCTGCGGCCGCGGGCTTATGCGTCTGGCCTTCGGATTTCGGCTCATATCCAGCCGTGCGGACCGCGTCCTCCAATGCGCGCACGGACGCCGCACCCGCCGCGTAGCGGACGGTCGCCTTCTCGGTCGCCAGATTGACGGACGCGTCGACCACGCCAGGAACGGCTTTCATAGCGCGCTCGACCCGGGAGACACAGGAGGCACAGGTCATGCCTTCGACAAGCATCTCCAGGGTCTCGATTCGGGCTTCGTAACCTGCGCTTTCGATGGCTTGCAGGACAGCGGCCGCGTTCACCGTGTCCTTGAATGTCACCGTCGCACGTTCAGTCGCGAGGTTCACTGACGCCGCGTCGACGCCTTGAACGGCCTTGATCGCCCGTTCCACTCTGGCCACGCACGACGCGCACGACATGCCCTCAATTCCGAACTCGGTCAGAATTGGCAACGCTGTCGATTTTTCGATCTTGGATATGGCAGTCATGGGATTGTCCCTTGTTGAACTGCACATATAGGTAATCCTTCCCATCATGGGAAGGTCAAGGTCGGGAGGTGGCGATCGCTGTCTAGTTGCCCAAAAATATGCTAGGCTCTTCTGCAATCTAGGGACGATCGATCGTTGCCCATGATGCAAGCACCAGTAGGAGTGGCGATGGAAAGTGATGTGAAGCAGCGACAGGACCCGGCTCGAGCGCCGGCCACCGTTGCGTTCATAGATATTGCAGGATTCAGCGCCATCGCGGACGTGTATGG
>NZ_VCHT01000089.1:0-354 GCF_005862215.1 Rhizobium sp. MHM7A
CCGCTACCGAACCAACAACAGCAACCAAAAACCGCTGGAGCGAACTCAAAACTGGATAAAACTTGGGGGCAAGGTCAAGTTTTCCGGTGCATTTTCCTGGCTGGGAAAGGAACGGCTGAGCCGATCAATCAGCGCCCACCGCGCGAGCGTCAGGGCAATCGTAGCGCAGGACTGGAGTACTGAGGCGTTGGTGCATGGATCTGGACTTGAGCGGATCTGGATCTGTGATGGGGCTATCTATGTGGTCGGTCCATTGCGGCGGATGGATTTAGGGCGTGCGCATGCAAGCATACGATTGAGGGCGGCGCAGCCGATGGCCACTTCCGTCTGCTGAGCGTGAAACGACCGAGCCCG
>NZ_VCHT01000090.1:0-353 GCF_005862215.1 Rhizobium sp. MHM7A
ATGAGCGCGATGTTCTGCTCGGCCGTCAGCTCGAGCGGCAGGGCTATGGTGACGTCCTTGGCGAGCTGCGCGTCGGAGCGCTTCTCGAACACCTCGACTTTATTCCAGAAGGTCTCGGACGCTCCCGACACCGCCCTGTCGGCGATCATGGCGCGCAGCCATTGCGGAGAACCCGCAGGGATCACGAACTCCTCATGCAGGAGCCCCTGCTTTCGCGTGTAGTCGATCGTCCGGGCTTCCCGCTCAAACTCCATCCTGGCGCAGTGCCGGTAGGCCGCCGACAGGACGGCGCTGCGGCCGGAGCCACGGGCGACGACGCTGACGGAGAAGTGAGGGACGGCCACGGCGGAGTT
>NZ_VCHT01000031.1:0-32619 GCF_005862215.1 Rhizobium sp. MHM7A
GCAAAGGGACATGCATATATCTCCAAGGCGAAGCCATTGTTTTTATAAGCATGTCGCACTTGGAAATAGAATGTACCGCGGCTACATGCTAATCTGGCGTAATCGACATTATGGAACTTGAACTTAGCAGAGCGGCGCTCATCATCGGTGGCTTCATCAGCCCGCAGTCGTCTCTGGCGATCCTGTCCATCAACATCGCGCTCGGGGGAGTTTGGGCTTCGAAGGTAAAACCCTTGAATAGGTCACGTCCCCGTAGGCTGAATCGACATCACCGGATAATAATGCGGCTTGCGCTGTGGGTGGCCCACCTGCAGGCGGCGCGCTTCGCTCTCGTCGCCCAAATATTAAGCAAATGCTACCAAGTGTACACACTGCAAAATAGCTAGGGAAACGACGTCAGAAAAATCAACAGCTTGTAAGCTGGCACACCTCTTGCACGTAATTTGCCGAGTTGGTGGCTAGGGTTCCGGCGCATTACACAAGCGCGGCTGGTCCGAGAGCCACCACCGGCGGGGAGAAATCCGTCGGGTGCACGGCGGGACAAAAGCCCGGGAGACCTCGTAAGCCAAGGGATTGGTGGCACGATGGTCATTGCCGATCCCTTTTGAAGAAAAGCAGAAGGGGAATTTCAATGCAGACTTTTTCGAAGATCGTTTCAACCACAGCCCTGGCGGTATCACTGATGCTGGGCCTCGGTTCCGCAAAGGCGGAACAGAAGACGGATTTCAAGGTCGCCTGGTCTATCTATGTCGGTTGGATGCCCTGGGGCTACGCGGCCGACCATGGCATCGTCAAGAAATGGGCGGACAAATATGGAATCAAGATCGAAGTCACGCAGTTCAACGACTACGTGGAGTCGATGAATCAGTACACGGCCGGCGCCTTTGACGCCGTGACGCTGACCAATATGGACGGCTTATCGATCCCGGCTGCGGGCGGCGTCGATACGACCGCCGTGATCGTCGGCGACTTTTCGAACGGCAATGACGCCGTGATCCTAAAAGACAAGGCGAGTCTTGCCGACATAAAGGGCCAGAACGTTAATCTCGTCGAATTCTCCGTCTCGCACTATCTGCTCGCCCGTGCGCTCGAGAGCATCAAGCTGGCGGAGCGCGATGTGAAGGTGGTCAACACGTCTGATGCCGACATGGTCGCGGCGTACAAGACGCCTGACGTCACCGCTGTCGTCACCTGGAACCCGCTGGTCTCCACCATCCTCGAGGATCCCACTGCCAAGAAGGTTTTCGACAGTTCTGAAGTGCCGGGTGAGATCATCGATCTGATGGTCGCCAATAGCGGCGTACTGAAGGACAACCCGAACTTCGGCAAGGCGCTCGCCGGCATCTGGTATGAAACCGCCGCACTGCTGCGCGCCGAGACCGCGGAAGGCAAGGCAGCCCGCGAGGCCATGGGCTCGGCTTCGGGCACCGATCTCGCCGGCTTTGAAGCCCAGCTTGCTGCCACCAAGCTCTTTGACAAGCCCGCTGACGCCGTTGCCTTCACAACCTCACCCAACTTGCCGAAGACCATGGACCTTGTGCGCAACTTCCTCTTCGAGAAGGGACTGCTCGGCAATGGCGCGTCGTCCGCCGACGTCATCGGGATCGAAATGCCCGACGGCAAGATATTGGGCGATACCGGCAATGTGAAGCTGCGCTTCACCGATTCCTACATGAAGGCAGCCGCGGACGGCTCGCTCTGATCGTATTGGACGCGCGGTTCACCCGCGCTCCCTCCCCTTCATCAGCGGAGCATTTCCATGCGTTGGATCAATACGAGGCCGAGCCGCGGCGCGCAGTTCGCCTTGATGCTTCTGCCCTTCGTGCTGCTCGCGTTATCCTATGCCTTCGGCTCGGCCACGCGACTGGCAGAGAACGCCAATGACAAGCTTCTGCCGAGCCTTGCCGGCTTTGCCGATGCTATCAACCGTCTGGCCTTTGTCGCCGACCAGCGCACCGGCGAGTTTCTGCTCTGGTCGGATACGGGCGCGAGCCTGGTCCGCCTGCTCTCCGGCCTCGGCATATCGACGGCGATCGCGCTCGTTATCGGCACGGCAATCGGCATGCTGCCTTATCTCAGATCTTTGCTCGCCCCATTCATCGCCGTCATTTCCATGGTACCGCCGCTGGCGCTGCTGCCGATCCTATTCATTGTCATGGGGCTCGGTGAAACCTCCAAGATCGCCCTGATCGTCATCGGCGTTGCTCCGACGATGATCCGCGATTTGGCGTTGAAGGCGCTGGAATTGCCGCGGGAACAGATCGTCAAGGCCGAGACGCTCGGCGGCTCCTCCTGGCAGATCGGCCTGCGTGTCGTGCTGCCGCAGATCCTGCCGCGGCTGATCACCTGCCTCAGGCTGCAGCTGGGCCCAGCTTGGCTGTTCCTGATCGCGGCCGAGGCGATCTCCTCGGACTCCGGCCTCGGCTACCGCATCTTCCTCGTCCGCCGCTATCTCTCGATGGACATCATCTTTCCCTATGTCGTCTGGATCACCCTGCTCGCGGTGATCATGAACACCTTGCTCGATCGCCTGCGCATTGCCGTCTTCCCCTGGTCGGAGCTGGAGAAGCAGGCATGAGCGAATTGAAGATCGAAAGGGTCTGGAAGGAGTATGGCGACCAGATCGTGCTCGAAAACGTCTCCCTGACCGTCGCCTCGCGCGCCTTCGTCGCCCTCGTTGGCCCTTCCGGCTGCGGCAAGACCACCTTCCTGCGCATGCTGCTCGGCCAGGAGCAACCGACGAAGGGCAAGATCCTGCTCGACGGCGAGCCGCTGCCGGCGGAGCCGGGGCCGGACCGCGGCGTCGTCTTCCAGCGCTATTCCGTTTTTCCGCACCTCACGGTGCTCGGCAATGTGCTGCTCGGCAAGGAATTTTCCGCTGCGCGCTACAAGGCCAGGCTTTTCGGCGCGGCACGCCGCAACGCCATTGAGGAAGCACGCGAACTGATCTCCGAGGTCGGGCTCGCCGGTTCGGAGAGCAAATATCCCGCGCAGCTTTCCGGGGGCATGCAGCAGCGCCTTGCGCTCGCCCAGGCTCTCATCATGAAGCCGAAGGTGCTGCTGCTGGACGAGCCCTTCGGCGCGCTCGACCCCGGCATTCGCGCCGAAATCCACACACTGATGAAGCGGCTCTGGCATGAAACGCAGATGACCGTCGTCATGGTTACCCATGACATGCGCGAAGCTTTCACGCTCGCAAGCCGGGTCGTGGCCTTCGAACGCCGCCGTGATCGGCCGGAGGAGAAGGAGCGTTACGGCGCCACCATCACCAAGGATATTTCCATCTGGCCGCCGCGCCTTGCCGGCCAGCTATCGATTTTCAGCCCCGACCGGGACGGCCCGGTCGCTTCCCCGGGGCGCAGCCGGGACGACCTGGCATCATCAGGAGAGATGCTATGATGCATGTGAGACGATCGCCCGAAGAAATCGCCGCCAATCGCGTGCGTTACGAGGAGCACCAGAAAAAGGGTCTGGAATTCGCGCCCAAGGCCCTGCCCGGCCCAAGCCAGCTGCCGGCGCCGGCCATCGATGCCGACGCCATCATCCAACAGGAGACCGTCCCGGGCGGCTGGTACTGGTCGACGAGGCTTCTGCGCGGGGAAGCAATCCGCATCGACCAGGGCGAAGGAGATTCCACAGTGGCGCTTGTTGCCTGGAATGCCGAGGATACGAGCGAGCGGATCAATCTCGTCGATACCGCCAAGGTCCAGTGGACGACGGCGCTCGGCAAGGGGCGGGTAATTTTTTCCGACATGGGCCGCGTCATGTTCTCGATGATCGAGGACAGTTCCGGCGCCCATGATTGCCTGATGGGCGGCTCGACGGCGGCCTCGAACGCGTCGAAATATCCCGGCGAAAAAACACGCAATACCCGCGACAACCTGATCCTCGTCGCCGTCAAGCTCGGCCTCGAACGTCGCGATATCCCCGGCATCCTCAATCTCTTCGCGCCCGTCCGCCTGTCCGAGGGCGGAAGCTTCGGCTGGCACGGCAAGCGCTCCAACAGCGGCGATTACGTCGATCTGCGCGCCGAGATGGACATGCTGGTCGGCTTTTCCACTTGTCCGCATCCGCTCGATCCGGATCCGACATACCAGCCGAAGCCTGTTGTCATCACGCGCTATAAGGCGGCGCTTCCGCTTGCCGATGATCTTTGCCGCACGGCAACGGCCGAAGCTGCGCGCGGTTTCGAGAACAACGCCCTGATGCAGGCCTGAGGAGAGAACGATGTCCGATTTCATCCAGACCTCACCTGACCGCAGCCTGCAGAATGCAACGCAGGAGCATTTCATCGCGGCCGAAGCCCCATGGTCCGGAATCGTGCGCAAGGGTCAGACGATCCGCATCGAGGACAGTTACGGCCAGCAGGCGATCGACACGCTCTTCTACCGCGCCGATGATTTCTCGGAGCGCTATTCCAATCAGGATACGATGCGCATGCAGGGCGCCGCCTATATCGGCATCGGCACCAAGATCATGTCGAATGAAGGCAATGTCATGTTGACCATGACGGCCGACAGCTGCGGCCGCCATGATACGTCCGCCGGCGCCTGCTCCTGCGAGAGCAATACGGTGCGTTTTGGCCACGGCACGAAGTACCTTCATGCTTGCCGCGACAATTTCGTGCTCGAAGTTTCGAAACACGGCATGGGCAAGCGCGACATCGTGCCGAACATCAATTTCTTCATGAACGTGCCGATCAAGGCGAATGGCGAGATGACGATCGTCGACGGCATTTCTGCGCCTGGCGATTATGTGGAACTGGTCGCCGAGATGGACGTGCTCTGCGTCATTTCCAACTGCCCTCAGATCAACAATCCCTGCAACGGCTTCGATCCGACGCCGATCCGGGTGCTGATCTGGGATGGCGAGGACTGAGCATGTTCAAGAAGGTCCTGATCGCCAACCGCGGCGAAATCGCCATCCGGCTCATCAAGACGCTGCGACGGATGGGCATCGCCTCTGTCGCCGTCTATTCCGATGCCGATCGTTTCGCCAAGCCCGCGATGATGGCTGATGAGGCAGTGCGTCTTGGGCCGGCGCCGGCCAGCGAAAGCTATCTCAACGTCGATGCGGTTATCGCGGCCTGCAAGGCGACAGGCGCTGAGGCCGTACATCCCGGCTACGGCTTCCTGTCGGAAAATATCGATTTCGCCGAGCGCCTTGCCGCCGAAGGCATCGCCTTTATCGGCCCGCGGCCCGAGCACCTTTCTGCTTTCGGGCTGAAACATACGGCGCGAGAACTCGCCAAGGCGAGCGGCGTGCCGCTCCTGCCCGGCACGGGTCTGCTATCAAGCGCCGATGAAGCGCTCGTGGCGGCAGAATCTATCGGCTACCCCGTCATGCTGAAAAGCACGGCCGGCGGCGGCGGCATTGGCATGCAGCTCTGCGCCGATGCCGAAAGCCTGAAAGCATCCTTTGAAAGCGTGCAGCGCACCGCACGGGCAAGCTTCGGCGATGCGCGCGTCTATATCGAGCGTTTCGTGGCAGAGGCGCGGCATGTCGAGGTGCAGATCTTCGGCAATGGCAAGGGCGCGGTGATCGCCCTCGGCGAGCGCGACTGCTCGCTGCAACGGCGAAACCAGAAGGTGGTCGAGGAGACCCCCGCCCCCGGACTTTCCGCTGCGACCCGCGCCCGCCTGCACAAGGCGGCCGTCGATCTTGGTGCCGCGGTCTCCTACGAATCCGCCGGCACCGTGGAATTCATCTATGATCCGCTGCGCGAGGAATTCTATTTCCTCGAGGTGAACACCCGTCTGCAAGTCGAACATCCGGTTACCGAAGCTGTTTTCGGCATCGACCTCGTCGAATGGATGATCCGTCAAGCTGCGGGTGAGGATGTGCTCTCGGGCGCCGAAGCCTTCCAGCCGAAAGGAGCGGCGCTCGAAGTGCGCGTCTATGCCGAGATGCCGCATGCCGATTTCCGGCCGAGCGCCGGTCTGCTGACCGAGGTTGCGTTTCCAGAGGACGCGCGTATCGACGGCTGGATCGAGACCGGTACTGAGGTGACGCCCTTCTACGACCCGATGCTCGCCAAGGTGATCGTTTCCGCCGAAGATCGTCCGGCGGCGATCGAAAAGCTGAAGGCGGCCCTTGCCGGCACGTCGATATCGGGCATCGAGACCAATCTCGACTATCTCAGCGCCATCGCCAACTCCGAGCTTCTGGCGAGCGGCAAGGTCGCGACGACGGCGTTGCGCGACTTTTCCTTCGTGCCTGACGTTATCGAAGTCATCGCGCCGGGCGCCCAATCCAGCATTCAGGAACTGCCAGGTCGGCTTGGCCTTTGGCACGTCGGCGTGCCGCCGAGCGGCCCAATGGACGAGCGCTCCTTCCGCCACGCCAACCGCCTCGTCGGCAATGGCGACGCGGTCACAGCACTCGAGCTGACAGTGTCCGGCCCGGTGCTGAAATTCCATACCGATATCGTGATTGCCCTTGCCGGCGCCAGGATGACAATGAGCGTCGATGACGAGAAACTGCCGCATGGCGAGGCCATTACCATCCGCGCCGGTCAGATCCTCTCAATCGGCAGCATCGATGGACCTGGGCAGCGCGCATACCTCGCGGTAACAGGCGGTTTTTCCGCCCCCGTCGTACTTGGCTCGCGCGCCACATTCGGGCTCGGCCAGTTCGGCGGCAATGCCACCGGCACGCTGAAGACCGGCCACGTTCTGCATCTCGCACGCCAGGCCGCGGCCGAGCCGCCGATGCCGGCAACGGAGCCAGCGGAACTGACGCGCGAATGGGATGTCGGCCTTGTCTATGGTCCGCATGGGGCGCCTGATTTTTTTCAGGACGGTGATATCGAGACTTTGTTTTCGACGCTCTACGAAGTGCATTTCAACAGCGCCCGCACCGGCGTTCGCCTGATCGGCCCTGCGCCGAAATGGGCGCGCAGCGATGGCGGCGAGGCCGGCCTCCATCCCTCCAACCTGCATGACAATGCCTATGCCATCGGCGCGATCGATTTCACCGGCGACATGCCCATCATCCTTGGGCCGGACGGGCCGAGCCTCGGCGGCTTCGTCTGCCCGGCGGTCATCGCGCGCGACGAACAATGGAAAATGGGCCAGTTCAAGCCGGGTGATCGCATCCGCTTCCATCCTGTCGCGCGACCGGACGATCCGATCGCCGGCCCCGTCGTGCATCGGGCGAAGCAAGAGACGGGCTCGCCTGTCATCGGCAAGCGGGACGACGGGCCTGTCTCCGTCGTCTATCGCCGCCAGGGCGATGACAACCTGCTAGTCGAATACGGGCCGATGACGCTCGACATTGCCTTGCGGCTGAGGGTGCATCTTTTGATGCAGGCCGTCTCGCAGGTCCGATTGCCCGGCATCATCGATCTCACGCCCGGCATCCGCTCGCTGCAGATTCATTATGACGGCACGACGCTGACCCGCAAACGCCTGCTCGGTCTGCTCTCTGAGATCGAGGCAAGCCTGCCGGCGGCACAGGATGTCACCGTGCCGAGCCGCATGGTGCATCTGCCGCTTTCCTGGAACGATCCGGATGCGGAACTTGCCATGCGCAAGTATCAGGAACTCGTGCGGCCGAACGCACCCTGGTGCCCTGACAACATCGAGTTCATCCGCCGCATCAATGGCCTGGCGGATGAACAGGCCGTGCGCGACGTTGTCTTCAATGCCAACTATCTCGTGCTTGGCCTTGGGGACGTCTATCTCGGCGCGCCGGTGGCCACACCGGTCGATCCGCGCCACAGGCTGGTGACGACGAAGTACAATCCGGCCCGCACATGGACGCCTGAAAATGCCGTCGGCATTGGCGGAGCCTACATGTGCATCTATGGCATGGAGGGTCCAGGCGGATACCAACTCTTCGGACGCACCATCCAGGTCTGGAATACTTGGCGGCAGACGCCGGTCTTTGCCAGGGGCAAGCCGTGGCTGCTCGACTTTTTCGATCAGATCCGTTTCTTCCCGGTCGACCATAGGGAACTGGCGGAAGCCCGCAGCGCCTTCCCGCACGGGGGCTATCCCGTCCGGATCGAGGAGACGGAATTCTCATACGCCGCCTATGAGCGGGAATTGCAGGCCAATGCCGCCTCGATCGGGAACTTCAAGACTCGCCAGCAGGCCGCTTTCGATGCCGAACGCCAGCGTTGGAAAGAGGCGGGCCTCGACAGCTTTGTCACCGACGAAGGCTCCAGCGAAGGCCCGGATGGGGACATCCCCGAAGGCTGTTTCGGGGTTGCCAGTGCCGTGCCCGGCAATATCTGGAAACTGCTGGTCGAGCCGGGCGCACCGGTTGCGGCCGGTGACACTCTTGCCATCATCGAATCCATGAAAATGGAAATCAACGTTACCGCACATGCGCCAGGCCGCGTTCGCGACCTGCGCGCCGGCCCCGGACGAAACGTCAAAGCGGGCGATATCATTGTTGTTCTGGAGGAGTGCTGACCTATGCTGCCGACCATTCTTGATCTAACCAGCCTTCGCGCAGCCTATGAGGCAGGCAAAAGCCCGCTCGATATCATCGAGATCGTCATTGCCCGCCGGGCCGCTTCGACGGATCCCGCTATCTTCATCACGCCGACGCCCGAGGAGATATTGCGGGCCGAAGCGCGCGCTCTGACGGAGCGTGCACCGGAGCCGAACAGCCTGCCGCTTTGGGGCATTCCCTTCGCGGTAAAGGACAATATCGACGTGGCGGGTCTGCCGACGACAGCTGCCTGCCCTGCCTTTTCCTACCAGCCGCAGAAGGACGCAACTGTGGTTGCGAGGCTTAGGGCGGCGGGCGCAATCGTCATCGGCAAGACTAATCTCGACCAGTTTGCGACCGGTCTCAACGGTACGCGCTCGCCCTATGGGGCGCCGCGCTCGGTCTTCGACAAGAACTATGTGTCGGGCGGCTCGAGCTCCGGCTCGGCGGTTGCCGTCGCCTCGGGCTTGGCGAGCTTCGCGCTCGGGACGGACACGGCCGGCTCCGGGCGCGTGCCGGCGGCTTTCAACAATCTCGTCGGCATCAAACCGACTCCGGGGCTGGTGCCGAATGTCGGCGTCGTGCCTGCCTGCCGCAGCGTCGATGTCGTCACCGTCTTCGCGCCAACGGTCGGCGACGGCGTTGCCATCCGCAAGGTGATGGAGGGTTACGATGCCGCCGATCCGTTCTCGCGAAAGGCGGTTCCAGCCAACCTGCCTGCCTCCGGCCTGCGGATCGGTGTGCTCGAGGGAGCAGAGCGGGAATTCTTCGGCAACAGGCAAGTCGAAGCCCTCTATGACGCCGCGATCGAAAGGGCGCGCGCGCTCGGCGCCACCATCGTTCCCTTCGACTACACGCCGTTCCGGCAGGCGGCTGAACTGCTCTACAACGGCCCCTGGGTCGCCGAACGGCTGGCGGCGGTCAAAGAGTTCCTGGCAACAAATAGCGATGATTTTGACCCGACAGTGCGGGCGATCATCGAAGGGGCAAGAGCTTATGACGCCGTCGACGCCTTCGAAGGCCGGTACAGGCTGGAGGCGCTGCGGCAGAAAACCCGGTCCAAATGGGAGAAGGTGGACTTCCTGATGCTGCCGACCTCCCCCACAACCTACACCGTCGAAGAGATGCAGGCGGACCCGATCGTCAAAAACAGCCATTTCGGCCGCTATACCAACTTTGCCAACTTGCTCGACTGCGCGGCGATTGCCATTCCCGCCGGCTTTGACGCTAGCGGCCATCTGCCTGCAGGTGTGATGTTGGTGGGGCCTGCCTTCACCGACGATGCGATGGCGCCCTTCGCCGATGCCATGCACCGGGCGGCAGAGACCGGCATGGGTAAGGACCGCAAAGCCGCGCTGCCGGAGGCAAGCCGCGTGATACTTCCAGCCGATGACTTCGTTCCGATCGTGGTCGTCGGCGCGCATCTGACCGATATGCCGCTGAACCATGAGCTGACGCGGGTGGGCGGATACAGGTTGCGAGCAGCCCGAACGGATGACAGCTACCGGCTCTTTGCCCTCAATGGCACGGTCCCGCCCAAGCCGGGGCTGGTGCGAGATCCGGACTTTTCCGGCAATGGGGTGGAAGTTGAAGTCTGGGCCCTGCCACCGGCAGCATTCGCCCATTTCGTCCAGAACATTCCGGCTCCGCTTGGTGTGGGCAAGATCACCCTCAATGATGGAACTTGCGTAACGGGATTTCTCTGCGAGGGGCATGCGGTGGCCGGTGGACGAGAGATCACCGAGTTCGGCGGCTGGCGCAACTATATCAGGGCAGTCAGCCCGGCGGCCTGAAGGGAGACCGGATGCAAAAGCTCCTGTCAAAGGTGATGCAGCTGGTTCTTGCGGGTCTCATTGCCAGGACCGGCGCGATCTGGACGGGCAGGCGATAGGGACGGAGTGCATCTGCCCGCCTTCAGTTCATTTTGTTTCTGTGCGTCGTTGTCTGGAACCCGCGCACACTTTGATGCGGCATGCCCTCTTTAGTGCCCGCGATGGGCAAAGGCTGCAAAGAGCAACAGGGCTTCACCAGCCACTAAAAGGCATCGGTATGGGCGTAAATTGATGCTTTTCGTGCGCAATAATTTTCCCTACTCACTGCTTGATTAGCAATGAGAGGTGCGGCGATGCCAATGCCATTCTACTGGAGTGAACTGAACAGCTACGATTTTGCCGGGCTTCCCGCTGACACTACGATCGCCGTGCTTCCCATCGCCTCGATTGAACAGCATGGCCCCCATCTGCCTGTCGCGACCGATGTCGCCATCGCCAAAGGCATGCTTGCCGAGTTGCGGAAGCAGAAGCCAGCTGATCTCGATTGTCTGGTGCTTCCGACACAGGAGATCGGCAAGGCCAACGAGCATATCTATGGACCGGGAACGCTGTCGCTCGGCGCCGAACTGCTCATTCAGGTCTGGACCGCGATCGGCGCCAAGGTTGCCGAAGCCGGCATCCGCAAGATGGTGATCGTCAATTCGCATGGCGGCAATGTCGATATCATGAGCATTGTCGCGCGGGAGCTGCGCGTGCGCTACGCGATGGCGGTCGTCTCCACGCAATGGGGTCGCTTCGGCCATCCCCAAGGCATGATCAGCGAACATGAATTGAAATACGGCATCCATGGCGGCGAGGTGGAAACGTCGCTCATGCTCTACTTCCGGCCCGATCTGGTACGGATGGACAAGGCTGAGAATTTCACGTCGAAGGCGGAATGGATGCGCGAGCAATCGAAATACATGCAGCCGCTGCCGCCGCATTCGCTGGCCTGGATCGCCCATGACCTCAATCCCCATGGCGTCGTCGGCGACGCATCTCTGGGCACAGCCGAAAAGGGCGAGGCCATTTGCCGCCATCAGGTCAAGGGTTTTGTCGAACTGCTTTACGACCTGAAGAGCTATCCGCTTTCCCATCTTTACGCGAAGTAAAGCCTTGTCCGAACCGTGGCTTATATCGCGACGGACGTATCTGCCGCGATGTGACCCTTGGCCTGCAGCTCCTGCACCAGCCCGGCCAGTTCCGCCAGCAGATATTCGACGAATAGGCTGGTGGCGGAATCAAGCGGCGCGCGTGCGCGGGCAAAAAGCTTCATCGGCTGGCGGCGCGCATGCGGCTCCGCGATCGGTCGGAAGACCAATTCGCCCTGCCGGCATTCGGTGATGACATCGAGCGGGTTCAGGATCGTCAGCCCCGCCCCCGACTTGACCAGCTTCTTCAGCATCTCCGAGGCATTGGTTTCGAGCACCGGTTCGACATGCACGTCCAGGCGCGCCAGGGCCAGATTGATCACGTCACGCAGGCTCGTCCCTTGCTGTGCCAGCACAAGCCGCTCCTGGACGATATCCGCCAGGTTGATCGGCCCGGAGCCGATCAGGTGGTGACCGGGCGGCAGAACAACGCCGATAGGAATGTCGAAATTGCCGAGGGTGCGGATGCCGGGCGTTGCCGGAATATTGAAGCCGAGGCCGATATCCACCTCGCCTGACAGCACCGGATTGACCGTCATCGTGCCGGCGTCATTGCGCAATTGCATGAAGACGCGCGGATGTTCCGACTGGAACCGCGCGATGATTTCCGGCAGCGGCCCTGCCGCAAGGCCAACCGTCGTCACCAGCCTGACCTTGCCCGCCTGCTGCATCTTCAGGCTGCGGATGCGCCCCTCCAGCCGTTCGTAATTCTTCAAGACGTCGCGAATATGTTCGATGCAAAGCTCGCCGGCGGCAGTCAGGCGCAGCCCGCGCGGCAGGCGCTCGAACAGCGGCGCGCCCATTTCCTCCTCCAGCGCGAGAATCTGCCGGTTGATCGCCGAAGACGCCACATTCAGCCGTGCCGCCGCCTTTCGGATCGAGCCCGATCGGGCGATCTCGTTGATATAGAGCAGCTTTCTGGAGTGCAGCATCAGGACCTCGTTGCACAAAAATCAAGCACGGAGCGTAAATTAGGCACAGGCTTTCGGTGAGATGCCGAAAAGGCATCATTGCGCACGAATTTTGATGCTTTTCAAAGAGCAAAGCAATCGCTCCTATGAAGAAAATCGGACGTCGCCTCAGACGTTGCGAATTCAGAAGGGGAACGTCGATCATGTCCAATATAGTGAAGCACAGCGTCTCTTCCGCACTTATAGGTCTTGGCGGAATGTTAGCCTGCATGGCTGGCGCGCATGCAGCCGATAAGGTCAGCTATGGCACCAACTGGCTGGCGCAGGCCGAACATGGCGGGTTCTATCAGGCGGTTGCCGATGGCACCTATGCGAAATACGGCCTCGATGTGACAATCGTCCAGGGAGGCCCCAATGCGGCAAACAGCGCACTGCTGATCTCCGGTAAGATCGATTTCTACATGGGCGGACCGCAGGGCGAGATTTCGGCCGTCGAGCAGGGCATCCCGCTCGTCGATGTCGCCGCAATCTTCCAGAAGGATCCGCAGGTGCTAATCGCACATCCCGATGCAGGCATCGAGAAATTCGAAGATCTCGCTAAACTCAAGACGCTGTTTCTCAGCAAGGACGGCTATCTTACCTATTTCGAATGGATGAAGGCGAATTTCAAAGGTTTCAGGGACGAGCAGTACAAGCCCTATAATTTCAGCCCTGCGCCCTTCCTTGCCGACAAGGATTCCGCACAGCAAGGTTATCTCACCTCCGAACCCTACGAGATCCAGAAGCAGGCCGGCTTCGAGCCGAAAGTCTTCCTGCTCGCCGACAACGGCTACTCTCCCTATTCGACGATGATCACCACGACCCAGGCAATGATCGACGCCAAGCCCGATCTCGTCCAGCGCTTCGTCGACGCCTCGATCGAGGGCTGGTACCACTATCTCTACGGCGACAACACCAAGGCCAACGAGCTGATCAAGAAGGACAATCCTGAAATGACGGATGGCCAGATCGCCTATTCCATCGCCAAGATGAAGGAATACGGCATCATCGAATCCGGCGACAGTCTCGACAAGGGCATCGGCTGCCTGACCGAGGCGCATTACAAGGCGTTCTTCGACGAAATGGTTGAGATCAAGGTGTTCAAGCCGGAGACGGATTATACCAAGGCCTTCACGACCAAATTCGTCTGCAAGGGCATTGGAATGGCGATGAAGAAGTAAGCCGCACACGCCATCTGCGATCCGCCGCGAACACGGCGGATCACATTCCCCTGCATGAACGAGACAGCCAATGCCCCCAGCAGAAGCTCAGGCACTATCCCCGAAAGAGACGCGCAAGCGGCCGCTGGTCGTCATGCAATCGGTCTCGAAAGCCTTCTCCAGCGGAACTGTCGCGCTTTCGAACATGTCGCTCACCGTGGAAGGCGGTGAGTTCATCAGCCTGCTCGGCCCTTCCGGTTGCGGCAAGTCGACGGCGCTGCGGATCATTGCCGGCCTAGGCGACGTCACGTCAGGGGCGATCGACTGGCCGAGTTCGCGCATCAATTCCAAGGGCCTTCCGGAGGGGGATATCGGCTTCGTTTTTCAGGAGCCGACGCTGATGCCGTGGAAGAACGTGTTCGACAATGTTCACCTGCCGCTGAGGCTTCGACATATTTCCAAGAAGGCGGCGCATGATCAGATCATGGAAGCGCTGACCACCGTTGGGCTCGAGGATTTCGCCAGCGCCTACCCGCGCGAGCTTTCCGGCGGCATGAAGATGCGTGTGTCGATCGCTCGCGCGCTGGTGACGAAGCCGAAGCTGCTGCTGATGGACGAGCCCTTCGCGGCTCTCGACGAGATCACCCGCCAGAAGCTGAATGACGACGTGCTCCGGCTTTGGAAGGTGACCGGCATTACCGTCATCTTCGTCACCCATTCTGTCTTCGAATCCGCCTATCTCTCGAACCGCATCGTTGTGATGAAGGCAAGGCCCGGACGCGTGCATGCCGATCTGCCGCTGACAGCCAGCCTGGAACGCGACGCCCATTACCGCACTTCGGAAGAGTATCGCAAAGCCTGCGAGACGGTCTCGCATTCGCTCATCGGCGCGATCAACGCTGCGGGGGATCATCGATGAGTGACGAAACGGCCGCCGCACCGCTGCTTGTCAAAACCGCTGCAAGCGTCAGGAGCCGCGATCTGGCGCTGCGCGTCCTGATCCCTTTGCTTGTTATCACGGCGCTGATCCTGATCTGGTATGCCTATGTCAGACTGTCCGGCGTGCCGCCCTATATTCTGCCAGGCCCGGCCGCTGTCGCCAGCGCTTTCGTCACCGACTGGGGTACGCTTGCCCCTGCCCTCTGGGTCACAACCAAGATCACGCTGATGTCGCTAATGCTGGCGCTCGTCGGCGGCGTGGGTTTTGCGATCTTCCTCGTGCAATCGCGCTGGATCGAACTCGCCTTCTATCCGCTCGCGGTCATCCTCCAGGTCACACCTATTGTCGCAATCTCGCCGCTGATCCTAATCTACGCGCCGTCGACGCAGGTGGCGCTGCTGATATGCGCTTTCCTCGTCGCCTTCTTCCCGATCCTTTCGAATATGGTCCAGGGGCTGAAAAGCGTCGACCACAATCTCATCAACCTGTTCGAGCTCTACGGCGCCTCACGCTGGCAGACGCTGCTCTTTCTCAAGCTGCCGGCCGCCCAGCCCTATTTCATGACTGGTCTCAGGATCGGCGGCGGCCTCGCGCTCATTGCCGCCGTCGTCGCGGAATTTGCCGCAGGTTCGGCGGGTGCCGGATCCGGTCTCGCTTTCCGGCTTCTCGAAGCGCAGTACCGGCTCAATATTCCGCGCCTTTTCGCGGCGCTGCTGATGCTCTCTCTGCTCGGCGTGGCGATCTTCGCCGTCACCTCCTTCATTTCCTGGCTTGCCCTGCACCGCTGGCACGAGAGCAGCCTGAAACGGGAAAACTGATGACCTATTCCTTTATATCGCCGCCCAATGCCGGCCGCTTCGTGCTGAGTAATGCAACGCTGCCTGCCGCCGCCGTCACCGGTTATCAGGGGCTTGTTGTCGAGGGGCTCGTCCGGGCCGATATCGTCATCGCCGACGGCATCATTGCCGGTGTATTGCCACCCGGGGAAGCGCCCGTGGAGCTGGCGAAATCCGACCTGAAGGAGGGCATGGTCTGGCCCTGCTTCGCCGATATGCACACGCATCTCGACAAGGGCCACATCTGGCCGCGCAACGCCAATCCGGACGGCACATTCCCGGGAGCTTTGGAAGCTGTGCGCGCCGATCGCGAGGCGCACTGGTCGGCCGCCGACGTGAAGAAGCGCATGGAGTTTTCCCTGCGTTCCGCCTACGCACACGGCACCAGCCTCATTCGAACCCATCTCGATTCTCTTGCGCCGCAGCACCGCATTTCCTTCGAGGTCTTCGCCGAAATGCGCGAGGCCTGGAAGGACAGGATCGCATTGCAGGCCGTGGCGCTGTTTCCGATGGAAAACATGGCGGACGCGGCCTATTTCGCCGATCTCGTCGCGGTGGTCCGCGAAACGGGCGGGCTGATCGGCGGCGTCACCCGGATGAGCGCCGCTCTCGACAGCCAGCTCGACATGCTGTTCAGAACCGCGGCCGATACGGGCCTCGATGTCGATCTTCATGTCGATGAGACGGACGATCCGGCTGCCGAAACCCTAAAGGCGATCACGCAAGCGGTGCTCCGCAACCGCTTCGATGGCAAGGTGACGGCCGGCCATTGCTGCTCACTCGCCCGCCAGGATGAGGAGACGACAAAACGCACGGTCGATCTCGTCGCAGAGGCCGGTATCGCCATCGTCTCGCTGCCGATGTGCAACATGTATCTGCAGGACCGCTATTGCGGCCGGACACCGCGCTGGCGCGGCGTCACCCTGTTCAAGGAACTGGCCGCGGCCGGCGTCGCGACAGCGGTCGCCTCCGACAATACCCGCGATCCCTTCTACGCCTATGGCGATCTCGACCCGGTGGAGGTGTTTCGTGAGGCAGTCCGCATCCTGCATCTCGACCATCCGCTGGATACCGCCGCCCGCGTCGTCACCACCTCACCCGCCGATATTCTCGGCCGGCCGGATGTGGGGCGCATCGCCGTCGGCGCATCGGCCGATCTCGTGCTCTTCAGCGCCAGGCGCTGGAGCGAATTTCTTTCCCGTCCGCAGTCCGACCGCGTCGTGCTTCGCCGCGGCAAGGTAATTGACCGCAGCCTGCCGGACTATCGTGAACTCGACAGCGTCGTTGGAGCCTGACATGCCGGATTATCAGACGATCAAAAAGGAACTCGAGGGCATCGCCATCGAAGACAATCCGGCGCTGGTGCGCCAGAAGAGCCGCGATTTCTATTGGTATTCGCCGATACTGAAGGCGCAGCTCGACAATGTGACGGCCGATCTCGTCGTCACGCCGAAAAACGAGGAAGAGGTCATCCGGACGCTGAAGGTTGCCTTCGCGCATGGCGTGCCGGTCACGCCCCGTGGCGGCGGCACCGGCAATTACGGGCAGGCGATGCCGCTCTCCGGCGGCATCGTGCTGAACCTGGCGGCCATGGACAAGATCAAGGAAATCCATCCCGGCCGGGTGATTTGCGAACCGGGCGTCATCATTGCCCAGCTCGACAAACAGACCAAGGCCCATTCCGGCCAGGAGCTGCGGTTCCATCCCTCGACGGCTCAGATGGCGACCGTTGGCGGTTTCATCGCCGGCGGCTCCGGCGGCGTCGGCTCGATCACCTGGGGTGGCTTGCGCGATCTCGGCAATATTCTGCGCCTGCGGGTCGTCACCATGGAAGCCGAGCCGCGTGTGCTCGATCTCACCGGCTGGGACCTGCAAAAGGTCAGCCATGCATACGGCACTAACGGCGTCATCACCGAGATCGAAATGCCGCTGGCACCTGCCTATGATTGGGTCGACGTTCTCGTCGGCTATGACGATTTCATGGCATGCGTGCGATTTTCGGACGCGCTTGCCAAATGCAATGGCATTCTCGTCAAAGAGATAGCGCCAATCGCTGCTCCGATCCCTCATGACTACTTCACCCGTCACAAGCCCTATATCCGCAAGGGGCAGTCGGTGGTGGTGCTGATGATCGCACCGCATGCGATGGATGCCTTCCTGGCCTTCACTTCAGCCCACAAGGGCGAAGTGATCTTCCGCTCCGACAAGGTCGAGAGCATGAAGGGCATCCCGCATGCCTACGAACTTGCCTGGAACCACACGACCCTGCGGGCGCTGAAGGTCGATCCGGGCTTTACCTACCTGCAGGTCCAGTATCCGGGCCCGGATCACGTGGCCAAGGTCGCCAAGATGGTGGAGATCTTCGGCGACGAGGTGCCGGGGCATCTCGAATTCATCAAGTTCGACGGGCAGATCCAGTGCTCCGGTCTGCCGCTGGTGCGCTATACCACAGAGGAGCGTCTTGAAGAGATCATCCAAATCCACCAGGATCACGGCTGCCCGATCTTCAATCCGCACCGCTATACGCTGGAGGAAGGCGGCATGAAGCGCACCGACAAGGTACAGCTCGCCTTCAAGCACGAAACCGATCCCAAGGGGCTTCTGAACCCCGGCAAGATGATCGCCTGGGAGAACCCTGACTTCGATTTCAATGCCGGCAAGAACTATCTCTTCCCCGGCCTTGCGAGCGTCATGGAGGCCTCATGAGGGTTCTCGTGCTGCATTCGCATCCGGTGGAGGAAAGCTACGGCAAGGCGCTCTACAAGCAGACGCTGGAAAGCCTGCGCCACGCCGGCCACGACGTGGACGGATGCGATCTCTACGCCGAGAACTTCGATCCCGTTCTTTCCCGGCATGACCGGCTCGCCTATCACGACTATCCCGGCAATACCGAACCGGTGAAATCCTATGTCGAGCGGCTGAAGCGGGCCGAAGGACTGGTGCTGGTGACACCGGTCTGGAACTTCGGTTTCCCGGCGATACTGAAAGGCTATTTCGATCGCGTCTGGCTTCCCGGTGTCTCCTTCGAACTCATTGAGGGCAAGGTGGAATCGCGGCTGCGCCATATCAGACGGCTTGCCGCTGTGCTGACTTATGGAGCAACGCCATTCCGCGCCTTCGCCGCCGGCAACCCGCCAAAGAAGATCGTCAAGCGGGTTTTGAGGGCGCAGATCAATCCGCTGCGCCCGGTCACCTTCCTTGCTCATTACGACATGAACAACTGTACGCCTGAAACGCGAGCGCGTTTTCTGGCGAAGGTGAAGACGTCGATGGAAAATTTCTGAAGCGCATCGCGCCACTGGGCATCATAGTATTTTGGCGGCTGTGACTTCGACTTCGACGAGAAATTCCGGCCGTGTGAACCCGCTAACGATGATCAATGTCGAGGCCGGCTTCGGGTCCAACGTATACTTGTCGCGCACCGCCATATAGGTTGGGAAATCCTCCCGCTTCGTTACGAACCCGGAAATGCGGATGACGTCCGCAAAACTCATCTGCGCATCTTCAAGAATAGCCTTGATCGCTTCGAAGCACATCTCGGCCTGTTTGCCGATGTCTTCCGGCACGTCATCGTCGAGACCAATGCCGAGCTGACCTGAGGTGACGAGCAGCGAAGCGCCCGGCGGCACAAGCAATCCATGATTATAATTACCGAACGGACGGCGGACCGAGGGCGGATTGAAAATCTTCTTCATCGGCATCTCCTGCTCAAAGCGGAATACGGAGCGTTATTCTAGCTGGTTGGATAGCAGGGGCGTGATTGAGTAAATAGCCGGTTTTTCGGTTCCAAGATCGATCGAGTTTCGTTTCGGTCTTCCGCCAGTATAAGCTCACCGCCCATGTGCAGTGCACAAATAGAAAGCTCTTGCTAATGCAGGCGAGACATAAACGCATAAAACATTATCATGTTGCGTCGATGCTCAACAAATAGGCAATGCCTGATTTTCAAACTTCCTGGATAATTTTCAAAGCATTATCCGACTTTTCTGAAATTGGCACGCTGATTGCAGGCCTCCTAAATGCATCGGTCAACGGCGACCGGCGCAGATAGGCGCGGCATAAGCGCTTACGTTAGACACCGACGTCGCAAGGTTTGCCATCGGGACTATCCATCCCGTGGACGCATTCCGGCGGCGTTTTTTTGTGTCCAAATTCAGCCAGCAGAGGGAACCTGCGCATGACAAAGAATTCGACACCCGGCATCACCCGCCGCAACATTCTCAAGACGACTGCGACGGCCGCCCTCATCGGTGCCGTCAAGACTGCCTTTCCATCCGGCGCGTTCGCAGCTGGGCCTGGCCCTGAAGTGAAAGGCATCAAGCTCGGCTTCATCGCGCTCACGGATTCCGCGCCGCTGATTATCGCTAAGGAGAAAGGGCTTTTCGAAAAGTATGGCCTGCCGGAAACCGATGTCGCCAAACAGGCCTCCTGGGGTGCGACCCGTGACAATCTCGTGCTGGGTGGCGCGGCGAACGGTATTGACGGCGCCCATATCCTCTCGCCGCTCCCCTATTTGATGCATACCGGCAAGGTGACGCAGAACAACAAGCGGGTGCCGATGGCGGTCCTCGCCCGGCTCAATCTCGACAGTCAGGGTATTTCCGTCGCCAAGGAATATGCCGAAACCGGCGTCCAGCTCGACGCCTCGAAGCTGAAGGCGGCTTTCGAAAAGAAGAAGGCGGAAGGCAAGGAGATCAAGGCTGCAATGACCTTCCCGGGCGGCACTCATGACCTCTGGATCCGCTACTGGCTCGCTGCCGGCGGCATTGACCCGAACAAGGACGTTTCGACGATCGTCGTGCCGCCGCCCCAAATGGTGGCCAATATGAAGGTCGGCAACATGGACGTCTTCTGTGTGGGCGAACCATGGAACGAGCAGCTCGTCAACCAGGGGATCGGCTTCACCGCCGCCACCACCGGCGAGCTCTGGAAGGGCCACCCTGAAAAGGCGCTGGGGCTGCGCGCCGAATGGATCGAAAAGAACCCCAATGCCGCCAAGGCTCTGCTGATGGCCGTCATGGAAGCGCAGCAATGGTGCGAGAGCATGGACAACAAGGCGGAGATGGCTGAGATTCTCGGCAAGCGCCAATGGTTCAACGTCCCGACCAAGGATGTGCTCGGCCGCCTCAAGGGCGACATCAACTATGGCAACGGTCGCGAGGTCAAAGCAACCGACCTCTACATGAAGTTCTGGAAGGACGGCGCCTCCTACCCGTTCAAGAGCCACGATAGCTGGTTCATGACCGAAAACATCCGTTGGGGAAATCTGCCGGCGACGACGGATATCAAGGCGCTGGTCAACGAGGTGAACCGCGAAGACATCTGGCGCGAGGCTGCCAAGGATCTCGGAATCGCTGCTGCCGACATTCCCGCATCGTCGTCCCGCGGCAAGGAAACCTTCTTCGACGGCAAGGTCTTCGATCCTGAAAATCCCTCCGCCTATCTCGAAAGCCTTTCGATCAAGGCTGTCTCCTGAGCCGTTTCCGGCGCGCGACCAGCGCGCCGGCCCCTTTTTCACGTGAGGAGCGCGTCGATGTCCGCCCTGGCAAATAAACAAAATCCCTCCACGGCCGTCTCCGTTAAGCGGGCGGCAAAGGTCCTGCCGTTTTCGGGCGGGCATGGACCACGGATCGACTTGCGCCGTGCGGGTCTGGCCGCATTTCGCAATGTCGTTCCGCCAACCGTCGTACTGGCGCTTCTCCTGCTGGTCTGGCAGGTGCTGTGCTCTTCGGCCGACGCGTCTCTACCCTCCCCGCATCAGGTCTGGCAGGACAGCTATGACCTGATCGCCTATCCCTTCTTCAATTACGGTTCCCAGGATATCGGGCTCGGCTGGCGAGTGCTCGTTTCGCTGCAACGTGTCGCTTACGGCTTCGGGCTAGCGGGGGTGGCCGGCGTCATCATCGGAGCCGTCATCGGACAGTCTGTCTGGGCAATGCGCGGCCTCGATCCGATCTTCCAGGTGCTGCGGACGGTTCCGCCGCTCGCCTGGCTGCCGCTCTCGCTCGCAGCCTTCCAGGATTCCAGCCCTTCGGCGATCTTTGTCATCTTCATTACTTCGATCTGGCCCGTCATCATCAATACCGCCGTCGGCGTTCGCAACATTCCGCAGGACTACCGCAATGTCGCTGAGGTGCTGCGCCTCAACCAGTTCGAATTTTTCCTGAAGATAATGCTGCCTTCGGCAGCGCCCTACATCTTCACCGGTCTCAGGATCGGCGTCGGGCTCTCCTGGCTTGCCATCGTCGCGGCAGAAATGCTGACCGGCGGCGTCGGCATCGGCTTCTTCATCTGGGATGCCTGGAACTCGTCGCGTCTTCCGGACATCATCGTGGCGCTGGCCTATATCGGCATCGTCGGCTTTGCCCTCGACAAGCTGGTGGCGGCGCTCGGTAACATCGTCACCCGCGGCGCCATGGCCAATTGAGGAGCGCGACTTATGAACGCCTATCTGAAGCTCGACCGTATCGACAAGCATTTCGACCGCGGCGGTGTGCGCGCCGATGTCCTGAGGGATATTAACCTGACAATTTCCGAGGGCGAGTTCGTTTCGATCATCGGCCATTCGGGCTGCGGCAAGTCCACCTTGCTCAATCTCATCGCCGGTCTGACCCCGGTTTCTGCAGGCGCGGTGCTCCTTGAGGACCGCGAGGTCAACGAGCCGGGTCCGGAACGCGCTGTCGTCTTCCAGAACCACTCGCTCCTGCCCTGGCTGACGGTCTATGAGAACGTCAATCTTGCCGTTTCGAAGGTCTTCAGCAGAACGAAGACCAAGGCCGAGCGGCATGACTGGGTGATGGCCAATCTCGACCTCGTGCAGATGGCCCATGCCAAAGACAAGCGGCCTTCGGAAATATCGGGCGGCATGAAGCAACGCGTCGGCATTGCCCGTGCGCTTTCAATGGAGCCGAAGATCCTGCTGCTCGACGAGCCGTTCGGCGCCCTCGACGCGCTGACCCGCGCCCATCTTCAGGATGCGGTGATGGAGATCCATAGCCGGCTCGGCAACACGATGGTGATGATCACCCATGATGTCGATGAAGCGGTGCTGCTGTCCGACCGAATCGTGATGATGACCAACGGCCCGGCAGCACGCATCGGCGAAGTGCTCGATGTAACGATTCCTCGTCCCCGCAATCGCATCGACCTTGCCTCTGACCGGACATACCTCAAATGCCGCGAGGCGGTGCTGAAATTCCTTTATGAGCGTCACCGCTTTATCGAGGCTGCGGAGTAAGTCGCATATAGCCACGAGGGTTTTGCCGTCGTGGCTTTTCTTCCGGCTGATCCGAGGCGCCGGATTTCAGCCGTCGTGCGCGCCCGGCTCCCCGGCGGTTGCAAACACCGCGCTGGCATCGCTGACCATCTCCACATGGGAGTAAGCCGCCTGCGCAGCGGCAGCGCCATCAGCGCGCATGATCGCGGTCACGATCCGGTCGTGCTCCTCATAGGATTTCGCCAGGCGTCCGGGTAGCCGGAACTGGGCCCGTCGAAAGGGCGCTAGCCGCGCCCGCGTCTGGGTCACCATCTCGAAAACATGATCGTTATGCGCGCCGCGATAAAGGCGGGTGTGAAATTCGGTGTTGTGCGCCGCATATTCCTCTTCCGCGCCGGTATGCACGAGCCTCATCGACGCCTGGTGCTCCAGCTCCAGTGTGCGCCGCTCATCGACCGTCATACGCTCAGCCGAGAGCCTGGCGCAGATCGCTTCAAGTTCCGCCATCGCCTCGAACATTGAATGCAGGTAGTTTTCGGTCACGTTGGTGACGACGGCGCTGCGGTTCGGCTCTCGGTCGACAAGCCCCATCGCCCCGAGCTCACGAAGCGCCTCACGCACGGGCGTGCGTGACACGTCAAAACGGGCCGCCAGCGAGACTTCGTCAAGCTTCTCGCCCGGCAGCATCCGCCCCGTGACAATCATATCGGCAATCGCTCGTACCATCTGTTCGACGGTGGTTCCTGCCCTGATGAGCTCTCTGCGCCTGACTTGCTTCAAGGAATGATTCTGCATTGTTGCGGTTGCATACAGATGCATGCTCGGACAGGCGAAGTCAAATGTCGGCGTATATGTTTGATGTATAGAGAAAAAATGAACTTTCTACTGACGCTTCATATGACACCTCCAGCTGATGGCGTAGGCGCAGGACAATTTTGTAGGCGGTGCATAATTTTTGATCGCATATCGAGATGAAATTGCATGCACCTTTCTTCTGTCGGACGACTACTTAGAATTTGTCGTACAGAATCAATACTCTAAAATCTGGCATGACCATTGCATACACTTTGCTGTATTCAATTGAAAGCGGCTAAACCGCCGCAAGGGGAGCATTCCGATGACCAGACTCCTTTCCATGAAACGACGCCATTTCCTTCAGGCTTCTGCCGCTGCCGCTCTCGTCGGTGCAGCGCCTGGTCTCCTCTCCTCGCGCGCGCTTGCGCAGACGGCGCTGACCGTAGGCTTCATCTATGTGGGCCCCAAGGATGACTATGGCTACAACCAGGCGCATGCCGAGGGGGCTGCCGCGGTCAAGGCGCTGCCCGGCATTACCGTCGTTGAAGAAGAAAACGTGCCCGAGACGGTGGACGTTCAGAAGACGATGGAATCGATGATCAATCTCGATGGCGCCACCCTGCTCTTTCCGACCTCCTTCGGTTATTTCGATCCGCACATGCTGGCCATGGCAGCCAAATACCCGGATACCCAGTTCCGCCATTGCGGCGGGCTGTGGCAGGAGGGCAAGCATCCGGCCAATACCGGCTCCTATTTCGGCTATATTTTTCAGGGCCAGTATCTGAACGGCATCGCCGCCGGCCATACGACGAAGAGCAAGAAGATTGGTTTCGTCGCCGCCAAGCCGATCCCGCAGGTGCTGCAGAACATCAATGCCTTCCTGCTCGGCGCGCGCAGCGTCGATCCGACGATCACCTGCCAGGTGATCTTCACCGGCGAATGGTCGCTGGCGGTCAAGGAGGCGGAAGCCACCAACGCGCTGGTCGACCAGGGCGCCGACGTTATCACTTGCCATGTCGACAGCCCGAAGGTGGTGGTCGAAACCGCTGCCGGCCGCGGTGCCTTCGTCTGCGGCTACCACGCCAATCAGAGCCCGCTTGCGCCCGAGAAATACCTCACCGGCGCCGAATGGGCCTGGGGGAATGTCTATAGCGACTTCGTCAAGAAGGCCCAGGCTGGCGAAAAGCTCGGCAACTTCGTGCGCGGCGGCCTGAAGGACGGTTTCGTCAAGATGAGCGCGCTTGGCCCTGGTGTTCCCGAGGCGGGCCGCAAGGCATTCGAAGCGACGCATGCCGAGATGATGAAGGGCGGTTTCTACGTCTTCAAAGGTCCGCTCAAGGATAACAAGGGCAACTCCGTCGTCACGGCAGACAAGAGCTACGCCGAAGATGCGATCGAGCTCGAAAGCATGAGCTATCTGATCGAAGGCGTGGTCGGATCCACGGCGTAAACCGCAACAGAGGGGGAAGCGCCATGACCGTTCAGGCCAATGATCCCGCAATATCGGTCGCTTCCGGCAAACCAACCTCGCTGCGACCCCTGCTCGAATGGGCCGCGCGCAGGGCCGAACCCATTGTTATCGGCCTTGTGGCCATCCTGATCGGTCTCGGGCTCTTCTCCCTCTTCATCCTGGCGATCGGCAGATCGCCGGCCATGCTCTTCCAGCTCATGTACACCGGCGGCTTTGGCAGCTGGTTTTCCGTACAGAACAGCTTAAGCCGCGCCGCACCCCTTCTCCTGACGGCGCTCTGCGTCGCCCTGCCAGCCCGCCTCGGCCTCGTCATCATTGGCGGGGAAGGAGCGGTCGTGCTGGGCGGCGTTGCCGCCGCAGCCATGGCCATGCCGCTCGTCGGGACTGCTCCTGCCCTCCCTGTCCTTGTTCTCATGGCGATCGCCGCCATGGTGATCGGCGGCGCCTGGATCGGTCTTGCCGGTTTCCTGCGCCACTCTCGCGGCGTCAACGAAACCATATCGTCGCTGCTGCTCTCCTATATCGCCATCGCGCTGATGAACCAGTTCGTCGAAGGCCCGCTTCGCGATCCGGCCAGCCTCAACAAGCCCTCCACCGAGCCGCTGCCAGCGGGCTACATGCTTGGCAACATCCCCGGCATGGACGTGCATTGGGGCCTCGTCATCGGCATCCTCGCCTGCATCGTCTCCTGGATACTAATCGAGATGACGAGCTACGGTTTCGCCGCCCGCGTCGCCGGCGGCAATGTACGCGCCGCCCAGATTCAGGGCCTGCCCGTCGGCAGGCTGATTGCCGGCTTCACCGCGATCGCCGGCAGTTTCGCCGGCCTGGCCGGCATGGTCGAGGTCTCCGCTGTGCAAGGCAGCGCCAATGCATCGCTTGCGGCAGGCTACGGCTATACCGGCATCCTCGTCGCCTTCCTCGCCCGCCACAATCCGCTGGCGATCATCCCGGTCGCGATCCTGCTCGGCGGCATCGATGCCTCGGGCGGCCTCATCCAGCGCCGCATGGGCTTGCCCGATGCAACGGTGCTGGTGCTGCAGGGCACGCTCTTCATTGTCATTCTCTTCTGCGAGACCTTCTACGGGCGCTTCAAGGTCTTCAATCCCGACCTTTGGAAAAGGAGCCTCTGATGGAAGAGACGGGTATCGGCATCTGGGGGGTGCCGCTGGCGATCCTGGCAGGCGCCATCCGCGTTTCCACGCCCTTCATCTTCGTCAGCCTGGGCGAGACGATCACCGAACGCTCCGGCCGCATCAACCTCGGTCTTGAAGGCACGCTCGTCTTCGGCGCCATGACGGCTTACGCCGTCGCCGTCATGACCAATTCGCCGTGGCTCGGTGTGCTGGCGGCCATGGCAATGGGCGCGGTCTTCGGCCTCGTCCACGGCTGGATCTGCAAGTGGCCGAAGGTTAACGATATCGCGATCGGCATTGCCATGATGCAGTTCGGGCTCGGCCTTGCCTTCTTCCTCGGCAAGCCTTTCATTCAGCCGGCCGCGCCGCATCTGCCGGCAATTCCGCTTGGCTTCTGGTCCAGCATGCCGCAGATCCAGGCGGCGCTGAACGTTAACGTGCTCTTCCTGCTTGGCGCAGCACTCGCCTTTGTTCTCTGGTGGGCTTTCAAGAATACCCGTATCGGCCTGATCCTGCGCGTGGTCGGCGACAGTACCGACGCAGCGCGCGCCATGGGCATCAATCCGGATCGGGTGCGACTGCTTGCCACCGCAGTCGGCGGTTCGCTGGCGGCAATCGGCGGCGCCTATCTGTCGCTTTATTATCCCGGTTCCTGGAACGAAGGAATTTCTTCCGGCCAGGGTCTAATGGCCGTGGCGCTGGTCATCTTCGCCCGCTGGAACCCGATTGGCTGCTTCCTTGCCGCCCTGCTCTTCGGTGGCGCCGGTGCACTCGGCCCGGCGCTGCAGTCCGTCGGCGCCACTCAGGGTTATTACCTCTTCTATGCTGCCCCTTACGTGCTGACTCTGGTCATCATGATCGCGACCTCGTCACCCACCCGTTCGCTCGCCGGCGCGCCTGGCGCGCTTTCCCTGACGAAATAAGCCCGAACGACATAGGTCTGAAAGGAGTCAAACGATGAACGGCCTCGGCGGATTGAACAAATCGGAACATGGCGTCGGCATCGGCCTTGTCCAACTGCAGCTTCCCGTCACGGTCACGAGGGAAGACCTTGCCCGCCAGACACAGGTGATCGTCGATCTCGTCGGTAAGGCGCGGCGCAACCAGCCCGGCATGGATCTGGTCGTCTTTCCGGAATATGCCCTCCACGGCCTGTCGATGGATATTAATCCGGAGATTATGTGCACGCTCGACGGTCCGGAGGTCTCCGCCTTCAAGAAGGCCTGCAGCGAGAACGCGATCTGGGGCTGCTTCTCGATCATGGAGTTGAACCCGGAGGGCATGCCCTACAATTCCGGTTTAATCATCGACGATAAGGGCGAACTTAAGCTCTATTACCGCAAGATGCATCCTTGGGTGCCGGTCGAACCATGGGAGCCCGGCAATTTCGGAATTCCCGTCATCGACGGGCCGAAGGGAGCCAAGCTCGCGCTCATCATCTGCCATGACGGCATGTTCCCGGAGATGGCGCGCGAATGCGCCTATAAGGGTGCGGAAATCATGATCCGCACGGCCGGCTATACAGCGCCGATCCGCGAAGCGTGGCGCTTCACCAACCAGTCGAACGCCTTCTGCAATCTCATGGTCACGGCGAGCGTCTGCATGTGCGGCTCCGACGGCACGTTCGACTCGATGGGCGAAGGCATGATCTGCAATTTCGACGGCTCGATCATCGCTCACGGCACATCCGGCCGCGTCAACGAGATCATCACCGCGGAAGTGCGTCCGGATCTTGTACGCGAAGCACGGCTCGGCTGGAGCGTCGAAAACAATATCTACCAGTTCGGTCACCGCGGCTATGTCGCCGTCGCCGGCGGCGCTGATGACGCGCCCTATACGTACATGCACGATCTCATTGCCGGCAAATACCGCCTCCCGTGGGAGGATCAGGTGAAGGTTACGGACGGTACGCCCTGCGGCTTCGACAAGCCGGCGCGCCGCTACGGCGAAACATTCAAACTCGCGGGTGAATAGGAGAAAAACGATGGTCGCCATGGTCGAAACCAGAGGACATTATATCGACGCCGATCCCTATGCCTGGCCTTATAACGGCGCCCTGCGTCCGGATAATACCGCTCTCATCATCATCGACATGCAGACGGATTTCTGCGGCAAGGGCGGTTATGTCGACCACATGGGATACGACCTGTCCCTGGTCCAGGCGCCCATCGAGCCCATCAAGAAGGTTTTGGCCGCCATGCGCGCCAAGGGCTATCACATCATTCACACTCGCGAGGGTCATCGGCCCGATCTTGCCGACCTGCCGGCCAACAAGCGCTGGCGTTCACAGCGCATGGGCGCAGGCATCGGCGATCCAGGCCCTTGCGGACGCATCCTCACACGCGGCGAACCGGGCTGGGACATTATCCCAGAACTCTATCCGATCGAGGGCGAGACGATCATCGACAAGCCGGGCAAGGGCTCCTTCTGCGCAACCGATCTGGAGCTGATCCTCAACCAGAAGCGTATCGAGAACATCATCCTGACTGGCATCACGACGGATGTCTGCGTGTCCACCACCATGCGCGAGGCGAACGATCGCGGCTTCGAATGCCTGCTTCTGGAAGACTGCTGCGGCGCGACCGACTACGGCAACCATCTCGCTGCGATCAAGATGGTGAAAATGCAGGGCGGCGTCTTCGGCTCCGTCTCCAATTCCGCAACGTTCGTGAGCCAGCTGCCATGAGCACGATCCGCGACACGCCGCTCCCGCAACCCGGCAAGGCCGTCGGCATCGACACGATCGACATCACGATGCGTTTTGGCAGTTTCACCGCCCTCGATCATGTTTCGATCAAGGTGCCCTCGGGCAGCTTCCACGCCCTGCTCGGCGAGAACGGCGCCGGCAAGTCGACGCTCGTCAAATGCATCATGGGCTTCTATCACGCGACGTCAGGTTCTCTCTCCGTCGATGGCCGCGAGGTGGCGATTTCCTCGCCCAAGGATGCGGCGAGTTACGGCCTCGGCATGGTCTATCAGCACTTCACGCTGGTCCCTTCGCTGACCGGTGCCGAAAACCTCGTCATCAGCCGCGCGGAAGTCCCCACTTTCATCAATTGGACCAAGGAACGAAAGGATCTTTCCGCCTTCATGGAGCGGATGCCCTTCAAGATCCCGCTCGACCGGCCGGTGAGCGAACTGGCCGCCGGCGAGAAGCAGAAACTTGAAATTGTCAAGCAGCTCTATCTCGGCCGCTCCTTCCTTGTCCTCGACGAGCCTACCTCGGTCCTGACGCCCGCAGAGGCCGATGAGATCCTCGGCCTCGTACGCGGGATGACAGAGCGTGGTGAGCTGACCGTGCTGATGATTTCCCACAAGTTCCATGAGGTGACGAAGTTTGCCGATGCCGTTTCGGTCCTGCGGCGCGGCAAGCTTGTCGGCTCTGGAAAAGTCGGGGAACTCTCCACGGCTGAGATGGCCGCGATGATGATCGGCGACGTCAAGCTCGCCGAGCTCGACACCCGCATCCCCGTCCCGGAGGGCGCCAAGCCGGTCCTCAAGGTGGAGCAGGTCAAGGCGCCCGACCGCTCAGGTCTCAAGACCATCGAAATCAAAAATCTCACCGTCCGCTCTGGCGAGATCGTCGGCATTGCCGGCATATCAGGCAATGGTCAGAAGGAACTGACGGAAATCCTCGCCGGCCAGCGGCCGACCAATACCGGCCGTGTCAGCGTTAAGGGCGAGACGTACGCGGCAACACGTGTGGAGACGCGCAAGAACAATGTCCGTTTTATTCCCGAGGAGCCGCTGCAGAACGCCTGCGCGCCGCGGATGACGGTCAGCGAAAACCTCGCCTTCCGCACTTTCGATCTGAAAGCGGACGGCAAGGATGCCGTCTGGCTGAACAAGGCCAAAATGAAGAAGAGCGCCACCGCTCTGATTTCCGATTTCAAGGTGAAGACAGCCTCGTCTTCCTCGCCGATCGCGGCATTATCGGGCGGCAATGTGCAGCGCGCGGTGCTCGCCCGCGAGCTCACAGGCGAGGTTGACCTGCTGATCGTGTCCAATCCCTGCTTCGGCCTCGATTTCTCGGCAGTAGCCGAAATCCGCTCCCGGATCATGAAGGCGCGCAACGCTGGCACAGCTGTGCTGCTGCTTTCCGAGGATCTCGACGAGCTGCTCGAGATGTCCGATCGGATCATGGTCATTTCCGAAGGCAAACTGGTCTACGAGACGCCGGCGCGCTCGGCGGATATCGGCGTGATCGGCGCCCATATGGCGGGGCATCACTGATGGCGGAGATCAAGGCAGAACCCTTCGCCTTTCCGGCGAGGCATGATCAGCTCGCGCTCATCGTCATCGATATGCAGCGTGATTTCGCCGAGCCCGGCGGCTTTGGCGCCAGCCTCGGCAACGACGTCAGCCGCATCATGAAAATCGTGCCCGAAGTCAGACGCCTCATCCAGGGCTTCCGCTACGCCGGACTGCCGGTCATCCACACGATGGAATGCCACAGGCCCGATCTTTCGGATTTGCCGCCGGCAAAACGCGACCGCGGCAACCCCACACTCAGGATCGGCGACGAAGGCCCCATGGGTCGCATCCTCATCTCCGGCGAGCCCGGCACGGCTATTCTGCCAGAACTCGCTCCGGTAAAAGGCGAAGTGGTTATCGAAAAACCCGGCAAGGGCGCCTTCTATGCGACCCAACTCGCGGAAGTGCTGCAGCAGAAGGGTATCAAACAGCTGGTTTTCGCAGGTGTGACGACCGAAGTTTGCGTGCAGACCACCATGCGCGAAGCGAATGACCGCGGCTATGAGTGCCTGCTCGCCGAGGAGGCGACGGAAAGTTACTTTCCCGAATTCAAGGCCGCCGCCATCGCCATGATCCGCGCCCAGGGCGCGATCGTCGGCTGGACGGCCCGAGTCGACGATATACTGGAGAGCATCGCCCATGCCTGAAACCACACGCGCACTGCTCACCGCAGGCGGTTGGAAGGATCTGGAATTCGGTCCGTTTCGCGATCAGGTGACGATCCACTGGATCCGACCATTCGCCGACGACCAGCCAGGCGTGGCGCTCCTGAAATACGAAGCCGGCGCGGGTGTTCCCCGCCATCGGCATGAGGGGCTCGAAACCATTCTCGTGCTCGACGGCGTGCAATCGGATGAAGCGGGCGATTACGGCCGCGGCAGCTACGTCGTCAACGCACCCGGTACCGAGCATTCCGTCTGGAGCGACACCGGCTGCGTCGTGCTCATCCAATGGGATCGGCCTGTCAAAATGTTGGAACAGGAAGCAGTATGAATTGCGCGATTCAGCCTCCGCAAACCGGCTGCCGTCGGCGCCGGTGCGCGATGAAGACTCCGCCGGCGTTCGCTCCGGCGCGCAAGCGCAATAGCCGCAGGTTTATCCGCCAAGGGCGCTGAACGTCAGCACGGCGGAGAATGTGGCGAGGGTTGCAGAGCCGCACCGCCGGGCAAATGGCGGCATTCGTTTCTCACGTCCGAGCATGACCCTGCCGATCGACAGCCAGATGGAGGACACTGCCAGGACCACGGATGCGAGAATGGCGATAGATTCTGTCGCAGGCACCTCCGCGGTGGGAGGGACCATCGTCACTCCGATGATAAGGGCTTTGGGATTCAACAGCGTCGTCACGGCCAGCTGCCGCGGGCTCACGGCCTCGACTTGGCTGGATCCGATGCTCCAGAGCCGGAGCGCCAGGTACAGCACCCAGGTCGCCGAGAGAAGTTTGACGCATTGCGAAACCAGCGGGTGGTCGCGGAAAAAAGAACCGGCCAGAGCGGATGCTGGAACGACGATCGCAAGATATGCGGTCAGAACAGTGACGAGCAGCGCGGCCGCGCGTCCGAAGGTCAGACCCTGAGATGCCATCGCCAAAACGGTGTTGGTCGGCCCGGGCAGGATGAGCAGCGTGAAAACGCCCGCCGCGAAAGGCAGAAGATGCATTGCTACCGTCTCCAGTTTCGCCCGCTTCTTGCATGGCCGCTCGTTCCAGTCGTTGATAAAAATCATTTTGCGTCCGGAACAATCCTGATGCCCGGACATTTTGAATTGAAGCTCTGAGGTGGGCGCTATGCCTTGCATGATCAGTTTCATGCTCACTCGGTTTGCCGCGGGATTCGCAATTGGTTGCACCGTGGGACTAGTCATTTGCCAGCAAGCGTTTCCTGCGACAGGTGCGGTTGAGAACTATCTCGTGCATGGCCTCTTCGTCTACTTTTTTGCGAGCACCATAGGCATGGGTTACCTCGCGACCGCCCTCCTCCTGGAAGAATAGTGCCGCAGGGAGCCGGACGCCCGCCATCATGCCGCGTCCTGCCCAGGTTCGAAGTCGGCGGGATCCTTGAACCGCAGCTGCATCGGCCGGGCGACGGAGAGCGCGGAAGAGGGAACGAATGTTCGATTTCGCGATGGGGATCCGTTCTCTCCGTGCTAGCAGAAGCCAACAACTCGTTCTTGTGAAATGGCGGCTTGCCGGTCAGGGACTATGACCAGGGCCGGTGTCTTGTCGCTGCTCGCTCGCGAGCGGCTGGCTGATCGCAACCGGTATGCGCATTTTTCCCTGTATGCTCAGGCAACCATTCGCGCCAGTGCGCAGCGCGACCAGAGCGAATGCAGCGCGTCGACCAGATGGGCGATGTCGGCGTCGGAGTGCAGCGGCGTCGGGGTGATGCGCAGCCGCTCGGTCTTCTTCGGCACGGTGGGATAGTTGATCGGCTGGACGTAGACGCCGCAATTGTCAAG